>NZ_JBIVXY010000016.1:113119-194295 GCF_044769485.1 Kitasatospora sp. NPDC090308 | reverse complement strand
GGCTCCCAGTAGACGACTGGGTTGATAGGCCGGATATGGAAGCCCTGTGAGGGGTGGAGTTGACCGGTACTAATAGGCCGAGGGCTTGTCCTCAGACGCTCGCGTTCACTGTGTGGTTCCCGGGTAGCGAACAGCTATCGCCGGCAGGGAGTCGATTCTTTCGACTCTGCCACAAGAAGCAACACCATTTTTCAACTGAAAAGTGTGTTCGCTGAATACCCGATAGGGTTTCGGTGGTCATAGCGTGAGGGAAACGCCCGGTTACATTTCGAACCCGGAAGCTAAGCCTCACAGCGCCGATGGTACTGCAGGGGGGACCCTGTGGGAGAGTAGGACGCCGCCGAACAATTCTTCAATAGGCCGAGGCCCCAGCGATTCGCTGGGGCCTCGGCCTTTTTTGTTGGGCATCGGCCGGACACGTGGACGGCCGGTGGACGGTGGTCGGGCACCCGGACGCGGTGTTCCGCCGGATGCCGGACAATGGACAAGGCGGACGTTCCGGACCCTGGTGGGGTGCGGAGGGCGTCCGGATCTCGCGCTGGTGTCGGTGGATCGGCAGTGGCGCCTCTCGAACTCGCAGTGTGCAGACAGGAGTCACCAGCATGTCGAACCCGCCCCAGGACCGGCCCGAGCGCCGTAACGACGGCGGCCGGGGGTACGAGCCCAGGTCGCGAGGGGGCTGGTCGAACGACCGCGGCCCGCGTCGTGACGACCGTGGCGAAGGCGGTGGCTACCGGGGTCGTGACGACCGCGGTGACCGCGGCGGCGACCGTGGGGGCTTCCGCTCGCGTGACGACCGGCCTTCGTACGGCGGTGGTGGCGGCGGTGGCGGTTACCGCTCCCGTGACGACCGTCCGCAGGGCGGTGGCGCCGGCGGTGGCTTCCGCTCGCGTGACGACCGGCCTTCGTACGGCGGTGGCGGCGGCGGTGGCGGTTACCGCTCCCGCGACGACCGCCCGCAGCAGGGTGGCGGTGACCGTGGCGGCTTCCGTGGCCGGGACGACCGTCCGCAGGGCGGTGGCGCCGGCGGTGGCTACCGGGGTCGTGACGACCGTCCCCAGGGTGGTGACCGTGGCGGCTTCCGTCCGCGTGAGGACCGTCCCTCGTACGGGCGTGACCGCGATGACCGTCCGCAGCGCAGTGGCGGCTACGACCGTCCGCAGGGCGGCGGTGACCGTGGCGGCTTCCGCGGCCGTGACGACCGTCCCCAGCGCAGCGGTGGCTACGACCGTCCCCAGGGTGGCGGGTTCCGTCCGCGTGAGGAGCGTTCGTTCGACGACCGCCCGCAGCGCAGTGGCGGCTACGAGCGCCGGGACGAGCGTCCGCAGGGCGGCGGTGACCGTGGCGGCTTCCGTGGCCGCGACGACCGTCCGCAGCGCAGCGGCGGGTACGACCGTCCCCAGGGCGGCGGTGACCGTGGCGGCTTCCGTCCGCGTGAGGACCGTCCCTCGTACGGGCGTGACCGTGACGACCGTCCCCAGCGCAGCGGTGGCTACGACCGTCCGCAGGGCGGCGGGTTCCGTCCGCGTGAGGAGCGTTCGTTCAACGACCGCCCGCAGCGCAGCGGTGGCTACGAGCGCCGGGACGACCGTCCGCAGGGCGGCGGCACCGGCGGTGGCTACCGGGGTCGTGACGACCGTCCCCAGGGCGGTGGCGACCGTGGTGGGTTCCGTCCGCGTGAGGACCGTCCCTCGTACGGGCGTGACCGCGATGACCGTCCGCAGCGCAGTGGCGGCTACGACCGTCCGCAGGGCGGCGGTGACCGTGGCGGCTTCCGCGGCCGGGACGACCGTCCGCAGCGCAGCGGTGGCTACGACCGTCCGCAGGGCGGCGACCGTGGCGGCTTCCGTGGCCGCGACGACCGTCCGCAGCGCAGCGGCGGGTACGAGCGCCGGGACGACCGGGGCGGGTACCGGGGCGGGCGGGACGACCGTGGTGGGTACCGCGGCGGGCGGGACGAGCGGGGCGGGTACGACGAGCGGCGTCAGGAGCCGGTGAAGCGGCTGCCGATCCCGGACGACGTGACCGGGTACGAGATCGACGCGGACGTCAAGCAGGACCTGAAGAGCCTGCCGAAGACGTTGGCCGAGGACGTGGCGCGCAACCTGGTGATGGTGGCGCGGCTGCTCGACAGCGAGCCGGAGGAGGCCTACAACTACTCGCGGGTCGCGCTGCGGCTGGCTTCGCGGGTGGCGAGCGTGCGCGAGGCGGCCGGGTTCGCCTCGTACATGACGCAGCGGTACGCGGAGGCGCTGACCGAGTTCCGGGCGGCGAAGCGGATGACCGGGCGGGTCGACCTGTGGCCGGTGATGGCGGACTGCGAGCGCGGTCTGGGCCGGCCGGAGCGGGCGCTGGCGATGGCCGGTGAGCCCGAGGTGAAGCAGCTGGACAAGGCCGGTCAGGTCGAGATGCGGCTGGTCGCGGCGGGTGCCCGGGCGGACCTGGAGCAGTTCGACGCGGCCGTCGTGACGCTGCAGAGCCCGGAGCTGGCGTCCTCGGCGATCCACCCGTGGACGGCGCGGCTGCGCTACGGGTACGCGGACGCGCTGATCGCGGCGGGTCGGGCGGACGAGGCCCGGGAGTGGTTCGTGAAGGCCGTGGAGGCGGACACGGACGGGTCGACCAACGCGGCCGAGCGGCTGGCGGAGATCGACGGCGTGGAGTTCACCGACGCGCTGGACGAGGACGCCGAGGGCGAGGACGAGGGCGCGGAGGCCGTGGAGCCGGCGCGCCGTCAGATCGACAAGGACGACGTCGGCGACGACCGGATGATCTTCGAGGACGAGGAGGACGTCGAGGAGTTCTACGACGAGGACGACCTCGAGGTGGACGAGGACTACGACGAGGACTCGTTCGAGGAGCAGCCCAAGCAGGGCTGACCGGCGTGAGGAGAGGCCCCCGTTCCGGGTAGGAGCGGGGGCCTCTTCGCGTTCCGCGCGGAAGGGTCGGCGGCGGGTCGGCACCGGGTCGGCGGCGGATCAGCCGAGTTCGAGGGAGCGCAGGACCAGTCCGGTGGCCGGTTTGGGGCCGAAGGAGGTGGACTTGCGGGGCATGGTGACGCCCTGTTCGGCGAGGCGGCGCACGACGCGTTCCTCGACGGGGTGGAGCAGGACGGCGGTGCCGCCGGTGCGGGCGGCCTCGCGGACGGCGGCCTCGGCGGAGTGCAGGTAGCCGATGTGCTCGGGGCTGTCGGGGACGTGCCAGGTGCGGTCGAGCAGGACGGCGTGCAGGACGGTGGCGTCCAGGCGGCGCCACTCCTCGGGGCGGTCGGTGCGGACGGTGGCGGCGAGGGTGGCTTCGTCGGGGCCGGTGAGGAGCTGGAAGCGGCCGTCGCCGGCGGTGAGGACGAAGGAGTTGCCGGGGGAGCGGTGGGCCTCGGCGAGGGCGGTGAGGGCGTCGGGGAGGGCGCCGGGCAGCTCGGTGGTGCGCCAGGCGGCCGGGTCGAGGGCGGCGAGCGCGGCGTCCGGCGGGAGGCGGTGCAGGACGCGGTGGATGGCGCGGACCCGCAGCGGGTAGCGGTCGGTGTCGACGAGCAGGACCAGGCCGCGGTCCCAGGGGCTGCGCGGCAGGTGGCGGTGTTCGCGCTGGAGCCGCAGGTACATCTCCCAGCGGTGGTGGCCGTCGGCGATCAGGGCGCGGCAGCCGGCCAGGTCGCGGGTGACGGCGGCCAGTTCGGCGGGGTCGGTGACGGCCCACAGGCGGTGGTGGGTGCCGTCGCTGGTGGTGGTGGCGAGCAGCGGCTCGGTGGCGGCGGCGCGTTCGATGACGTCGGCGGCGCTGCCGTGGCCGCGGTAGGTGAGCAGCAGCGGTTCGAGGTTGGCGCGGGTGGTGCGCATCAGGCCGACCCGGTCGGCGACGGGCTTGGGCATGACGTCCTCGTGCGGCAGGACGACGCCGGCTTCGGGGCCGCTGACGGCGAGGGCGCCGATCAGGCCGCGCTGGAGGGTGCCGGAGGGGGTGCGCTGCTCGTAGACGTACAGGGCGGGGCTGGGGTCGGCGGTCAGGACGCCCTGGTGGCGCCAGTCGTTGAGCAGGCGGGCGGCGTGCCGGTAGCGGGTGTCGCGGTCGGGGCGGTCGCCGGCGTCCTCGGGTTCGGGGCGGGGCAGGATCAGGCGGACGATGTTGTGCGGGTCCGCGGTCTCCAGGTCCAGGCGCCGTCCGGGGTCGACCACGTCGTACGGCGGTGAGGTGACCGCGGCCAGGTCGCCGACCCGGTGCGGGTCGTAGCGCAGGCCGCGGAACGGGGACAGGGACAGCCCTGCGGTGGCGACGTGCCCGGGGTCTCCGGGGCCGCCCGAGGGCTCGTTGCCGGTTTCGGCACGAGGGGCGCTCATTCTGGGCATGTTAGTCGGGTAGTCCTTGTTGGGAGATCGCGATGCGGGTGGACGTCCAGGTCATCCGGGACGTGGGCGGGCGGACGGGAAGCGGGGTAGGTGCGGATGGGTCACCGGGAGCACGAGGGCGACGGCGGGGCGGCGGTTCCGGGGGCCGGCGGGAACGGGGTGCCCGGCGGCGGGGTGTACGACTGGTTCCGGCGCGGGGTGCGGCTGTTGGAGGAGCGGCACCCGGCGGCGGCGGTGCAGCTGCTGGCGCGGGCGGCGGAGGCGGAGCCGGGGTCGCGGTCGATCCGGGAGGCGCTGGCGCGGGCCCAGTTCGACGCGGGGCAGTACGCGCGGGCGCTGGAGAGTTTCCGGGCGGTGGCGGAGGCCGATCCGTCGGACGACTACGCGCAGTTCGGGTGGGGGGTGTCGGCGGCCCGGCTGGGCGACTTCGAGGTCTCGGCGGAGCACCTGGCGCTGGCGGTGGCGATGCAGCCGGGCAACCGGCACTACCAGGCGGCGCTGCGGCAGACCAGGGCGACGCTGGCGGCCCGGGCGGGGGCGTACGGGCCGCTGCTGCCGGGAGCGCCCGGGTACCTGGCGCCGCTGGAGGGCCCGGACGGCCCGGACGGCCCGGACGGTCCGGAGGGTTCGGGCGGCCCGGGGAGGCCGGAGGGCCCGGACGGTCCGGGTGAGGGCTGACCGGGGTGCGGTGGCGGGCGCGGCCTAGGCTGGCGGGTGTCCGTTCGGTTCGAGGTGACGAGGGTGGAGCAGCGATGACGGAGAACGCCGCGGCGGTGCGGAGCGTACCGGGGTCCAGTGCGGAGGCGCTGACGGAGGCGTACGACACGGCGCTGCTGGACCTGGACGGGGTGGTGTACGCGGGGCCGCACGCGGTCGTCCACGCCGTGGAGTCGCTGGAGCGGGCCCGGGCGGCCGGGATGCGGCTGGCGTACGTCACCAACAACGCGTCGCGGCCGCCGCGGGCGGTGGCGGAGCACCTGACGGAGCTGGGCGTGCCGGCCGAGCCCGCGGACGTGATCAACTCGGCGCAGGCGGCGGCCCGGCTGGTGTCGGAGAAGGTGCCGGCGGGGTCGCGGGTGCTGGTGATCGGCGGGGCGGGGCTGCTGGAGGCGCTGGAGGAGCGCGGGCTGGTGCCGGTGCGCTCGCTGGAGGACGACCCGGCGGCGGTGGTGCAGGGCTACGACCCGTCGGTCGGCTGGAAGGACCTGGCGGAGGCCGCGTACGCGGTGGGCCGGGGCCTGCCGTGGGTGGCCTCGAACACCGACCTGTCGATCCCGACGGCCCGGGGCATCGCGCCGGGCAACGGGACGCTGGTGGCGGCGGTGCAGGCGGCGACCGGCGTGGAGCCGGAGGTGGCGGGCAAGCCGCTGCCGCCGATGCACCGGGAGACGGTGCTGCGGACGGGGGCGAAGCGTCCGCTGGTGGTCGGTGACCGGCTGGACACCGACATCGAGGGCGCGTTCAACGGCGGGGTGGACTCGCTGCTGGTGTTCACCGGCATCGCCACGCCCGAGCAGGTGCTGGCCGCGCCGCCGAAGCACCGCCCGACCTACCTGGCCGAGGACCTGCGGGGCCTGCTGGAGGCGCAGCCGGAGGTGTCGGCGCTGGACGGCGGCCGGTTCGGCTGCGGCGGCTGGACGGCGGGCGCGGACGGCGGCGTGCTGGCGCTGGACGGCACGGGCGGCCGGATCGACGCGGTGCGGGCGCTGTGCGCGGCGGCCTGGACGTGGGCGGACGGGCACGACGGCGCGGCGCCGGAGTCGGCGAAGGCCCTGGCGAGGCTGCCCGCAGCGGACTGACGGGTCCGTGGCCGGGCCGGTTCGGGGTGCGGCCATCCGTTCGGGGGGACGGGTGGCCGGTGCCGGCCGGTCCGTGCCGGTCGGTCGGCGGCGCGGGGGTCAGAGCAGGGTGCGCAGGCGCAGCAGGTCGCGGAGGCTCGCGTCCAGCTTGAGGCGGCCGGTGGCCCAGGCGGTGGGGAAGGGGAGCTTGCCGGCGACCAGGGCGACCAGGTCGTCCCCGGTGGTGGTGAGCTTGATGTCGGCCTTGGTGGCGGGCGGGCCGGGGGCCTCGGTGATGCCGGTGAGCCGCCCGTCGGTGAGGCGGCCGGTGAAGGTCAGGTCGAGGTCGGTGAGGTGGCAGCTGAGGGAGCGGTCGAGGGCGGCAGCCTTGCGGATGTCGCCGCCGGCGGCGGCGAGGTTGTGGCTGAGCTGCTCCAGCGCGGTGCGGCACTCCTCGGTGGTGGCCATGTCTGCGGCTTGCTCCCGTCGGTGGTCGTTCGGCGTTCCACGCTAGCGCAGAGCCGTACGGCGGCGGCCCGGAGAGGGTAGCGTCGGTGGCGGTAGTCGGTGGCGGCGGCGAGGAGGCGGACGGATGCTGCAGGACGCGGTGCGGGGTGTGCGGGGCGTGCTGGTGGTGGCGGCGGAGCTGGCCGATGAGGCGGGCCGCCGGGTGCTGGACACGGCCGGGGAACTGCTCAAGCCCAGGGGTGAACTGCCCCCCGGGGTCGAGCAGTTGCGGGTGCTCGCCGAGGAGGCGGTGACGGCCGGACGGGCCGGGGTCGACCTGGTGGCCGGGGTGGCCCGGGGCGAGGCGGAACGGGTGTTCGAGAAGGTCGGCGACCAGGTGGTGAAGGTCGGCGTGGTGCTGAGCTTCCTGGAGTCGAAGCTGCGGGAGGTCGAGGAGGAGCCGGTCGCGGCGGAGGAGCCGCCGGACGAGGAGCCCGAGCCCGAGGAGCCGGTGGCCCCGGTGGTGCGCCCGGCCGCGCGGGCCCAGGGCCTGTTCGACGCGGGCTGGGACGCGGAGCCGGAGACCCCGGCGGAGGACGCGGCGGCGGCCGGGGACCGGAAGGCGGCGGCGCGCAAGGCGGCGGCCCGCAGGCAGGCGGCGGGTTCGGCGTCGGGCGTCAGGAAGGCCGCGGCGCGCCGGGCCCCCGGGGAGGGTGCCGGGACGGCGGACGGCGCACCGGCGGGACCGCGACGGGCTCCGGCGCGGAAGGCGGCGGCCCGCAAGGGGGCGGCCGCGAAGCAGGCGTCGGCGCAGCGCTCGGTGCCGCGCAAGGCGGCCCCGACGGCCCCGGCGGCTTCGGCGGCTTCGGTGGTCGGGACGCCCGCGGAGGTGGCGGAGAAGGCCGCGGCGAAGAAGGCGGCGGTCAAGCGGACGGTCCCGTCCGTCCCGGCGGCCGACGGCGCGTCGGCGCAGGGGGCGTTCCCGAGCGCGCCGCTGCCCGCGAAGAAGGCCCCGGCGAAGCGCGGCGCGGCGAAGAAGGCCGCCGCGGGCGGGACCGCGGTCAACGTGGGCCCGGCGGAGAAGGCCGCCGTGAAGAAGGCCGTGCCGAACGGGACCACCGTGAACGAAGGCGCGGTGGAGAGGACCGCCGCGAGCGAGCGCGCCGCGAAGAAGGCCGCCGCGAAGCGGACCCCCGCGAAGCGGACGCCCCCCGCTCCCGGGCGACGGGCCGGGACCGGAGCCGGAGCCGGGGGCGAGGGGGCCGGTGGTGAGTGAGGGGGACCGGACGGGGGAGTCCGAGGTGGACGTGGCGCTGGCCCTGCTGGCGGAGTCGGACGGGGCGGGGGCGGAGCGGTGCGTCGAGGTGTACGAAGATGTCCATGCGCGGCTCGCCGCGACCCTCGCGGCGCTGGACCGCGGGTGAGGACCGTCCGATGTGGGAGCTGACGTAGCAGTGGCAGTGGCACGACGCCGTCTGGACGCGGAGCTGGTGCGCCGCAAGCTGGCCCGTTCGCGGGAGCACGCGAGCGAGTTGATCGCGGCGGGCCGGGTGTCGGTGGGCGGCGCGGTGGCGACGAAGCCGGCGACGCAGGTGGAGACCGCGGCGGCGGTGGTGGTCGCGAAGGACGACGCGGACCCGGACTACGTCTCGCGCGGCGGGCACAAGCTGGCGGGCGCCTTCGCGGCGTTCGTGCCGCAGGGCCTGGTGGTGGCGGGCCGGCGGGCGCTGGACGCGGGCGCGTCCACGGGCGGGTTCACGGACGTGCTGCTGCGCGCGGGCGCGGCGCACGTGCTGGCGGTGGACGTCGGCTACGGGCAGCTGGCCTGGTCGTTGCAGAGCGACGGGCGGGTGACGGTGATGGACCGCACCAACGTGCGGGAGCTGACGCCGGAGCTGATCGGCGGGGAACGGGTGGACCTGGTGGTGGGCGACCTGTCGTTCATCTCGCTGGGCCTGGTGCTGCCGGCGCTGGCCCGCTGCGCGGCGCCGGACGCGGACCTGGTGCTGATGGTGAAGCCGCAGTTCGAGATCGGCAAGGAGCGGCTGGGCTCGGGCGGCGTGGTGCGTTCGCCGGAGCTGCGGGCCGAGACGATCCGGCGGGTGGCCGGGCAGGCGTGGGAGTCGGGGCTGGGCGTGCGGGCGGTGGCGGCGTCGCCGCTGCCGGGGCCGTCGGGGAACGTCGAGTACTTCCTGTGGCTGCGCCGGGACGCGGAGCCGCTGGATCCGGCGGCGGCGGACCGGGCCGTGGCCGAGGGGCCCCAGTAGGGTACTTGGCAGGCGTCCGGGCGTTGCGCAGACTGGCAGGTCGTGGCCGGGCCGCAACGGCCCGGCGGGCGTAGGGAGAGGGCAGCGGGGAATGAGCGATCGTCGTACGGTCTTCCTGATCGCGCACACCGGCCGGGAGGCGGCCCTGCGCAGCGTGGAGGGCGTGGTGGACGGCCTGCTGCGGGCGGGGATGCGGATCCGGCTGCTGGAGTCCGAGGCGCCGGACCTGGACCTGCCGGACGGGGTGGAGCTGGTGCCCGGCGGGCACGGCGCGGCGGACGGCTGCGAGCTGATCCTGGTCGCGGGCGGGGACGGCACGCTGCTGCGCGGGGCGGAGCTGGCCCGGGAGTCGGGGCTGCCGATGCTGGGCATCAACCTGGGCCGGGTGGGGTTCCTCGCCGAGGCCGAGCGCGACGACCTGGCGACCGTGGTGGAGCGGGTGGTGGCCGCCGACTACGAGGTCGAGGAGCGGATGACCATCGACGTGCTGGTGCGCACCGACGGGAACGTGCTGCACGAGGACTGGGCGCTGAACGAGGCGTCGGTGGAGAAGGCGTCCCGGGAGCGGATGCTGGAGGTGGTCACCGAGGTGGACGGCCGCCCGGTGTCGAACTTCGGCTGCGACGGGGTGGTGCTGTCCACGCCGACCGGCTCCACGGCGTACGCGTTCTCCGGCGGCGGGCCGGTGGTGTGGCCGGAGGTGGAGGCGCTGCTGATGGTGCCGATCAGCGCGCACGCGCTGTTCGCCCGGCCGCTGGTGACCTCGCCGGACTCGGTGCTGGCGGTGGAGGTGCAGCCGCGGACCCCGCACGGGGTGCTGTGGTGCGACGGCCGCCGTTCGGTCGAACTCCCGGCCGGGGCGCGGGTGGAGGTCCGCCGGGGCAAGGTCCCGGTGCGGCTGGCCCGGCTGCACCGGGCCCCGTTCACGGACCGGCTGGTCGCCAAGTTCGCGCTCCCGGTGACGGGTTGGCGCGGTCGGTCGGACAACTGACCGTCCGGGTCGGTGGGTTGACGGGACGTCGGGGGAGGGCGGGTCAGAGCGCGGCGGGGGCCGGGTCGGCGCCGGAGAGGCGCTCGGTGCGGGCCAGCGCGGCGGCCTCGGCGATCCGCCGCAGCGCGTCGGGGACGTGCGCGGCGGGCAGGGTGAGCGGCAGCCGCAGGTGCTCCTCGAACGCGCCGTCGACGCCGAACCGGGCCCCGGAGGCGATCCGGACGCCGGTCCGCTCGCCGGCCCGGGCCAGCGCGGTGGCCGGCAGCCCGGGGGTGGCGGCCCACAGGGCGAGGCCGCCGGGCGGCAGGGCGAAGCGCCAGGCGGGGAAGTGCCGGGGCAGCTCGCGGGCGAACGCCTCGGCGGTGGCCCGCAGCTGCGCGTGCCGCTCGGCCCGGATCGCCGGCAGGTGCTCGGTCAGCAGCCGGGCCGCGACCAGCTGCTCCAGCACGGGCGTGCCCAGGTCGTACAGCGCCCGGTCGGCGGCCAGCTTGCGGACCAGGGACGGCTGGGCGCGCAGCCAGCCGATCCGCAGGCCGGGCCAGAGGATCTTGCCGGCCGAGCCGACGGTGATCACCTGGGCGTCCCGGTCGAGCGCGGCCAGCGGGCGGGGCAGGTCGGAGTCGGCGACGCCCCAGCCGAGTTCGGCGCAGGTCTCGTCGGCGATCACGGCGGTGCCGGCGGCCCGGGCGTGGGCCAGCAGGGCGCGGCGCCGCTCCTCGTCGACCAGCGCGCCGGTGGGGTTCTGGAAGTCGGGGATGACGGAGGCCAGCCGGGGCGCGGCGCCGCGCAGCACCCGCTGCCACTGCGCGAGGTCCCAGTCGGCGGGCCCGGCCCCGTCGCCGGTCAGCGGGACGGGCACCAGGCGGGCCCCGGCCCGTTCCAGGGCGCGCAGCGTGTTGGCGTAGCTGGGGGCCTCGACGGCGACCCGGTCGCCGCGCGACAGCAGCGCCTGGTGGGCCAGGTGCAGGGCGCTCATCGCGCCGGTGGTGACCAGCACCTGCTCGGGGCCGGTGGGCAGGCCGCGCTCGGTGTAGCGGCGGGCGACGGCCTCGCGCAGCACCGGCAGCCCGGTCGGGTAGTTGCCGTGCCCGGCGGTGTACGCGGGCAGCCGGGCGACGGCGTGCGCGGCGGCCTCGGCGAGCTGCGGCGGGGCGGTGGGCGCGGCCAGGCCCAGGTCGAGGACGCCGCCCTGGTCGGGGGAGACGGGGTGCAGCGCGTCGGCGGGCGGCGCGGTGCCCGCCGGCAGGGCCGTCCAGGAGCCGGCGCCGCGCCGCGAGCGCAGGTAGCCGTCGGCGCGCAGCGCCTCGTACGCGGCGGCCACGGTGGTGCGGGACAGGTGCAGCTCGGCGGCGAGCTCGCGTTCGGCGGGCAGCCGGGTGCCGACCGGGAGGCGGCCGTCGGCGACCAGCCGGGAGACCTGCGCGGCCAGCGCCCGGTAGGCGGGGCGGCGGCCGTCCGGGGCGGGCAGTTGGCGGGCGAGGGCGTGCGGGGTGAGCGTGCTGTGCCACTCGGCCATCGTCGATCAGTCCACTCGGTTCGGATTGGCCCTGTCGGGTCGGGTTTTGGACTGCCCATAGTGGCGTGCAGCGCCGGAGAACGGCAAGCACCGCACCGAGAAGAGGTCCACCGATGGCGGTCTCCCTGACCCTGCCCCCGTCCCGCACCGAATCGTCGCCACCCGCCGACCCGCCCGGCACCGCCCCGACCCGCGGCCCGTCCCGCCGCCTGCCCCGCCGGCTCGCCCAGCTCGCCGTCGGCCTGGTGCTGTACGGCGTCTCGATGGGCCTGGTGCTGCGCTCCGCGCTCGGCGGCAACCCGTGGGACGTCTTCCACCAGGGCCTGGCCCGGCACGTCGGGTTGAGCGTGGGCACCTGGGTGACGGTGGTGGGCGCGCTGGTGCTGCTGCTGTGGATACCGCTGCGGCAGAGGCCCGGCATCGGCACCCTCGGCAACGTCGCCGTCCTCGGCGTGGCCATGGACGCCACCCTCTCCCTCGTCCCGCACCCGCAGGCCCTCGCCGTGCGCGTCCCGCTGCTGGCCGCCGGCATCGTCCTCAACGGCCTCGCCTCCGGCCTGTACATCGGCGCCCGGCTCGGCCCCGGCCCCCGCGACGGCCTGATGACCGGCCTGCACCGGCGCACCGGCCGCTCCGTCCGGCTGATCCGCACCGGCATCGAGCTGACCGTGCTGGCCGCCGGCGTCCTCCTCGGCGGCACCTTCGGCCTCGGGACCCTCGCCTACGCCCTGGCGATCGGCCCGCTGGTGCAGTTCTTCCTGCCTCGGCTGACCGTCCCCGAGCAGGGCCGGACGGCGCCCGCCGGTGCCGCCACTCAGGGGTGAACCGGGGGCGGTCGTCGCAAAGCGACGGTGGAACCTCGTAAGGTCGTCTCCGTGTTGGACGAGATGCGGATACGGGATCTGGGTGTCATCGACGACGCCGTGGTCGAACTCGCCCCCGGCTTCACCGCCGTCACGGGCGAGACCGGCGCGGGCAAGACCATGGTGGTGACCAGCCTCGGTCTGCTGCTCGGCGGCCGGGCCGATCCGGCGTTGGTGCGCAACGGCTCCGAACGGGCGGTGGTGGAGGGGCGGTTGACGCTCGACCCGGAATCGCCGGTGGTGGCCCGCGCCCTGGAGGCCGGGGCCGAGCTGGACGACGGCGAGCTGCTGGTCAGCCGCACCGTCTCCGCCGAGGGCCGCTCCCGGGCGCACGTCGGCGGCCGCTCGGTGCCCGTCGGGCTGCTCGCCGAGCTCGGCGAGGACCTGATCGCGGTGCACGGCCAGACCGACCAGCAGCGGCTGCTGCGCCCCTCCCGGCAGCGCGGCGCGCTGGACCGGTACGCGGGCGAGGCGGTCGCCGAGCCGCTGGCCCGCTACCGCGAGGTGTACCGGGAGCTGCGCCAGGTCTCCGCGACCCTGGAGGAGCTGACCACCCGGGCCCGGGAGCGCGCCCAGGAGGCCGACCTGCTGCGCTTCGGGCTGGAGGAGATCGCCGCCGCCGAACCGGTCGCCGGGGAGGACGCCGAGCTGGCCGTGGAGGCCGAGCGGCTGGGCCACGCCGACGCGCTCTCCTCCGCCGCCACGCTCGCGCACGCCGCCCTCGCGGGCGACCCGGCCGACCCGGAGGCCGTCGACGCGGGCACCCTGCTGGCCCAGGCCCGCCGCGCCGTCGACGCGGTGCGCCACCACGACGAGCGGCTGGCCGCGCTGGCCGAGCGGCTCGGCGAGTGCGGCTACCTGCTCGCCGACGTGGCCGGCGACCTCGCCGGGTACGCCGACGACCTGGACGCCGACCCGGTCCGGCTGGCCGCCGTCGAGGACCGCCGGGCCGTGCTGACCCACCTGGTGCGCAAGTACGCGGGCACCGAGGGCACCCTGGCCGAGGTGATCGCCTGGGCCGAGACCGGCTCGGTGCGGCTGCTCGAACTCGACGGCGACGACGAGCGGATCGACGAACTCGGCGCGCGGGAGACCGAGTTGCGCACCCGGCTGGCCGACCTGGCGGCCGAGGTCTCGCGGGCCCGGCACGCCGCCGCCGACAAGTTCGCCGCCGCGGTCTCCGACGAGCTCGCCGAACTCGCCATGCCGCACGCCCGGGTGACCTTCGCGATCAGCCAGCTGGACGACCTGGCCGGGATCGAGCTGGAGGGCCGCAGCGTCGCCTACGGCCCGCACGGTGTCGACGAGGTCGAGGTGCTGCTCGCCCCGCACCCCGGGGCCCAGCCCCGCCCGATCGCCAAGGGCGCCTCCGGCGGCGAGCTGTCGCGCGTCATGCTGGCCGTCGAGGTGGTCTTCGCGGGCGCCGACCCCGTCCCCACCTATCTGTTCGACGAGGTCGACGCGGGCGTCGGCGGCAAGGCCGCCGTCGAGATCGGCCGCCGGCTGGCCAAACTCGCCCGCAGCGCGCAGGTCGTGGTGGTCACCCACCTCCCGCAGGTCGCCGCGTTCGCCGACCGGCACCTGGTGGTGGAGAAGACCAACGACGGCGTCGTCACCCGCAGCGGCGTCAAGACGCTCAACGACGAGGAGCGGGTGCGCGAACTCTCCCGGATGCTGGCCGGATTGGAGGACTCCGAACTCGGCCGGGCGCACGCCGAGGAGCTGCTGGAGGCGGCCCGCACGGCCCGCGCCCGCTGACCCGGGGCCGGCCGGCACCGCCGCGGGCGACGCGCCAGCGGCGGTGCCGACTGTCCAAGAGGCGGACCGACCTGGCATGGTGGCGAGCGGACACCAGCTGACAACGAGTCGGAGCGAGACAGACGTGGACCATTCCGCCGCGCGGGCCGCCGCGGCCCCCCAGCTGCACGTGGTGCTCGTCCTCGCCGCCGCGACCGGCGGCATCGGCGCCCACGTGCGCTCCCTCACCCGGGGCCTGGTCGCCCACGGCGTCACCGTCACGGTCTGCGCGCCCGAGGGCACCGACCGGCTGTTCGGGTTCTCGGCGGCCGGCGCCCGGCCGCACACCGTCGACATCACCCCGACCTCCGGGGCCCGCAGCGACGCCACCGCGATCGGCGAACTGCGCCGCGCCTTCACCGGCGCCGACATCGTGCACGCCCACGGCCTGCGGGCCGGCCTGCTGTCCGACCTGGCGCTGCGCACCGCCGGCCGCTTCCCCGGCATCCGCCCGGAGACCCCGCTGGTGGTCACCTCGCACCACGCGCTGCTCACCACCGGACTCGACCGCCGCCTCCAGCGCCTGATGGAGCGCCGGGTGGTGCGGGCCGCCGACCTGGTCCTCGGCGCCTCCTCCGACCTGGTCGCCCGGGCCCGCGAACTCGGCGCCACCGACGCCCGGCTGGGCCCGGTCGCCGCCCCGCCGATGCCGCCCGGCACCCTGGACCGGGACGCCGCCCGCAAGGCGCTGCCCGGCGGCGACGACGGCCGCCCCGTGGTGCTGGCGATCGGCCGGCTCGTCCCGCAGAAGTGCTTCGGGCTGCTGCTCGACGCCGCCGGGCACTTCGCCGCGCCCGGCGCCCCCGCCCCGCGCGTCCTGCTGGCCGGGGACGGCCCCGAGCGGCAGGACCTGCGCGAGCGGATCGCCGCCGAGCAGCTGCCCGTCGAGCTGCTCGGCTACCGCACCGACATCCCCGACCTGCTGGCCGCCGCCGACCTGGTGGTGCTCTCCTCCCGCTGGGAGGCCCGCTCGCTGGTCGCCCAGGAGGCCATGCGGGCCGGCGTCCCGGTGGTCGCCACCGCCGTCGGCGGCGTCCCCGAACTGGTCGGCGACGCCGCCGCCCTGGTCCCGTTCGCCGACCCCCGGACCCTCGCCGCCGCCGTCCGCGACCTGCTCGCCGACCCCGGCCGCCGCGCCGCGCTCTCCGCCGCCGGCCGGGCCCAGGCCGCCACCTGGCCGGACGAGGCGGCCACCGTCGCCCAGGTGCTGTCCATCTACGACGAGCTGGCGCAGCGCCGTCCCTGACCGGCCGTCACCGGCCCGGCCGGCGGGCGGTCAGCCGTTGGACAGGTTGAGCCCGCCCGCCGCGGTCAGCCGCAGGGCGGTGTCGATCAGCGGGACGTGGCTGAACGCCTGCGGGAAGTTGCCGACCTGGCGGCGGGCCCGCGGGTCCCACTCCTCGGCGAGCAGGCCCAGGTCGTTGCGGAGCGCCAGCAGCCGTTCGAACAGCTCGCGGGCCTCGCCGACCCGGCCGATCATCGCCAGGTCGTCGGCCAGCCAGAACGAGCAGGCCAGGAACGCGCCCTCGTGCCCGGACAGCCCGTCGACGTTGTTGCCGTCGTCGTCGTGGGTCGGGTAGCGCAGCACGAAGCCGTCCTCGGTGGACAGTTCGCGCTGGATCGCCTCGATGGTGCCGATGACCCGCTTGTCGTCCGGCGGCAGGAAGCCGACCTGCGGGATCAGCAGCAGCGAGGCGTCCAGCTCCTTGCCGCCGTAGTACTGGGTGAAGGTGTTGCGCTGCGGGTCGTAGCCGCGGGCGCACACGTCGGCGTGGATCTCGGCGCGCAGGGCCGTCCAGCGCTCGGTCAGGCCGGGCGGCTGCTCGTCGGCCTGGGCCAGCAGCTTGAGGGTGCGGTCGACGGCGACCCAGGCCATCACCTTGGAGTGCACGAAGTGCCGGCGCGGGCCGCGGACCTCCCAGATGCCCTCGTCCGGGTTGCGCCAGTGGTCCTCCAGGTACTCGATCAGGCGCAGTTGCAGCTGGTGGGCGTGGTCGTGCCGGGACAGGCCGGACATGGTGGCCAGGTGCAGGGCCTCGACCACCTCGCCGTACACGTCGAGCTGGAGTTGCCCGGCGGCGCCGTTGCCGACCCGGACCGGGCGGGAGTCCTCGTAGCCGGGCAGCCAGTCGAGTTCGGACTCGGTGAGCTCGCGCTCCCCGGCGATGCCGTACATGATCTGCAGGTTCTCCGGGTCGCCGGCCACCGCCCGCAGCAGCCACTCGCGCCAGGCCCGGGCCTCCTCGCGGTAGCCGGTGCGCAGCAGCGAGGAGAGGGTGATCGCGGCGTCGCGCAGCCAGGTGTAGCGGTAGTCCCAGTTGCGCTCGCCGCCGAGGTCCTCGGGCAGCGAGGTGGTGGGGGCGGCGACGATGCCGCCGGTGGGGGCGTAGGTGAGCGCCTTGAGGGTGATCAGCGAGCGGACCACGGCCTCCCGGTAGGGGCCCTGGTAGGTGCACTGGTCGACCCAGTCGCGCCAGAACCGCTCGGTGGAGGCCAGCGCGCCCTCGGCGTCCGGCGGGGCGGGGGCCGGCTCGTGCGAGGCCTTCCAGGTCAGGCCGAAGGCGATCCGCTCGCCCGCGGTGACGGTGAAGTCTGCGTACGTGGTCAGGTCGCGCCCGTAGGTCTCGGCCCGGCCGTCCAGCCACACCGAGTCGGGCCCGGCGACGGCGACGGTGCGCTGCCCGACCTCGGGGTGCTCGACCCGGTGCACCCAGGGCACGATCCGGCCGTAGCTGAAGCGCATCCGCACCGCCGAGCGCATCCGGACGGTGCCGGCCAGGCCCTCGACGATCCGGATCATCTGCGGCACGTCGGGCGTGCCGAGCAGGTGGCGGGGCGGCATCAGGTCGATCACCCGGACGGTGCCGTCCTCGGTGTCCCACTCCTGCTCCAGGATCAGCGAGTCGCCCCGGTAGCGGCGCCGGTCGCACGGCACCGCGGGGGCGGCGGCGGTGACCGGCGGGACGCGCAGCTCACCGGAGTCCAGCAGGGCCGAGCGGGGCTCGGGCGCGGCGGGCGGCGGCTCGACCGGGGTGGCCGGGCCGATCCGCCAGAAGCCGTGCTCGTCGGTGCCCAGCAGCCCGGCGAACACCGCGGGGGAGTCGAACCGGGGCAGGCACAGCCAGTCGACCGCGCCGTCCCGGCTGACCAGCGCCGCGGTCTGCATGTCCCCGATCAGCGCGTAGTCCTCGATGCGACCGGCCATGGTTCTCCGTTCCGTGCGGGCCCCGCGGCGGACGGTGCGCACAGGGTCGGGCGAGGATGTCGACGTTTGAGCAGAATACGTGGATTCGGGTGGTTCGGCCGCCCCCACGCGCCCCCACCGCCTGCCCGCGCGCGCCGGGGCCCATGCCGGGGGACCCCGTCCGAGCTGCGCCGATGCGCCGTCCGGACGATCCGCGCCGGGCCGCCGCGCCCGGACGCGGACGACCACTCGCCGGGGCACTGATACGCTGGTATCCCGTGGAACTGGTGGGAACGAGGGCCGGGAGCCCCTCCACCGGCGTCACCCTCCGACACGCGACCCACGGGAGCCCCCTCTTGGCACAGCCCCATTCCGGCAAGTCGGCCAACGGCCGCGCCGTGACGACCAAGCACCTCTTCGTCACCGGGGGTGTCGCCTCTTCGCTCGGCAAGGGCCTCACCGCCTCGAGCCTCGGCGCCCTGCTCAAGGCCCGCGGCCTGCGGGTGACGATGCAGAAGCTCGACCCGTACCTCAACGTGGACCCGGGCACCATGAACCCGTTCCAGCACGGTGAGGTCTTCGTCACCGACGACGGCGCCGAGACCGACCTCGACATCGGCCACTACGAGCGCTTCCTCGACACCAACCTGCACGGCTCGGCGAACGTCACCACCGGCCAGGTCTACTCCACCGTGATCGCCAAGGAGCGGCGCGGCGAGTACCTCGGCGACACCGTCCAGGTCATCCCGCACATCACCAACGAGATCAAGTCCCGGATCCGCCGGATGGCGACCGAGGACGTCGACGTGGTGATCACCGAGGTCGGCGGCACCGTCGGCGACATCGAGTCGCTGCCGTTCCTGGAGGCCGTCCGCCAGGTCCGCCACGAGGTCGGCCGGGACAACGTCTTCTTCGTGCACGTCTCGCTGCTGCCGTACATCGGCCCGTCCGGCGAGCTGAAGACCAAGCCCACCCAGCACTCGGTGGCCGCGCTGCGCAACATCGGCATCCAGCCCGACGCGATCGTGCTGCGCGCCGACCGCGAGGTGCCGCAGGCCATCAAGCGCAAGATCTCGCTGATGTGCGACGTCGACGAGGAGGCCGTGGTCGCCGCGATCGACGCCAAGTCGATCTACGACATCCCCAAGGTGCTGCACGGCGAGGGCCTGGACGCGTACGTGGTGCGCCGCCTGGACCTGGCCTTCCGCGACGTGGACTGGACGGTCTGGGACGACCTGCTGCGCCGCGTCCACGAGCCGCAGCACGAGGTCAAGGTCGCGCTGGTCGGCAAGTACGTCGACCTGCCGGACGCCTACCTGTCGGTGACCGAGGCGCTGCGGGCCGGCGGCTTCGCCAACAACGCCCGGGTGCAGATCAAGTGGGTCGCCTCGGACGACTGCGAGACCCCCGAGGGCGCGCAGGAGCAGCTCGGCGACGTGGACGCGGTCTGCATCCCCGGCGGCTTCGGCGACCGCGGTGTGGACGGCAAGGTCGCCGCGATCACCTACGCCCGCGAGCACAAGGTGCCGCTGCTGGGCCTGTGCCTGGGCCTGCAGTGCGTGGTCATCGAGGCCGCCCGCAACCTGGCCGGCCTGCCGGAGGCCAACTCCACCGAGTTCGACGCCGCCGCGAAGTACCCGGTGATCTCGACCATGGCCGAGCAGCTGGCCATCGTCGACGGCAAGGGCGACCTGGGCGGCACCATGCGCCTGGGCCTGTACCCGGCGAAGCTCGCCGAGGGCTCGATCGTGCGCGAGGTGTACGGCGGCGAGCAGTACGTCGAGGAGCGCCACCGCCACCGCTACGAGGTCAACAACGCCTACCGCGCCGACCTGGAGAAGACCGGCCTGCAGTTCTCCGGCCTCTCCCCGAAGGGCGACCTGGTCGAGTACGTCGAGTACCCGCGCGAGGTGCACCCCTACCTGGTCGCCACCCAGGCCCACCCCGAGCTGAAGTCCCGTCCGACCCGCCCGCACCCGCTGTTCGCGGGGCTGGTCGCGGCGGCGATCGACCGCAAGATCGGCTGAGCGCCCCTTGGCGCGCGGAGCGCCCGTCGGGATCTTCCCGGCGGGCGCTCCGGCGTGTCGCGGGGCGGCGTCCGGTAGATTGTGTCTATCTGACGAGAAGGGGTGGTGCCCGGTGGCCGGGATTCACGACGTGGCCGAGGAGTGGGACGTCCGGGACGGGAGCACGCCCTTCCGGGGCAAGGTGACCGGCGTGCGCAGCGAGCAGGTCCGGATGCCCGACGGGACGTGGGCGCAGCGCGACTACCAGCTGCACCCCGGGTCGGTCGCGGTGCTCGCGCTCGACGGGGACGGACGGGTGCTGACCCTGCGCCAGTACCGGCACCCCGTCCGGCACCGGCTGTGGGAACTCCCGGCGGGGCTGCTCGACGTCCCCGGCGAGAACCCGCTGCACGCGGCGCAGCGGGAACTCTTCGAGGAGGCCCACACCAAGGCCGGGCACTGGCGCGTCCTGGTCGACTTCTTCACCTCGCCCGGCGGCAGCGACGAGGCGGTCCGGCTCTTCCTCGCGACCGACCTGTCGGACGCGGACGGCGAGCGCTACGAGGCGCACGGCGAGGAGCTGGAACTGGAGGCGGCCCGGGTGCCGCGGGAGGAACTCGTCCGCCTGGTCCTGGCGGGCGAACTCCACAACCCGACCCTGGTCACCGGCGTCCTGGCGCTCAGCGCGGCCCTGGCGGGCGAGGGCCTCGACGCGCTGCGGCCCGCCGACGCGGAGTGGCCGGCCCGGCCGTACTGAGCCTGAACAAACGGGGCGCGGGGAACTGCGCGACCGGCCGTGTGAACGTCGGCGGGGATCGCGGGACAGTGCGACTCGTCGTCCTGCGTCGCGATCCGGCGGTGGGTGCGCGGTGGGCCGCGCAGTTCCCCGCGCCCCTGGTTTCGCCTCGTCGCGCAGGTCTCCCCGCGCCCCCGGTTTCGTCTTCGCTTTGCTCCAGCGAGGTGATTCGGCCGTTGGTCATACCGGGGCGTCTCGGCGGGGCGGGGTGATCGAACTACGCTTCGCGGACAGGGCCCGGTGCGCGGGTCGGGTTCGCTGGGCGACGGGTCGGGAGTGGCGCGGGTGGCGAGGAAGACGGCGGCGGTGGCCGAGGCGGCCGGGATCTTCGACGCGTTGCCCGCGGGGGCCCGGCCGTTCGCCGGGCGGGGGGCGGAGCTGGCGGCGCTGACGCTCGCCGCGGGGCGGCCCGCGCAGGGGCGCGGGCGGCTGCTGGTGCTGGCGGGGCGGCCCGGTTCGGGGCGCAGCGCGCTCGCGGTGCGGTGGGCGAGGTCGGTGGCCGGCGACCACCCGGACGGGCTGCTGTACGCGCGGCTGTCCGCGCCGGACGGCAGCCGGGTGGGGGCCGGGCGGGCCGCCCGGATGCTGCTGGACCAGCTGGGCGAGCGGCCCGGCGCGGCGCTGCTGCCCGGCGCGGCCGAGGAGGACCCGGCCTGCGAGGCGCTGCGCGAGGCGCTCGGGCAGCGCCGGGCGCTGGTGCTGCTGGACGACGTCCGGGACGCCGGGCAGGTGTGGCCGCTGCTGGCGGAGAAGACCGAGTCGCTGCTGCTGGCCACCACCTCGGGGCCGCTGATGGGCATCGACGGCATCGACCCGGTGATCCTCGGCGGGCTGGACCACCGGGCCGCGGTGGACCTGCTGGGCGAGCTGGTCGGCGGGACCAGGATCTCCTGCGACCCGGTGGGCGCCGCCGACCTGGCCGAGGCGTGCGCCAACCGCCCGGCCGCGCTGCGCCTGGCGGCGGGCTGGCTGCGCACCGAGCCCCGGCTGGCGGTCACCGACGCCGCCGCCCGGCTGCGCACCGTCCCGGGGCCCGCCCCGGCGGCGGTGGAGGGGCCGCAGCGGCCCGCGGACCCGGAGCGGGAGACGGTGCCGGTGGTGGAGGGCGACCCGCTGCGCGGGGCGTTCGAGCTGGCGTACCGGCGGCTGCCCGCGGCCCGGGCCCGGCTGCTGCGGCTGTGCACGCTGGCGCCCGGCCAGCGGGTCGACCTGCGCACGGCGTCCGCGCTGGTGGGCTGCCCGGCGCCGGAGGCGGGGGCGGCGCTGGCCGAGCTGGCGCAGCTGGAGCTGCTGGAGGGCGAGCCGGACGCGGCGGACGGCACCGCGCGCTACCGGGTGCCGGGCCGGCTGTACGGGCGGCTGGTGGAGCTGCGCGGGGAGGCCGACCGCCCGTCCGAGGTGGAGCTGGCCCGGGCCCGGCTGCTGGAACGGCTGGTGCGGCTGGTGGACTCGGCCCGCCTGCTGCTGGACCCGGCGGCCGGCCCCAACCCGGACCCGCTGCCCGGCCCGCTGCGGCTGCGCACCGCCGCGCACGCCGAGGGCTGGCTGCTGGGGGAGCGCGAGCTCCTGCTGACGGCCGTCGCCGACGCGGTCGGCCAGGGCGACCTGGACGGCTCCGCGGGCCGCCTGGTCACCGCCCTGCTGCGGGCCCTGCCGCTGACCGGCGAGGCGGCCCCCGCCGACCTGCACGCCCTGCACGAGTCGGTGCTGAAGGTCGCCGAGCGGCAGGGCAACCCGCGCCGGGCCGCCGCCGCGCTGCTGAACCTGGGCGACCTGCAGGCCGCCGCCGGGCGCTGGGAGCAGGCGGGCGAGCGCTACCGCCGGGCCGTCGAGCTGGCCCGCGGGGCGGGCGACGAGGCGGGCTGCGCCCGCGCGCTGGAGGGCGTGGGCCACGGGCACCGGGCGCTCGGCGACCCGCTGCGCGCCGCCGACGCGTACGGGCGGGCCCTGGTGCTGCGGCAGGCGCTGGGCGACCAGCCGGCCGAGGCCCGGCTGCTGGTGCGCCTGGCGGAGGCGCACGCCGGGCTGCGGCGCTTCGAGGAGGCGCTGCGCGAGTACCGCTCGGCGGCCGCGGTGCTGCGCCGCACCGGCGACGCGCGGGGCGAGCGGGAGGTCGCGGCGCTGGCCGCGCGGCTCCAGCGGCACCTCGGCCAGGAGGGCCGCCACCCGCTTCCGGAGTAATGTCGTAGATGCGGGGTTCGCCCCGCAATGTGGCCCGGGAAGGCGCGCAAGCCTACGAACGTGCCAATGAGTCCGGATGATTTAGTCACTTTGGAAGGCTGACACGCCGACTGGGCTTCATTACACTCGAACTCAGTCGCGCATAGGTCCATGCACCGGCCTGTCCGTTGTGCCCTTCATGTGCGTCGCCCGCCGGGCTTCCCCGGCAGGTATCCCCCATGGCAAGAGGACGTGTTAGCCGTGAAGGTCGGCATCCCCCGCGAGGTCAAGAACCACGAGTACCGCGTGGCCATCACGCCTGCCGGTGTGCATGAGCTGGTCCGCAACGGCCACGAGGTCGTCATCGAGGACAACGCCGGCGTCGGCTCCTCGATCCCCAACGAGGAGTACGTGGCCGCCGGTGCCACGATCCTCCCCACCGCCGACGAGGTGTGGGCCGCGGCCGACATGATCCTCAAGGTGAAGGAGCCCATCGCGCAGGAGTACCACCGCCTGCGCAAGGGCCAGACCCTCTTCACCTACCTCCACCTGGCCGCCGACCGGGCCGGCACCGACGCGCTGGTCGCCTCCGGCACCACCGCGATCGCCTACGAGACGGTGCAGCTGCCCAACGGCGCGCTGCCGCTGCTCGCCCCGATGTCCGAGGTCGCGGGCCGGCTGGCCCCGCAGGTCGGCTCCTACCACCTGATGCGCCCGGCCGGCGGCCGCGGCGTGCTGCCCGGCGGCGTGCCCGGCACCCACCCGGCCAAGGCGGTCGTCATCGGCGGCGGCGTCTCCGGCTGGCACGCGGCCACCATCGCCATCGGCATGGGCTACGAGGTGACTCTGCTCGACCGCGACATCAACAAGCTGCGCGAGGCCGACAAGGTCTTCGGCACCAAGGTCAAGGCGATCGTCTCCAACTCCTTCGAGCTGGAGAAGGCCGTCGTCGAGGCCGACCTGGTGATCGGCGCCGTGCTGATCCCGGGCGCCAAGGCCCCCAAGCTGGTCACCAACGAGCTGGTCGCCAAGATGAAGCCGGGCTCCGTGCTCGTCGACATCGCCATCGACCAGGGCGGCTGCTTCGAGGACTCGCACCCCACCACGCACGCCGAGCCGACCTTCCGGGTCCACGACTCGGTCTTCTACTGCGTGGCCAACATGCCGGGCGCCGTCCCCAACACCTCCACCTACGCGCTCACCAACGCGACCCTGCCGTACGTGGTCGAGCTGGCCAACCGCGGCTGGAAGGAGGCGCTGCGCCGGGACGCCGCGCTCGCCAAGGGCCTGAACGTGCACGAGGGCCAGATCACCTTCCCGGCCGTCGCCGAGGCCTTCGGCCTGGAGTCGGTCTCCCTGGAGAGCGTGCTCGCCTGACGCCCCCTCACCCGCTGTCGCCCCCGGCCGTCCTTCCCCTTCGCGCCGGGGGCTTCGGCATGCCCGGGGAGCGGCCGGGCGGCCCGGTGGTGACCGCCGGCGGTCAATTCCGGTGCGGTTTGTCACCCGCTCTGTCGACAAGGACACCTGACGGGCCCTCACGGCCCGCCGCGGGGGCGGAAACGTTAGGCTCGTGTCTTGACACGGGGTGGGTGAACGGCCGACACACACGGCCCACTACCGTGGATTGTGTTGCTGCGAATGCCCGAAACGGCCTAGAGTCGCAAACCGTTGGCATGCTGCCACGCTGACGAATCGACATAGAGTCCTGGACGTCCAAGGAGGTAAGACGACTTGTGAATGAGTCGACATTTGCTCCCGGGGGTGGTCAGCCAGGACTGGCGGAGCTCTCCGCCGGGCAGCCGAACGAGGAAGCCCGGCAGGCCACGGTGGGCGCGCAGGAGGTCGGCTCGGTCGCGGTCCGCACCTTCGAGGCCCGCCAGAGCGCGGCGGCAGCCGCCACCGACTACGACGCCGACTTCGCCGCGTACGGCCTGGCCTACAGCGAACTCGGCTACGGGCCCTACGACGACCCGGACGCCGAGTACGAGCCCGACCCCGAGTACGCCGCCACCCTGGCCCCCGACGCGGCCCGCCAGCGCCGCGAGCGGGTCGGCCCGACCGGCCGCCCGCTGCCGTACTTCCCGATCCCCGCGCCGCTCGCCGAGCACGGCCCCGCGCAGATCATCGCGATGTGCAACCAGAAGGGCGGCGTCGGCAAGACCACCTCCACCATCAACCTGGGCGCGGCGCTCGCCGAGTACGGCCGCCGGGTCCTGCTGGTGGACTTCGACCCGCAGGGCGCGCTCTCGGTCGGCCTCGGCGTCAACCCGATGGAACTCGACGTCACCGTCTACAACCTGCTCATGGAGCGGGGCCTGACGGCCGACGAGGTCCTGCTGAAGACCGCCATCCCCGGCATGGACCTGCTGCCGTCCAACATCGACCTGTCGGCCGCCGAGGTGCAGCTGGTCAGCGAGGTGGCCCGGGAGTCGGCGCTGGCCCGCGCGCTCAAGCCGCTGCTGCCCGACTACGACTACGTCATCATCGACTGCCAGCCCTCGCTGGGCCTGCTCACCGTCAACGCCCTGACCGCCGCGCACAGCGTCATCGTCCCGCTGGAGTGCGAGTTCTTCGCGCTGCGCGGTGTCGCGCTGCTCACCGAGACCATCGAGAAGGTCTGCGAGCGGCTCAACCCCGAGCTGCGGCTGGACGGCATCCTGGCCACCATGTACGACTCGCGCACCGTGCACTCGCGCGAGGTGCTGGCCCGGGTCGTCGAGGCGTTCGGCGAGCACGTCTTCCACACCGTCATCGGGCGGACCGTGAGGTTCCCGGAGACCACCGTGGCCGGCGAGCCGATCACCACCTACGCCACCAACTCGGTCGGCGCGGCCGCCTACCGCCAGCTCGCCAGGGAGGTGCTCGACCGGTGCCGCCCCGCCGAGTGAGCCTCCCGGGGGCCGACGAACTGTTCCGGGCAACCGGCGGAATGGCCCTGTCGCCCTCGCTCGCGCGCAACAACGGCAACGGCTCCGGCCCCGCGAACGGCACCGTTCCGGTGAACGGCGCGGCCCCCGCCGGGCAGGAACCCCCCGGGAGCGGCGAGGGCGCCGCTCCCGCACCGCGCACCGCCGAGGTGCCGGCCGCCAGACCGGAGGCCGCCCCGGCGGCCCCTGCGGGGCGCGCGGAGGACCCCGCAGAGGCCCGCCGGACGGCCCCGGCCACGGTGCGCGGACGCGGGCGGGCCCGGCGGCCCTCCGGGCGGGAGCGGCACGACGAGAAGATCACGGTGTACGTGTCCGCCGAGGAACTGATGGACCTGGAGCACGCCCGCCTGGTGCTGCGCGGCGAGCACGGCCTGGCCGTGGACCGCGGCCGGGTCGTCCGCGAGGCCGTCGCGGTGGTCCTGGCGGACCTGGAGCAGCGCGGCGAGGCGTCGATCCTGGTGCGCAGGCTGCGCGGCCGCTGAGGGCCGCCGCGGGGCGCTGCGGGGGCGCCGCGCGGCCTCTGAGGGCCGCCCGGCCGGGCGCGCGGTTTCCCCGCGCCCCGGTGCCGCGTCCGCCGTCGCGCCCCGGGGCGTCTGCCAGAATGTTCCGTTATGGCGTTCCAGGTCCGATTGGAGAACTTCGAGGGGCCGTTCGACCTGCTGCTCGGACTGATCGCCAAGCACCGGCTGGACGTCACCGAGGTGGCGCTGTCGAAGGTCACCGACGAGTTCGTCGCGCACATCAGGGCGATGGGCCCGGAGTGGGACCTGGACGCGGCGACCGAGTTCCTGGTGGTCGCGGCGACCCTGCTGGACCTCAAGGCGGCCCGGCTGCTGCCCGCCGCCGAGGTCGAGGACGAGGAGGACCTGGCGCTGCTGGAGGCGCGCGACCTGCTGTTCGCGCGGCTGCTGCAGTACCGGGCGTACAAGAAGGTCGCGGCGCTGTTCGCGGAGCGCTGGGAGGGCGAGGCGCTGCGCCGGCCGCGGACGGTCGCGCTGGAGCCGCAGTACGCGCTGCTGCTGCCCGAGGTGGTGCTGTCGATCGGCCCGGAGCGCTTCGCCCGGCTGGCGGCGAAGGCGTTCGCGCCCAGGCCGCGGCCGGTGGTGTACGTCGACCACATCCACGTGCCGCCGGTGAGCGTGCGCGAGCAGGCCGCGCTGGTGGTGGAGCGGCTGCGCGCGCTCGGCACGGCCACCTTCGGGCAGCTGGCGGCCGACGCGGACGGCACCCTGGTGGTGGTGGCCCGGTTCCTGGCGCTGCTGGAGCTGTACCGGGAGAAGGCGCTGGCCTTCGAGCAGCCGCGGGCCCTGGAGGAACTGGTGGTGCGCTGGGTCGCCGCGGACGACCGGGCGGTCGAGGTCACCGACGAGTTCGACCGCCCCGCGGGCGGCGGCGAGGAAGGCGGTACGGCATGACGGAGCGGCCCGCGCGCCGGTCCCTGGGACTGCCGGGCGCGCACCGGCCCGGGGAGTGGCAGGAGTCGGCGTACCCGGACGGCGCCCGGATCGAACCGGTGGAGCGCGTCCTGGCGCTGCCGGAACCGGGAACGGGATCGGAGCCGGAACCGGGGTCGGAGCCGGCACCCGAAGCGGTGGCGGCGCCGGAGCCGGGGGGCGTCCCGCTGCGGGCGGCGCTGGAGGCGGTGCTGATGGTCGCCGACGAGCCGGTGGCGGAGGGCAGACTGGCCGCCGTACTGGACGCGCCGAAGGCCGAAGTGGCCGCTGTGCTGGGGGAGTTGGCCGCCGAGTACACGGCGCAGGGGCGCGGTTTCGAGCTGCGGCAGGTGGCCGGCGGGTGGCGGTTCTACAGCCGCGCGGAGTGCGCCGAGGCGGTCGAGCGGTTCGTGCTGGACGGGCAGCAGGCCCGGCTGACGCAGGCCGCGCTGGAGACGCTGGCGGTGGTCGCGTACCGGCAGCCGGTGTCGCGCGGGAGGGTTTCCGCGGTCCGTGGTGTGAACTGCGACGGCGTGATGCGTACCCTGGTACAGCGAGGACTGGTCGAAGAAGCCGGCACCGAGCCCGAGACCGGAGCGATCCTGTATCGGACGACGAACTACTTCCTGGAACGGATGGGGCTGCGCGGCCTGGACGAGCTGCCGGAGCTCGCGCCCTTCCTGCCCGAGGTCGACGACGTGGAAGCGGAGTCCCTGGAGGGCACGATGATCGCGCAGGCGGTCGCCGCCGCACAGGAAGGGCCGAGGCCGAACCAGGCCGACCAGACGGATATCGACGTACGGACATTTTGATGCGTAGCAGTGGCAACGGTGGCAACGGCAGGAACAGCGGCGGCCAGGGCCGGGGCGGGCAGGGCGGCCGCGGCGGCCAGCAGGGCGGGGGCCGGGGCGGATCGTCGTCCTACGGCGGCGGCAGCGGTGGCGGCCAGGGCCGCGGCGGGCAGTCCGCGCGCGGCGGTTCGGGCTCCGGCTCGTACGGCGGCGGCAGCGGCACCCGTGGCGGCTCGGGCTCGTACGGCGGCGGGCAGTCCGCGCGCGGCGGCTCGGGCGCGGGCTCGTACGGCGGCGGCGGTGCCCGTGGCGGTTCGGGCTCCGGCTCGTACGGCGCGGGCTCGCGCGGCGGCAGTGGCGGCGGGCGGGGCGAGGAGCGGCGCTACCCGGACCGCCCGCTGCGCCCGGAGGAGCGCCGGTACGACCGGCCCGAGTACGGCGGCGGGCCGAACGCGACGCCCGGGCGCGGCGCGTACGACTCCCGCAAGCCCGGGGCGGCGCCCCGGCCGCGCCGGGAGGGGCAGGGCGCGCCCGGCGACCCGCGGCGCCAGCCGCAGCGCTCCCGGGAGCTCCAGGGCCGGATCGAGGACCGGGTGCTGGCCCGGCACGAGGGCCCCGGCAAGGAGGTCGGCGAGGAGGGCGAGCGCCTGCAGAAGGTGCTGGCGCGGGCCGGCATGGGCAGCCGCCGGGCCTGCGAGGAGCTGATCTCGCAGGGCCGGGTCGAGGTCAACGGCGAGCCGGTGCTGGAGCAGGGCCGCCGGGTCGACCCGGTGAAGGACGAGATCAAGGTGGACGGCCTGACCGTCGCCACCCAGTCCTACCTGTTCTTCGCGCTCAACAAGCCGGCCGGCGTGGTCTCCACCATGGAGGACCCCGAGGGCCGGCAGTGCCTGGGCGACTACGTGACCAACCGGGAGACCCGGCTGTTCCACGTCGGCCGCCTGGACACCGAGACCGAGGGCATCATCCTGCTCACCAACCACGGCGAGCTGGCCCACCGCCTCACCCACCCCCGGTACGGCGTCACCAAGACCTACCTGGCGGCGATCCAGGGCCCGCTGCCGCGCGACCTGGGCAAGACGCTCGCCAAGGGCGTCGAGCTGGAGGACGGCTGGGCCCGCGCCGACAGCTTCAAGGTGGTCTCCAACCTCGGCAAGAACTACCTGGTCGAGGTGACCCTGCACGAGGGCCGCAAGCACATCGTGCGCCGGCTGATGGCCGAGGTCGGCTTCCCGGTCGAGAAGCTGGTGCGCACCGCGTTCGGCCCGATCTCGCTGGGCGACCAGAAGTCCGGCTGGCTGCGCCGTCTGACCAACCCCGAGGTCGGCACCCTGATGCGCGAGGTCGGCCTGTAGCCGAGACCGCCACCGGAGCCCGTCCGCCGTGCCACGGCGGACGGGCTCCGGCGCGTGCGCGGACCGGCTTTGCCGGGTCTTGACATGTGAGGCGCACCGCACGGCCTTGCCATCGTTCCGCCCGGTGGCAGAAGATTGCCACCGAAGTTCGCCCCGGCGCGTGGCGGAAGTGCGCCACCGCGTCAGGCCACCAGGGCGGCGGGGGAAGGAAGCACCACCATGCTGGACGCATTCACCGTGCTGGGCCTCGGCCTGACCGACGGCCAGGTGTACGCCGCGCTGGTCGTCGCGCCGCAGTCCACCGCCCAGGAGCTGGCGGAGCACTGCGGCCTGACCCTGGAGCAGTGCCGGGCGGCCCTGGACCGGCTCGCCGAGCAGGGCATGGCCACCCGCGCCCCGGTCGACCGGGAGCGCTACCTGTCGGTCGCCCCCGACGTCGCCATCGGCACCCTGATCGGCCACCGCGAGGCCGAGCTGCGCTCCGCCCGGGCCGAGATGCACCGGCTGATGGACGCCTTCCGGGAGGCCTCCCGGTACACCGACCCGGCGCACTCGGTGGAGGTGCTCACCGGCGGCGAGGCGATCGCCCAGCGGCTGGAGCACCTGATCGAGTCCAGCCAGTACCAGATCCGCGGCTTCGACTGCCCGCCGTACGTGCAGGACCCGACGGTCGAGCAGCCCCGGCAGCGGGCCAAGCTCAAGTCCGGGGTGCGGATCCGCACCGTCTTCGACAAGGAGGCGATCGCCTGGCCCGGGCGCCTGGAGCAGGAGATCCTCACCGGCGTCGAGGACGGCGAGGAGGCGAGGGTCCGGCCGGTGCTGCCGATGAAGATGATGATGGCCGACGACAAGATGGCGATCATCCCGATCAGCGTCGGCGACAGCGTGCTGGACGCCGCGTACGTGATCCACCCCTCCGCGCTGCTCCAGGCCCTGGACGCGCTGTTCGAGGCCGAGTGGGAGCGCGCGGTGCCGCTGCAGACCGTGCTCGGCGACGGCGAGGGCCCCGGGCCGGAGGCCGACCACCTCAAGCTGCTGGGCCTGCTCGCGGCCGGCCTCACCGACGAGTCGATCGCCCGCTCGCTGGGCTGGAGCGCCCGCACCACCCAGCGCCGCCTCCAGGGCCTGATGCGGGAGCTGGGCGCCACCACCCGCTTCCAGGCGGGCATGGCGGCCCGGGAGCGCGGCTGGCTCTGAGCGCCGGGCCCGCCGGCGGCCGGTGACGGGCCGTCAACGCCCGCCGACGGCCCCGTGCGGGCCCCGGGCGGCGCCCCGGGCCCCGGGGGTCAGCTCCAGGGCCGCAGCGCCGCCCAGCGCCCGTCCGGGCCGCGCTCCAGCTTCTCCAGGCCCAGCACCGCCGTCCGGTTCAGCCGCCCGTACACGTGCGGGAACAGCACCCCCTCGGCGGTGCCCGGAGGCGGCCCGCCGGTGGCCGCCTCCCACTTCACCATCGGCTCGACCAGCGACTCCTCGATCAGCAGCGCCATCAGCGGCTCCGGGGCGTCCCGGAAGAACGCGTTGGCCACCGCCAGCACCGTGGGCTCGTCCGGCGAGCAGTGCAGGAAGCCCTCGGTCAGCAGCGACGCGGCGGTGTACGGCCGGCCCGGGTCGCGCAGCCAGTCGTCCAGCGGGGCGAGGTGGTAGATCATGCCTCTGTTGTACCCCTCCCGGGCCGGGCCGCCGGGCCGGGGGCGCGGCTCACAGCCCCGCCACCTTCGCCGTCGCCGCGATCTCGTACACCAGCGTCACCGTGCGCCGCCCGCCCGGCGGCAGCGGCACCTCCCAGCGGACGATGCCCTCGGCGTCCAGCTCGTCCGGCGGCGGCGAGCAGTGCTCCTTGCGCAGCCGCACCTGCACCGCCGACACCTCCGAGACCGGGATGCGCTCGCGCAGCACCACCACCCGCTCGCCGTGCTCGTCCGGGCCGGAGAAGCGCGACAGGTGCAGCCGCACCGTGCGGGTCACCAGGGTGCGCTGGCCGCCCAGGCCCGCGCCCTCCCGGCGCTCGTCCGCCTCCCGGACCACCCGCAGGCCGTCCGAGGAGCCGAACGCCAGCCGCACCGGCGCGCCCGGCGCGGTGAACTCCAGCGCGCCCCGGCCGGTGTAGCCCGAGCCGCGCACCAGGTCCACCGGTCCGGCCAGCAGCGCGTGCCCCGCCGCGTTGCGGAACGACACCACCTCCGTCACCGCGTCCGACAGCTCCGGCGCCGCCGCGTACTCGCTGCGCGCCGCCGCCTCGAACACGCTCACCGGCACCCGGTGCGCCCGCCCGTCCGCGGGCACCGACACCGGGCCGTCCACCCGCAGCACCCACACCTCGCCGCCGTCGTCCACCCCCGGCAGGCCCGGCTCCAGCGGACCGGCGTCCGCGACGGCCTGCTCGCGCAGCTCCACCTCGACGGTCTTCTTCTCCTGCGCCGAGCGCTCCCGCAGCACCAGCCGGTCCTCGGCCAGCGCCGGCGGCTCGCCCGCCGACGCCGACCGCGCCGTCGACAGCGTCAGCCGCACCTCCGACCAGTCCTCGCCGGTGCGCTGCCACACCACCGCGTCGCTCTCCAGCCGCAGCTGGCCGTCCACCAGCTCCGCCCGGTACGCCGGGCGCCACAGCGCGCACGCCACCAGGTGCCCCACCCGGGCCAGGAACCGGCCCGGCGCGGCGCACTCCACCGACAGCTCCACGAACGCCAGCAGCTCGGCCGGCTCCCGCTCGGCGAGGTCCAGCGCCTCCTCGGCCCGGGCCAGCTCGGTCGCCAGCTCCACCGAGCGCAGCCGCGAGGCCCGCAGCCGCTCGCCGTACGACTCCCGCTCCGCGTCCACCCGGTCCAGCTCGCGCGACCAGCGGGCCTGCTCCAGCTCGCCGCTGCCCGCGCCCTCGCCGATCTCCCGCAGCAGGTCCGCCGCCAGCTGGCCGAGCAGCGCCAGCCGGGCCTGCAACCGCTCCTGGCGGCGCGACTCGGCCAGGTGCTCGCGCTCCAGGTCGTGCACCCGGCGGCGCAGCGCCGAGTCCTCCGGCCCCGGCGGCAGCGGCACCGGCGGCTGCCAGGACCGCACCAGCCGCACGTCCAGCACCTTCGCCCCGCCGCCGGGCGCGCCGTCCGCGTCCAGCAGCGCCGCGTGCAGCGAGCGGTCCACCGCCAGCGCCGTCACCGGGCCCAGCCGCAGCCGGTGCACGCCCGGCGACAGCTCCAGTTCCGCCGTCCGCTCCAGCTGCGCCCGGTCCTCCAGACAGGTCACGGCCGTCACCGGAAGGGCGATCGTCTCCTCGGCCACGTTCCACTCCTCCGGCACGTTCAACTCCTCCGGTTCCCGCCGACCACGGCCTTGCCGGCCGGGATGCGGACCACATAACCGCCCGTCAGCTCCACCGAACCGCCGGGCGGCACCACCACCCGGCGGATCCGCGCCGAGGCGGGCACCTCGGCGGACGGCTCGGCCGGCGGCGACCAGCCCGGCCGCTCCTCGATCCGCACCTCCGGGTCGCCCGGGACCGGGACCCGCTCGCGGACCTCCACCGACGCCTCGTGCGGCAGCCGGTTCACCAGCTCGATCCGCACCCCGTGGTCGAGCACCGTCGTCGAGTTCAGCACCCCCGACGTCGACTCCCGCACCTCGGTGTGCCGGGCCACCCGCAGCTCCTCCGCCCGGCCCAGGCCCACCTCCCGCACCCCGCCCGGCGCCAGCGTCGGCAGCGCCGCCGTCAGCAGGAAGTCGCCGTCCACCGACACCTCCACCGGACCGGCCAGCAGCGCGTGCGCCGTCGCGTTCGACAGCTCCAGCACCGCGTACACCGCCTCCTCCACCGAGGGCACCGTCACGTAGCTGGTGCGCACCCCCACCGGCAGCTCCGCCACCGCCACCGTGTGCCACACCCCGTCCGAGGGGACGTGCGCCGGGGCCTGCGCGTCGAAGCGGTGGTCGAAGGCGCCCGCCGACTCGCGCGGCGGCGCCCCGAAGCGCGGCAGCGGCAGCCGCCCCACCGCCTCCGCCTCGTGCAGCGCGCCCCCGCCCGCCCCGGGCCGCGCGGGCTCCGGGAACAGTCGGCCCCGGCGGTACGACTCCTCCTCCGGGCCCGCCAGCACCATCGCCGGGTAGTCCAGCTGGTCGGCGGACGGGCGCGGGTCGGGCGCGGCGGCCGGCGCGAAGTCCGCGAACGGCTCGGGGGCCGCCCCGCCGTAGCCCTGCGGCGCCCCGCCGAACGCTTGCGGCGCCCCGCCGTACGCCTGGCCGGGCGGCGCCGCGCCCGCCGGGGCCGGGGGCGGCGGGGGAGCGGACGCGGCCACCGGCGCCACCGGTGCCATCGGCACCGGCGGGGCCGTCGGGACGAACCCCGGCGCCCCCGCGGCGCCCGCCGGACCCCAGGCCCGGGCCGACGCCCGCCGGGCCGACGGTCGGGGCGCGGGCTTCGGCGCGGGCACCGGGCCACCGCCCGCCACCGCCACCGCCACCGGCGCCGACGCCGCGTACGGCTCCGGCTTCGCGCGCTGCGCGTCCTGCCAGCCCGCGAACAGGTCGTCCAGGCCGGCCGGCTGGGCCCGCCACCCCGAGGGCGCGGGCGCCGCCTGCCGGCGGCCGATCCGCAGCGAGGCCAGCTCCGGCAGCGCGCCCGAGCGCACCAGGCTCGCCGTCGACAGCGCCAGCCGCACCCCCGACCAGTCCTCGCCGGTGCGCTGCGCCACCGACGCCCGCAGCACCAGCCGCGCGGTGCGCTCGCCCCGGCGGTGCGCCAGCCGGTACGTCGGCACCCACACCGCGCCCGGCACCGCGTACTCCACCTCCAGCTCCACCGGGCCCGCGCCGCGCACCGTCAGCTCGGCGCACGCCCCCGCCTCCACGCCGCCCGGCCGCTCGGCGCTCGAACGGGCGTCCGCGCGCTCCTCGGCCACCAGCAGGGCGTGCTCGGCCAGCCGGACCTCCTGGGCCAGCTCCACCGCCCGCTCCTGCAGCACCTCCAGCCGGGTGTCCACGAACTCCGCCAGCGCCAGCACCGCGTCCGCCGGAGCCCGCCGGTGCCCCTCGTCCCGGCGCCGCTGCGGCGGCACCGCGCGCAGCGCCGCGACCTCGGCGATCCGCTCCTCCAGCCGCGCGCGGCGCTCCTCCACCAGCTCGACCCGGGCCCGGAGCTCCTTCAACTCCTGCTCCCAGGCGGGCCGTTCGTCATCGGAGCGGACCCGGGCCGGGTACTCCAGCCGGGCCTCGGCGACCCGCCCGTCACCCGACAGCACCCGCACCCGCAGCGACCCCGCCGCGGCCAGCCGGGGCAGCCCCGCCACCCGCACCCGGCCGTCCGCCGGCACCACCCCCGACGCCCGGCGCCGGCACACCGCGCCCGCCGCGTGCACCACCACCGACTCCAACCCGGACTCCCACACCGCCCGTTTCCCCGCCACCTGTCCCCCTTCGCCCGTCGGCCCGCACCCCGGACCCGGGCGCCCAGTCTGCACCCAACCCCCGCCACCACACCCGGATTTCCCCTGCGCGTCGGCCCACGGGCCCCGCCGGGGCGGTATGCGCGGCCACCGGGGCGTACGAGAGGATGGGGCCCGACACCCCTTGACCGCACCCGGGAGACGAGAAGCCGCCATGCGCACAGCCGCCGTCATCGGCACCGGACTGATCGGCACCTCCGCCGCGCTCGCCCTCACCCGCCGGGGGATAAGCGTCCACCTGGAGGACGCCGACCAGGACGCCGCCCGCACGGCCGCCTCGCTCGGCGCGGGCACCACCGAGCTCCCCGACGGGCCCGTCGACCTGGCCGTCATCGCCGTCCCGCCCGCCCTGGTCGGCAAGGTCCTCGCGGACTGCCAGCGGCGCGGCCTGGCCCGCTGCTACACCGACGTCGCCAGCGTCAAGGCCGGGCCGCGCGGCGAGATCGCCGCGCTCGGACTCGACACCGTCCACTACATCGGCTCGCACCCGATGGCCGGCCGCGAACGCTCCGGGCCGCTCGCCGCCACCGCCGACCTGTTCGAGGGCCGCCCCTGGGTGCTCACGCCCACCGCCGACACCGACACCGAGACGCTCAACGCCGCGCTCGAACTCGTCGCCCTCTGCGGGGCCATGCCGATCGTGATGGACGCCGCCGACCACGACCGGGCCGTCGCCCTCGTCTCGCACGCCCCGCAACTGCTCTCCTCGCTGGTCGCCGCCCGGCTCGAACACGCCGACGAGACCGCCGTCCGGCTCTCCGGCCAAGGCGTGCGCGACGTCACCCGGATCGCCGCCTCCAACCCCGCGATGTGGATCGACATCCTCTCCGCCAACGCGGGCGTGGTCGCCGACGTCCTCGACGACCTCGCCGCCGACCTCGCGGACACCGTCACCGCGCTGCGGGCCCTCCAGGCCGCCGACGAGGGCGAGCGGCGCGCGGGCGCGGCCGGCATCGAGGCCGTCATGCGCCGCGGCAACACCGGCCAGGCCCGCATCCCGGGCAAGCACGGGGCGCCGCCCACCCGCTACGAGACAGTCACCGTCGTCCTCGGCGACCAGCCCGGCGAACTCGGCCGCCTCTTCGGCGAGGTCGGCGCGCTGGGGGTGAACATCGAGGACGTGACGATCGAGCACTCGACGGGCCAGCAGGTCGGCCACGTGCAGTTGGCCGTCGCGCCGGCGATGGTGCGGGTGCTGGCGGCGGGGTTGCGCGAGCGGGGGTGGGGGGTGCGGGACTAGGGGGTCCGCTGCGCGGGGCTCTGGGGACGTGGGAGAGGGAGCCGCTGCGCGGGGCTCTGGGGGGTGGGGGAGAAGAGGACCAGCAAGGTCGGTCACGTGCGGTTGGCTGTTGCGCCGGTGATGGTGCGGGTGCCGACGGCGGGGCTGCGCGAGCGGAGGGGGTGGTCGGCCTGTGGGGGAGGGGGCTGGCGGGGGGTTTCGCCGGGCGGGTCGGGGGTGGGCGGGTGTCCATTAACCTTGAGGGTGAGTTCTTGTGTCGTGAGAGAGAGGTTCGCCCCGTGGACAGTGTCGACCGAGCGTCGAGCGGCCCGGTCGTCGTCGCCATCGACGGACCTTCGGGGTCCGGGAAGTCGACCGTGTCGCGGGCGGTGGCCGCGCGGCTGGGGCTGAGCTTCCTGGACACCGGCGCGATGTACCGGGCGATGACCTGGTGGATGCTCGCCAACGAGGTGGACGTCGAGGACGCGGAGGCGGTGGCGATCGCCTGCGGGAAGCCGGTGATCGTGTCCGGGACGGACGCCGCCGGGCCGACCATAACCGTGGACGGGCAGGACGTGTCCGGGCCGATCCGCGGCCCCGAGGTGACCGCCAAGGTGAGCGCCGTGGCGGCCGTCCCGGCGGTCCGCGCCCGGCTGGTGGAGCTGCAGCGCGGCTGCGCCTCGCACGCCGAGCGCGGGATCGTCGCCGAGGGCCGGGACATGGGCTCGGTGGTGTTCCCGGGAGCCACCGTGAAGGTGTTCCTGACCGCGTCCGAGCGGGCCCGGTCCGAGCGCCGGGCCGCGGAGCTGCGGGCGAAGGGCGTGGACGAGGCGACCATCGCCGCGATGGCCGCCGACCTGGCCCGCCGGGACGCCGCGGACTCCTCCCGGGAGACCGCCCCGCTGACCCAGGCCGCCGACGCGGTGCTGGTGGACACCAGCGAACTCACCCTCGACCAGGTGATCGACACGATCGCCGACCTGGTCGAGCAGAAGGCCGGCCTGACCGCTGCCTAGCGGCACCGGGACCGGAACAGCACCATCCCGACCGCGCGAGATCCGCGCGGTCCGCGCTGCCCGCGGGGCAGGTACGCACGGCACGCCCCTGGGAAGGGCCGGGCCGGGAAACGGAAAACGGAACATGAGCAACGACACCACCGCCCAGCACGGCGGCCTCGGTGACGCCGAGTACGCCGAGTTCATGGCGCTGGCCGCCGAGGAGGGCTTCGACGGCGAGGAGGTCGAGGCCGACCTGGACGGCACCGGCCCGCTGCCGGTGCTGGCCATCGTCGGCCGGCCGAACGTCGGCAAGTCCACCCTGGTCAACCGCATCATCGGCCGCCGCGAGGCGGTCGTCGAGGACCGCCCCGGCGTCACCCGCGACCGGGTCAGCTACGAGGCCATGTGGGCCGGGCGCCGGTTCAAGGTCCTGGACACCGGCGGCTGGGAGATCGACGTCCTCGGCCTGGACGCGATGGTCGCCGCGCAGGCCGAGCTGGGCATCGAGCAGGCCGACGCGGTGCTCTTCGTGGTGGACGCCAAGGTCGGCGCCACCGACACCGACGACGCCCTGGTCCGGCTGATCCGCCGCTCCGGCAAGCCCGTGGTGCTGTGCGCCAACAAGGTCGACGGCCCGTCCACCGAGGCCGAGGCCGCCTACCTGTGGTCGCTCGGCCTGGGCGAGCCCTACCCCGTCTCCGCGCTGCACGGCCGCGGCTCCGGCGACCTGCTGGACGCCGTCCTGGCCGTCCTCCCGGAGGCCCCGCCGCAGCTGTTCGGCGACGGGTACGCGCCCGGCGGCCCGCGCCGGGTCGCGCTGATCGGCCGGCCGAACGTCGGCAAGTCCAGCCTGCTCAACAAGGTGGCCGGCGAGGACCGGGTGGTGGTCAACGAGCTGGCCGGCACCACCCGCGACCCGGTCGACGAGCTGATCGAACTCGGCGGCAAGACCTGGAAGTTCATCGACACCGCCGGTATCCGCCGCCGGGTCCACCAGACCGCCGGCGCCGACTTCTACGCCTCGCTGCGCACCTCCGCCGCGCTGGACAAGGCCGAGGTCGCGGTCGTCCTGGTCGACGCCAGCGAGACGCTCGCCGAGCAGGACACCCGGATCATCTCGATGGCCGTCGAGGCCGGGCGCGCCGTGGTCATCGCCTACAACAAGTGGGACCAGCTGGACGAGGAGCGCCGCTTCTACCTGGAGCGCGAGATCGAGCGCGACCTGGTGCAGGTGCAGTGGGCGCCCCGGGTGAACGTCTCGGCCAAGACCGGCCGCCACATGGAGAAGCTCGTCCCGGCGATCGAGACCGCGCTGGCCGGCTGGGAGACCCGCATCCCGACCGCCAGGCTGAACGCCTTCCTCGGCGAGCTGGTCGCCGCGCACCCGCACCCGATCCGCGGCGGCAAGCAGCCGCGCATCCTGTTCGGCACCCAGGCGGGCACCCGCCCGCCGCGGTTCGTGCTGTTCGCGTCCGGTTTCCTGGAGGCGGGCTACCGCCGGTTCGTCGAGCGCCGGCTGCGCGAGGAGTTCGGCTTCGAGGGCACCCCGATCTCGATCTCGGTCCGGGTCCGGGAGAAGCGCAAGAAGAAGTAGCAGGAGCGAAGGCGCAGAAGTAGGGGCGGGAGAAGGGGAGAGGGGGGGGGGCCCCCGCCGCGGGCCCCCCCCCCCCGGGGGGGGGGGGGGCGGGCGGGGGGGGGGGGGGGGGGCCCGGCCCCGGGGGGGGCCCCCCCCCCCTGGGGGCGCCCCCCCCTTAGGCCGGGGGGGGGGGGGCGGGGCCCCGCCCCGGCCCCCGGCCCCGGGCCCCGGGCCCCGGGGGGGGGGGGGGCCGCGGGGGCCGGCCCCCCCCCCCCCCCCCCCCCCCCTCTCCCCTTCTCGTGGTGCTCTCCGGCGCGGTGCCGGGTCAGGCGTCCCGGCCCGGGGGCAGGGACAGCACCGAGCGGTGCCGCCCGCCCGGGGTGCCGCCGGGGGCGGGGGAGCCGCCCGGGGCGCCCAGGTAGCCGGAGGCCACCCAGCCCTGGCCGTTGGCCTGCGCGGCGGAGGTCTGCGCGGGCATGAACTGCGGGGCGCCCGGGGCCTGCCCGGCATACGTGTCGAACGACTGGTGCTGCTGCGCGTACGCCAGGGCGCCCGGCCGGTCGGGGGCCTCGCGCGGGTGCGCGGCGGACGGGGACGCCGGCTGGGGCTGCGGTTCGCGGACCGCGAAGCCGGTGAACCGCATCCCCTCCTCGCCGGAGCGGTCGCCGGGCAGCGCCCGGAACATCCGCCGGTACTCGGAGTACAGCGTGTCGTAGATCGGGGTGGCCGACACCGGGTGCTCGGCGTCGTACGACGGGCGCATGTTCGGGATCGCCCGGCCGGCGCCGCCGGGGCCGGACTGGGCGGAGGGACGGCCGGGGGACGCGAGGTCGTAGCTGTACACGTAGGAGCCAACGAGCGAGACCGGCTTGGGATGCGGGGGCGCCGCCCCCAGTCCTCGCCCGGTCGGGGTGCCCGTGCCCTGGTCAACGCCGCTGCGGGCGGCCGGGACCGCCGGGGCGTCGGGGCCGTCCGGGGCGGTGGCCGGGTCGTTCACGGGGTCGGTCATCGGCGCGCCCCCGCTCTCAGGTGCCGGCCAGCGGGAGCATGCCGGCGGCGAGCAGGCCGCGGGCGGCGGCCCGGTCCATGGCGATCCGCAGCAGGTCCTCGCGGGGCTGGCGGCCGATGGTGCCGGCCGGCACCGCGTACATGATCACCTCGGACTTGCGGGCCGCCGCGGCCCGCCACCCCGGGGTGACCTGGAGCGGCTGGTGGGCCTGCCACCAGGCGGCCGAGCCGCCGTTCGCCGAGGGCTGGAGGATCGCGTGCAGCTGCCCCATCGCCATCAGCACCGACCAGCCGGCCCGCGGCCGGGCCGGCGCCTGGTTGACGTCCTGGACGATCTGGAAGCCGTGCTCGGTGAGCAGCGAGAGGAACTCGTCCTCGCCGTGCACGCTGCCCGGGCGGCCCACCGGCCCGGTCGGCTCGACCACCAGCGCGGCGTGCTGGGTGTCGCCGCACAGCACGATGCCGCAGGTCACGCCGAGCACCGCGGGCTGCGGCTGGCCGGGCGGCGCGGTCGGCGGGGCGGTGATCGGCTCCGGGATGTCCACCCGGAGCGCGGGCTGCGGCGCGGCGGGCCCGGCGGGCGGGGCCACCGGGTCGACGGCGGCGCCGCCGCCCTGGCCGATCGACTCGACCGCGCCGCGCAGCTGCTGCTCGTCCACCGGCACCACCTGGGACGGGACGCAGCGGGCGTGCGCGAAGGCCAGCACCGCGGTCTCCTCGCCGACGAACAGGACGGTGCTGGTGGGCTCGTACAGCGAGTCGCCCGGTTGTCGGCAGGAGGTGCAGTCGTACGCGTCGGGGGCGTGGGCACCCGCGAGCAGGCTCTCGGCCTCGTCGTCGCCGATCTCGGCGCGTACGTCCTCGCTCACCTCAAGCATGCGCGGCACTAGCAGACTCCTCGTTCGCCCTGACGTTCCAGGTGCTCGTTCGGGTGCCCCGGGCGGGACCTCCCGGGCGCGCGGCGCGGGGAGCGCCGACCGCCATTACCAACGGGAGGTTGTGGCTGGGGTCACGGGTGGACGGCCGGGCGACGGAATTTGCGCGGCTTCTGATCGCTCCGTGTGTGCGGAGGATCACCTTCCGTCGACACTGTGCTCGACCTCACACGGGTTTCGGTGTGACCGGGGCCATATCCACATATGGTTTGATCTTGGAAAAAGCGGATGAAACGGATATTTACTTGCGATGGCCATGATCGATACCGCCGGTAACACTGCTTTGACCTGGGGTGTCCCGAAACTGTTTGGCGCCTCGGAGTCCGAATCGTAGGTTTTTGCCCGGTGCAACGAGCACCTCCCGGGTTCACCCCCGACGCACGGCCCCCCTCCGGCTCACCCCGGAACCCGGGCCCTGCGCCCACCGGCGCGACGGCAGCCAGCCGCCGCCGGGGATGCGGACAGGTGGCCGGGGCGGCAACGGCACGTCCGACACGTGACCGGTCGCCCAACGGACTTGGCGAGCGAGCACGGCCCCGCCGGGGCCTGGTTCCGCCTGCCCTATCCCGGGGTTGTTGAGAGGAATCTCATGGCTTTCCGTAACGAGACCGCCGCTGCCACCACCGCCCCCAAGCGCAACCGCGTCCGCGCGGCTGTCGTGGGCGGCGCCCTGCTCGCCGTCCCGGTGGCCGGCCTCGTCACGGCCACCTCGGCCTCCGCCGCGGACGTCTCGACCTGGGACAAGGTCGCCCAGTGCGAGTCGACCGGCAACTGGTCGATCAACACCGGCAACGGCTTCTACGGTGGCCTGCAGTTCACCTCCTCCACCTGGGCCGCCTTCGGCGGCACCGCCTACGCCCCGCAGGCCAACCAGGCCACCAAGGCGCAGCAGATCGCCGTCGCCGAGAAGGTCCTGGCCTCGCAGGGCCCGGGCGCCTGGCCCGTCTGCTCCGTGAAGGCCGGTCTGACCAAGGGCGGCGCGCCGGCCCAGGTCGACACCTCGTCCGGTAGCTCCTCCTCGTCCGCTTCGTCCTCGAAGTCGACCTCCTCCTCGAAGTCGACCTCGTCCTCCGCGAAGTCGAACAGCGCCGCCTCGGGCGACTCCGCCAAGGCCTCCCGCTCCGAGTCCCGCACCCAGGCCCCCAAGGCCGCCGCGCAGGAGACCCCGAAGCAGACCTGGAAGAACAAGCCCGCCGCGGCGACCACCGACACCAACACCGCCAAGTCCGGCAACAGCTACACCGTGAAGTCCGGCGACACCCTGTCCAAGATCGCGGACAGCCTGGGCGTCGACTGGCACACCCTGTACACCAGCAACTCCGGTGTCGTGGGCGGCAACCCGGACCTGATCTACCCGGGCCAGGTCCTCTCCGTCTGACCCACCCCCGCGGAAGCACCGCTTCCCCCGGGGCCGCCCGTCGGCCCCACCCCGTCGGCGTGAAGCCGCCACCCCGTACCCCGGGGGTGGCGGCTTCCGCCGTTCCCGGGGCGCGCGGCGGCGCAAGGGGGCGGGGGCGGGGGGCCACCCGCTCGGCGGTGTCCGGAGGGTGGTGCGGCGGGTGCGGTGCGTAGCGTCGGGGGATGCGAATACCTCTGCGGATACCCCTCTCGTCCGGCCGGGCGCTGATCGCGCTCGGCCTGCTGCTCCCCGCCGCCGCCGTCACGACGGCCGGTACGCCCGCCGCCGCCCGCCAGGCGGTGTCCGACGCGGTGTGGGACCGGCTCGCCGACTGCGAGAGCGACGGCGACTGGCAGGCCGACACCGGCAACGGCTACTACGGCGGCCTGCAGATCTGGCCGCCCACCTGGCGGGAGACGGGCGGCCTGCGCTACGCCGACCGCCCCGACCGCGCGAGCCGGCGGCAGCAGATCACGGTGGGCGAGGAGATCCTGCGCCGCCAGGGCTGGAACGCCTGGGGCTGGTGCGCGCGGAAGATCGGGGTGCTGGAGTAGGCGGGGCGGGGGTGTGCCGCCGTGGCCGGGGCACTACCAGACGCGGCCCTCGGGGAAGGCGGACAGCTCCGGGGCGGACAGGTGGGGGAGCCGGAAGAGCGTCGTCGCCGGGTCGGCCGTGGGGTCGGCGGACGGGACGTCGGCGGGTTCGTCCGAGCGGAGGACGAAGCGCAGCAGCTCCCAGCCGGACGGGTCGAGGGCCAGCACGGCGGTGTGCACGCCGGGGTCGCGGGCCAGTTCGCGCAGCTGCTCCACCTCCTGCCCGACGTGCGCGGCGAGCGCCAGCGGGTCCGGGCCGGCCGGGACGGTGGTCAGCCGGCGGGTGGCGGTGCCGGGCTCGGGGGCGGCGGTGCGGGCCGGGCCGGAGAAGTGCGCGAGGACGGTCCAGTGGCGGACGGTCGGGCGCCCGAAGTCCCGGACGATGTTCTCGAAGCCCCCGCCGCCGACCAGGAACCGGGCCGCCTCCCCGTCCGAGCGCCACACGTACAGCGGCGCGTACTGGTTGACCGGCGAGCCGTCCGTCCCGCGCTCGCGGATCAGCCACGCCTTGAAGCCGAGCCCCGGCCGGTCGTCCAGCAGCGGGGCGCCGGCCTTGATCCGGCGGCGGATGACGTCGAGGTCGTAGTCGGCGGGCAGGGTGATCTCGTACTGCTTGGCGAGCACGGCGGTGTTCCTGTCGTCGGTCGAGCGGTGGTTCGGTGGCGCGGGGCGGTGCGAAGTGGTGCGAAGTGGTTCGGTGGTGCGGCGGTGCGAGGCGCCGGGTGTCCAATATGTCGCGGTTGCGGGGTGGGGTCGCGGGAACGCGCCCGGGGCCGGGGGTGAGCGTGGGCGGCGGTCGGTTGACGGCGCGGTGCGGGGCGGCCCGGTTCAGGCGGCGGCGCTGCGCTCCCGGGCGGTCCGGACGGCCGGGCCGACGGAGGCGGGCAGCGCGGCGGACGGGTAGCGGTGCAGCAGGGCGGCCACGACGGCGTCCGCGGCGACGGGCTTGCCGAGTTCGGTGGCGAACGCGCGCAGGTAGTCGCCGGTCCAGCCGATCGGGTCGGCGGCGGGAGCGGCGGGGTCGGGGGTGGTCAGGCGGCGGTGGCCCGGGACGGTGCGCAGCGGTTCCAGCGTCGCCATCTCGTCCAGCAGGTCGATCCACGCCTCGCGCTGCGCGGCGTCCGGGGTGTCGGCCAGCCAGGGGTGCACGTTCAGCCAGAGCAGCGGACCGCCGAGCAGCGTCCGGCTCCGGTGCTCCCACAGGTAGTGGTGCTCGGGCAGCCCCAACGACGCCCCGCGCAGCTCCAGCCGGTGGTCCTCCAGTTCGACGGCGTCGCCCTCCAGCGGCTCCAACGCGACCAGGCGGGACGGGAGTTCGTCCCCCAGCCCGGCCCACGCGGCACGCACCGCGGGGTAGTCGCGCTCGATCCGGGCGCGGACCGGGTCGGGGGCGAGCATCCGCGCCTCGGGGAAGGCGTCGCGCAGCACCTCCGCCGCCAGCCAGCAGTCCGGCGCGTGGTGCGGCACCAGGACGGCGCTCAGCCGCCGCCCCGAGTCCTCGACCTCCCGGGCCAGCCGCCGCCCGTCCGAGAGCCGCAGCCCCGTACCGACCAGCACCGCCCGGTGCTGCCCGAGCACCAGCACTGCGGTCTTGTGCAGCGAGGACTCGGGAAGATCCACCACGCGGAACTCCAACGGATGCATCGCGCCACCTCCTCCGGGGGGGAAGCCCCCACACCAGGGTCCGACGGGACGGCGGCGGGCGCATGTGGGGCGGTGGGGCGGGGTGCCTGCGGCGGGTTGGGAGAGGTGTGCGGCGGGGGCGTTCGGGGGCGGGGGTGTCGGGGGCGGGTGGGAGCATGGGGGGATGCGTGGTGGTGGGGTGTTCGCCGGGGAGCTGTTCGGGCGTGGGCGGGAGGAGCCGGCGGACGGGGTGGTGCTGGTGCCGGGGTGGTTGGGGGTGGCGGAGCAGCGGGAGCTGGTGGCGGCGTGCCGGGAGTGGGCGCGGCCGCCGGCGGGGATGCGGTCGGTGGTGCTGCCCGGGGGCGGGGCGATGTCGGTGCGGACGGTGTCGCTGGGATGGCACTGGTACCCGTACGGCTACGCGCGGACGGTGGCGGACGGGGACGGGGCGCCGGTGAAGCCGTTCCCGGAGGTGCTGGGCGGGCTGGCCCGGCGGGCGGTGGCGCAGGCGTACGGGGAGCGGGTCGGGGAGGTGGCGGGGGCGGCGGGCTTCGCGCCGGACATCGCGGTGGTGAACCACTACCCGCACGGGGCGCGGATGGGACTGCACCAGGACCGGGAGGAGCGGGTGAACGCGCCGGTGGTGTCGCTGTCGCTGGGGGACGAGTGCGTGTTCCGGCTGGGGAACACCGAGACCAGGACCAGGCCGTGGACGGACCTGCGGCTGTGCGGCGGCGACCTGCTGGTGTTCGGCGGGGAGAGCCGTTTCGCGTACCACGGGGTGGTGCGGACGCTGCCGGGCACGGCCGACCCGGAGCTGGGCCTGACGGGGCGGCTGAACATCACGGTGCGGCAGTCCGGCCTGGCGTGACGGGGGTGACCGCGCCGGGAGGCGGGAATTCCCGGTGGGCGCGGAGACTTGTGCTGGACGGACGAGGCGTTCGGCGGCACACCCCTGCCCACCGGGCGTCCGGAGAGGGAGCGATACATGGGAAACCCCGTCGACCAGCTCGTCGACCTGCTGGACCTGGAGCGGATCGAGCTGAACATCTTCCGCGGCCGCAGCCCGGAGGAGTCGCTGCAACGGACCTTCGGCGGGCAGGTGGCCGGGCAGGCGCTGGTCGCGGCGGGCCGGACGGTGGACGAGGACCGGCCGGTGCACTCGCTGCACGCCTACTTCCTGCGCCCCGGCATCCCCGGCGTGCCGATCGTCTACCAGGTCGACCGGATCCGGGACGGGCGCTCGTTCACCACCCGGCGGGTGCTCGGCATCCAGGGCGGGCGGTCGATCTTCGCGCTCACCGCGGACTTCCACAAGCCCGAGCCCGGCGGCATCGAGCACCAGTTCCCGATGCCGGACGTCCCCGCGCCGGAGACGCTGCCGAGCGCGCTGGACGAGGTCGGCGCCCGGCTCGGCGAGCTCCCGCCGTTCATCAGCCGCCGCCAGCCCTTCGACATCCGGTACGTGGACCGGCTGAAGTGGACGCGCGAGGAGCTGGAGGGCGTGGAGGCCCGCAGCGGCGTGTGGCTGCGCACCAACGGCGCGCTGCCGGACGACCCGCTGATCCACGTCTGCGCGCTCACCTACGCCAGCGACATGACGCTGCTGGATGCCGTCCGCGCCCCGGTCGAACCGCTGTGGGGCGAACGGAACTTCGACATGGCCTCGCTGGACCACGCGATGTGGTTCCACCGCCCGTTCCGGGCCGACGACTGGCTGCTGTACCGGCAGGAGTCGCCGATCGCGCACGGCGCGCGCGGACTGGCCCGCGGCGACATCTACGACCGCGAGGGGCGGCTGGTGGTCTCGGTGATGCAGGAGGGGCTGTTCCGCCCGCTGACCCGGACCTGACCGCGCCCGGCCCGGGCGGGAACCGACGCCCACCGGGAGCGACCTCGGAAGTGACCTGAGGACGAAGCGACTTGAGAACGAAGCGACCTGAGAACGAAGTGACCTGAGGAACGAACCGACCCGAGAACGAAGTGGCCTGAGAACAGAGCGACTTGGGAGGCAGTCCGATGACCGACACCGCAGCCGAAGCCTGGCAGCGCTGGACGGAGGCCCGGAGCGCCGCGGCCGGCGCACCGCACGGCCCGCTGGCCCTGACCGGCACCCACTGGCTGGAGCCCGTACCCGCGGAGGTCCCCGGCCTGCCCGGCCGCTGGTGGGCCGAGGGCGGCGCGGTCTGCGCCGAGCTGCGCGCCGGGGACGGCGTCCGGGTCGAGGGCGAGGAACGCGAGTCGACCGGCCGGGTCGCGCTGCGGCCGGACACCGACCGGCACCCGCAGACCGCCGTCCTGGACGAGCTGCGGCTGGTCCCGATCGAGCGGGAGGGCGAACTCGCCCTGCGGGTCTTCGACCCCGCCGCCCCCGCCCGGGCCGGGTTCGCCGGCATCGCGATCTACCCGTACGCCCCCGACTGGGCGGTGCCCGCCGTGTTCACGCCGTTCGAGGACGGCGCGCAGGCCCTGCTGGTGGAGAACGCGGACGGCCGGGCCCGGCCGCTCACCGTCACCGGGCGGGTCGCGTTCACGCTGGCCGGGCGGCCGCACACGCTGACCGTCAGCGGCTCCGAGGGCGCGGGCGGGCGGCTCAGCGGGGTGATCGCGGACCGGACCAGCGGGCGGGAGACGTACCGGTTCCGGTTCGTCTCGCTGCCCGCGCCGGACGCGCAGGGGCGCACCGTGCTGGACTTCAACCGGGCGTTCCTGCCGCCGTGCGCGTTCGCCGACCACTTCATCTGCCCGTTCCCGCCGCCCGGCAACCGGCTGGCCGTCGCCGTCGAGGCGGGCGAGCGGCAGGTGGTCACGGTCTGAGGCGGGACGGCCGCCCGGCCGGTCGGACGGCCGCTCCGGGCCCCGCCCCGGTTTCTGAGAGCGCTCTCGGGCCGGGGTGGCGGGCGCTAGGCTGCTCGCAGCAAGAACGCGATCACGTGCGTGCGGAGGTCCGCGAGGGTGGCGGACGTGGCGGACGCTGGAGAGGAGCCCACGGTGGCGGAAGCCGACACGGGAGCGGGCGGGCGCCCCACCCTGGAATCGGTGGCCGAGCGGGCCGGCGTGTCCCGGGCCACCGCCTCCCGGGTGGTCAACGGCGGCGCGGGGGTGCGCGCCGCGCTGCGCGAGAAGGTCGAACGGGCGGTCGCCGAACTCGGCTACGTCCCCAACCTGGCCGCCCGCACCCTGGTCACCCGGCGCAACCGGGCGATCGGCGTGGTCGTCGCCGAACCCGAGGCCCGGTTCTTCTCCGACCCGTTCTTCGCCCAGCACCTGCGCGGCATCAGCCGCGAACTGGCCGCCGCCGACAACCAGATGGTGCTGCTGCTCGCCGAGGACGAACGGGACCACGAGCGGATCGGCCGCTACCTGGCCGGCGGCCACGTCGACGGCGTCCTGCTGTTCTCCCTGCACCGCACCGACCCCACCCCGGTGACCGCCCAGCGCCTCGGCCTGCCCTTCGTGATCGGCGGACGCCCCGGCTGGCCCGGCGCCGAGTCCGACCGGGACCTGGTCTACGTCGACAACGACAACCGCGGCGGCGCCCGGCTCGCCGTCCAGCACCTGCGCTCCATCGGGCGGCGGCGGATCGCCACCATCACCGGCCCGCTCGACCAGACCTCCTCCATCGACCGCCTCGACGGCTACCGCGACCTGTTCCCCGACGGCGACGAGGAGCTGATCGCGGTCGGCGACTTCACCGCGGACGGCGGCATCCGGGCGATGACCGAACTCCTCGCCCGGCGGCCGGACCTGGACGCGGTCTTCGCGGCCTCCGACGCGATGGCCTCCGGTGCGATCCGGGTCCTGCGGGCGGCCGGGCGGCGCGTCCCGGAGGACGTCGCGGTGGTCGGCTTCGACGACGTCGAGTCGATCGCGGCCTGGACCGAGCCGACGCTCACCACCGTCCGCCAGGAGATCGAGGAGATGGGGCGGCTGATGACCCGGCTGCTGCTGCGGCGGCTCAACGACCCGGCCTCGTCGGCGCCGACGTCGGTGATCATCCCGACCGCGCTGGTGGTGCGGGGGTCGGCCTGAGGCAGGGCGGGGGCGTCAGGGGGTGAGGGCGGTGGCGAGCAGGGCGGCCGTCCTGGCGATCAGCGGCTCGTCCGGGGCGGCGTCCGGGCTGGTGGGCTTGGTGGTGAGGACGGTCAGGACGATCGGGGCGCGGTGCGGGGGCCGGGCGAGGCCGGCGTCGTTGGCGGTGCCGTAGGAGCCGGTGCCGGTCTTGTCGGCCAGCGCCCAGGCGGCCGGGAGGCCGGCCCGCAGGCGGTTCGCGCCGGTGGTGTTGGCCCCCAGCCAGGCGGTGAGGCGGGCGCGGTGGGCCGGGGCGAGGGTGTCGCCCAGGGTGAGGCGGGCGTAGCTGCGGGCCAGGGCGCGGGGGCTGGTGGTGTCGGTGCCGCGGCCGGGTTCGGCGGAGTTGAGGGCGGGCTCCCAGCGGTCCAGGCGGGTGACGCGGTCGCCGATCGAGCGGCAGAACCGGGTGACTGCGGTCGGGCCGCCGAGCCGGCGCAGCAGCAGGTTGGCGGCCGTGTTGTCGCTGAACTCGATGGCGGCGGCGCAGAGTTCGGCGACGGTCAGGACGCGGGTGCGGCCGGTGACCGGGGCGTGGCCGGAGTCGGCGACGTCCTGGTCGGTGTAGTGCACGCGGGCGGAGAGGTCGTCACCGGCGTGCAGCAGGGCGGCGACGGCGAGCGGCTTGAACGTCGAGCAGAGCGGGAACAGCTCGTCCGCGCGGTGGCGGACCGTCGCGCCGCTGCCGGTGTCGTGGGCGAACACGCCGAGCCTGGCACCGTGTTCGCGTTCCAGGGCGGCCAGCGCGTCGCCGAGGTCGGGGCCGGTGGCGGTGGCGATGCCGGTGGTGGCCGGGCCGGTGGCGGTGCCGGGACCGGTGGCGGCGGCCGGGGCCGTCGTGGGCAGGGCGAGGGCCAGGGCGGCTGCGGCGGAGCCGCCGAGCAGGAGGCGGCGGCCGGGGAGCTGCCGGTCGGGGGAGTGCGGGTCGGGGAGGCGGCGGCGGTCGGGGTGGCCGGGGCGCGGTTCCATCCGGGCGTCCTCTCGTCGGGGTGCTCTTCCGACCAGCCTCCCCCGGGCCGGGGCGCGGGTCGGGGCGGCGCGCGAGGATGCGTGCGGGGCGTGCCCGAAGTCCACACGCCGGTGCCACATCAGCGGCCGTCCGCCCCGCCCCCGTCTGCGCCCCCGCCCCCGCCCTCGTCCGCCCCGTCCGCGTCCTCCAGCGCCCGCAGGCTCCGCTCCCAGCGGCGCCGGCGCTCCGGGAGGGACTGCTCCCACCAGGGGGTGCCCCGTTCGCCCAGGCCGACCTTGGCGAGCTGGACCCGGGCCCGGGCGGCCCGTTCCGCGTCCCGGTCCGCGCCGGTGCGGGCGAGGGCCCGGCGGGCCGCCATCAGGTGGTGCGTCAGCCGGGACTCGGCCTCGGCCGGGAGCTCCGGGTCGGTCGCCCGCCAGCGCCGGCCGCGGATCACGACGAAGTGCCCGTCGGGGGTGTGTTCGACCTGCTCGTCCGCCGCCATCCCGCCATGGTCGCGCACCCGGTGGCCGATCACGCGTCACCTCGCCCTTCCGGGGTATCCGCACGCCGTTCCCGGGCGGCCCAGCGTGCCGCCCGGAACCCGACACGAGGAGAAGCATGGCCACTTCGGCGGCGCGGCGGCTGCGGCAGAGCGCGCGTGAGGTCTTCGGCTGGGAGCGGTTGCGACCGGAGCAGCTGCTGGCGATGGAGGCGGTGATGGAGCGCCGCGACACCCTGGTGGTGATGCCCACCGGAGCCGGGAAGTCGGCGGTGTACCAGGTGCCCGGCCTGCTGATCCCGGGCCCGACCGTGGTGGTCTCCCCGCTGATCGCCCTCCAGCGCGACCAGGTGCAGGCCCTGCTGCGCCGGGAGGGGACGGACGCCGCGGCGGTCAACTCGACGCAGAGCGGCCGGGAGAACGCGGCGGTGTGGGACCGGATCAGCGAGGGCGACGTCGACTTCCTCTTCCTGGCCCCGGAACAGCTGGCCAAGGACGAGGTGGTCGAGCAGCTCGCCGCCGCGAAGCCGGCGCTGTTCGTCGTCGACGAGGCCCAGTGCGTCTCCTCCTGGGGGCACGACTTCCGGCCCGACTACCTGCGGCTCGGCCAGGTCGTCGACCGGATCGGCCGGCCGCCGGTGCTGGCCCTGACGGCGAGCGCCGCCGCGCCGGTGCGGGCCGACATCGTCGCCCAACTGGGCATGCGGGACGTGCGCGAGGTGGTCACCGGCTTCGACCGGCCCAACATCCACCTGGAGGTGCTGCCGTTCCGGGACGCGGCGGCGAAGCGGCGCGCCGTGGTCGAGCGGGCCGCCGGCGAGCCCAAGCCGGGCTTGGTGTACGCGGCCACCCGGCGGGAGGCGGAGGAGTACGCGGCGGAGCTCGGCCGGCTGGGCTTCGACGCGGCGGCCTACCACGCGGGGCTGCCCGCGGCGGCCCGCGGTGACGTCCACGACCGTTTCCTGAGCGGCGAGTTGGACGTGGTGGTGGCGACGTCCGCGTTCGGGATGGGCATCGACAAGCCGGACGTGCGCTTCGTGCTGCACGCCTCCGTCCCCGGCTCGCTGGACGCCTACTACCAGGAGATCGGCCGGGCCGGCCGGGACGGGGAGCCCGCCCGGGCGATCCTCGCCTACCGGCCGCAGGACCTCGGCCTGCAGCGGTTCTTCGCGGCGGGCCGCCCCGACCCGGACACCGTCACGCAGGTGGCGGGCGCGCTGGCCGAGCACGACGGGCCGGTCCGCCCCAGCGAGCTGCGGGCCGGGACCGGGCTGACGGCGAGCCGGCTGACCGCCGTCGTCAACCTGCTGGAGCAGGTCGGCGCGGTGGCCACGGACGGGGGCGGCGACCTGCTGCCGACCGGTGCCGCCGATCCGGCGGAGGCCGCCCGGCAGGCGGTGGAACTCGCGGACGCGCACCAGCAGTTGGAGCGCTCCCGGGTGGACATGATGCGTGGCTACGCGGAGACCGGCGGCTGCCGGCGGCGCTTCCTGCTCGGCTACTTCGGCCAGCCCCAGGAGGCGGCCGGGGAGGGCGGCTGCGGCTCCTGCGACCGCTGCGAGGCGGCCGCGCTCGCCGAACGGGGTCCGGCGGGCGGCCCGGCCGTGCTGGCCGGCACCGGCGGCCTGATCCCCGGCCCCGCGGCCCCGGCCGACCCGGAGGGGGAGCCGCACCCGTTCGGGCCGGGGGCGCTGGTCCGGCACCCGCAGTGGGGCGAGGGCTCGGTGATGAGCGAGGAGGAGCGCCACTTGACGGTGCTCTTCGAGTCCGTCGGCTACCGCACCCTGTCGCTGGACGTGGTGCGGGAGAACGGCCTGCTCACCGTCTGCTGACCGGCCCGCCGCCGGGCCCGGGTGCGGGTGCGGGTGCGGGACGGCGGGGGTCAGCCGGTGACGCGGTAGCTGAGGGCCGGGTACGGGAAGTCGGCCCAGTGCAGGCTGCCGAGGCCGTAGGCCAGGTCGCCGGGCTCGCCGGGCCGGCCGGGGGTGCAGCCGGGGTTGAAGTAGACCGTGAGGGCGGCGGCGGTGAAGTCGACGGCGGAGCGCGCGGCGGCCGGGAGGTCGTGGCAGCCGGTGTCGGTGGGGTCGACGGCGAACCGCGCGCCCGTCAGGCCGCTGCCGGTGGCGAAGTAGGCGACGGCGGCGTGCGGGAGTTCGACGGCGGCCGCGGGCTGGGCGAGGGCGGCGCCGAGCAGCAGGGCCGCTCCGGTGGCGGCGGCCGCGGTGAGGCGCTTCGGGCGGAGGACGGCCATGCTGGTCTCCTTGCGAGGGCAGGCGGGACCGGCGCGGGCGGTGGTGCGTCCCGTGGCGCGCGATCATGTCAGTTACATGTTCAACAATCTCCGGTGATCTGCCAAGACCCCGGTGGGAACCGGTTCGGGGCGGGGGAGGGGTCCTCCGGGACGGGCGGGCGGGGCGAGGGCCGTTCCGCGATCGGGACCGCGCCGGACCGGGGCGGGGCGGGCGGCGCTCGCCGGTCGGGCCCGCGGCCGGTCGGGGGCGGGGCCGGCCGGAGACGGGGCCTCCCGGGGCCGGTCGGGGGCGGGGCGCGCCGGAGACGGGGCCTCCCGGGGCCGGGGCGGGCCTGTCGGGCTCCGCTCCGGCCCCGGGAGGCGTCGGGGCGGACCGGTCAGTCGAAGGGGAGGCGCAGCACGGAGGCGCTGCCCTGGGACTGGGTGGCGCCGGTGCGCAGTTGGGCGGGGGCGTTGCCGAGGGCGGGCCAGACCTCGACCTTGACGGTGCCGTTGCTCAGGTTGGCGAGCGGGGCGCCGGTGGTGGCCTGGACGCCCGCGGTGGCGCCGTAGCGCTCCCAGCCGGGGACGGGGTCGGTGGCGAAGTACCGGTAGGTCTCGGTCCGGTCGACGGTGCCGTTGCCGTCGAAGTCGTAGGAGACGCGGGCCTGTTGGGCGAGCGCGACGGAGGAGCCGGCGTCGACGTACAGGTCGAAGTCGGTGCTGCCGCCGGGGCGCAGGGTGCCGGTGAGGTGGGTGAGGGTGTACGTCAGCGGCTGGTAGGGCGTGCCGTCGTGGTTGGCGCCGCCGCCGGAGGCGATGGTGCCGGCGGTCGCGCCGGTGCCGTAGGCGGTGGTGAGGGTGCCGTTCGGCTGGAGGTACAGCGTGCCCGGGCGGGTCTGCGGGCCGCTGGGGGACGTCGACGGGGACGGCGAGGACGAGGGCGACGGCGAGGACGAGGGCGACGGGGACGGACTGGCCGACGGGGAGGGGGAGTTGGCGGCGCCGCCGGTGCCGCCGTCGGGCTTGGTGCCGCGTTCGGAGGCGGTGGAGCGGGCCGGGACGGTCAGGGCGTAGCCGTCGGAGAAGCGGACGGTGCGGGCGGCGGTGGTGTAGTTGTGCGCCACGTGGGTGCGGGTGGTGCCGTTGACGAAGACCGCGGCGGTGGGGGTGTCGGCGGTGGTGGCCGGGTCCAGGGTGCCGAGCGCGGCCAGGTCGTAGATCCAGTGGTAGGTGTGGGCCCTGGACTCGCCCTCCTCCGGGGTGTAGCCGGCCTTCCCGGCGTCCCAGTCGGCCTTCGCGGCGGCCGGGTCGGTGAGTGCCTCGGCCTCCCAGAGCAGGTCGCGCCAGTCGGTGAAGGCGCCGCCGTTGCCGGCCTTCAGCTCGGCCAGGTTGGCGGCCAGGTCGTCCTTGCGGCGCGCCAGGTAGAGCGAACCGGAGGTGACGGGGAGGAAGTTGATGCCGTGGATCATGCCGGGCGCGGCCGTCCACCAGGTGGAGTAGGCGGCGCCGGAGCCCCAGACCATGCCGACGGTGGAGTGCTGGAAGCCGGCCGGGAAGACCTGGTGGTCGGCGTCGAACCAGTACTGCTGCACGGCGTTGGCCTCGGTGGTGTACAGGTAGACGCCGAGGTCGCGCAGCGCGGTGTCGCCGGTGGCGGCGCCGAACAGCAGCAGGCCGGCGCTGAAGTTCAGCGACTCGGAGGAGGACTCCTCGTTGTTGCCGGCCGCGAACCCGGCGTGGCCGGACGCCCAGCCGTGGCCCTCGTACGGGTCGAAGTTGCGCAGCCAGGGGAAGCGGGCGTCGGCGCGGTCGGTGTTGGCGGCGTCCTTGGCCAGCAGCTTGACCATGCCGCCCCACTGCGCGTCGGCGGCCCAGGCGCTGTCGTAGCGGGCGACGGTGGCGGCGGCCTGCACGAAGTAGCCGTAGTGGAAGTGGTGGTCGTTGAGTTCGGCGTCGGTGCCGTAGGAGGCCGGGTAGCCGATCAGGGTCTTCCAGGTGGAGTCGTAGGCGAAGCCGGGCGAGCCGGTGCCGGCGAACCAGGTCTGGAGCTTGCCCTTGATCAGGCCGAGCAGCTTGTCGCGGGCCGCGGTGTCGCCCAACTGGTCGGCGATCGGCACCAGTTGGGAGAGCTGTCCGAGCGCCTTGCCGACCCAGTAGGTGTCGGTGGCGCCGTTGAACGGGTCGCTCGCGTCGGAGACCTGGTGCAGGTAGCCGTCCAGCGCGGCGCGGTCGTAGGAGCCGACGTCGGGCAGCGAGGGCAGCACGCCGGTGACGCTCTGCACGGTGGAGAAGGACGAGCCCTGGCGGATCTTCATGGGGCCGCGCGGGGAGGTGTACGTCAGCGGGGTGAGCGCGTCCGGGGTGGCCTGCCACTGCTGCGGGTAGAGCGCGAGCAGGGTGCCGGTGCCGGAGCCCTCCTGGGCGGCGGTGGTGGCGGTGAAGGTGGTGGTGAGCCTGCCCGCGGCCTGGTCGTAGCTCCAGCCGACCTTGGTGTCGGTGACGAAGTTGTACGCGTAGCTGCGGAACTGCGCGAGGTCGGCGGTGGAGGGCAGCAGCGCGACCGAGTAGTAGTCCTTGCTGCCGAGGTTCGCCGTCAGGGTGGTGCCGTTGACGCTCCAGCTGCTGCCGGTGGGCGCGAACAGGCCGTAGTGGTGGCCGCCGACGGTGATGCCGAGCACGCTGCCCTGGTTGCTGAAGACGGTGGGCGCCGAGGCGGTGGTGACCTGCGCGGCGCCGCCGGTGGCGTGCGCGTACACGTAGGGCAGGCCGTGGCCGACGGTGGCGCTGAAGGTGTGCGCGCCGTCCGCCCAGTACGGGGTGACCGTCCAGTCCGACCAGCCGTCGACCTTGGTGTCGGGGGAGTTCAGCCCGGCCACGCCCAGGGTGAGGTCCCGGGTGTGGGTGTAGTCGTACTGGCGGCCGTCGGAGGTGACGGTCGGCGTGGTCGGGTAGCCGACCTCCAGGCCCGCGGCCTGCGCCTTGAAGGTCATCGGGTGGGCGTACAGGTTCTCCGAGTACGGGTTGCCCGCGTAGCGCTGGTAGATCAGCGAGGACCACCAGTCGTTGGTGGGGGCGGCCTGTCCGGCCATCCGTGCGGTGACCTTGGGGGTGACGGGCGCGCCGTCGGAGTTGCTCGGGCCGACGGTGCCGGCCGGGCGGGCGTCGGAGTAGCCGCCGAGGCCGACCCGGACGGTGGTGGCGGCGGAGGCGCTGCCGGCGCCCAGGGCCGCCGCGAGGGTGGCCGCCGCGGCCAGGGCCAGCGTGGTCAGGGCGGCCGTGGGGCCGCGCAGGGAGCGGAGCTTCATGATGGTGTCCACCTTGAGTGGGGGCGGGCGGTTCAGTATGAGAGCGCTCTCAGCCAGCGGACCGTAAAGGCGGCACTGAAGGGGTGTCAACCTGCGTGACACAGACTGTTGCGTTCAGAATCCGAAAGCGCCGGTCGGGGCCGCTCGGAGATTACGTTCAGGTTTCGGGGTCTTGACGAGCGAACTTCCGCCCCGGCAGTCTCTCGGCATCGGTTGAGAGCGCTCTCAGAGAGTTGGGCGCCTTCCGATCGGCACCAGCTTCCTCTTTTCGCACTCCACCCACGCTCCCGCCCCGCCTGGAGGCACTCGCATGGCTACCCCGAGAGTCCGCCGCTCCACCGCTGCCCTGGGCAGCACCGTCCTCGCCACCGCCCTGCTGCTCACCGCGTGCAGCTCCGGCGGCTCCGGGTCCAAGGACGCCGCCGACGGCAAGGTGACCATCACGGTGGACCTGTTCGGCACCTTCGGGTTCAAGGAGGCCGGCCTGTACGACGAGTACACGAAGCTCCACCCGAACGTCACCATCAAGCAGACCGACACCCAGGACGAGGGCCAGTACTGGCAGGCGCTGCAGACCAAGCTCGCGGGCGGCGGCGGCCTCGCCGACATCCAGGGCCTGGAGGTCGGCCGGGTGGCCAGCGTGGTGCAGAAGCAGGCCGACAAGTTCACCGACCTCAAGACGCTCGGCATCGGCGACGTCAACGACGGCCTGGTGGAGTGGAAGGGCGCCGCGATCAAGACCGCGGACGGCAAGGTCCTCGGCGCGGGCACCGACGTCGGCCCGGAGGCGATCTGCTACCGCACCGACCTGTTCCAGGCCGCCGGACTGCCCACCGACCGCACCGAGCTGGCCGCCAAGTGGTCCACCTGGCAGGGCTACCTCGACCTCGGCAAGCAGTACGCCGCCAAGGCCGAGGCGGGCAACGCCTGGACCGACAGCGCCGCGGGCATGTTCACCGCCGAGGTCGGCCAGCAGAAGGTCCGCTACTCCGACGAGTCCGGCAAGCCCGTCTACGACAGCAGCCCGGCCGTGAAGACCGCCTGGAACGACGCCACCGCGCTGGTCGCCGACGGCCTGTCCGCCAAGCTCGCCCAGTGGACGCCCGAGTGGAACAAGGCGTTCACCACCGGCAAGTTCGCCACCCTCTCCTGCCCCGCCTGGATGATCGGCTACATCAAGGGCCAGGCCGGCGACGCGGGCTCCGGCAAGTGGGACATCGCCCCCGGCCCCGGCAAGACCGGCAACTGGGGCGGCTCCTACCTGACCGTCCCGCGCACCGCCAAGCACCCCAAGGAGGCGGCCGAGCTGATCAAGTGGCTGACCGCCAAGGAGCAGCAGGCCACCCTCTTCACCAAGCAGGGCTCCTTCCCGTCCTCGACCGGCGCCCAGGACGCCATCAAGGACGTCACCGACCCGTACTTCAACAACGCCCCGATCGGCCAGATCTTCAGCGAGTCGGCCAAGGCGATGCTCGCCCAGGTGCTCGGCACCGACGACGGCGTGATCGGCAAGGCGTTCACCGACGCCCTCGGCGAGGTCGAGCGGACCGGCACCGCGCCGGACACCGCCTGGAAGCACGCCCTGGACAACGTCAAGAAGGCCAACGGCAACTGACGGACCGTCACCCCCGGTAGCCAACCCCGCCGCCCCGCCCCGCCGCTCCCGCCAGCGGCGGGCCGGGCGGCCCCCGTCGAAGGACCCCGCCCATGGCCCTCAGCTCCACCACCCGGCTGCCCGCCGCGCAGCCCGCCGCGCCCGCGAGGCGGATCGGCCGCAGACTCGCCCCGTACGGCTTCCTGGCCCCGTTCTTCGGGCTGTTCGCCGCGTTCGGCCTGTTCCCGCTGCTGTACACCGCCTACGTCTCGCTGCATCGGGTCGAGCTCCAGACCTCGGACCGGATGGACTGGCTCGGCTTCCAGAACTACACCCGGCTGCTGTCCGACCCGTTCTTCTGGAACGCGCTGCGCAACACCTTCACCATCGGCGTGCTCTCCACCGTGCCGCAGCTGCTGATGGCCCTGGGCCTGGCCCACCTGCTCAACTACCGGCTCCGCGGCCGCACCTTCTTCCGGGTCGCGATGCTGATGCCGTACGCCACCTCGGTGGCCGCCGCCACCCTGGTGTTCGCCCAACTCTTCGGCCGCGACTACGGGTTGATCAACTGGGTGCTGAGCAGCGTCGGCCTCCACCCGGTCGACTGGCAGGCGGACACCTGGGCCTCCCAGTTCGGCGTCTCGGCCATCGTCACCTGGCGCTGGACCGGCTACAACGCGCTGATCTACCTGGCCGGCATGCAGTCCATCCCCGGCGAGCTGTACGAGTCCGCGGCCGTCGACGGCGCCTCGCGCTGGCAGCAGTTCCGGCACGTCACGATCCCCGGGCTGCGCCCCACCATCGTCTTCACCGTGGTCGTCTCCACCATCGGCGCGACCCAGCTGTTCGGCGAACCGCTGCTGTACGAGGGCAACTCCGGCGGCGGCATCTCGCACCAGTACCAGACCCTCGGCCTGTACCTGTACGAGCAGGGCTGGACGTTCTTCCACCTCGGCCGGGCCGCCGCCGTCGCCTGGGTGATGTTCCTGCTGATCGTGCTGCTCGCCCTGCTCAACGCGGCGATCGCCGCCCGCCGCAACCGCACGGACCGGTGACCCGATGACCCACGTACTCGACCAGCCCGCCGCCCCCGCCCCGGCGCGCCCGCTCGTCCGCAAGTCGCGCTCGCCGCTCAAGGGCGGACCGCTCGCCTACGCGGTGCTGATCGGCGCCACCCTGCTCGCGGTGTTCCCGTTCTACTGGACGCTGGTCGCCGCCAGCCGCTCCAACTCCGAACTCAGCTCCACCACACCCGCGTTGACGCCCGGGCCGAACCTGTTCCACAACATCGGCGAGGCGCTCCAGCAGGCCGAGATCGGCAAGGCGCTGCTCAACTCGCTGATCGTCTCCGGCGTGGTCACCGCCGGCGTGGTGCTCTCCTCCACGCTCGCCGGGTTCGCCTTCGCCAAGCTGCGCTTCCGCGGCCGGGGCGCGCTGCTCGCGCTGACCGTCGGCACCATGATGATCCCGCCGCAGCTCGGCGTGATCCCGCTGTTCATGGTGATCGTCAAGCTCGACCTGCAGAACAAGCTGCCCTCGGTGATCCTGCCCTCGCTGGTCTCCGCGTTCGGGGTGTTCTTCATGCGCCAGTACCTGGTGCAGGCCCTGCCGGACGAACTGGTCGAGGCCGGCCGGATGGACGGCGCCTCGCTGCTGCGGATCTTCCGCTCCATCGTGCTGCCGGTCGCCCGCCCCGGCATGGCCGTGCTCGGCATGCTCACCTTCATGGCCACCTGGAACGACTTCTTCTGGCCGATCGTCGCACTCAGCTCCCAGAACCCCACCGTGCAGGTCGCGTTGAAGTCGCTCGGCCAGGGCTACGTCCCCGACCAGTCCGTGGTGATGGCCGGCACCCTGATCGGCACCCTGCCCGTCCTGGTGGTGTTCGCCCTGCTCGGCCGGCAGATCGTCGGCGGCATCATGCAGGGCGCCGTCAAGGGCTGACCCCGCCCGGCGCCCGATGAGCCGACACACCCTCAACTTGTTTGGATGGAACGCGACATGACCGTCGAGACTCTTCCCATGACCACTGCCTCCCCCGCCCCCGCGCCCGCCCGATTCCCGGCCGGATTCGTCTGGGGCGCCGCCACCGCCGCGTACCAGATCGAGGGCGCCGCCGACCAGGACGGCCGCACCCCGTCGATCTGGGACACCTTCGCCCGCCGCCCGGGCGCCGTCCGCAACGGCGACACCGGCGACATCGCCGCCGACCACTACCACCGCTACCGCGACGACGTCGCCCTGATGTCCGAACTCGGCCTGGGAGCCTACCGGTTCTCGCTCGCCTGGCCGCGCGTGCAGCCCGGCGGCCGGGGCCCCGCCAACGAGGCCGGACTCGACTTCTACGACCGCCTGGTCGACGAACTCCTCACCGCCGGCATCACCCCCGTCGCCACCCTCTACCACTGGGACCTGCCCCAGGAACTGGAGGACGAGGGCGGCTGGGCCCACCGCGAGACCGCCCACCGGTTCGCCGAGTACGCGGGCATCGCCGCGCGCCGCCTCGGCGACCGCATCCCCACCTGGACCACCCTCAACGAGCCCTGGTGCAGCGCCTTCCTCGGCTACGGCAACGGCGTCCACGCCCCCGGCCGCACCGACCACACCGCCGCCCTCACCGCCCACCACCACCTGCTGCTCGCCCACGGCCTCGGCACCGCCGCGCTGCGCGCCGAACTCCCCGCCACCGCGCAGGTCTCGCTCACCCTCAACCTGGCCGCCGTCCGCCCGCTCTCCACCGACCCCGCCGACCTCGACGCCGCCCGCCGGATCGACGGCCTCGCCAACCGGATCTTCCTCGACCCGGTCTTCCGCGGCAGCTACCCCGAGGACGTCCTCGCCGACACCGCGCACGTCACCGACTGGTCCTTCGTCCGCGACGGCGACCTCGCCGAGATCTCCCGCCCGATCGACTCGCTGGGCATCAACTACTACACGCCCACCGTCGTGGCCGCCGAGGACCCCGCCGAGACCGCCGCGGACGCCCCGCGCGGCGACGGCCACCAGGGCGGCAGCCCCTGGCCCGCCGACCGGGGCATCCGCTTCCTGCCCGCCCCCGGCACCCGCACCGCCATGGACTGGCCGGTCGACGCCGACGGCCTGTACGAACTCCTCACCCGGCTGCGCGACGACCTGCCCGGCGTCCCGCTGCTGGTCACCGAGAACGGCGCCGCCTACGAGGACTACAGCGACCCCAGCGGCGCCGTCCACGACCCCGAGCGGATCGACTACCTGCACGCCCACCTCGCCGCCGTCCACCGCGCGATCGCCGACGGCGCGCCCGTCCGGGGCTACTTCCTCTGGTCGCTGCTCGACAACTACGAATGGGCGTACGGCTACAGCAAGCGCTTCGGCATCGTGCACGTCGACTTCGCCAGCCAGCGGCGCACGCCCAAGGACAGCGCGTACTGGTACGCCCGGGTGATCCGGGACGGCGCCCTGCCGGAGTGAGCGCGGGCGCGCCGCCGGGCCGGGTCGGGCCGGGGCGGTCTGTGCCGGGCTGGGTCGGGCCGGGTCGGGCCGGGCTGGTCGGGCCGGGTCGCTGGAGGAGGCGGCCCGGTCCGGCGCGCGGCGTGCGCGCCCGGAAACGCGGTGGCGGCCGGGGGCGGGGCGCGCCTAGGCTCTGCTCGCCGGACGACGCCCGGGCCGATCGGCCGACGGGCGCACCGTGACGTCGAGAGGGAGGGGCAGGCCGTGCGTGGCACCGCTGCTGTCGTTCCCCCGTCGCGGTTCGAGGTGATCCTGGTGTCCTCGGCGGGCCGGTGCCCGCTGCGCGGCCGGCACCGGTAGGAACCGCGAGCCCTCGTCCGATCCCTTCCGCCGCTCCGTCCCGCCCGTTCCGCCCGTCCCGGGGGGCGGGCGCTCCGCGGGGGCCGGCGGTCGTGGACGTCCCTCGTGGTGCCGTGAATCGCGCTGCCGATTCCAGGAGCGAACCCCGAAGGGCCACCGGCCATGCGCACCGACCTCACCACCTCCACCTCCGCCCCCACCTCCGCGGCTGCCGCCGTCGCCGCCGTCGCCGCGGTCCGCAACCTCGGCATCCTCGCCCACGTGGACGCCGGGAAGACCACCGTCACCGAGCGGGTCCTGTTCCTGACCGGGGCGGTCCACAAGCGCGGCGAGGTGCACGAGGGCACCACCGTCACCGACTTCGACCCGCAGGAGCGCGACCGCGGCATCACCATCTTCGCCGCCGCCGTCAGCTGCCGGTGGGACGGCCACCTGCTCAACCTGATCGACACCCCCGGCCACGTCGACTTCGCGGACGAGGTCGAGCGCTCGCTGCGCGTGCTGGACGGCGCGGTGGCGGTGTTCGACGCGGTCGCGGGCGTCGAGCCGCAGAGCGAGTCGGTGTGGCGGCAGGCGGACCGGCACGGCGTGCCGCGGATCGCGTTCGTCAACAAGATGGACCGGCCCGGCGCCGACCTGGACGCCGCCGTCGCCTCGATCCGGGAGAAGCTCCACCCGGCGCCGCTGGCCGTGCAGTTGCCGATCGGCCGGGAGGGCGCCTTCACCGGCGTGGTCGACCTGGTCGGGATGCGCGCACTGACCTGGCCGGACGGCGCCGCACCCGGCGAAGGCTGCCAAGTCGGCGACGTACCCGAGGAGTTGGCGCAGGAGGCGGGACGGCGGCGGCAGGCCCTCGCGGAGGCGGTGGCCGAACTGCACCCGGCGGCGCTGGAGGAGTACTGCGCCACCGGCACCCTCACTCCCGGCGCGCTCACCGACGCGCTGCGCCGGCTCACCGGCAGCGGACAGGCGGTGGTGGTGCTGTGCGGCGCCGCGTACCGCGACCGAGGGGTCGAACCGCTGCTGGACGCGGTGACCGCGTACCTGCCGTCGCCGCTGGACGTCCCGCCGGTGCGCGGGGAGTTCGACGGCGCACCGCAGGAACGCGCCGCCGATCCCGAACAGCCCTTCTCCGCACTGGTGTTCAAGGTCACCGCGAGCACCACCGGACGGCTCGTCGGCCTGCGGATCTACTCCGGCACGCTCCGGAAGGGGGACACCGTGCTCGACGCGCGCACCGGACGCACCGAGCGGATCGGCCGGATCCTGCGGGTGCAGGCCGACCGGCACACCGAGACCGACACCGCGACGGCCGGCGACATCGTCGCCGTGGTCGGGCCGAAGGGCCCCCGGGCCGGCGCCACGCTGTGCGACCCGCGGGCCCCGCTGGTGCTCGAACCGGCCGTCGCCGCCGACCCGGTGGTGACCGTCGCGGTCGAGGCCCGCCGCTCGGCGGACACCGACCGGCTGGCCGCCGCGCTGGCCCGGCTCACCGAGGAGGACCCGTCCCTGGTGGCCGGCACCGATCCGGAGGGCGGGCGGCGGACGCTGTCCGGCCTGGGCGAACTGCACCTGGAGGTCGCGGTGGAGAAGCTGCGCCGCGCCGGGCTGGAGGTCGCCGTCGGCCGGCCGCGGGTCGCGTACCGGGAGACCCTCGCCGCGGCGGTCACCGGCCTCGTCCTGCGGCACGTCAAACAGGACGGCGGCTCCGGGCAGTTCGCGCACATCGTGGTCGACGTCGCCCCGCTCGGCGAACCCGGCACGGACGGCTTCGAGTTCCGCTCCACCGTCACCGGCGGCCGGGTGCCGCCGGAGTTCGTGCAGGCCGTCGAGGCGGGCTGCCGGGACGCCCTCGCGGACGGCCCGCTCGGCCACCCGGTCACCGGGGTCCGGGTCACCCTCACCGACGGGGCGACCCACGTCAAGGACTCCTCCGACCTGGCGTTCCGCACCGCCGGACGGCTCGCCCTGCGCGAGGCGCTGCGGCGCGGCGGTCCGCTGCTGCTGGAGCCCGTCGCGGAGGTCACCGCGACGGTGCCGCCGGAGAGCGTCGGCGGCGTCCTCGGCGACCTGTCCGCCCGTCGCGGCCGGGTGCACGGCTCCGCGCCGCGCGGCGGCGGCGCGGTGCTGACGGCGACCGTCCCGCTGGCTGAACTCTTCGGCTACGCGGGCGCGTTGCGCGGACGCACGCAGGGCCGGGGCACCTTCACCACCCGGCCGGCCGGGTACGCCCCGGCACCGCGGGCGCAGCAGCGGTAGCGGTCGCGCCCCGCCCTGTCCCGCCCTGTCCCGTCCCGTCCTGCCGTTGCGGTGGGGCGGGGTGGGGCGGGGCAGAGGGGCGGTGCCCGTTTCGCCGGTCTCAGCGCAGCCAGCCGCGTTCGGCGGCGCGGGCCCCGGCCTGGAAGCGGCTGCGGGCACCGAGCACCTCCAGCGCCTCGGCGGCCAGCCGCCGGACGGTCCGCTCGGAGACGCCGAGCTTCCGGGCCGCCACCATGTCGGTGTCACCCCGCTGGAGGATCCGCAGCAGCGTGTAGTGCTGCGCGGTCAGGCCGTTGCGGTCGCGGCCCCGGGGGTGGCACAGCGGCGCGGCGCCGTGCCACAGCCCGTCGAACAGCACGCCCAGCGCGGCGACCGGCCCGGGCCCGTGCAGCACGGCGGCGGTGTCCGCCCGTCCCGGATCGAGCGGCAGCACCGCGGTCTCCCGGTCCAGCACCACCATCCGCAGCGGCAGCGCGGACACCGTCCGCACCTGCCCGCCGAGCCCGACCAGCCGCCGCGCGTACGCCACGGCGGACGGATCGCCGCGCACCGCGTCCACCACCAGTACGCGCAACTCGACTCCCCGGCCCAGCAGTTCCTCGTCCCAGCGCTGCTCCGCCACCCCGGTCGGCCGCCCGCTGCCCGGACGGAACGCCAGCACCTGGGAGACGGCCCCCGCGCCGAGTTCGGCCAGCCGGCCGCGGACGGCGTCCGCTCCGACCAGCTCCTCGGCCAGCTCCCCGGCCCGTTCCTCGGCCCGTTCCTCGGCCCGTTCCTCGGCCCGTTCTCCGGCCCGTTCTCCGGCTTGGGTCGGCCGGCCGGTCGCCTCGACCGCGGCGGACATCTCAGGACGCGCCGGGGGTGCGACGGGCGCGTCCGGGACGGGCCACCGTGTGCATCGCGCTCCTCCGCTCCTCCGTCCGCCGACCGTCCGGGGTAGGTCTAGACCACTAGGGCGTCCGGTGTCAAAGGTCGCGGGCTGCGGCCGGTGGCTCCGGCCGCAGCCGACGGCGCAGGGTTCGGACACCGTCCGATCCGGGCCGTGCGTGCCGGTCAGTAGGTGAGCAGGCCGGGGTCGGAGAGGGACGGGGCGCCGGTCTCGACGTGGCCGGCGAGGCGGCGGACGAAGTCGGTGGTGAGGTTGGAGGTGATGGTGACGTCGTACCAGCGGCGGCAGGCGGAGAGGTCGAGGGTGAGGGTGGCGGTGGCGCCGCGGCGGACGGTGACGGTCCGCGGGGAGCCGGCGTAGGCGTTGGTGACGGTGAGGACGGCGTCGGCGCCGGCGGGGTTGGTGAAGGTCAGGGCGAGGTTGCCGGTGGCGGCGTCGTGGCGGGCGGTGACCTCGGGTCCGGCGGTCTTGCCGGGGTTGCGGAAGCGGCGCAGGAAGCCGTTCGGGCCGAACACGGTCAGGTCGGTGACGCCGCCGGAGTACGCGGTGTTCCAGGCGTCCGAGATCGACTTGCCGGCCTCGGTGGTGTACGTCCACGGGCCGTCGGTGCGGTTCGCCGAGGTGATCAGGAACTGGGCGCCGGCGGCCGGGCCGCCGCTGAACGCGAGGGCGTACTTGCCGGTCGAGATGTCGGCCGAACCGTCCACGTACGGCGCGTACTTGAGCGGGCGGGTCGGCTTGGACCCGGCCTCCTGCCTGGGCATGGTGCCGGTCGCGGGCGGGGTGGGCACGTAGTCGGGGTGCCGGTTGTGGTCGGCGGGCAGGTAGGCGGCGGTGGACGGCAGCGCGGGCCGGGCGGCGGTGCTCGCGGTGAAGTCGAAGGCGGAGGTCAGGTCGCCGCAGACGGCGCGCCGCCAGGGGGAGATGTGCGGCTCGGTGACGCCGAAGCGCTTCTCGATGAAGCGGATGACCGAGGTGTGGTCGAAGGTCTCCGAGCAGGTGTAGCCGCCGGTGCTCCACGGCGAGACCACCAGCATCGGCACCCGCTGCCCGAGGCCGTACGGGCCGGCCGGGTAACTCGCGTTCCCCGCGAACCAGTCGGCGCCGGTGGCGACCGTGGAGAGCCCCTGGTCGGCGGAGGCGGGCGGGAACGGCGGCACCACGTGGTCGAAGAAGCCGTCGTTCTCGTCGTAGGTGATGAACAGCGCGGTGCGGGCCCACACGTCCGGGTTCGAGGTGAGCGCGTCCAGCACCTGCGAGACGTACCAGGCGCCGTAGTTCGCGGGCCAGTTGGGGTGCTCGGTGTACGCCTCGGGCGCGACGATCCAGGAGACCTGCGGCAGCGTCCCGGCCCCGACGTCGTGGCGCAGCCGGTCGAACAGGCCGTCGCCGGCCTTGGCGTTCGTCCCGGTGCGGGCCTTCTCGTACAGCGCGTCGCCTGGCTTGGCGTTGCGGTAACTGTTGAAGTAGAGCAGCGAGTTGTCGCCGTAGGTGCCGCGGTGGGCGTCGTTGATCCAGCCCCAGGAGCCGGCCGCGTCCAGGCCGTCGCCGATGTCCTGGTAGATCCGCCAGGAGACGCCGGCCGCCTCCAGCCGCTCCGGGTAGGTGGTCCAGGAGTAGCCCGCCTCCTGGTTGCCCAGCACCGGACCGCCGCCGGTCCCGTCGTTGCCGGTGTAGCCCGTCCACAGGTAGTAGCGGTTCGGGTCGGTGGAGCCGATGAACGAGCAGTGGTACGCGTCGCACAGCGTGAACGCGTCGGCGAGCGCGTAGTGGAACGGGATGTCCTGCCGGGTCAGGTACGCCATGGTGGTGGCGGTCTTCGCGGGCACCCACTGGTCGTACTTGCCGCCGTTGAACGCCTTGTGGCCGCCCGCCCAGTCGTGGTTGAGGTCCTGGACGAACTGCATCCCGAGGTCGTTCACCTGCGGCCGGAACGGCAGGATCTCCTTCTTCGCGCTGTTCGTCTGGTACCAGACCGGCTTCCCGCTCGGCAGGGTCACCGGCCGCGGGTCGCCGAAGCCGCGCACGCCCTTCATCGCGCCGAAGTAGTGGTCGAAGGACCGGTTCTCCTGCATCAGCACCACGATGTGCTGCACGTCCTGGATGGTGCCCGTGCTGCCCTGCGGGGCGATCGCGGCGGCCCGCGCGATGCTGGGCGCCAGCGCCGGCAACGCCAGGCTCGCGCCGGCCAGTTGGAGGAAACGACGCCGATTCGGTTCAGTCATGGGGGACACGACCTCTGCGGGTGAGGGGCGGGTGGAGGGCGCCCGTCACGGTAGCGCGCCCGGGGTACCGCCCGCAGTACCGCCTGTGACCGGTCGGCGTACGTCCGGCGAACGCCTCCAGTTGTTCGGACAAGTGCACGCGGTTCGGTCCCAAGTTGTGCAGACAAGGTCAATCCACCGGCAGGGGAGGCGCGTTGGCGGTGGGAGACCGCTGGACCGGTCCGGTGCGGCCCCGGTCCGGTCCGGCCTTGTCACCAGTGGCGGGCGGCGGCCAGCAGGCGCTCCCGGACGGCGGCCAGGTGCGGGTTCGCGGCGGCCTCCGGACGGTGCACCAGGTACACGGTGTTGATCGGCGGGTCGGCCGGCCGGAGCAGCGGGACGAGCGCGCCGGACGCCAGCGCGTCCCGGCACAGGTACTCGGGCAGCACGCTCCACCCCGCCCCGGCCGCCACCGCGGCCCGCACCGCCCGCAGGTCGGGCACCGTGACGGCGGCCAGGGCGTGCAGTCGGCGGCCGAAGACGTGCCGCCAGTAGCGGCGGACGATCGGCAGGTCCTCGGCGTAGCTGACCAGCGGCAGCCGGGGGAGCGCGTCGGCGAGGTCGGTGGGGTCCGCGAGGTCCGCCGGGCCGGCCGGGTCCTTTGCGCGCGCTCGGTGCGCCGGGTGCGCGAGGGCCCGGTGGGGCGCCCAGCCGGGGGCGGCGACCAGGACGAACTCCTCGTCGGCGAGCGGTACGGCGGTCAGCGCCCGGCCGGTCGGGCGGCGGGTGGAGACCACCACGTCGTGCCGCCCGGAACGGAGTTCGGCCAGCAGCGGGTCGGTCAGCCCGGTGGACACCCGCAGCCGCACCCCGTCCGCGACCAGCGGGGCGAGCGCGGGCAGCAGCAGCGCGCCGAGCAGTTCCGCCGGACCGGCCAGGTGCACCGGCTCCGCCGACGGCCGCCGCTCCGCCGCACCGGCCAGCCGGTCCAGCGGCTCGGCGACCCGGGCGGCCAGCTCGTCCGCCGCGGGCAGTGCCGCCGCGCCGCGGGCCCGCCGCTCGAACAGCTCCCGGCCGTGACGCCGCTCCAGCGCGCGGACCTGCGCGGTCACCGTCGACTGCGACAGCCCCAGCCGGCGGGCGGCGGCGGTGAACGAACCCAGGCGGTACACCGCGAGGAAGGTGCGCAACTGGTTGAGGTCCGGCGGCCCGGCCGTGGCCGTGGCCGTGGTGGCGGTGGTGTGCGGCGCGGGTCCGGCGGCGGCACGTGACCGGGGCCCGGCACCGGCGGCGCGCGGCAGGTGGTCGTCCATCGGGTGAGCGTACTGCCGGGCGGTGGCCGACGACGGCCGACGACGGCCGACCGAGCCATCGGAGAACCGATGGCTGCCATCGGCGCGCTCATTGGATACCGATCGCCCGGCCGGTCTACGGTCGGAGCACAACCGCGAAGCAGCCCGCCCCTCGGAGGAACGCGACATGTCGAAGATCCTGTTCGTGATGACCGGCGCCGACCACTGGACCCTCAACGACGGCACCGAACACCCCACCGGCTACTGGGCCGAGGAGGCCGCCACCCCCTACCGCGCCCTGCGCGAGGCCGGCCACGAGATCACCGTCGCCACCCCCGGCGGCACCGTCCCGCCCGTCGACCGGGCCAGCCTCGGGCCCGACGCCAACGGCGGCGCCGAGCAGGCCCGCGAACTCGCCGACACCCTGGCCGCGATGACCGAACTCGACCACCCGCTGGCCATCGCCGACGTCGACCTCGACGACTACGACGCCGTCTTCTACCCCGGCGGCCACGGCCCGATGGAGGACCTCGCCCGGGACGCCGACTCCGGCCGCCTGCTCGTCCGGGCCCTCGCCTCCGGCAAGCCCCTCGCCGTGGTCTGCCACGGCCCCGCCGCGCTGCTCGCCGCCACCGACCCCGCCACCGGCCGCAACGCCTTCGCCGGCCGCCGGGTCGCCGCCTTCACCGACGCCGAGGAGACCCTGGCCGGCCTCGCCGACCGCGCCCCCTGGCTCCTCCAGACCCGCCTCACCGAGGCCGGCCTCACCGTCGACCCCGCCGCCCCCTGGACCCCGCACGTCGTCGTCGACGGCAATCTGATCACCGGCCAGAACCCGTCCTCCTCGGCCCCGCTGGCGGAGGAACTCCTGAAGCGGCTGGGCTGAGCGGCCGGGCCCGGGCCCGGGTGGGGTGTGGCGGGCCCGGGCCGTCCGGGCGGTTCAGGCGGCGGCGTGTTCGAGCGGTGCTGCTCAGGCGGCCGTGATCGGGCGGACGGTGGTGCCCGCGGCGTTGGTGGCGGCGGTGCGGGTGGTGTGGGTGGTGACGAGGTGGCGGAGGGCGCGGTCGGTGGCGGGGTCGGCGGGGGTGAGGGTGAAGAGGCGGTGGTGGCCGGTGGTGAGGATGTCGTAGTGGAGGCGGAGGTCGCCGACTTCGGCGTGGCGGACGCGTTTGGTGCCGGCGGCGCGGTCGAGGACGGTGTGGTCGTCCCACCAGAGAGTGAACTCGGCGCTGTGGAAGCGCAGTTCGGCGAGGAGGGCGGCGAGGCGGGGGTCGTCGGGGTGGCGGGCGGTGGCGGTGCGGAGGTGGCCGACTGTCTCGCGGGCGACCCGGGCCCAGTCGAGCTGGGTGGCGCGGGTGGCCGGGTCGAGGAAGAGCATGCGGGCGGTGTTGTCGGTCGCTCCGGTGCCGAACGCGGAGCCGAACAGGGCCCGGGCGGCCGCGTTGTGGGCCAGTACGTCGAGCCGGTGGTCGGTCACATAGGCGGGGAACAGCGGTATCCCGTCCAGGAGTTGGTGCAGCGAGTCGCGGACGGGTTCCTGCGGGGCGCGGGGCGCGGGCAGGACGGGGGTCTCCCGGCGGGCGATCAGGTGCAGGTGGCGGTGCTCGTCCGGGGTGAGGCGCAGGGCCTCGGCGAGGGCGTCCAGGACGGCGCCGCCCGGGGTGCCGACCCGGCCCTGCTCCAGGCGGACGTACCACTCGACGCTGACGGCGGCGAGTTGGGCGACCTCCTGGCGGCGCAGCCCCGGGGTGCGGCGGCGCGGCCCGCGCGGCAGGCCGACGTCCTCGGGTTGCCGGCGGGCGCGCTTGGCCCGGAGGAAGGCGGCCAGTTCGGCCTGCGGGGACGGGGCGTGCTCGGTCATGTCCCCGATCATCGGCGCGGGCCGGGCGGGCCGTCCAGTGCCGAGGCTGGTACGCCGGATGCCACCATCCGGCGGGCCTCCTCGAGATCCTTCCGGCGGGGGAGGGTTGGGGCATCCGAAGCCAGATCCGACGATCGACGGGGAGCCTCGCGCCATGTCACGTCCGTTCCGTACCCGGGTGGCCACCACCGCCACCGCCACCACCGCCACCACTGCCACCGCTGGCGCCACCGCCGTTCGGCGCTCGCGTCCGTACCGCGGTGCCGCCGCCGTCACGCTGTCCGCCGCCGCGGTGCTGACGCTGCTGGGGGTCGGCGACTCGAGCGCCCAGGTGGGGAAGGGGGTGAAGGAGTTCGGCCGGGTGTCGGTCCGTTCCGGCGTCCCGGCCGGGGCGCAGCGGTTCGCCGTCAGCAGCCCCGATCTGGTCAACGGCCGCTTCCCGCAGTCACATTGGGCGAACGCGTTCGGCTGCGACGGCGGTAACCAGCCGCTGCGACTGGAGTGGCGCGGCGCCCCGACCGGCACCCGGAGCTTCGCCGTCACCATGTTCGACCCGGACGCGCCGACCGGCTCCGGTTTCTGGCACTGGCTGGTCTGGGACGTCCCGGCCACCGCCACCGGGCTGGGGGCGACTCCGCCGGCCGGCGCGGTGACGGGCGCCGACGACGCGGGCGTGCAGGGCTACCTGGGCCCCTGCCCGCCGGTCGGCGACCGCCCGCACCACTACCAGATCAACGTCTACGCCCTGGACACCCCGAGCCTGGCGCTGCCGGCCGCCACGCCCGCCGCCGTCACCGCGTTCAGCATGAGCGGCCACGTGATCGGCCACGCGCAGACCACGGTGCTGGCCGCGAGGTGAACGCCCTTTCGGTGGGCTGTTGTTGAGGGGTAAGCGGCCAACCGTGCGGCCGGGAGCGGTGGCTGAGGCGCACGGGCCGAACCGGCTTGCTTCGGGCGTCAGTTGAGGGGCGCGAGGTGGAGGCCGCCGTCGCTCTCCAGGACGGTGCCGGTGAGGTTGCGGTTGGTCGCGGCCAGCACGACCGCCTCGGCGACGTCCGCCGGGGAGGCGATCCGGCGGGTCGGCAGCTGGGCGGCGGCCTGGGCGAAGTAGGCGTCGCGTGCCTCCTGCGGCAGACCGTTCCACCACGGGGTGTCGACCAGCCCGGGGGAGACGGCGTTGATCCGGCGCGGGGCCAACTCCCGGGCCAGCGGCCGGATCATCGCCTCCAGCGCCCCGTTCACCGCGGCCAGTCCGGCGGTGCCCGGCATGCCGGTGCGGGCCGAGATCGCGGTGACCAGGGTGATCGAGCCGTCCTCGGACAGGTGCGGCAGCGCGGCCTGCACGGTGGTCAACTGCCCCCAGAACTTGGCCTCGAAGGCGCCGCGCAGGGCGTCCAGGTCGAGTTCGGCGAACGGGCCCGCGCCCTCGGCGCCGCTCAGCGAGACCACCAGCCAGTCCAACCTGCCGATGGTGGACAGGACTTCGGCGATCTGCCCGCGGTCGCCGCCGTCCGCCCGGTGCCCGACCAGCTCCGGGTCGCTGACCGCCAGCGCCTCCAGCCGCTCCTTGGCGCGGCCCACCACGTGCACCGTGGCGCCCCGGTCGCGCAGTTGGCGGGCGGTCTCCAGCCCGATGCCCGAAGTACCGCCGACCACCAGTGCGGTGCGCTCGCTCATGTGTGCCCTCCCCAGTGCGTGTCCCGGTCCGCAATTTCGAACCGAGACGTCTCGTCTCGAATTAAGGTAGCGTGGCCGCCGTGATCGAGCAAGCGCACCAGGACCCGCAGGAACCCGCCGACGGGGCACCGCCCCCCGCCCGCCCGGGCCGCCGCCGCAGCGAGGAGAGCCGCCGCGCGATCCTCGCCGCCGCGTACGAACTGCTCGGCGAGGCCGGGTACGCGCGCCTCACCGTCGAGGGCATCGCCGCCCGGGCCGGCACCGGCAAGCAGACCCTCTACCGGTGGTGGCCCGGCCGGGCGGACGTCCTGCTCGAAGCCGTCACCGCCCACGCCCGGCAGCACATCCCGCTGCCCGACACCGGCGACCACGCCGCCGACCTGCACGCCTTCCTCGCCGCCACGTTCGCCGCCGCCACCCCGCCCACCACCGACGCCCTGCGCGCCCTGATGGCCGAGGCCCAGATCGACCCGGCCTTCGGCACCCGCTTCCACGACACCCTGCTGCGCCCCCGCCGCGAAGCCCTCGGCACCCTGCTCACCCGCGCCCACGCGGCCGGCGCGCTCGCCCCCCAGCTCACCCCCGCCACCGCCGCCGAACTCGCCTTCGGCATGCTCTGGTACCGGCTGCTCGCCACCCGCGAACCGCTCGACGAGCGGCTCGCCGCGCTGCTCACCCGTACCCTGCTGCGCTGACCGGCGGGCGGCGGGCGGCGGGCGGCGGGCGGCGGGTGGCAGGTGGCAGGTGGCAGGTAGCGGGTGGCTGACCGGCTGACCGGCGGGCGGCTGGCGGGCTGCGGTCGCGGGGAGCCCGGGGAGTCCGTTTGTTTCCCGCGGATGTCCAGCCGCACCCCGCCCGCACGGCCGCCGAACGGCTGAACGAGCATGGCGGGGTGCCCACCGAAACGCCCCCCCGGCCGTCCCCGCCGCCCGGCCCCGCCCGGACCGGACTGCGCCGCCTCACCCGCGGCGCCTTCGCCGACCTCACCCCGCTGCGCCACAGCCCCGACTACCGGCGGCTCTGGTTCGGGCAGACGGTCTCCTCGATCGGCCAGCAGATGACCACCCTCGCGGTCGGCATCCAGGTCTACGCCCGTACCGGCTCCACCTTCCTCACCGGCCTGGTCGGCATCTGCTCCCTGGTCCCGCTGGTCGTCTTCGGCCTGTACGGCGGCGCCATCGCCGACCGCGTCGACCGCCGCCGCCTCGGCCTGATCGGCTCCGGCGGCCTCGCCGCGGTCTCCGCGCTGCTCGCCGCCCAGGCCCTGCTGGACCTGCGCTCCATCGTCCCGCTCTACGCCGCCGTCGCGCTCCAGGGCGGATTCTTCGCCGTCAGCTCGCCCGCCCGGTCCTCGATGATCCCGCGCCTCGTCCCGCGCGAGCAGCTGCCCGCCGCCAACGCCCTCAACACCATCGGCATGAACCTCGGCCAGACCGTCGGCCCGCTGCTCGGCGGCGTCGCCGTCGCCACGTACGGGGCGCAGAGCGCGTACCTGGCCGACACCCTCGCCTTCACCGCCACCCTCTACGCGATGTGGCGCCTGCCCTCGATGCGCCCGCAGTCCACCACCGGCAAGCGCGCCACCGTCCTGGACGGCCTGCGCTTCCTGCGCACCCAGCCGAACCTGCGGACCTCCTTCGCCGCCGACCTCGCCGCGATGATCTTCGGCCTCCCGCGCGCCCTCTTCCCCGCGATCGTCCTCCCCTTCTACGGCGGCGACGCCGGCACCGTCGGCCTGCTCGCCGCCGCCCCCGCCGTCGGGGCCCTGGCCGGCGGCCTCTTCTCCGGCTGGATCGGCCGCATCCACCGCCACGGCGTCGCCGTCCTCGCCTCCGTCGCCGCCTGGGGCCTGGCCATCGCCGCCTTCGGACTGGTCCGCAACCTCCCGCTCGCCCTGCTCCTGCTCGCCGCGGCCGGCTGCGCCGACACCGTCTCGATGATCTTCCGCAACACGATGATGCAGGTCGCCGCCCCCGACGAGATGCGCGGCCGCCTCCAGGGCGTCTTCATCGTCGTGGTCGCCGGCGGCCCCCGCCTCGGCGACTTCGAATCCGGCACCGTCTCCTCCCTGACCACCCCCACCCTCTCCATCCTCACCGGCGGCCTCGCCTGCGTCGCCATCGTCCTCTACCTCGCCCTCCGCCGCCCCGCCTTCCTCCGCTACGACTCCCGCCACCCCACCCCCTGACCCCTCCCCGACCACCCACCCGCCACACCCCCGAAACCTGGCAGCGAGCACCCCCCGACGTGCTGTATTGTTTTCCACGTCGCCGGGAGACCGGGGGCGCGGTCAGAAAGCCGAGAGACCCGCGAGGGCCACGGCGGACGACCACGGGACGTGGCGCAGCTTGGTAGCGCACTTGACTGGGGGTCAAGGGGTCGCAGGTTCAAATCCTGTCGTCCCGACAGAGATGTCGGTGGTGAGAGCCGGTGCTTGGGAGACCAGGTGCCGGCTCTTTCTGTTGCCGCGTCAGGTGGTGGTCGCATGATGGTCTCCGCGCCGCACGGTCCAGTCCTCGGTGGGGTCGTCGAGGCGGTGGGGCCGTGGGTGCTGGCGTGCGAAGCGGCGGGCGCGGCAGACGGGGGCGGCAGATGGGGGCGCCGGATTCTTCGCGGTCGGCGTTGTCGAGGATCCAGGCGATGCCGTCCGCGCCTGCGCGGGCGGCGCGGGGGATGAGTTCGGCGTAGATGTTGGCGCTGGTGGACAGGACCTGGTGGCGCAGGGTCTTGGACATGATGGGCAGCGGGACGCCGGCGGCGAGGCCGAAGCTCATCGCGAGGTGGCGCAGGTCGTGCAGGGCGATGCGGGGGATGCCGGCTTTGTCGCAGAGCAGGTGGAAGTGGTCGAGGACGTACTTGGGGTGCAGGGGGCGGCCGTGGCGGTGGAAGACGTAGCCGGCGGGGTCGGTGTTGCCGAAGGGGCCGGGGCCGGCGCGGCTGTCGAGGCGGAGAAGCAGGCGGGTCACAACGTCAAGCGCGCGTGTGAACTGCTGGAGGTCTCCTGTGCCGCCTCCTACGCCCGCCGCACCACCGCCCCGGCCCCGCGCGGTCCGCGACGCCGAGCTGACCGAGAAGATCACCGAGGTCCATGCGGCCTCCCGCGGGAGCTACGGCGCCCCACGTGTCCACGCCCCGCTCCAGCGCGGCGGTGAGCGGTGCGGCCGCCGAAGGGTCGCCCGGCTGATGCGCCAGGCCGGCCTTCAAGGCCGGCACCGCCGACGGCGCCACCGTACGACGATCCCCGATCCCCGATCCCCGATCCCCGATCCCCGATCCGCGTGCGGCCCTGCGGCCCGACCCGGTCCAGCGGGGCTTCCGGCCCGACCCGGCCGCTCTCGACACGCTCTGGTGCGGCGACATCACCTACATCCCGACACAGGAGGGCCGGCTCCACCTGGCCACCGTCATCGACATCGCCTCCCGCCGCGTCGTCGGCCGGGCCACCGCCGACCACCTGCGGACCGAACTCGTCGCCGACGCGCTGCGGGCCGCCTGCCGAACCCGCCGCCCGACCGGACCGGTGACCTTCCACCCCGACCGCGACTGCCAGTACACCAGCCGCGAATTTGCTTTCCTTGCAGCCGAGTTCAGAGTTCGACTGTCGGTCGGCCGCACCGGACAGTGCTGGGACAACGCGCTCGCGGAGTCCTTCTTCGCCACGCTGGAACGGGAGTGGATCGGCGACCGGCCGTGGCCGAGCCGCGCAGCGGTCAGAACGGCGACCTTCGAGTGGATCGAAGGCTGGTACAACATGCGCGGGCTGCACAGCAGCCTCGGCTACCGCAGTCCCGCTCAGGACGAGAGCGCCTTGGCGGCCTGACCACCACACCGAGGGTGTCCGTCAAAGCGGAGCAAGCTCATGGTGGTGCGATACACGCAGGCGGGCGGTGAGCTGCCCCGAGTTTCGTGGAGTCTGTGATCGTGTGTTCAGGCGGACTGCAGGGTGGCTTCCTGGCTTCGCCGGTAGTCGCGTTCGTATTGGGCCGGCGGCAGGTAGTCGAGGGCGGAGTGGAGCCGCTCCTCGTTGTACCACGTGATCCACTGGAAGATCGCCGGCTCGACCTGGTCGAACCCGGTCCACGGGCCCTGCATCTCGATCAGTTCGGCCTTGAAGGTGCCGTTCAGGGCCTCGGCCATCGCGGTTTCGTACGAGTTGGCGACGGATCCGACCGATGCGGCGGCACCGATCTCGGCGAGCCGGTCGGTGTGGCGAACGGACACGTGTTGCGCCCCCTGTCGCTGTGGTGCATCAGCCCGGAGCCCTCCTTGATCCTCCGCCACCACAGCGCCATCTCCGGCGCGTCCGAGGTGAGTTCGGTACGCATGTGGTCGGCGACCTGACAGTCGACGATCGTGCGCGAGAACACGTCCAGGACGAACGCGACGTAGACCCACCCGGACCAGGTCCGCACATGCGTCACGTCCGCCACCCACAGCCGGCCGGGCCGCTCGGCGCTGAAGTCCCGGCCGACCAGGTCCGGCGGCCTGGGCGCGGCCCGCTCCGGGACCGTCGTGCGGCGCCGGCGGCCGCGGATGACGCCCTCGATGCCGAGCTCGGCCACCAGGCGCCCGGCCGTGCACCGGGCGACCCCGACACCCTTGCGGTGGAGCGCGCGGGTGATCCGCCGGGCGCCGTAAGTGGCTCCGGACTCGTCGTGGACCTGGACGATCAGCGGCATGAGCTGTCCGCCGCGCAGCCGGCGGGCGGACTTCGGACGCTGCTCGCGGGCGAAGCAGGTCGACGGCGACAGGTCCGGCACCCGGCAGACGGGATCGACCCCGAAGCCGTCACGCAGGTGGTCGATCGCCTGCTCGGCCTTGTCCGGGGACGGTCGATCTCCCGGGCGAAAAACACGCCGGCGGCCTTGAGGATCTCGTTCGCCCGCCGCAACTCCACGTTCTCCCAATGAAGTTGTCTGAGTTCCTCGAGCTCGTCACTGGCCGGTCGGTCGTCGCGTTCTCCGGCGTCCGCCTCGATCCGGCTGACCCGGTTGCGCAGGGCCTCCTGGTGGATGCCGAGGTCCCGCGCGACGTGCACGATCGGGCGGCCCGTCGTGCGGACCTCACGGATCGCGCGCTCACGGAACTCGTCGGGGTATCTGCGCGGTGCCGGCACAGCAGGTGGTTCTCACGCCAGGATCGCAACCCTGACTTCCGGGACTCCACCAAACTCGATGCAGCCCACCCCGCCGGGATCGTCACCACCAGCAAGGTCATTGGCAACCTCGCCCTGGCCGACCACGAACCGGCCCCTGCGGGGACCGACACCGTCCACCGGCGCATCGCTACTGTTTTCAACGAGCACCCCGGCCGGATCTTCCTGGTTCGCGAGTTGCACGGACTGCTCGGCCTGCCCACCGATGGGCCCTCGATCAACGTCACCTCCTCCCGCCCGGGACGACTCGTTCTTCAGGGACTCCTCGACCAACCCGGACACGGCCGCTACCGGAAACGGACTCAACGTCCTCTCAGAATGCAGGTAGCGCTGGGTCGTGGTGATGTGCCCGTGCCCGGCGATCTTCTGCAGGACGTGGAAGGGGGACGCCGGCGTCGATGAGCCGGGTGAGGCCGGTGTGTTGGAGGTCTCTGCAGGTCACCCCGGGGTGGAAGCCGAGTCTTGGTGTCGGCCGCGATGCGCACTGCGAATGGCGTCCTTGACCGATGGGGCGCGACCGGGCTGCCCTGGCAACACCTCGGAGTGTCTTGGAAGTGACGGCAGGCGAGGAGCGTCGGACACGCTCTGCGACTAATGTAAGGGCCACTGCCCGGTGGGCACCCTACGTCCTGCTGCGGTTAACTCAAGAGCTGCTGACACAGGGCCACTGCCGTTCCCGGGCTCGGCGATATCGGATGCGAAAACAGGCGTGGACTCGCAGACCGGCCGGTGCACGTCGACGGGCATCGGGTGTCCGGTATCGTGGCAAGGCCTGAGAAGGGGGATAGAGGTGAAGGCAGGACCCATCGGCGGACAGGGAGGAACCGATCAGCCAGTTGGTCGTGCCTCGGAGATCGCCCGCCGATTGGATCGGCTCATTGCTCGGGAGGCAGCCAGATCCGGTGGGAGACCACCGGCCTACCGGGAGCTCGCCGACCGGATCAACGGCCTGGCAGGACGGGACGTCATTTCGCGGGACACCGTCCGCAACCTGCACCTCGGTCTGAACCAGAAGGGCCAGGCATCGAACCCCACGGTGGAGACGCTCGACTGGCTGGGCCGAGGATTCGGCATCAGTGCCGGTGCGAGCTACTTCCTGGACGATGCCAGGGCCGCCGTGGTGGACGAGCAGCTGGACCAGTTGGAGCAGATCGGTGGGCTGCGGCAGGCGCTTGGTAACGACGGGGTCGTCAACCTGCTCCAGCGGGCCTCCGCGCTCTCGGACGGCAGCCTGAAGGTGCTACTCGCCCTCGCGGACAATCTGCAGCAGGTGGAGGAGCGGGCCGCGGACCGCGATACGGGCCAGGCTGACGGGAAGTGAACGGGTGCGCTCGCTCCCTGAGCTCCGGCCATGATCCGGACTTGTCTGCACCCGCCTCCATGTACTCGAAAGAACCCCTCGTCCCATGACGTTCCCCCGTGGCCTGCGCCGACGTTGTGAGCGGATTCTCGCCGACCTGAGCCTGCCCGACCCCTTCACTGTCGACGGGTTCCGTGTCCTGCTGGAGAGCCGCCGAGGTCGGCCGATCGTCCTGGAGCCTTTGCCGGTCCTCGGCACTGACATGCCGTGTGGCCTGTGGATCGCCCTGCCCAGCATCGACGTCGTCTACTACGAGGAGCTCACCAGTCCCGCCCACCGGGACCTGATCAAGCTCCATGAACTCGGTCATGTGCTGTGTGACCACAGCGGGACCCTCGATCTGTCCCGGCTGACCACACTGTTGCCGGACCTGACCCCTGAAGTGATCTCCGATGTCATGGGTGCCGGGCGGACGAGTTACGAGACCGCCGAGGAGCAGGAGGCCGAGATGATCGCCTTGCTGCTGGCCGGGCTGGTCGGTACGGGCTCCGACCCGAGGCCGGCCTCCGGCCAGCTGGCCAGCAGTCTTGCACACCCGGTACGTCCGCACCGGTGGAGGAAACCCTGATGCGTCCGCTGTTCACCTGGCTGATGCCCGCCTTCGCCTGGGGCATCGTGTTCTGGCGCGCGCCGGCGGCGTTTGCGACCCGGGCCGGCCGTTCGCTGTGGGGCATGTTCGCCGCGGTCGCCGTGGGCGTCACCGTCCGGTTGGCGGCCGTCGACACGGCGCTCGCGAGCCTGACCGGGGTTCGGGATGTGACGCTGCTGGTCAAGCATCTCGCCGGGGTGATGGCGGCCCACTTCCTGCTGGAGTACGTCCGGGCTGTCCGTGGCCGTCCGGAGCAGGCTGCTGCCCTACGAGCACGACTGGTCTTCACCGGCACCGCCGCGGTCACGCTCACCTTGCTGTTCTTCCTCGTGCTACCGCATGACCACGACGGCGCGTTCGGCATTGACGCACACTACGGCGACCCGGGGGTGGAGCTGTACCTGGGGGTGTTCAACACGGCCCTCGCGGTCGCGAGTACGCGTGCGGCGGTGCTGTTCTGGTCCAACCGTTCGCGCGTCCCGCGCGGAGCGCTGAGGGCGGGGGTGACCTGCCTGGCGATGGCGAGCGTCATCGGCGTGACCTACACGCTCTACCGGGTCTACTTCGTCCTGAGCAGTGGGGACGCCACGCGGCTCGATGCCGACGGGAAACCGGTGCCGCTCACCGACTCGGTCTGCGAGCTGCTGCCCGCTGTCATGATCGTCCTGTTCGTCCTCGGCGTTTCCATTCCGCCCGTCCGGGCCGTGGCCGGTTACCTGCGCGATCAGGTTGCACTGTGGCGGCTCCATCCGCTGTGGTCGGATGTCACCGCGGCGGTGCCGCAGGTGGTACTCGGGACTGCGGGTGGTCGGCTGCGGGGCTTGCTGGCGGTCGGGGACCGGTCGGTCGAGCTCGTGCACCGGGCCTTCGCGATTCGGGACGCGGTGCTGATCCTGCGAGAGGACACGCCAGCCGGTGACGGAGCGGTGGCCCCCGAGTCGGACGAGGACCTGGTGCGTGTCGAAGCCGGCTGGCTGCGTGTCGCGCTGCGGAATCGAGCCTGCGGCTTGCCCGCCCCGGCGCCGCCGCAGATTCTCGCCGACACCGGTGGCCGTACTCCTCGCGAGGAGATCGCCTGGATGCTCGCCGTCGCCGCCGCCTACCGCAGCATCGACGCGACCCCGGCGGACGACCGGCCTCGGCCTCACCCGAACGCCGGGGAGGCACCGGCCGTGGTCGGGTGAGGCCCTGTCACAGCCAGCCTCGATGGGCGGCCTTCAGTCCGGCCTCGAACCTGCTGGTCGCCTGCAGGCGTTCCATCAGCGCTGCCATCTGCCGACGTACGGTGCGCATCGAGACTCCCAGGCGTTTTCCGGCGGCTTCGTCGGTCATACCTGATGCCAGGAGGCTCAGCAGTTCTCGCTCACCCTGGCTGATGCCGTCCTCGGGTGTTCGGCCTCGACTCGCGCCCAGCGGAACGGCTGACTTCCAGGTCTGCTCGAACAGGGCGACGAGCGTGGCCACGATGCCGGAGGAGGTGGTGCACAGAGCACCCAGCCGAGAGTTGTCCGGGTCGATCGGGACGAGAGCGGTGGTCCGGTCGAAGATCAGGACACGGGCGGGCGGCATCGGGGTCGTGCGGACCTCTCCACCGCGCTCTGTGGTCCACTGCGCGTAAGCGAGCGTGGCAGGGTCGTTGCGGACGCTCTCCTGGTAGACGGCGCGCATCCGCACGCCCCGGCCCAGCGCCAGCTCGTCCAGCGGACGCGACGATTCCAGGCTCGCCTCGGACTGGGCGCCGCCAGGGATGATCGACAGGCACTCCTCCCTGAGCCCTTGCGTGAGGATCTCCAGTCGGGCCTGTATCGCGTCGAGGCCCAGGAGACGCTCGTTGCCGTCCCTCTCGGTGTGGGGGCGCAGCGAGGTGTACGCGGCGATGGCCCGTGCCGCAGCTGCCTTCCCGGCCGCGAGCTCGTGCTGACGCCGGGCCAGCTCCTCCTCCTGGCGGTGCAGCAGATGCGACAGCCCCGCTTCCGGACTGACGGCGCGCAGGCCCCCGACGGACTCCCGCGACGGGGTCAGCAGGCCCAGGTCGATGAGCCGGTCGAGGGCCTCCCTTACCTGTGACTCCGCCGCTCCCACCCGTACGGCGAGCTCGGCGAGGCCACCGGAGGCCCCGTCGAGCATCTCCCGATAGACGCCTTCCGTATGCCTGTCCAACCCCAAAACATCCAGCACTGTCTGGCTCCCCCACTCGCGCTCTCTGTCTACGAACACGCTGCGATGACGATCATAATCGCGATTGTTGGTTCGGTGTCACCAACCGGCCCGTCCCATTGGTGACACCCCGAACCCGTTCCCCGGAGCCTGCCCGACCAGCAGGATGGTGATCACCGGGGTGGACGGGAGTACAGCTCCCCAGGCCGCGGGACGGCAAGGGCCGGGTCGGCCCGACCGCCGATTGCGACCATCGAGGGGACACCATGCTCCGCATCGCCTTGACCATCACCGCCGCCATCGCCTCCGCGCTCCCGCTCGCCGCTGCGTCGACCGCCTCCGCCGTGGCCGACACGGCCCCGCTGGCGATGTCCACACAGGTCATCGGCTGGGACTAGCCGTCATGCTGGTCGTCTTTGCCCACTTGTGCGCAACGACCGCCTCTGCCCCGTCGGAATCGGCAGGCCCGCTCGTCGAAGACCTGATCTGGGCTCACGCCAGGCCGTCCGAAGGTATCGAGCACCTTGCTGTCCGCCTCGCAGCCCACGGTCTGGAGCTCTACTTCTTCATGCGGCCCGACCCCGAACGGGCCGCGCGGGAACGGGTGCAAGCCCTGTTGGACCGGGTCCACGGGACGTTCTCCCACCACGGCTTCGCCTTGGACCAGCGCTGATCCCCGCAGCCCCGCCGCCACCTACGTGGCGATCGTAGTCGTCGGAGCTGGAGCCGTCGATCCGCCACTGTCCGATCGGCGCCGTGCCATGTCGGCGGGAGCCATGTGCACGCAACACCTGTCCCCCCGGCAGACCGGGTCACGCGTCCACCACTTCAGGCCTCTCCTACCGGACAGCCGTCCGCCAACGCCCGCCCAGTCGTCCCCGCAGTCCCGGCACGGCATTCCACCATCCGAACCCGCGGAGAGAGTTTGCCGCCGTGCCCTCTCCGCGCGACTCCGAACTCGTCCGCGCCGCCCAGGTCGCTGCCGCCGCTCCGACAACCGCCACCGCCACGTTGTCGTCGGCTTCGTCCACGGCAGCGCGGGCGCCACCCCCGTCACCAGCCACCAGTGATCCGTCCACGCCCCTGACAGAAACGAGAGGAAGCCAACAGAGCATGTCCACCAGTCGGCAGCCCCGCCGCAGTGCCCGCTCCATCACTGCCCTCGTCATCGGAACAACCCTCCTTGCGGCTCTTCCCCAGAGTTCCGCCCACGCCGCCTCCGTGCGTACCTGGGACAAGGTCGCCCAGTGCGAAAGCGGCGGCAACTGGTCGATCAACACCGACAACGCCCTTTACGGCGGCCTGCAGATCACCATGCAGAACTGGCGGTACTACGGCGGTACCGCCTACGCGGCCCGCCCCGACCTCGCCACCAAGCAGCAGCAGATCCTGATAGCCGAGAAGATCCTTGCCGACCAGGGTGCCGGCGCCTGGACCTGCGCACCCGGCACAGGCCTCGACACCGACCACGCCGACCCGTACCCGTCGGCACCTTCGACCTCCGGCAGTGGTGGGCTGGCGGCTGCGGCCACCGGGAACACCGTCCACGTGCAGCTGATCGGCTCGAACGGCTCGCAGTACAACAACGACGGCAACTACACGACCGGCACGTGGTCCACCTGGACCCGTATGGACACCTCCAACCTCCAGTCCATCAGCGCCGTCGCGGTCGGCAATGTCAACCACGTCTTCGCTGTCGCAGCGGACGGTGGCGTCTACACCCGTGACGCCGACTACAACGCGGGCACCTGGACCAACTGGGTCTCCGTCCCCGGCGGAGCCGGCGGTGCCAAGGCCGTTACCGCTGCGGCCACCGGGAGCACCGTGCGTCTGGAGATCATCGGCTCGGACGGTTCCCTGTG
>NZ_JBIVXY010000016.1:0-113023 GCF_044769485.1 Kitasatospora sp. NPDC090308 | reverse complement strand
CGCGGTCGGCAACGTCAACCACGTCTTCGCTGTCGCAGCGGACGGTGGCGTCTACACCCGTGACGCCGACTACAACGCGGGCACCTGGACCAACTGGGTCCCCGTCCCCGGCGGAGCCGGCGGTGCCAAGGCCGTTACCGCTGCGGCCACCGGGAGCACCGTGCGTCTGGAGATCATCGGCTCGGACGGTTCCCTGTGGACCAACGACGGCAACTACACGACCGGCACGTGGTCCACCTGGACCAAGATGGACGGCTCGAACCTGAAGTCCGTTGCCAGCGTGGCGGTCGGCAACGTCAACCACGTCTTCGCTGTCGCAGCGGACGGTGGCGTCTACACCCGTGACGCCGACTACAACGCGGGCACCTGGACCAACTGGATCCCCGTCCCCGGCGGAGCCAGCGCCTGACACGGCGCCAAGCCGCCTCTCCGGCCCGGGCCGCACGGCCTCCACCGTGTCTTGCACTGCCCGGACGGGGCCATACCGCAACCTCCCCGTCCGAGTCACGCCCTGCGCCGCGCCCGAACCGCTGTCCCTGCGGACAGTCATCGCTCGCCGCGAGCCGGGCCGTCCGACGCCATCACCCGCTGCTCGACATTCATCGCCATCCACCATCACAAGGAGTTCAGGCATGCGTTCCACCGCCTCCAAGCCCATCCGGCTCGCCCTGGCCGCCGCTGTCACCTTCTCCGGAGCCGTGGCCATGACCGCCGCCACGGTCCCCGTCGCGACCACCGCCCAGGCCGCCTCCTCGGTGGGCGGCCAGATCACCCGCTCGGAGATCATCCAGCGGGCCCAGTACTGGTACGGCAAAACCATCGCCTACGACCAGGGCAGCTCCTACCCTGACTCCAGCGGTCGTCTGTACCGCACCGACTGCGGCGGCTACGTCGACATGGCCTGGCACCTCGCCGACGGCCCCAACACCGAGGGGCTCACCAGCAGCACCTACACCACGTCGATCCCGCGCAGTGACCTCAAGCCCGGTGACATCCTCGACAGCAAGTACGACCACGTGATCCTCTTCGAGAAGTGGGACGACGCCGCGCACACCACCTTCTCCTACTACTCCTTCGGCTCCACTCCGGTGAAGCACCGCACCGGCATCTCCATCAACGCGGCGTACTTCGACTCCCACCCGAACGGCGACTACCAGGCTTACCGCTACAACAAGGTCATCAACGACAGCACGGCCGGCACCTGGGACGTCAACCAGGCAATCACTGCCTCCGCCACCGGTTCCACCGCACGGCTCAACCTGATCGGCTCGGACGGCGCGCTCTACAACACCGACGGCAACTACGGCGGCAGTGGCTGGAAGGGCCAGTGGGCACGGCTGGACGGGAGCGCACTGAAGGCGGTCACCAGCATCTCGAGCGGCAACGTGGTGCACGTGTTCGCACTGGGGGCCAACGGCCAGGTCTACAGCAAGGACGCCGACTACAACGCCGGCACGTGGTCCAGCTGGGCAGAGGTCCCCGGTGGCGCCGCCGGCGCGACCTCGCTCGCCGCCGCGATCACCGGGACCACCGTCCACCTGCAGATCGTCGGCTCGGACGGCGCGCTGTACGGGACCGACGGCAACTACGCCGGTAGCGGCTGGACCGGCAGTTGGGGACGACTGGACGGCAGCGGGCTCAAGGCGCTCACCAGCGTCTCGAGCGGCAACGTGGTGCACGTGTTCGCACTGGGGGCCAACGGCCAGGTCTACAGCAAGGACGCCGACTACAACGCCGGCACGTGGTCCAGCTGGGCAGAGGTCCCCGGCGGCGCGGCGGGCGCAAAGGGAGTGACTGCCTCGATGACCGGCAACTCCGTGCACCTTGAGATCATCGGTGCGGACGGCGCGCTCTACAGCACGGACGGCAACTACGGCGGCAGTGGCTGGACCGGCGGCTGGACCAAGATCGACGCACGTTCGTTGAAGGCGCTGAGCAGCACGGTCACCGACAACGTGATGCACGTCTACGGGGTGGGCTCCGACGGCCACGTCTACACCGTCGACGCCGACTACAACACCGGCCGGTGGGGCAGCTGGGCGGAGGTTCCCGGCGGCGCCACCACCATGTCCTGACCCGATCGTTCCTCGCGTGCCGCCCGGTTCTTCCGGGCGGCACGTCCGCGTGTCTCAGGCCGCCCCTTCCCCGCTGGGCGGCGCAGAGCCTTCTGGTCCTGATCGAAGTAGTGCTCGCAGAACAACTCTGCTGTTTGAAAGCCAGGTTGACTCGCATGTGGCTGCGTGGTGCGCCAGTGGCCAATGGCGGTGCCGCGTGGCCTTGTCAGGGGCGGTGCCGGTCCGCGGGAGCGTGAAGAGGACGTGCCGGTAGTGCGTCGGTCGTGCCGTGGCCGGGCGGAGGTCGGCGGTTTCTCGGGGGTACCGAGGTGCGGGCTGCTCGGAGGTAGGTCAGAGCTGGGCGAGGGTCTCCGCGAGGGCTCGCCAGATTTCCTTCGACAGGTCGATGCTCCCCCGGGCCTGGGCTTCCTCCGCCAGTGTTTGGAGTTCCCTGGTCCCTTCTTCCCGTTCGCCACCGAGCACGCGCAGTTGGCTGCGGAGCATCTTGAGGGCGAGCTCGTCCTGGTAGGCGAGCAGCGGTGTGGTCTCGGCGAGTTCCGCACAGCGGCGGCCTGCTTCGTCCAGGCGTCCTCGGTAGAAGGCCATCTGCGCGCTGAGCAGGGTGAATTCCTGCTGGTGCACGGCTGAGCCGACCAGTTCCACCGCAGGGTGCGCTTCCATGAGGCACTTCTCGGCCACGTCGAGGTTCCGCGGGGACATCTGCAGGTGGAGCGAGGCCGCGGCGAGGCGCAGTCGCAGCCAGAGCAGCGGGCTGACGCGGCTGTCGAGCAGACCGAGCGCCGTACCGAGGCGCTGTGCGGCGCCTGCCTGGTCGCCCAGACGCAGGTGGACGTGGGCTGCGGTCCAGAGCGCCTCGGTCTGCTGGACCTGGCCCAGTGCCTGGGCGAGTTCGCCAAGCTCGGCAGCGTGTTCGCGTGCCTCGATCAGGTTCCCCACGGCCGTCTCGGTGGAGATCAGGACCATCAGCGCCCCGGCGGTGTCGCGCGGGGGAAGGCCGTGTGCGGTGGCGGTGGCGACGGCCTGGACGGCGCTCTCGTGAGCGTGTTCCATCTGGCCCAGCGCCCGTTGGCAACGTGCCCTCGACACGTGCGAGTACACCTGGAGCTCCGGCGTGCCGATGCTGTCGGCAAGGTCGACCAGCTGGTCCAGGGTGTGCAGTTGGGCCTCGCGGTCGCCGATGTCCTGCTGGAATCCGGACATCACGCGCATCGCCTGCCACTGCAGTGCGTAGTCCTCGGAGGGGGCTCCCGCGGCTAGCGCCTCCTCCAGGACGCGCAGGGCTCGGTCAGCGTCCTCGGTCGAGGAGGCGATGGCCAGTGCCTGGGCGAGGGAGTCGCTGCGGGGGCCGCGGAATTCGGCCGTGGAGACGCCGAGTTGGGCGGCCAGGTACTCCGCCGCCTTGGCCGTCGGCGGACGGGCTCCGGATTCCAGCCGGGACAGGTACCCGGGGGACATACCACCGCCGGCCAACTGCTGCTGCGAAAGGCCGCGTTCAGCCCGCAGCGCCTTGAGGCGCTCGCCGAACTCGGGCTGCTGCAGTGACATGCGGCATCCAATCCGTTGCCGTGCTGGGTGGACAAGTGCGTCGACCGAGCTGACTCCTGCGGCCGCATGTCAAATGCTTCCAAATTTGGCAACTGCTGGCAAGTTCGGGGCACCGCTCGACAGGCACGGCCGGGGCCGCAGAGGCGGCCCCGGCCGTGCGCGGACGGCTACGGCCAGCCGATCTCCGCGTCCGTCGTGGCTCCGCCCGATGCCTGGGTGGTCTGCGTGGCCTGGGGTGCGGCCTGAGCTGCGCCCGCCTGGACGGCGAACAGGGCGGCGGCCAGAAGGCCGACTCCGGCGAGGGCGCGGAAGATGCTTTTCACGGACGTGGATCTCTCTCTTGTGGACGGCTGCGGAACAGATCCGCCCCTTGTGCCTGGAGCCAGGGGTGACGTCCCGCCACTGCTTCCCCGACGGCTGAGAAGTTAGTAGACGGATGGCATCTTGGCAACTTGGCGACACAGGGTTGCCATTTTGGAAAATCTGTCGCCCTGGGTGATTCTCCCCGGAGGGGGGCTTTGCGGGGAGAAAGGGTTGGAAGTTCTGCCCCGTGTGGCGAGGGGCGGGCCTCATGGCGCGCTGATCAGCGCGGATGGTGGAGCGCAATTTAGGAGCTATGGGGGAAAAATGGACAGACCGGATGTTTCCTAAATTGGCAACCTGTTTGACACTTCTGGCATACGAGTGTCATGGTTCAGGTCGCGGATAGCCGCATGAAAGTCCAGGAAGTCGATTTCTGGGAGGAGGAGGAATGAAGCGCTACATCAAGCCGACCGTGAAGAAGGTCGGGGCCGGGGCTGTCCTGGCCGCCGAGGTGTGATCGATCGGGTGGGCCGTGCCAGGGGCGCGGCCCACCCGGCCGGTGAAGTGACGTGCCGTCCTCGGATTCACGGGGAGGACGGCGGCGGAGCGCGGCACGGGCTCCGCGGGAAGAGACAGAGGGGATCTGACGATGTGTGGACTTGCCGGCATGGCACGTCTCGGTGGCGGTCCGGTGGAGCCCCATCAGGTGGAGCAACTGAGGGCCATGTCGCGTTGCATCGCGCACCGGGGGCCCGACGACGAGGATCTCCTGGTGGACGGTCCGGTGGGATTGGCCTTCCGGCGGCTCTCGCTCGTCGACCCCGAGCGCGGTGGACAGCCCTTCGTGAGCGAGGACGGCGCACTGGCGCTGATCGCCAACGGCGAGGTCTACAACCACCGCGCGCTGGAGGCCGGGCTGCCCGGTGGCGCCCGGATGCGTACCGACTCCGACTGCGAGGTGCTGCTGCACCTCTACCGGCACGACAACCGCCGCTTCCTGGACGCGGTCCAGGGAATGTTCGCGGTGATCGTGTGGGACCGCCGCCGAGGCAAACTGGTGCTGGCCCGCGACCGGTTCGGCATCAAGCCGCTCTACTTCCACCGAGGCCGGGACCGGATCGTGGTCGCCTCGGAGATCAAGGCGCTCTTCCAGGACCCCGGCTGCCCGCGTCGGCTCGACTGGACGCGCGCGCTCGCGGACCAGAGCCTGCAGAGCTCCGCGCTCTTCGCGCACGGCCCCGTGAACACGTGGTTCAAGGGTGTCGAAGCAGTGCCCGCCGGCACCGTGATGGAGTTCGACCTCGAGGACGGCGCGGTCACCCGCCACCGTTACTGGGAGTTCCCGGACGAGGTCGACCACAGCCTCACACCGGCCGAGTTCATCGGTGGCTACGGGGAACTGCTGGCCTCCTCCGTCGAGATGTGCGCCACCGCGGACGCGGAGCTCGGCCTGTTCCTCAGCGGCGGCATCGACTCTGCCGCGGTGGCCGCCCTGGCCTCGCGCACCACGCCCCTGACCACGTTCACCGTTGTCAATCCCGGTACGTTCGCCAACGGCGACGCGGTCAACGCCAGGCGTACCGCCGACGAGCTCGGCATCCCCAACCACCAGATCCTGCTGGACGCCGCCAGGGTGCCCGCCCCCGACGAGTGGCGAGAGCTGCTCTGGCTGCAGGAGAGCCCGCGCTGCGGCCCCGAACAGTTCTACAAGCGCGAGCTCTACCGGGCGGCCAAGGACCTCCGTCCGGAACTGCGCGGCATGCTGCTCGGCCAGGCATCCGACGAGTTCAACGGGGGTTACGCCGGACAGTTCGGCACGAGCTGGCCGCAGGCACTGGCCGCGTTCGAGCAGATGGCGGGTCGTACGGCCGTCCACCGTCATCCCGAGGTGCAGCCCTGGCTCGACCACGGCACTGCGCCGCTGCTGGGCGCTGCCGCGTTCGGTCCCGCCGACGAGCACTTCCCCGACGCCTACCACCAGTACGTCCGGTGGAAGTACCGCGACGTCCAGCAGTACAACTGCTGGCACGAGGACCGCAACGCGGCCGGCAGCGGGATCGAGGCCCGGGTCCCGTTCCTGGACCACCGCCTCGTCGAGCACGTGCTGCGGATCCCGCCCGCTCTGCGCGAGCGCCTGCTGTGGGACAAGTCCGTGCTGCGCGAGGCGATGCGCGGTGTCCTGCCCGAGCGGGTCAGGACCATGCCCAAGGTGCCGTTCTTCTACGGAAGCGGAGAGCGCCAGGTCCGCCGCACCTTCGTCGAGATGCTCGTGCAGGACGGCGGAATCCTGCTGGACCAGGCGTTCGCCGGCTCAGGGGCCCGGGAGTTCCTGAACCCCGAGGGCATCCGCGCCACCGTGGCCGGCCTGGCCCGCGACCCGGGCGGCATGCCGGTCGAGATCCTGCTGCGGCTGGTCAACCTCGGACTGTTGGAGGGGATGCTCGACACGCTCCCGCCCGCGCCGTCCGAGCGGCCGGCCCGCGATCTCGCGTCCTTCGCCACCGACGGCGACTTCGGCACGGAGGGGCGGCGGCAGCTCGCCGAACGCATGCTGCCCCACTCCGCCCTGCCCGAGGAAGCCGTCCTCCGGCTGGCGGAGCACGTGGACCTCCTGCAGTCCCGCACCACCCCGGACACCTGGTTCCTGATGGTGGGCGGGGAGATCGCCTACACCGTCGACGAGTCAGACCCGGTCGAACGGGCCTGGCTCACCCTGCTCCTCGACCTCGACGACGCCCGGCCGCTGGCCGAGTTGGTGGACCGGGCGGACGCCATGTGGCCGGATCTGGAACCGATCCTGCGCGAAGCGCTGGAAGAAGGAGTGCTGACCCGGTGCTGACCGACGACTCCGCCCGTCCCATCCGCTCCCTGCACGTCCGGGTCCGTGTCTTCGGCGACGTCGTGCTGCTCGGCTCGGCGAGCCGGCAGAGCTTCGAACTGTCCGAGCCCGCCGCGCTCCTGTGGCGGATGCTGGACGGCCGCCACAGCGTCCACGCGCTCTGCCGGGACTTCGGCGCCGAGTACGGCCTCACCGCGCAGGAGGTGCGGGAGGACGTCCTGGAGGTCCTGGCCTCCTTCGTCGAGGCGGGCCTCGTCGTCGATGCCGGACCGGGAACGGCCGCAAGGGGCCACCACACCGCCGATACGGAACAGACATGAGACTCGGGCGACCCGCGGTTCCCCCCTGGGTCCGCACCCTGACCGGGCCGGGACTGACCCGGACCCTGGGCACGGCCAACCTCTGCCGCACCGTCGGCTCCGGCATGCTGCTGTCCACCACGCTGATCTACCTGTCCGGCACGCTCCACCTCGGTACCGAGCGCATCGGTCTCGGTCTCAGCGCCGCCGCCGTGGTCGGCATGCTGGCGAGCGTGCCCGCAGGCACCCTCGCCGATCGCCGGGGCGCCCGCACCGTCGCAGTGCTCGGGCTGCGCCTCCAGGGTCTGGCCGTGATCGGGTACGCACTGGTCGGAGGGTTCACCGCGTTCCTGCTGGTGGCGTGTTCGGTCGCCGCCTTCGGTGCCGTCTCCGGCGCGGCCGCGGGCGCGTTGGTGGCCGACGTGCTGCCGCCGGCCGAGCGGACTTCGTTCCGGGCACTGATGCGTTCGCTCGGCAACACCGGGCTCGCGCTCGGTGCGCTCGGTGGTGGCGCGGCACTGCAGGTGGGCGGGGCCGACGGCGCCCGACTGCTGTTCGTGGTGGCGGGTTGCCTGCACCTCGCTTCCGCCCTCGGCTACCGGCGACTGCCCGAACCGGCGCGCGGCCGCAGCGGGCGGCCCCGCAGGCAGCGGTCCGCCCTGCGCGACGGCCGACTGCTGGCCCTGGTGGGCGCGGGTGCCGCGCTGGCGGCCAACCAGAGCCTGCTCGCGGTGGTGGTTCCGCTGTGGATCACCACCGGGACGAACGCGCCCGGCTCGCTCTACTCGGTGGTGCTGCTCCTCAACTCGGCGGCGGTGATCGCCTTCCAAGTCCGGGTGGGCCGACGGGTCACCGGACCGGTCGAGGCCGGCCGGGCGATGCTCTTCGCCGGCTGCTGCCTTGCCCTGTGCTGTCTGCTCTTCCTCGCCGCAGGCCACGGTCCGACCTGGCTGGTGGTCGCCGTCCTGCTGACCGCCGCGCTGGTCCACGTCACCGGCGAACTCCAGCACCAGGCAGGCATGTGGCTCCTGTCCTACGAGCTCGCACCGGCCGGGCGGCACGGCGAGTACCAGGGGCTGTTCCAGGCCGCGTCGCAGTTGGCCGGCGTGGTGACTCCGGCGTTCGGCACCTGGCTGATCACCCGCTTCCACGAGAACGGCTGGGTGGTGCTGGGCCTGCTGTTCGGCCTTCCCGGGTTGGCCGTTCCCGTGCTGGTTCGCCGGATGCGGTCCGCCGCGGCGGACCGGGAGGAGGCATCGTGTGCGGCGTAGTCGGGTTGTTCGTCGGTTGCGCCGCGCTGGCGTACTGTCCGCGCCGACTGTCTGCGGCGGCTTCGGCCGATCCGGCACCGGTCGATCCTGGGTCGGCCGATCCGCCACCGGCCGGCTCCGATGGAGCCGGTGACTACCGGAGCCCCTTCGGCAGCTGGTACGAACGGTCGAGCGTGCGGGCCGCGCCGCGCCGCGAGGTGGAGGTCCGGCCCGGTGCCGACCGGTTCTTCTCGCCCGAGCTGGTGCCGGTCGCCGGGCACCCGTTGGTGGCCGCGCTCCCGCCGGAGCGCTTCGACCGACTGCTGCTCCAGCACCTCTACCGCTACCTGGACTTCACCGAGAAGCTGGAGACCCTGGTGGTCAACCGGACCGCGGTGGGGATCGCCCAGGGCTCGGTGGGCGTGACGGTGCCCGAGACGATGCGCTTCGACGCGTACAAGATCTACTGCGACGAGGCGTACCACGCGCTCTTCTCCGCGGACCTCGCCCGGCAGGCCCACCGCGTGAGCGGGGTGGCACCCGTGCTGCCCGCCGAACCCCACTTCCTGCGGCGGCTGCGGGTGCTGATCGAGGACGGTAACCGGGACATCGCCCCACTCGTGGAACTCCTGTTCGTCATCGTGTCGGAGACACTGATCTCGGCCAGCCTGTCCGAGGTGCCCGACGATCCGAAGGTCGTGCCGGCGGTCCGCGAGAGCATCCGCGACCACGCCCTGGACGAAGGCCGCCACCACGCCTACTTCGCGGCCTTCCTGCGCTACCTGTGGGCGGAGCTCGACCCTGCTGAGCGACACCGTGCCGCCCTGCTGGTCCCCGACCTCGTCCACGCCTTCCTGCAGCCGGACCGTGCCGCGATGCACGTCGAGCTCGGGCGGCACGGCTTGACCGGCGACCAGGCGCGCCAAGTGGTCGCGGAGACCCTGACCGACGAGGTGGTGAACAGCCACACCGCCGCCACCGCGAGGCTCACGCTCCGCCACCTGGCCGTCCTGGACGCCTTCCGGACCACCGAGGTCCAGGAGCGCTTCTTCCTGGCCGGCATCCCGCTGAACACGGAGAGGGACACATGACCACCCCTGCGGACCACCCCGATTTCGCCACCGTGCTCGCGGCCCGCGGCATGCTGCCGACCGATCCCGTCGCCCTGTTCGTGGCCGGCTCGCTCATCCAGGGCTGGGGCAACCCGCGCAGCGACTACGACATCTACGTGGTCACCCGGACTCCCTGGCAGACCGACCGGACGGTGGCCCACCCCGTACCGCTCACCCCCGACACCTTCCACACCGACGTCCTGCACGAACAGGGGCGGTCCTGGGAGGTCCGGTACTGGCAAGCCGACCAGATCGATCAGATCCTCGCCAGGACCGCCTGGGAAGGGACTCTGGAAACGCTGCCTCCGGCCTCGCGGCTCGGCGTCGACGAGTCGGTGCTCCTGCAACGCCTCCCGCACGCCCTCGCCGTGCACGGCGCCGACTGGGTCGCCGAACGGGCCCGCCGCGCCGAACGGTCGGCCGCCCGCGCCATGTTCATCGTCAAGACCCTGGACTACGCCGACGGCTCGGTGGACGACGCCGTGGGCCAACTGGAGATCGGCGACGTCCACAGCGCGGTGCTGTCCGCCCGCCGCGCCTTCGACTTCGCCGTGGACGCCCTGCTCGCCTCACACGGCCACTACGGCGAATCGCCCAAGTGGCGGGCCCGCCGCTTCCGGGCGGTCCGACCCGCGGCGCTGTCCTTCGACGCCTACTGGAGCGTCGAGACCATGCGCGGTTACGACCCCGCCGACCCGGCCGCATGGGTCCTGAACACCGCCCGCCTGGCCAAGGACCTCCTGCTGGACACCCGGGTGTACTGACGCCGCGGCGCCCCACCGGCAATCCGAGAACCACTCCCTAGGAACACCCATGCCCACTGCAGTCCCCCTTCCCACCCCGTCCCTCCGCAGCGCCCCCACCGAACCCCTCGAAGCCGTCGACGTGGTGGTCCGGCACGAGTTCTGCGGCCCGCTGATCTGGAGCAACCGGCGCCACGCCTTCTTCCTGCCCCCGGACACGGCCACCGCTGCCCAGGTCACCCGTGCCGTCGAACGCCGCCGCGAGGGCCTGCCGTGGGAGGACGGGCTCCCCGCCGACGTGGCCGCGGAGCTGCGCATCCTCGGCCTGGACGGACGGATCCGTGAGATCCACTCCACGCATCCCAACCGGCTGAGCGGACCGCTGGAGATCTACTTCGACTACACCTGGCTGTGCAACCTGGCCCGGCACAAGTGCGGTCAGGACTCCTTCTGCTACGCCGCCGAATTCCTCGGCCCGACCACCATGCGCGAGCAGCGGGTTCGCGAACTGATGGCCGAACTCGCCCAGTGGGGCGTCATGAGGGTGCACCTGGCAGGCGGCGAGCCGACCATCAACAAGCGGGCACTCGCCAACTACCTCGACTCCGCGGCCGAACACGGCCTCTACACCTCGATGGCCACCAACGGCCTGCTGATCAACGACGAGGTGCTGGACATCGTCTTCCGGAACAACCTCAAGTCGATCAGCTTCAGCATCGACGGAGCCTCCGAGGAGACCCACGGCGCGATCCGGGGCGCCGGCCTGTTCGACAAGACGGTCGCCGCGCTGAAGTACACCGTCCGCCGCAAGCGCGAACTCGGCTCGTCGATGCGTGTGTGCGTCAAGCCGACCTACGAGCCCTCGACCCCGTACTCCGAGCTGGAGGCACTCGTCCTGCTCGGCATCGAAGCCGGCGCCGACGTCGTCAAGTTCGCCAACCCCGAACGCTGCCTGCACCACGAGGAAGGCTTCTACTCCCACCAGGTCGACGAGTACTACGCGACCATCGAGTACATCGGCGAGCTCCAGCGCACCTACGGATCGCAGATCGCCATCACCAACGTCAGCAACCCGATGGCCGGTTGCGGGGACATCGGCATCCCCGGCCTCACCGGCTGCATCGGGGGCCAGGAGCTGATCGCCCTCAACCCGGACGGCAGCGTCACCCCCTGCCTGATGCACCCGCACAAGCTCGGCAGCATCGACGGGGAGTACGCCAGTCTGCGCGACTTCTGGAACGGGTCCGGGAAGCTGACCGACTTCTGGAAAGCCCTGGAGAAGCCGGCCGCGTGCTCGGGGTGCGACATCTACAGCTCCTGCCGCTCCGGCAGCACCACCCGGCGCATCGTCCAGATCGGCCGCTTCAACCCGGACCGCACCTCCGGCGAGTTCAGCGCCGTCAAGGACCCGCTGTGCACCCGCGACTACCTGGCCCGCCACCCCGAGAAGACGCTCCCCGAGCCGGTGCAGGACCCCGCTGCGCTGCGTCACTTCCGCGAGATCGCCGTCCGCCACTCGCTCTAGCCGCCTGAGCGACGGACATGACTGGAGGACACCCGTGAAGATCGCGATCATCAGCTTCTTCGACTCGCTGCGGTTCGACGAATACCCCATCACCCACTCGCTCGGCGCGATGCGGCTCGGCGCGTACCTGCAGCAGCGTCACCCCGAGTGGGAGGTGAGACTGCGCGCCTTCGACGAGCGCACCTGGTCCGCCGAGCAGGCGGGCGCGGCCCTGTCCGCGGAGGACTTCGACACCGTCGGCGTCCCCGCATACATCTGGACGCTGCAGCGCTCCCGCGAACTCGCCGCCGTCCTCGCCGCAGCCGGCACCGCCCCGCTGGTGGTCTGCGGCGGTCCGGAGACCCGAGCCATGGACCACAGCGACTGGCCGGATCAGGCGGTCTTCGTGATGGGACAGGGCGAGGAACCACTGACCTGGTTGTGCGAACAGCGCGCCGCGGACGCCGCTTTCACCGGCCTCGTGCTCGACCCCGACCTGCCGCAGCCGATCTACTCGGCGGCCCGCCCCCGCAAGGGCGCGTTCCGCTACGCCGTCCCCGACCGCGGTGACCGCCGACTGCCGCACGGACTCCCGCTGTTCGGCAGCGACTTCGACCGGATGGCGCAGGGAGACCCGGTGGAGACCGACTTCGCCTGGTACGAGACCGCGCGCGGCTGCATCTACGACTGCAGCTTCTGCGGCCACAACACGCTGCCGTTCTTCGCCACCTTCGACCTCGACTTCGTGCGGACCGAGATCGTCAACATGCGCGACCGCGGCATCCGCCGGATCTTCCTGATCGACCCGATCCTCGGGGGGAAGCCGGCCCGGGGCAAGGAGATCATGCGGATGTTCCGCGACCTCGCTCCCGAGATCGCCATCAGCGCTTACATGCGGCCGGAGTTCCTCGACGACGAGTTCGTCGAGGTGCTGGTCGAGTCCAACATCCACGAACTGCTGATGGGGCTCCAGACCACCAATCCGAACGTCCCCAAGCACGTCCGCGGCAACCACTTCGAGAAGATCATGAAGTTCGTGCCGCACCTCGCCGCCCGCGGCATCCCCTGGCGCGCCGAACTGATCGTCGGCCTACCCGGTGACGACATGGCCGGGCTGCGCGAGTCCCTCCGCTTCACCGTCGAGGAACTGCGCCCCTGGTCCGTGCACGCCTACCACCTCACTGCCATCCCCGAGACCAAACTGTTCGAACTCCTCGACCGCACCGACGAAGACGTCTGGATCAAGGCCGACGAGCGCCTGCGGGTGGTCTCCGCCAGCAGCTACGACGAACGCGAACTGCGCGACATGCTGGTGTACGCCGGAGCCGTCACCTCGCTCCACGCCCACCTGCGCGACAGCGGCGTCACCCGGCCCGACTACGACCTGCTCGATCATGAGGTCAGCCGCATCCTCGCCGACCCGGCCGAGCGTCCGCGGGCGGCGGCGGCGTTCATCCGCATGAGTCAGGACCTGGGCCGGGAGATCTGGCGCCACCGTACCCCGGCGGCTCCTCCTGCGGCACTGGCGGGCCGGGCATGAGCGCGCCGGTCGAGTTGCTGGTCCGCCGACACGCCCGCTCGCGGTGGAACGCCGAGCACCGTATCCAGGGTCAGGCGGCCGCACCCGGTCTCGCCGCTGACGGCACTGCCGAGTCCCGAGCCTGGGCCGGTACCCTCTCCCCGGCCGACGGGATCCGGACGGTGTGGAGCAGCACCGCGGCCCGGGCGATCGAGACCGCCACGCCCGCCGCCCACGGGCTCGGTGCCCGGCTACGCAGCAACCCCGTCCTGAACGAGGTCGGCGCCGGCCGCCTCGAAGGACTCACCCACGACCAGGCCGCCCGCAGACACCCCGACTGCCACCGCGTCTGGACCGCCCGTGGCGACCTCGACGCGATCCCCGGGGCCGAGACGGGCGATGCCCTCCAGGCACGTGCCCTCGCCTTCCTCGCCATCGCCGCCGGCCCTTCGGGCGCGGCAGCCCATGGCACCCGCCAACTCGCCGTCACCCACGCCGCGTTCCTGCGCTCCCTGGTCAACACCGCGGAACGCCGCGAACGGACCTTGCCGGTCCCGATCCGGCACACCGATCTGCACCGCCTCACCGACCCGTGGGCCCGGCTGGATCCGACGGAACTCGGCGCGCCCTGGCGGCCCGCCGTCCACCGCGTCGACACCGGGCCGCACGGCACCTACCTGGTCAAGGTCCTGGCGGCGCCGGACGGCACGGCGGACCTCGCCCGCCACCGGGCACGGCACGACGCCGTCGCGGCCGCCACCGGGGCGCCGGCCCTGCTCGCCGCCGTTCCGCGTCCTGGTGGCGGTGCCGTCACTGTTCGGCGGCACCTGCCGGGCAGCACCGTTCCGCACCGCATCGGCCCCGCTGCGGAGTGGCAGCTGCACGCCTTCTACCGGCGGTTCTCCGAACGCGTAGCCGCCGCGCTCGACACCGGCGTCCGGAGCTCCCTGCCGTCGCTGCGCGAACGCGTCGACGCCGTCCTGGCGGGCCCCGCCACCGAGGCCTCCGGCGCGCTCCGCACCCTGGTCGCCGGTCGCGGTGTCGCGGCGCTGCTCGCCGACCGGTCCACGGTCGCCGACTTCGACCTGCACCGCGACAACACCTTGCGCACCGCGACGGGGCTCACCCAGATCGACTTCGACGGACTGTGCACCGGTCCCCGCCAGTGGGCCGACGCCTGCGCCCTGGTCGGCGCCTCCGCCCTCTACCCGGCCCCCGCCGACGGACACAACCGCCCGCACGTCCGCCTGCTGGCGGGCGACACGGCCGACCTGCGGGAGCTGCGTCTCCTGGTCGAGATCAGGCTGCTCCTCGGCCTGTCCTTCTTCCTCACCGGCGCCAGGGCCCACGGCGGCCAGGCCGCCGGGCACTACGCCGACCTCTACCGCCAGGCCCTCGCGGCCTATCGCCCCCTCGCCGGGCGGCACCCCGAACCGGCGGTGGCCTGATGGTCGACGGATACGAGATCGAACGCAAGTTCCTGGTGACCGATCCTCCCACGACCGACGCCGGCCCCGCCCTGCGGATCGCCCAGGCGTACCTGTTCTCCGACGCCCGGACGGTACTGCGGATCGGCCGCCGCCACGGCGGCTGGCGGCTCACGGTGAAAGACGCCGGACCGGGCCCGGCCCGACGGGAGTTCCACGCGATGCTGCCCGAGGAGCTCGGGGCCGCCCTGTTCGCCTCACCGACGGCCCGACACACCGTCAAGTACCGCCACCGGATCGACCACCGGGGCCGCACCTGGTTCGTCGACGCCTACCAGGACGCCCACGCCGGGCTGGTGCTCGCCGAGACCGAGCTCTGCGACCCCGACGAACGCGTCGACCTCCCGCCGTGGTGCGGCACCGAGGTCACCACCCGCGTCGAGTATCACGACCACGCCCTGGCTCGGCCCACGCCCACAGGTCCCGCCGCAGACCGCTGCACGCCCGCGAAGGAGGAGTACCGTGCCGACGACGGCCACTGAGGAGCGTTCCTTCCTCCTCTTCAAACCCGACGCGGTCGAACGCGGCCTCGTCGATTCCGGTGCCCGAGCCGTACGGGAGACCGGCCTGCGCACGGTGCGCCGGTACCGCACCGAGCTGACCGAGCACCAGCTCGCCGGCCTCTACGCCCAGATCGACCCGGACGACCGGCCGCTCACCGCGGGCCTGCTGCGCCGCTGCCTGGCCGGACGCCCCGTCGAAGTACTGGAAGTCCTCGGCGAGCAGGCGTGCTCCCGCCTCCTGGCCGTCAAGACCGCTCTCCGCGCCGAGCACGGCAACGTCATCTACGGCAACCTCGTGCACTGTCCAGACACGCCCGAGGAGGCCGCCGCCCAGTTCGAGGCACTGACCGACCGCACCGACCGGCCGTTCCGGCCCGTGCGGCGGCACTGGCAGGGCTGGCCACTGCCCGTCATCGAGGACGCGCTCGACCGTTGGTGGGCCGAGGTCCCGGCGGTCGGCCACCGCACACCCACCCACTGGGCGCCCCCCCACTCCGGCCACGCCTTCCTCCTGCGGATCGCCGTGCCGCGCCGCTGGGTCATCGAGTTCGACCGGATCGCCCGCTTCCTGGCCGACCTCGCCGACACCGACGACCCCGGTTACGGGCTCCGCGCGGCCCTGGCCGCCCTCTACGACGAACGGGGCCTGCCGATGTCCGCCCGTACGGCCGCCGAGGCCCACCGAACCGCCCTTCGGGTACGAGAGTTCGGCCTGACCGTCGAACTCCTCCCGACGAAGGCCCCACAAGGAGAACGGACATGACGCGACGCCGCCTTCCCGCAGCACTGGCACAGGCCGCCGTCCGAGGGCTGAGCGCCCGCCTCTTCGCCCCCGTGGCGCACCGCTTGATCCGGCGCAGGCCGTCCGCATCCGAACGCGCCACGGCGGAACTGATCGAGTTCCGCGAAGAACGCAACCGTGCCGGCGACAGCTACCCCCTGTGGTGACGGCTGTGCGGAACCTCTACTCCGGTGCCCGTTACCACCTCCTGGTCACGTTGCCCGCACTCGTCCTCCGGACCCTGCGCAGCGTCCGCGCCTCCGGCCCGCGCCTACCCGCCGACCCCGACGGGTCGCTGCTCCAGCCCGTGCACCACGACTACGGTCCCGACGACTTCACCGCCCGCGGCGCCCGCCGCCCCACACCCACCCACCGCAGGAACGACTGAACCGATGAGCACAGTGCTCGGCATCTCCGCCTTCTACCACGACAGTGCGGCCGCTCTCCTCGTGGACGGGCGGCTGGTGGCGGCCGCCCAGGAGGAACGCTTCTCCCGGCGCAAGCACGACCCGGCGTTCCCTGCCCAGGCCCTGCGCTACGTGCTCGACCAGGCCTCCGGGCGCATCGACGCCGTCGCCTACTACGAGTCGCCGTGGCTCAAGCGTCGCCGGGTCCGCGCCACCCTACTGGGCGCGGCACCGCACGGGCGCCGTGCGTTCGACCTCGCCGTCCGCGGCGGACTGCTGCGGCGCGAGTCCACCGTCCCGGCCCTGCGCACCGGCCTGCGCACCGCCGGCGTCCCCACGGACGTCCCGCTGCTGTGGTCCCGCCACCACCTCTCGCACGCCGCCAGCGCGTACTACCCCTCTCCCTTCGACGATGCCGCAGTACTGACCGCCGACGGCGTCGGCGAGTACACCACCACCGGACTGTTCCACGGTCGCGGTCCGAAGCTGCGAGCCCTGTTCGAACAGCGCTTCCCGCATTCGCTCGGACTGCTGTACTCCGGAGCCACCTACTTCTGCGGTTTCAAGGTCGACAGCGGTGAGTACAAACTGATGGGCCTGACCTCCTACGGTGACCGCGCCGGAGCGCGCACCGCGGAGCTGCGCCGACGGATCCTGGAGCACCTGATCGACCTGCGCGCCGACGGCTCCTTCGCGCTGGACCTGCGGTACTTCGCGTTCCACCGGGGCGGTTCGATCATCGACGTCCCGCGGTGGGAGCGGCTGTTCGACATGGCGCGCCGCACCCCGGAGAGCGGCACGCCCACCGCCCACGCCGACCTCGCCCTCGCCTTCCAGCAGGTCGCAGAGGAGGTGATGCTGCGCCTGGCCCGCCTGGCCCGGCGCACCACCGAGGCCTCCGACCTGTGCCTGGCCGGCGGAGTCGCCCTCAACTGCGTGGCCAATACCCGGATAGCGCGCGAGGCCGGCTTCGACCGGGTCTGGATCCAACCCGCTGCGGGCGACGCGGGCGGTGCCGTGGGAGCCGCCTACGCCGCCCACCATCTCTCGCTCGGCGCCGCCCGGCCCGCGCCGCCGGTGCCCGACGGCATGAACGGTGCCTACCTCGGGCCGGACGTGCCGCCGGCCGCGGTCCGGGAGGTGATCACCCGGTACGGAGCCCGGGCCACCCGCTACGACGATCCGCGAGCCCTTGCCGCGGCCGTCGCCGCCGACCTGGCCGCCGGCCGGGTGGTCGGCTGGGTGCAGGGCCGGATGGAATTCGGGCCCCGTGCCCTCGGCAACCGCAGCATCCTCGCCGATCCCCGCAACCCCGCCGCGAAGGAGTGGCTGAACACCCGGATCAAGGCCCGTGAGGACTTCCGCCCGTTCGCGCCGTCGATCCTCGCCGAGACCGCCGCGGACCATCTCGCGGAACCCGTCGTCTCCCCCTACATGACGCTCATCACCGAGGTCCGCGCCAGGCCGGACGGCGCCCCGGCCTTCCCCGCCGCCGTCCACGTGGACGGGACGGCCCGACACCACACCGTGGATCGGCACGCCAACCCGCGCTTCCACCGCCTGCTCACCGAGTTCCACCGGCTGACCGGTTGTCCGGCCCTGGTCAACACCAGTTTCAACGTCCGCGGCGAACCGATCGTCGCGACCGCCGCCGACGCCTACCGGTGCTTCCTGAGGGCCGGCATGGACCGGCTGGTCCTCGGCGAACACGTCTTCCGGCTGGAGGACCAGACCGCCGACCTCACCCATCCAGACCTGCCGCTCGACTGACCGGCCCGGACCGAAGGGACACCATGCTCACCGCAATCCTCTGCCCGGGATGGCCGCGCGGGCTGCAGACCGCGCTGCGTACCCTCCGCGACCGAGGACGGACCCCGGCACTGCTCCTCCTCCCCGCCGGGGTCGCCCGACGCTGGCGGGCGGCCCCGGACGACACCGAACAGCTCCCCGTCCTGGGGCTCCCCGACGGGTACACGACGGGCGGACCGCTGCCTGTGGCAACCGCAGCTGCCCTCCGGGCCGCCGGGGTCACCGGCCTGCTCGCCCACCGCAACGACGGCGGAACGGTCGACGAGGCCGCGGCGGCGACGCTGGCTCTGCGGTTCTCCCTCTCCGAGCTTCTCCTGCCCGACCCCGCCGGCGGACTCGTCCGGCACGGCCGGCTCGGCATCCTGCGAACGGCACTGCGCCGACCGGCGACCCAACGCCGTCCACGCCGCCGCACCCCCGACGGTCCCGCCACGTGGCGGCCGCAGGAACTCTTCGACCCGGTGTCCGGCCGCCACCTCCCACGCGGCGGCGACTTCTCCGGGGTCGACGCCCGCGGCGCGCTGGAGGTCGGCCCGCTCGGCTTCCTGCGGATCCCCGGCATGGCCGATCCCACCGACCTGGAACCCGTCGACCACTCACGGGTGATCCTGCTCGGCGGCAGTGCCCTGTACGGGTTGGGCCTGCCAGACAACGCCTCGACCATCCCCGCCGCACTGCACCGCGGGCTGTCGTCCCTCGGACAGCCCTGGGAGGTACTGAGCTTCGGTGTTCCCGGCGGCTGGTCGCGCGGCGAATCGGCGATGCTGCTGCATCGTCTGCGGCACAGCCGACCCGACGTGGTGGTGTCGCTGTCGGGGTGGAACGACTTCAACACGCTGTTCGCCATGGAGCTGGTGTACGGACCCGGCGCCGAGGTGCTGGGCTGGACCTTCTCCGACCACCACCACTACCTGAGGATGCACGCTCCCGAGGAGATCGGTGATCCCACCGTGCCGTTCGCGCAGTTGCCCTCGGTCCGGCGCGGACTCGCCCAGCTCGACTCGGCGGCCTTCCCCCGCTCCGGGGCACGGCTACGGGCCGAGGCATGGCTGGACAACCAGGCCCTGATGGCCCAGACCTGCGCCCGTCACGGCATCCGGTTCATCGGCGCCCTCCAACCCCACTCGCTTCTCCAACCCTCCCTCGGGGAGGAGTTCACCCGCCGCTGGGTGGAATCCCACTACGACTTCGCCTTCACCCCCGACCGGGGCGGCATCGCGGCCCTGTACGAGGACTACGCGGAAACGATCGACACCGTCTACCGCGACTACCGATCGGGCCTCCGCAGGCTTGCGGGAGAATTCCCCTCGGCCTCGTTCCTCGACCTGTCCGAGGTCTTCATGGAGGAGACCGAGCCCTGCCTGCTCGACGGCGTCCACCCCACCGTCCACGGAGCCGCACGGCTGGCGGAGCACCTCACCGCGGCGGTTGCGCGCGCCTGACCGGCACTGGAGGGCCGCAGCGGTCCCTGCACCCCCTCGCATACGATTCGACACTCGTCATCCGCCGAGTTCCCGACAGAAAGACAAGCCCATGCGTTGGTCACAGTTGTACGTTCCCACCCTGCGCGAGAACCCGGCAGACGCCGACGCCGTGAGCCACCGGCTCCTGGTGCGCGCCGGGTTCGTGCGGCAACTGATGGCCGGGCACTACTCGCTGCTGCCACTGGCGGTGCGGGTGCGGGGCAAGATCATCGAGGTGGTGCGCGAGGAGATGACGCGCATCGGCTCGCAGGAGTGGATCCTGCCCGCCATGCACCCCGCCGAGATCTGGCAGCGTTCGGGTCGCTGGGAGGTGATGGGTGACGAGATGTTCCGCCTGAAGGACCGCAAGGGCACCGACCTGGCCCTGGGCATGACGCACGAGGAGATCTTCACCACCCTGGCCCAGGAACTGTCCTCCTACCGCCAACTCCCGCAGATGTGGTACCAGTTCCAGACCAAGTTCCGCGACGAGCCCCGACCCAAGAGCGGCCTGCTGCGGGTGCGCGAATTCACCATGAAGGACTCGTACAGCTTCGACGTCGACCAGGCCGGACTGGACCGTTCCTTCGACCTGCACCACGAGGCGTACACCCGCGTCTTCGCCCGGCTCGGCATCCCTGCCCTCCCGGTCCAGGCATCCAGCGGCAGCATGGGTGGATCCGCCTCGGTGGAGTTCATGGCCCCCACCCCGGCCGGTGAGGACCTGGTCGTCCACTGCCCCTCCTGCCGGTACGCGGCCAACGTCGAGAAAGCCCTCTCCGCCCTGCCCGCCGTCCAGGACGGCGAGGCGCTCGCCACGCCCGAACGCTTCGACACCCCCGAAGTCCGCACCATCGAGGACCTGGCCCGGCTGCACGGCGTCCCCGCCGAGCACCAGATCAAGACCCTGGTGTTCATCGCCGACAGCCACCCGCTGCTCGTGCTGGTGCGCGGTGACCACAGCCTGGTCGAGCAGAAGCTCCTCGACGCCACCGGGGCCCGGGCCGTCCGCCCCGCCGACGCCGACGAGATCAAGAGCGTGCTCGGTGCCCTCCCCGGCAGCCTCGGCGCGGTCGGCGTCACCGGACTGACGGTGCTCGCCGACCACGCCCTGGCTGGTCGCACCGCCATGACCACCGGCGCCAACCAGGACGGCGTCCACCTCCGCGGCGTCGACGTCGCCCGGGACATCGCCGTCACCCACTGGGCGGACCTGCGCGAGGTCCGGGCCGGCGAGCCCTGCGTCGAGTGCGGTACCGCCCTGGAGGTGGTGCGCACGGTGGAGGTCGGCCACATCTTCAAGCTCGGCTACAAGTACACCGAGGCACTCGGCGTCACCGTGCTCGGCCAGGACGGCACCGCCGTCAAGCCGATCATGGGCAGCTACGGCATCGGCATCGAACGCGCCATCGCCGCCATCGTCGAGGCCCACCACGACGAGAAGGGCATCGTCTGGCCCGCCGCAGTCGCCCCCTTCGAGGTCGCCGTCGTTCCCATCGGGAAGAACGACGAGCAGACCGCAGCCGTGGTGGACGATCTGTACGCCCAGCTGCGGGCCGAACGCATCGACGTGGTCCTGGACGACCGGGACGAACGGCCCGGCGTCAAGTTCGCCGACATCGAACTGGTCGGCATCCCCTACCGGATCACTGTCGGCCCGCGCGGCCTGAAGGAGGGTACGGTCGAAGTCACCACCAGGGCGACCGGAGAGACCACGCAGGTCCCCGTGGAGTCCGCAACTGCCCACATTGCCGCCCTCCTGCGGTCAGCCGACTGATTGCCCTTGCTGGGGGCAATGGGGTGCAGGTTCGAATCCTGTTGTCCTGACGTGTGCGACCAGCGGGTCTGTCGGAACTGACAGGCCCGCTGGTCTCGTTCAGGTGGGCGGTGACGGCGCCGTGATGGCAGCGTCCAGCGCTCCGTCGTCAGGATTCCTGCGCTCGGTGCGGATGAGGTCGTGCGTGGTGCGCTGCTGGATGTCGAAGTCGGTGACGGCGGGAACCCGATGGACGAGGCCGGCGCGCCGCCGGTGACCGCCAGGAGCCGCTCTGGTCCTCGCCCTCGTCGCCGAGGCAGTGCCGGGCAGCGGCACCTGCGAGCTGGCGGTCCCTCCTCGTCGGCGGCTGCGGCGTCGTCCTTCGTCCGGGCGAGGCCGATGCAGTAGATCACGTTCCGTGTTCCACATCCGCGGCCGGCTGAGGGCACCACGGGTCCAACTGCTTTCCTTTGTCGTCCTGGTAGCCGCATCGCCGGTGCACCCTTGCCCCTGTGGACTCTGGCCCACGGCCCCCTCGTACTCGGTGCTCTCCGACACCAGGGCTCGCTTGCCCGTTCGGCGGGCCAGCAGGGCGTGGGAGGTGCGGCCCGAAGCATGCTGCGGCCGCCTGGCAGTGACATGCGCCAGGCCACATGCCGGGGCAGTGCGGCACGTAGCCGATGGGTGGGGAGTGTTCCCGCACACGCGGGATCAAGGGTCGCGGGCCCGATGAGCTGGCTTCTTGGCTGGGCGACGGCCGGTTCGCGTTGCGGAGACATTCGAGAGCCTTGGTTCAGCACCCTGGCGGTGGGCCGCCTCTCACGCACCTCTCACGGACCGGGTATCACGAGGCGGTACCAGGCGGCATGGAGGCTGGAAGTGATGGGCCCTGACCGGCGGAATTCGGATCGGGCTGGGGGTCAAGGGGTCGCAGGTTCAAATCCTGTCGTCCCGACCAGCGTTTTCGCAGGCTGGAGGCCGTTTCCGCAGAAATGCGGAGACGGCCTTTTTGTCGTCCCGTCAGCTTGTGGTCGCATTGTGGTCGCAGGTCTCTCTGAGGGCAGCGCGGGCAGTGGTCCAAGCGGTGGCTGTCGCAGGGAGTTTGACGTTTCTCGGCTGCTTTGGGAACCGCGTCGGGTGGTCGTGGCGTGGTCGCAGCCAGCGGGGCCAGTGGCTGTGGGCGGCGTTCTTGTCTGCTTCGGCGAGGACGGCGGCGATCGTGTCGACGGCGTCGTGGGCTGCCTGTCGGGTGAGGTGGTCGTGGATGTCGGCGGTGGTGGAGAGCGTGCCGTGCCGCAGGGTCTTGGAGACCGTAACGGGGGGAACGCCGGCGGTGATGGGGATCGTGGCGGCGAGGTGGCGCAGGTCGTGGACGCGGATGGTGGGGACGCCGGCTTCGGCCGACAGTTGACGGAGCCGGTCCAGGATGCGTTGCGGGCGCAGCGGTTAGCCGTCCGGCTTGCAGAAGACCAGGGCGCTGGGCGGTATGGGCCCTTGGGTGGTGGCGCGGTGCCGGAGTGCGGTGCCGACCCGCGGTGAGATGGCGCCCCAGTTCTTGCTGCTGCTGGTTTTGGTGCGGTGAGGACGGTGCGGGCGTTGTCGATGGCGGAGAGGGTGTAGCGGACGTAGAGGACGTGCTGGTCGAGGTGGACGTCGTCCAGTGCAGGCCGAGGACTTCGCCCTTGCGCATGCCGGTGCCGATGAGGACTTCGAACAGGTCGGCCAGGAATGGGTCGGCTTGGTGGCAGTAGCGCAGGAAGCGGGCGGCTTCGTCGGCGGTCCAGATGCGCCGCTCGGGTGACACGGGCCGGGGCAGGACGCTCGGGCGGGCGGGGTTGTGAGGGAGGCGGTCTTGTCGGACGGCGTCGCCGAGGGCGCTGGAGAGGGTCGCGAGGCAGCGGTAGAGGGTTACCCGACCGCGGCCGTGGGCGATCTGGGCGTGGGCGAAGTCGGCGATGTGCCAGTGGCTGAGCTCGTCGAGCCTGATGCGGTCGAGGTTCGGAATGAGGTCGTTGGTGACGTAGTCGCGGTAGCGGACGAGGGTGGTTGGTTTGACGGTGAGGGCCTTGGTTTGGAGCCAGCGCGTGAGGTAGTCGGCGACGGTCTGGTTGGGGTCGGCGCTGAAGCCGCCGCGGCGGAGGGTGTGGCGGCTGCCGTTGGCGGGGAGGGCGACGGCGAAGGACCAGGTGCCGTGAGCGGGGTCGGCGGAGAGTCGGGGACAGTTGGCGCCGAGTTGCTTGTGCTGCTGGTCGCGGCAGCCGCATCGACGGTAGACGCGGCCGTTGCGGGCTGAGGAGCGCATGATGATCGCATCCCGAGGCTGGATCTTCTCCTGGTCAGTCCAGTCTGCGCTCACGTGCGACCACAGGCGGCGCTGAATGCCGTCTGACCTGCGAGAACCCCTTGTCGTGGCGACAAGGGTTAATCCAGATGGCCAGCGTTCTTCCAACCCTGTCGCGGAGAGCACGGCCAAAGCGTGGCCGGAGGAAACGGGCCGGCATCCTGCTCTTCGAGACGGTGCCGCACGTGTCCGACCTCCGAAGGGTCGATGAGTCCCCTTCAAATCCGACCTCGCGTAAGCACGTCTTCGTCTGCCCAGACGTGTTGCTTGTGCATTGTGCCGTGGTCCAGCTGCCATCGCTCAAAGAAGACCGTAGTCAGGTTTGAGGCTGGAGGAATCCTCTGCCGGGTCCGCGCCAAGGCCAGGACGGGGTCGAAACGTAGTCGGACGTCCACAATTCGAAGATCAGGAGCACTGACGACAGCATTGACGGGACGCGTAGCTGGAGAAGCAAGACAAGCTCATCGAGGAGCCCGGGCGGTGCTCCTCGGCGGGAGCGGACCGCCGCGGTCCGGGGACGCTCACGGCTGGTCCTGGGCGACGTGGCGGATGGCAGAGCGGATCGCCAGGTCCACGCCCATCTCGTCGGTCAGGTCCTGATAGTGGCGGGCCGATGCCGGGAAGCGGCGCAGCACGCCAGCCACCTCGGCCGCGGCGGTGCCTCGCAGGGTGCGGAGCCACCGCAGGGTGGCGCCTTGGGGCGTCCACTGGTCATGGGCCTCGTCCCAGGAGCACAGCGCGGTGGCTGCCTCCGCCAACAGCTGGAGCTCGCTGGCGTTGCCGGCTGCCCGTGCAGCTTCCAGGAGCCACAGCATCACCCGGTCCATGGTGGCGAAGCTGGGCCAGGGGTCCGCGTGCCGGTGGGTGCCCATCGCCTGCAGCACGGTGGCGGCCCGGCGTGGGTTGCGCAGCAGCGCCGGTCCGGGCTGCTCGAGTTCGGACAGCACCTCCAGGTATAGGTAGGTGTCCGTGGGGTTCGCGGCGGCCAGGTCCAGGAGCTCGTCGGTCGCGCCGGGGCCGTTGCTGCGCTTCGTTTTGGCCTCGGCCAGCAGACGCTGCGCACGCACGGTGGGCAGTTCCCGGGACGCGGCCATTTCCCGTTCCACGAGGGTCAGAAACGCGGCGATGTCCTGCGGGCGATGGGCAGGGTCGAGCTGGGTGGCCTGCTGGACGATGTACCGCCACGGGCCCGGCGGCGGGAGCAGTGGAACGTTGGTGTGGGGCTCGTCGCCGGTGAGAGCCCAGCCGATGACCTGGCCGAGGCCGTAGATGTCGGTGGCCGGGCCGGCGTCGTGGGCTCCGGTGGGGTGGCTGAGTTCGGGGGCGGCGAAGCCGGGGCTGCCGAGGCCGAAGCGGGTTCGGTTGGGGTCAGTGGTCTCGCCGCGTGGCCGGCGCACCAGACCCCAGTCCGCGAGCCGCCAAGACCCGTTCAGAAGCAGGATGTTGGGCGGCTTGACGTCGCGGTGCACCCAGCCGTGCTTGTGGGCGGCGGCCAGCGCGGAGGCAACGGCGTCGACCAGGACCCGCAGCTGAGCGGGGTCGCGCAGGTCGGCCCAGCGGTCCTCCGCGGTCGCCTCGGCGAGCGGCATGACGAACCAACGGTGGTCGGCGGCGGCATCCAGGACCGGCATGACGTGCGGGTGGCCGCCCAGGCGCTGGCCGACCTCGATCTCACGGATCATCCGAGCCGCCGCGTCGGCCACGTCGGAGGTGCGCCGCTTGAACGCGACCTCCACTCCAGTGGACTTGTGTGTGGCGCGGGCGACTGTGCCCTGGCCGCCTGCTCCGATCTTGTCGGCCTCCTGCCGGTAGTCCCGCTTGTTCCCGGCCGCCTGCTCGGCCACCTCCCGGTACGGTTCCCGGCCCCCCTGCGAGCCGGCATCCGTCTCGTCGGCAGGGCCCTTGGGGCCGGCCGTGCCGCGGGGAAGGCCGGACAGGCGGACGAGCACCGGCACCTGCTCGCCGGGCACGCCCGGGAACATACCCAGCAGTAGGGTCGAGCCGTCTCCGGCGGCGGCGAGACCCGCGGCGATCCCGAGCGGCATGGCGGCGAGAGGCTCCGGTGCGCCGGTCATGGCCGCAGTGTCCACGTGGTGTAGGACGAGGCCGGTCCCGGATCCGTTAGGTGACAGGGTGATGGCGCCGTCCCTGCCGGCGGCCAGCGCGTGGCCGGGGTAGTGCGCGTGGGAGGGGATCCAGGCGGAGCGGGGGCCGACGTCGGTGCTGAGCGCGAGGTCGACCATTGCGTGATGGCCACCTGCCGCGAGAAGGAAGCGGCGCCGCCCCAGGCACACCGTGGAGCGCACCGCGGCGTCGAACGCGATCGGGTAGCGGACCTGGCGGCCAGCCTCGAGTCCGATCCAGGTCAGGGCGAGCGTGCCCTCGCCGGACCCGAAGGTGGCCCCCGAGCCGGACAGTACCCACACCTCACGGCGGTCCCCGGCGACCAGGCGTGCCCCCGGTGGGAACACGCCCGCCACGGCGCTCAACATGCCCTCGTGCCAGCGCAGCACCGCGCCGCCGCGCATCACCAGAAGGGAACCGTCGTCCCAGGGCAGGACAGGGCCGTCGCAGCCGGGCAGGGCCAGGTGCCAGCGGGTGGCGCCGGTGCGCAGGTCGAGGTCGACGATCCCGCTGTCCACCGTGACCAGCACCTTCCCGTCCGGTGCCACGGCCAGGCCACCCGGGACGTGGCCCTCGAGGCCGCCGACGAGCAGCGGCCGCACCTCCACGCCCCCAGCCCCTGGCGCGGTGTACGGGGCAGCGGTGAAGTCGGCGAGGAGTTCCTGCCGTCGCCCGGCCGGGTCCATCGACGCAGGAATCGCCGGGGCGGCGCGGGGCAGGACAAGATCGGCCAACGACGGGTGGAGCGCACCACCGCGGCGGAACGCAGCCCTCACGAGGTCGGCCAGCGTCGCAACCCCGCACACGGCCGCGTCCAGATGACTGCGGTCCAGGACAACGACCCGCCCCGTGAGGTCACCCAGCAACTGCGCTGCCCGCCCGGCCTGGCGTGCTGGCCCCGGGCCGGTGTGCAGCAGCACGTGCCGAACCTCGGGGGAGGCGGTGGCCAACTTGGCGAACTCCATGGCCATTTCTTCGACTTCTAGCGGCCCGGCGTCGCTCGTCAGCAGCAGGTAGTCGCGTCCCTCGTACTCGAACGCGGCCAGCGGCCCGCCGAGAGGCCCTGGGGCGACGTTGCACAGTTCGTCCGACACCTCGATGAGAGGTTGGACCACCTTGCTCAGGCGGTTCACCGCCATGACTCGGTCGGTGCCGGCCTCTGGCGGCGGTGCCGTGCGCCACCTGTCGTAGGCGGCCGTCAGGTCCTGCCCCAGGTCTGTCTCCGTGCCCATGATCCGCCCCTGTTGTTGATCGCCGCCCGCCCCGAGCCGGCGCCTCGCATTCTGGCTCACCCCACGGCCACCCGGAGGCCAGTTTGACAATCGCGGGCCGGGGTGGCCGCGGCCCGGAGCGCCGCCTAGTACTCCAGCAGGACTTCGACGTTCTGCCTGTTCAGAGGCTGTGCGCGGTGAGTGTAGTGGGGTGAAGGACCGTCAGGGGCGGTCTTCATTGGACCGCTCCTCGATCACGTGCAGGCGGCGTTGGTAGTGGCAGCGGCGGGCGGCGGCCTGGCGTTCCCTGCGCCAGGCGGACCAGTTCTACGCGGGCTCAGGCACCAGACTGGAAGTCCTTGGGCGCCGGATGGCCCAGGACCGCTCAGGTCGTCCGGCAGCAATTGTTGAGACAGATCGACCCCACGAGCGCCATCGTGCTTGTAGTCGCCTCAACTCCAGACGAGACACGCTCCAAGTGCGGCGTCAGCCCAGTTGACGTTGCAGGTCCTGCACGAAGGCCAACAGTTCGTCAGAGGGGCGACGACCATGCTCGTAAGCCACCACGACCTCGGTCAGCTGCCGTTCTGCCGCTGCGGGGTCGCCGTTGAGTAGATGTGCGTAGGCCAGGTTCAGCCGTGCGCTCAACGTGTCCTCGCCGTCGCTGCCGAAGTGCAAGGCCAACGGGTCGACCAGGGCAGCCAGTTCGCGGGAGGCAGGGCCGACCTGGCCGTGACGGAGAGCGGCCGCTGCCGCGTGGCTGACGGTTTTCAAGGTCTCAGGGTGACCGGGGCCCAGGGTATCGCTCTGTGCCTCAGCCAGCAGCCGTAGCTGGTGCTCCGCAGCTGCGTCCTGCTTGAGCTCGAAGCACACGTCCGCCAAGTGCCGGCGTAGCAGGAGCAGGCTGGGATGACCGGGGCCATGGAAGCCGAGGACAGTGGTCGACAGTGACTCCAGTACGGCCTGGGCCTCGGTGCGTCTGTCGAGCCGACGAAGGCTTTCGGCGTGGCCCAGACGGGCGTCAACTGTCTCTGGATGGGTGGGACCAAGTGCTGCTGCCAATGCTTCGGACGCTGCCCGAAAGTGTCCTTCTGCCTCAGCGGGCCTTCCCGTCGCGACGAGCAGCCCGGCGAGTGTGCTCTGGGCCCGGAAGGAGGATGTATGTCCGCCGGGGGTGATACGGCTCCAGGTCGCTTGAATCTCGCGCAACTCGGCCTCAGCCTCGTCGAACAACTCGAGACTCAGAAGCGCGCAGCTGAGGTTGTGTCGGGTGACCAGGGTGCTCGGATGGTTGTTGCCCAGCGTCCGTCGTTCCAAGTGGAGAGTTGCCGTGATCTCGTCGAGGGCCTGCTCGCCCTTACCGAGTTCGAGCAGCAGGTCCGCTAGTTCGTGGCGAGCGGTGAGTGTCGCAGGGGCGGTGTCGCCCAACGCGTTCGCCGTGTCGTGGACCAGTTGCTCAAATGCGCCGTAGGCCGCGACAAGGTGTCCTCGGCCACGCAGCGATCTGGCGAGCTCGTGCCGCGAAGCGAGGGTGGTCCTATGGTCAGGGCCCAGGACAGCGGTCAACTGTGGAACCAGTTGCGAGAATTCCGTGTGCGCGCCCTCGGTGTCTCCCCGCTGAAGGCGGATCCGGACAAGCTCATGGCGCGTGGTCAAGGTCGTTTCGTGGTCCGGACCGAGGGCCTGGGTCGCTGCAAGCAGCACGGCATCAAGGTCTGCCTCCGCTTCGTCGAATCGGCCTTGATCGTGCTTTAGCACGGCGAAGTTATGCCTTGTAGTCAGTATGGTCCTGAGGCCGTCGGCCGGAGCGGTGATTGCGAACGCGCTGAGGGCATGGATGAATTGATCCTCTGCCACCGACCACTGGCCTGACTGCTGAGCGTACACCGCAGCGCGCGTCGCGAGTTCGCCGCGCATCTGGTGCTCCAGCGCGGCGGCGTGCATCGTGTCTGACGCGACGTGGACACAGTGGGGCAGCAGTAGTTGCCAAAGTGGCCAGTTCGCGGGGGCGGTTGGGGCGATCCCCTTCGCCACCATCGCGAGGAGGGCCGCCGACAGAGTCGAGTAGACCGGTGTTGCCGAGATGGCAGCCGGCTGGGTACGGGTGATCTCTCGGACCAGGGGGTGGACGACCAGAGTCTCCAGCGTTGAACCATGTCCATGGAACCGCCGACGGTGCAGCAAGCCGCACCCCAGCAATCCACGTACAGCTACATCAAGATCAGAAGATGACAATCCCGCGAAGTCGTTTGCGGCGGCGAGCACGCTCCTCCGAAGCAGGACGGCTGGCAGCGGCTCAGATGCGAAGAACGAGATCAGCCGGAACAGCGGGCGTGCGGCCGTCATACCCCGCATTTCCAGCAGATCCAGGGACATCTCCCATGTCTGGGCAAGTGGGGCGTGCAGATCGTGAGGTAGCGCTGCGATCGCCTCGGTGAACTCCGCGTCCAGTGCCTCCTGGTACGCGGCAAACGTCCGAGGGGCCTCCGACTCAGGAAGCATCAGGTCGATGCTGGTCATCGCCAGATACTTACCGACGAGTAGAAGAGCGAGAGGCAGACCGCCCAACCTTCGGGCCAGGCATGCTGCGTCGCCCTCGGGGCCAGCGCTCGGGGCCAGTTCACGCAGCAATGCGGCACCCTGAACCTCGGAGATCGGGCCGACGTGGTGGACCTCCGTCGACGTCCACCACGAGCCAGGGGCGTGGTCGCGGCTCGTCACCAGCACCGTGTTCCCAGCAACCGGGTACCTGATCCAGTCCCGTACCATCGCCGGGTCGTCGGCGTTGTCTACGATCAGCAGCCAGCGTCCCGCGTTCACGTTGTCCAGAGCATCCCACAGCACATCGCGGGCGGCCTCGTGGTTGTGCCACACTTCGCGAGCCACAGCACGCTTCACCCCTGCCCGAACGGCGACCTCACGCAGCGCCGCCACGAAGGTGGCTGGGGTCGTGGCGTCGACCCACCACACCCTCCGCTCGGCGGCGACCCGTCGAGCTACCGCCAGCGCGACCGTGCTCTTGCCGCTGCCGCCTACCCCAGACAAGACCAACCGACCGCCGGCGTGAGCTACCCGTTCCTCCAAGGCGGCCAATAGCGCATCCCGCCCGTGGACTCGGTGTTCGACCGAGTCCACGGGCACTGCCACTGAAAGGTCGCTGACGGAGGACTCACTAGTACGGGGAAGTGGCGGAAGACCCAGGTACCGCTCGGCCAGGAAGTAGAGGTCGGGGTCGGTCAGGAACTGTGTCAGAAGAGCCGCATCGAAGATGTCGAGCTCAACCTGGTGGGCATCGCGCACCTCGTTCTCCAGTTGGTGTCGCGCGCCTACCGTCACCGGGGCGACCGTGAAGTACAGCACGTGCTGTACGGGGCTGCCCTGGCCGCAGATCGACGCTATATCCTTTCTGATCTTGGCGGGAACGTTGTCCTTCTGAATCGTGCACGCCAAGACGACCTTCGCCCCGGAGGCCAAGCGGGCGAAAGCTGAGACCGGCGATCGGGTTCCTGCGAGATCCGTCCAGAAACTTTCGGAGTCCCGGCCCTGATCACCCCTACTGCTCACCGGGCCGGTTGCTGGCGCCAGATTGCTCACGATTCTACGGCGAGCCACTTCCAGGCAGAGCTGTTCAAAGTCGTGGTGCGCGTTGCGCTCCCCAAGAGTGTCCAGGGCGAACCGGATCAACAGACCGAACTGCATGGTGGCGTTCACCAGTTGGCTCCTTGCCCCAGGGCTCCACACGGATCGCTAACAGTCTGCCTTATCTCCCTGTCAGTGCTCGGATCGCATCGCAACACTCGAGTTGTTTTGATGAGTTCGCGCCAGTTGGCACCGGCGGGCCGGGTCCTCGTGCGCTCAAGGGTGGGCCACAGTGAGGAGGCTCACTGCGGCTCACTGCCCACTCACGCGCCTCTCACGGACTCGGTGTCATGAGGCTGGATCAGGCGTCGTGGGAAGTGGACGAGATAGACCCAGACCTGAACGAACCGGACAGGAGAACGATAGACGCACTTGTTTTCGGCTGCTGGGGGTCAAGGGGTCGCAGGTTCAAATCCTGTCGTCCCGACAGTGATGTCGGAAGGCCGTTGATCGGGAGAAATCCCAGATCAGCAGCCTTTTCTGCTGTCTACCTCTTGATGCCGCCACCTGCCCCTGCCATGCTTCGGGCGATCTTGCCAGGGACCAGCCGGGGACCGCGGTGCCGGCCAGGCACAGCCGGGAGGGCAATTGGGCAGAGCCTCATCGGGAAAGAAGACGGCGCGCGAAGCCGGGAGAATCCGGGACCACACGGTGCCGCAGATGTACCTGCGGCGGTTCGCCGAGCACCGCGGCCGACGTCAGCACGAACTCACTGTGCGCAGGACCGCCGCCATCGACGCGCCGTTCCCCACGATGGTCGGCAACATCCTTGCCGAGCGCGGCTATTACTGGGGTACCACCCTGGAAGGCGTGCCCCACCATGCGGTCGAGGAACTCTTTTCGCAGCTCGAAACCAAGGCGAAGCCTGTCTTCGACGCCATGCTGGATGCCCCCGAGGGGGCGCTGCCCCAGCGGTGGCCGCTGACGGCCGACGAGCGGCTTCGCCTGGCCTGGTGGATGGCCGCGCAGGTGCTGCGGACCACTCGCCAGAGGAAGCGGCTGATGTTCGACGTCGGCCCGGCAGAGGTGGCGCAGTTGCCGGCGGATATCGCCGCGATTGCCGCCAACAATCCGCACCTGTGCTACATGGCCGAACACCTTGCTGCGCTCGCGCTGGTTCTCTTCGCCAGACCGTGGGGCCTGGGGTTCAGCGACATGTGTCTGCTCACCGGCGACGTGCCTATGGTGATGCTGAACGGCCAAGACACAGGCAGCCAGCCGGCGGCGGTGGAGGTCTGCGACATTCTTCTCCCGCTCGATCCCCACCGGTTTTTATTCCTGCCCGGCCGTGGAATGCAGGAGCAGGACCCGCTCAAGCGCTCGGACCACCGGATGAAGTTCCACGGCGGGGTGGGGATGGCTCTGGTGCAGATCGTCTACGACGTGGCGGATGCCTTCGTCCTCCACCATCCCCGGCATGACCCGTGGCGTCACTGGAAGCCGGACGGTCCCAGGCCCGGTACTCTCTGTGGATCTGGACCCCGTGGGTCGCGAAGCGCGTACGCAGCCTGCTCCCCGCCCTGGAGGACGCCGTGCGTCGCGGCGTGCGGATCACCGTGTTCGTCCGCGACCAGAGCGACCAGAACCAGCAGCGCTTCACCGAGTACCTCGACGAACTCAAGGCCGTCACCTCCTCCGTGATCCCCGTCAACGTCATGCACCAGAAGATCGTTGTCATCGACGAGTAGACCGTCCTGCTCGGCAGCCTCAACGCCCTCTCCCAGAGCCACTCCCGCGAGATCATGATGACCGTGCGAGGCGCCCACTTCGCCCGCAAGATCCTTGACCACGAGCACGCCGAGGACTTCGCCCGCCCTCCGCGGTGCGGCGGCTGCCGGGGAGACCAACTCGACCTCAGACGGGGCAAAACCGGCTGGTACTGGCGCTGCTATGACAGGGGCTGCCCCGCCCGCAAGGGCGACCGCGTCTGGACCGCTTCCGTCCAGTTCACGACGCACCGACCCAAGCAGGGAGCCCGCTGAATCCGGTGTCAGCCGATCACCTCTCGCTCTCGCTCGCCGAGCCCCGAGCCAGCCAATGGCCTGGGCGGCTCAGTATCTAAGGAGGCCGGATCAGCGAGATGCCAGCCCCTCTGATCCGTGAGACCGACGCTCGAGACAACCTTCGCGTCATGCACTGGTCACTCTGTAAACAGCGGGAGGGTCGATCCTCAGCGATGGGCGACGTGCAGTCTGGTCGGCTCGCGGAGCGCGGCTGATGCTCCCTCGAAGTCGGCAAGGCGGGCAGCGACCGAGGCGATGGCGAGCCGCTCGGGCAGCGCCGTGGAGAACTTGAGCCCCTTCACAGCCCGGTGGTCGATATCCGGAAACACCAGGTGGTCGCCGATAGCCGTGCGCGCCGCGTGCCACATCTCGGCCGTCATGTCCTCGCGGAGCCGGACGTAGCAGTCAGTGGGGCGCTGCACGGGATCGGCCACTGCCGGAAGAGTGGCAGCCAGTGTCGCATTGGCGCGGAAGCCGGCCCAGGTCCACCACCGCACGTCCTCTCCGGCTCGAGTGACGAGGGTGCCGGCAGGATGCACGCTGTCAGGTGCTTCTTCGTCACGCAGTTGTTGAAGGCGAGCCTCTGCCCTACGGGTGAGGGAGACCGGAGGCTCGGAACCGAGAAGGATGTCCCGCATGGCTCGGGTCAGTTCGTACGAGAGGCCGGCGATGCCAGTTCCAGTCCACTTGGCGACGCCGCCGCTGTCGGTGGGTTCCACGAAGGCCCGACGCCTTCCCCAATCGATGAACGTGACCTGCCAGTTGCGACCACCGAGCAGCAGTCGACGCGGGCCAGGCCGCTCCTCGGTGAGTACGGATGGATCGGTCTGCCCGATCTCGGTGCGCCCCGACAGCACGGTGAACTGGGGTGGTGCGGTGAAAGAAGCCGTGAGCTCGATGAAGTGACGCTGCCCGAAGCGCTGTTCCGCCTCCGGGCCTATGAAGAGCAGGCCACCGTCCTGGTCGAGAAATCCTTGATCGACCAAGTGCCGCAGGATGGGCTCGGAGGACCGGTCGAACGGTGGGAGCCCGTTCCACTCCCGGTCCCACAGATGCTCGCCGATCTTGTGATGTTGGAGGGTCACGGCCAGCAACTGCTGTGCGACCAGATGACGGGGTTCGGGTGGCGGGACGACTGGCTCGACCCAGTTCCGTCCCCACAGTAGGAGTAGGCCGGCTGCTTGGAGCAGGGACTCCTCGCAGGTGGCCAGGAACAAGCAGTTGCGGACGCTGTCGACTCGGCGACCGGTCCGTCCGATGCGCTGCAGGAAGGAGGCGACGGTGCGGGGCGAGTCGATCTGGATCACACGGTCCAGGTCGCCGACGTCGATGCCGAGTTCCAGGGTGGAGGTCGAGACGATCACACAGTCACGGGCTTCGGCGAACGCCTGCTCCGAGCGCGCACGTTCCTCTGCGGAGAGGGACGCGTGCGACAGGAAGGTGGTGACCTCACGGGCGCGCAGTGCGGCCCCGAGCTCCTCGACCTGCCTGCGGGAGTCGCAGAAGACGAGCCGCTTCTCGCCGCGGTGTAGGGCCGAGATGAGCTTGGCGGCGTTCTCCAACGAGCCGACGTAGTCGAGTTCCACGTCACCGGCGGGCGGGGCACCGCTAGGTGCAGCCGCGAGGTCGGGTGCGACTACTTCCCCGGTGCGGCTCCCCGCCCCGGACCCTTGCAACCAGGTCAGCAGCTGCTGAGGATTGCCGACCGTGGCCGACAGCCCGATGCGCTGGATGGGCCGCCCGGTGACCCGCTCGAGCCGCTCCAGCACGGCGAGCAGGTGCCACCCACGGTCGTCCCCCGCGAAGGCGTGGACCTCGTCCACCACGACTGCGCGGACGGACCCGAGAAGGCGTGCATGGTCGGTCTTCACACCGATGAGCATCGCCTCGAGCGACTCGGGAGTGGTCAGAAGGACGTCCGGCGACTCGCTGCGGATGCGACGACGTTGGGACTCCTTGGTGTCGCCGTGCCACAGTTCCGCTCGCCGACCGAGCCACTGTGCGTACGAGTCGACGCGTGTCACCAGGTTGTTCAGGAGCGCCTTCAGCGGGCACAGGTACAGCACGGAGGTGCCGGTCCAGCCTTGCTGAACCATCGTGGAGAGCACGGGAAAGCAGGCGGCTTCGGTTTTGCCGCCCGCGGTCGGCGCGAGCAGCACCACGTCCTTGCCGTCCATCAGCGGGTTGATCGCGGCTCGCTGCAGGGGACGAAGATCGGGCCAGCCGAGAGTGTTCACGATGTGGTGCAGGACGACCGGGTCGAGCCGTTCGACGGGATCCGTGCCGCGCACAGAACTCGGCAGGGAACCCTCGAGTCCTTCCATCACAGCTCCAGCTCGATGTCGTCGGCTGATCCGGCTGCTGCGAGGTTCCGCTCCGTATCGGTGAGTTCGTTGCTGGAGACGGTGAGACGGTAGTGCTGCCGCGGGTCGAAGTCGTCGAACTGGTCGATGCGGTCGAGCACGTCGCCGACGAGCTTCTTGAGGAACAGCCGCGGCGCCACGCCGATCTTGCCACCCAGTGCTCCGCCCACCGCCTTGGCCAGATCGGCGACGTAGGGATCGTCCGCGAGGGTCTTCACCCGTTCGGGCGAGTCCGCGCCCTCGGCGTACAGATCCCGGATCGTCGATCCGAGGCCGGTCAGCGAGTCCAGGGTGAAGCCGGGCAACCGGAGTTGGACAGCGCGCGGGTTGTCGAAGCGCGGGTCGGTCGTGAAGTCCGTGGCGAGTCGCTGGGCGAGCGGGGCAAGTCGCTGGACGCCCTGTTGCCCGTCGTAGAAGGCAGGTGTGCCGGTGATGACCAGGTAGAGACCGGGGAAACGGCCGGAGTGCACCTCGTCGATGAGCTGGCGCAGCGCGTTGAGCGCCTTGTCGCGGGCATCGGAGCGTACCCGCTGCAGGGTCTCGACCTCGTCGAGGACGAGGAAGAGCCCCGCGTGACCGGAGTCCCGCAGGACCGCGAGCAGCCCCTGCAGGAAGCCGAGGGCACCGAAGTGATCCAGATTGCCCCGCACGCCGGCGGCCCGGCGGGCCGAGGCCGCGACGTTGGGCTGGCCGCCGAGCCAGGCCAGAATGGCGCCGGCCGTGCTCTCGTCGCCCCCACTGAGCGCGGTGCGGTACCCGCGAAGCGCGGCTGCGAACGACGGCGCGTGCCGGGAGACCTCGCTGAGCCTGGCGGCGAGCAGCCGCTCGACCTCCTCGGGCAGCTGCTCCTCGGTCGCTCCGGCGGCGAGCGCGTCCTCCTCCAGCGCGTAGAACCAGGCGTCTACCACGGCGCGCAGGGCGCTGGGCGGGAAACTGGCCGTGGTCAGCTGCTCGGTGAGTCGGCGGTAGACGGTCTCCAGCCGGTGCAGCGGCGTCTCCGTCTCGGAGATCTGGATCTCGGCGACGGCGAAGTTCCGGCGCTTGGCCCGCTCCCCGAGCCATCGGGTGAAGAACGTCTTGCCCGATCCGTACTCACCACGTACCGCTTTGAAGACCGAAGCGCCCGAGGCGACTGCTTCCAACTCGCCGTCCAGCGCGGACTCGAACCGGCCGAGCCCGGTGGCGAGCAGGTCGAGTCCGTTCTCGGGAACGGCGCCTCGACGCAGCGCGTCGATCACGTCCCGGCGGCGGGCCGCGCTGACGGACGTGGGGCGGGGGTATCCGGCGGTGCTCACGCGGACAGTCTTCCATTACGGCGAACCACGATCGGGCCGATGTTCAGTACTTCGGCCGGACCGTGACTGCTGCGCAGCTCAACCGTTGCGCCGGGGCAGGAACGCCCGCCCCGGCCGCGGGTCACTTCAGCCCGAACTGGGTGCGCAGCAGCCCCGTGTCGAGCCGCAGGGTGCGGCCGTCGGGGAGTGTTTCGAGCACCTGGATGCTGTCGTAGTTGAGCAGCTGCCGCAGGACGGCGGCGAAGCCGTCGGCGCGGGTCGTGAGCAGGCCGATCCGTTGGGCCAACGCGGTCACGGGTAGTGTCCCGCCTGCGTCCAGCAACACGTGCACGGCCTTCTCGACCTTCGCCAGGTCCGGCTTGCGGGCGAGCAGGTCCACCTGGTCCAGGAAGACCTGCGAGACGAGCAGACCGCTGACCAGGGTGTCCTGAGGGGACACCACGGTGGGCGCCAGCAGCGTCTCGCCGTCGAGCGAGGGGGCGAGCGCGACCTCGAACAGGGCGTCGTGACCGGCCGGCGGCTGAGCAGGCGCCTTCGCGGGCCGAGTCGGCTTGGTGGCTTTCTTCGGCGGAACGACGGCGACCGGTGCCGGTCGAGGCTTCGCGCCCGAGGCCACCGCCCACCATTCGGGCTCCGGGCTGCCCAGCTCCCGCCATCCCTTGGGCGGAGCGGCTCCGAACGGCAGCAAGGCAAGGACCGGGATGGCGAATTCGGCCAGGGAAGCCCCGCCGTGGTATCCGGCCTTCAGCGCGGTGTACCGGGAGTCGGCGTCCCACAGCGCCACGATTTCACCGCCGGTCTCCGACGAGATCACACGTGGCCCGGACAGCACGATCTCGTTGTCGGCCAGGGGTCCGCCTGGCGCGCGGTGCCGGGCCGAGGCGGCGCCGTCGCGGTCGACCTTGAGTCCCCGCCGGTCGACGACATGCCCGTGGTCGCTGGTGAGGATCACCGCCCGCCCCTGGGTGGCGGCGATGCTCAGCAGGTCCTGCAGCCCTCCTATCTCGCTGAGCCTCCAGGCGCCGTCGCCGAGCTTCTGCTCCTTCGCGAGCCGGTCGTCGACGGTGTTGAGCACCACCGCCACGTGCGTGTCACCGACCAGGGCCTCGGACAGCCCGGGCCCGAACGTGTCACCGCCCGTCTCGCTGCGCAGGTCGTCCTTGTGGAAGACCGCGACCTTCTGGCCACCCCAGAACCGGTGCGTCGGGAAGATCCGCTTCTCGTCGGCCTGCGATCCCTTCATCAGCTTCGCCGCGAACAGCGAGGTACGGGAGACGGAGGTGATGGTGGGCAAGGCAGCGGCGATCGCACGCCGCTGGGGGGAACTTGACGAGCTTTCGGGCGCAGGGCCGGTGGAAGGCCGCGGGTACGGGTCGTACTCGGCCCAGTGCTCGCGCAGCTCGGCCCCGAGTTCCGTGGCGATGGCGGCACTCATCCCGTCGACGACCACCAGCAGCAGGCGGCGCTCGGCCGCCTTCACCACCGGTCCGACGACCCGAGGCAGGAAGGTCTCCACCGTCAGCATGGAGCCGGGGTCCGTCCCGGCCGCTGTCCAGGTGGCGAGGGTCTGCGCGAAACGGCGGTCGATCTCCCGTCGTCGGGCGCGGACCGAGGTGCAGAGCTCGTCATAAGCGGACTTGAGGACGTGGTTGGGGTCGCCGCCCGCCTCGACGTGCTCGAGCGCCAGGTCGACCCAGGCGGTCTCGGCGAGGTGACGGTCGATGCCGGCCGCGACCGTCGTGCTCTCGGTCGCCGGGTCGGTGGCCAGCCACTGGGTGAGCCGCTGCGCCATGTGCGTCCGTTCGACCCTGGTCCGGACAGTCCGGCCCGGGGCCAGCCGGTGGTCGCCCAGGGCCCTCACCGCCGCTGCCGTACGCGCCGGGTCGCCCTTGCCGAGAGCTCGACCGACGGCGGCGAAGCGGGCCTCCAGCCCGGCGACCAGGACCGGGCTGGACTCGGCGGCGCGCTGCGCGCCCAACTGCTCGACCAGCGAGGCCGCGCGATCCAGAACGGCTCCGGTCAGCCGACGGGCGGCCGCCGCATCGTCGTCGAACCCGGAACGGCCGGACAGCAGCAGGACCGACACGAACTCCTCGCACGAGCGACCGAAGGCGGCGACGAGTGCGTCCAGCGCCTCGCCGTGCGCGGGCGGCTCGTCACCGAACCACCGCTCGGCCCGCCCGCGCGCCCGGTAGTCCTCGGCATCCGCTGCGGCGTCCGCGTGCACCCACAGTGCTGCGCAGACCAGCCCGAATGCGACCGCGTCCGGACCATGATCGGCTTCCACCAGCGCCAACAGGGCCCGGCCGGTGAGCCCGGCCTGGTCGGCCTCGCCGAGGAGCCCGGCCAGCCCTGACCGTTCCGGGGCTCGCAGTGCCAGGAAGCGGTCCGGCCCGCCGGGCGTGAGCGACCAGCGCAGCAGGGCGGGTACGTCCAGGCCGCTGTCAGGAGCCGATCGCTCGTCCCGGTCCGGGTCGAAGCGACCGATGCCGAGCCGCCGCAGGGCGAGCGCACCGAGGGCGCCGCGCCGGGACAGCACGCCGCCCGCCAGCTGCGGCCAGCCTGCCGGCGGCGTGGCGTCGAGCAGCGCCTCGGCGGCCCAGTTGTCCTTGAGCAGCCGATTGTCGGTGCTGCCGGCGCCGAATGCCTGCCGGACCACGTCCCAGGTGTCGACGGCGTTGACCCGCTGCTTGTGCACCCTGGCCAGCAGGTCGGGTCCGAGCTCGGACTCCTCCTGGTCCGTGAGCACGACCAGCACCTCCGGGCCCGGTGCCTCCGGTGCCAGGTGCGTCAGCACCAGCTCGTACACGGCGAGCGCTGACGGCGCCGCGGCGACCCGGGCCCGGCGCTCGCCCCAGCCGAGCTCGGCTGGGCCGTCCCATTCCGGGGCGGCTCGCAGCAGGACGGCCTTCCGTCGGCCCGCAGCGAGCCCGGACTGCGAGGCCAGGTACTGGGTGACGGTGGCGGTGTTGAGGCGCACCGCGCTGGTGACGACCGGAGTGCTCATTCCACAACCCGCCAGGTGATCTCGACCGTCACGTCGGGCTCACGCGCCGCCAGTTCGTCCAGTTCGGCCCGCAGTTCGGCGACCGCCCGTGCTGCGGTGGTCCGACCTCCACCGGAGCGGCTGGGACGGCGGGTGGTGGGCTCGGTCGACACCGAGGGGTGGCTGGTGGGCGTCGTGAGGTCCAACGAGTCGGGCCCGGGGACGGCCTTCGCCGGCTGCTCCGGTGCAGGTGTCCTCGCGGGGGACGGCGTGGGGACGGCAGCGGCCTGGCTGCGCTCGACGACCCTGATGATGGCACGCCGGGCATCCGTCAGTGCCTCGGGCAGGTTACTGGTGCGCTGGTCGACGCGCGCCGCACCGCGCAGCTCTGCGAGCACAGCCATGCCCTCGGGACCGTAGTTGGGCGCGAGCTTGAGCATGTCCCAGGCTGCCCTGGCGAGGGCCGAGGCGACGGACTCGGCCTGCTTGACGGACGTTCCGTACCGGTCGCCCGAGACCTCACCGAGGTCGAAGCCGGCGAGGACGCCGATGATCTGCTTGGCCGAACCGGAACCGGCGGCCGCGCCCTTGTCAGCGGCGAGGAGCGCGTCGAGCAGCGCGAGGGAGCGCCGGGCCAGGGCGAGCCGGCCGGAGCCGTCCGCGTCGTCCAGACCGAGCAGTTCGGCGCGCTTCTCCAGCTCCTTGACGAGGTCGGTGGCGTGCGGCTGGTAGCGGCGCGCGGCGTCCACGATGTCGCGGGCGAACCGGCCGACGATCCGGCTGCGCCGCAGGGTGGGCGCCTTGCTGCCGAAGATCTCCTCGTACCGGCGGCGAGCCTCCTGCCAGGTGTCCTCCTCGGGCAGCGGCTGGGTGCGCAGGGCGTCACCGGATTTGATCGCCGATGGCTCCGGGGCCGGGTCGAGCAGCCCGCCACCGCGGACCCAGACGCGGTCGTCGAGTTCGGCGAAGGAGGCGATCACCAGGTTGGCCAGGAACGGATCGAGCCCCATCGGCTCCGGGCGGTCCAGCCACTCGGTGAGCCGGACCACGCCGAGGTCGCCGGTGACGCCGTCGACGCGTGCCTGCTGGCGGAAGTGGTCGGCCCAGCGGGTGGACAGCTCGAAGTACGCCTCCTTCTGCTGGCCGAGGCCGAGCGGCCCCGCGATCCGCTTCATCAGCGGGCGGTCCTTGGCCGGAATTTCGACGCGGCGGTCGCTGGCCTCGCTCGCGGCCCGTACGTGTGTGAAGACGGTACGAGCGTCGGCCGGCTTGACCGGGATGCCGTGGCCGTCCGGGTCGAGGTCGGGGTGGGCCGGGTACTGGTGGGTGAGGAGCTTGCCGGCCACGTGCCGGGCGGCATCGTGCAACGACTGGCCGATGGACGGACGCAGATCGGGCACGTCCGGCAGCGGCTCGAAATGGTCGTCGAAGCCGAGCTCGACGTCGGAGCTCTTCTTCTCCGCCAGCCCGTACGCCTGCTTGAGGGCGGCCTTCACCGTCTTGGCGAGCGATTCACGCTGGCCCTCCAGGAGGGCCTTGGCCCGTGCCCGGTTGTCGGCGTTCAGGTGCCCGGCGTACTGGGTGTCGAAGCGGCGCTGGTCGCTGAGCGCGTAGTCGATGGTGACCAGACGCCGGAAGTCCTGGAAGCGCGCAGCCGACAGGCGCGTCGGAATCCAGGCCATCGTCCGGGGGCGCTGCTCGCCACCGCGTGCCCGCAGGTCGCGGATGCGGTTGGCGTCCTCGGCCGGGCCGTACTCGTTCTCGTCGTACGGGAAGTCGACGACGAACCGCCAGGAGCCCTCGAAGCTCGGGGTGAACTCGTGGTCGGGCAGGCTGTCCGGGTCGGCGATGTTGCCGAACACCACCTCGACCGACCGGTTGGAGCCGCGCCAGACGAGCTTCAGCTCGTCGGCGTCCAGGCGTCCGTCATGCGTTTCGACGCCCAGTTCCTCGGCCAGCAGCCGACGGGCCAGGGCACGCCGGTTGCCGGGGTTGTCGTTGACGTTGGCGTTGGCGATGACGGAGTCCACGTCCACGCCGGCGAGTTCGAGCCGCACGCCCGGGTTGACCTGGGTGCCGGTCTCCTTGATCTCGGCGAAGCGGGCGGCCCAATCGGCGACCTTCGACTTGATGACGCCGACCTCGGCACCAGGGATCGGCGAGACGACCGAGCCGTGGTTGAGCGCACCGAGCCGACGGATCGTCAGGTCGCGCAGCGCGGGCACGCTGGGCGCGAGGGCGGAGAGGAGGAGAGTGCACATCAGTCGGTTGTCACCGATGAAGTTGCGGCAACGCTGGGCGAGTTGCGGATCGGTGATACTGTCCGGCCGGTTCCGGTAGCGCTCGATGTCCTCCTCCGTGATCTCGCTGACGCCCAGGAGGTACGGGCGCAGCTTGGTCCGGTAGAGCTTGTCGGCGGCCTGGAACTCGGCCTTCAGGCTGTCGACGAACGGTTTGTCGCCACCGTCCGCGATGACCGGGTAGAGGTCGCCGAGCGGGATCAGCTGCTCGAGGCGGGCCTCGTCGCGGTGGTCGGCGAGCAGCTGGCCCATCAGCTTCAGACCGGTGCGGGAGCGCTGCAGGGCGGAGGAGATGTGGACGAGGGTGTCCATGAAGGCGGGGGAAAAGGGGTACGTCAGGCGGAACGACTCCTCGTCCGCGCCGGTGGTGCCCTCCTCGGAGCCGAGCAGGACGTCCCAGACCTGCGGTCCGACCCGCTTGGCCTTCGTGAACGCCGCGTCGAGCTTGGCGGCTGCCTCGGTGTCCTTCGGCCTGAGGAGGCGGGCGTGGGCGATCTGGGGGAGGTTGCGGTCCTCGAGGGTGATCTTGTCGAACCGGCCGGAGGCGAGGTTCAGACTGTCCTGGATCGCGGTCTCGGCCGCGCCCGACACCTCCTCGCCAACCAGCTCGCGCAGGTCGCGCTGGCGGGCGATGAACGACACCACCGGGATCGCGCGCCGGGAGTCGGCGCCCTCCACGAAGTTGGTGATCTTGTCTGCCTCGCGGGAGACGAACTTCTGGTCGTGGATGCGGTTGGCGAGCCACAGGATCAGCTCGTCCATGAAGAGGATCAGGCCGTCGTAACCGAGTGCCTTCGCGTGCGCGGCGATGACGGCCAGGCCGGCGTCCAGGGAGATGAAGCCGAACTCGTCCTCCTTCGCGTTCTGCGCGAAGCCCGGGAACCAACCGGCGATGGCGTCGTGGACGAGCTTGGCGCGCAGTTCGGCGGGGGTGGTGGGGCTGACGATGTTGAGGTTGGCGTCGGTGCTGTCCACCTGTTCGGCAGTGAGCGCGGTGTCGAGGAGGGCTGAGGTCCACGAGAAGGCCTCGCCCCACTCGTCGTCCTCGTCGACGGCGTTTGCGGTGCCGCCGGCGAGGCCCGCGATGAACTTCTCGTCGCCGACGTTGGCGCGCAGGCGACGGACGTCCTCGAAGAGTGAGTCCGTGCGGTACACCTGCGGGGTCGGCGCGTCCGGGTGCAGGGCCTTGACGTGTGAGACGTAACCGCCAAGGACGCGCTGCTCCAGGGACTTCGCGCCAAGCATGTGGTACGGCACCAGCAGGAACCGCTTGCGTTCGACGCTCAACCACTCGTGCTTGGTCAGGAGGGAATCGAACTCGGTCCGGGCGAGAGCAGTCTGGTTGCCCCGGAGGAGGGCGTGCAGGACGGCCATGAAGTGCGACTTACCGGAACCGAATGAACCGTGGAGATAGGCGGCCTTGGAGGTGTGCCCGTCGAGAGCCGCCTTGATGAGACCCAGGGCTTCGTCGAAGTTCTCCAGCAGACGGTCGGTGACGACGTAGTCTCGCAGCGCCGCGGCGGCGCCCTTATCGCTCACGGCCTCGGCGAGCTTCAGGACGAAGTCTGAGGTGGAGATGGACGGCTTGATGTCGATGACATCGCGGAGGAGGGGCGGTTGGGCCGGGGTCGAGGCCATGATCTCTTTCTTCCGTTCCGTCTTCGTCTTCGTCGTCATCTCGTGCTGGGGCGTTGTGCGCGGACGGCACAGCGCCGATCGCTCACTGCATCAGCGATCATGGAGCACCACCGGCCGGGTCACCGGCACGATGGTGAGCAGGCTCTCGAGCCCCTTGAAGTCATCAGGGTTGGTGGTGAACAGCGGCAGATCCTGGGCGATCGCGATGGCGGCGATCATCAGATCCGCCACCCGGCACCTGGGCTTACGGCCGGAGCCGATCACAGCTGCGCAGACCCTCCCGTAGATGCGTGCGGCCTCGGCGTCGAACGGGATCGGGTCGAACTCGTTCTCGGCGCGCTGGAGTACGTCCATGCGGCGGGCACGCTCGGCGTACTCGTCGTAGTCGTCCTGCTCGGCGTTGCCACGCACCTCGTGCGGCCCGGCGGAGAGCTCGGCGAGCGTGATGGCGGTGATCGCCATCTCGTCGGGGAGTTCCGCCGGGTCCAACCACTTGCGCAAGATCATGATGTTGGTGTCGAGCAGCCCCTGTGCGTGCTGCTGCTTCGGCTCAACGGGCATACGGGTCGTCCGGGTGCTGATCGGCTGTCGCGTCCTGGTCGGCCCGGAAGGCGTCGAGGGAGATGTCCGGAGCGCTCCGGGACATCGCCGCGAACTCGCTGCGCGAGACGAATCGCCTGCGCCGCCGCAGCGGGACGAGCTCGCCGATCCGGTGCCCGTCGCGGGTGACGGTGAAGGCCTGGCCGGCCTGGACCGCGTCCATGATCTCTTTGGATCTGCTGCGCAGGTCCCGCTGGGTGATCTCGGGCTGGGCCGTCATGTCATCCATGGTATGTCGGGGGTGCCACGCTGTGCTACTGAGTAGCACAGCGTGGCAGTGCTGGTTTTCTGTTTACTTCTTGGCGGGGCGGCCGCCACCGCGGCGAGTGGGGGCTGCGGGACGCCAGGCGCGGAGGTCGTCGTCGGTCAGGCCGTGCTCGCCCTGGATCTGCGAGCGGTAGCCGGCGAAGAAGTCGGCGGGGGAGCCGCCGTACATCGCGTCGAACTCGTCGTGCCACTGGGTCAGCCAGGGCTGGAGCTCCAGCAGGCCTGCGAGAAGAGGGGTCAACTCCTCGGTGGAGAAGTGGTTGTTGGTGAAGTACGTGGTGAGGGCCTGTGCCTGCTCGCGATGGTCCCAGCCGGCCCAACCGTAGAGGTCGGGAGTTCCGGAAGTGGCCGTCGAGTAAGAGATGAACCGCTCCTTGGGTACGTCGAGCTTGCCCCGGGCTTTCCAGTAGGACGGCTTGAGGAAGTCGGCCGAGGTGTACTTCGGCGGGACGGGGATCGAGTCCCGGATCTTCCGCTTGGCTGGTTCGTCCGGGGCAGCGTCCTCCTGGCGCTGGAGGTCCCACACCTGTTCCCAGTCCGCGCGCTTCTTCAGCCCGGAGGGCTTGTAGCGCAGAGAGGAGAGGAACGGCACATGCTCATCGGCGAGTAGGTTGGTGACGACGGCCGCGAGCTCATTTCGGGGAGCGTAGAGTCCTGCAACGGAGACGAAGGCCTCGTCGCGGGAGAGTGCATCGATGAGCTGAGCTCCGGTGAGGAGGGCGGGCTGGTAATCCTGGAACCAGTGCTCGCGGCGCTCGATGCGGTCAAGCAGCCAGGAGCGTAGGGCCTTAGCCTGGAGTGCGTCCCAGCCCTCTGTCGCCCAGCGACGCTTGTATTCGGGCCGCTCGATCATGCCGATAGCGCGGGAGGTTGCGATGGCCTCCATGCGTTTCTCCACGACGGCCTTGTAGGTGTCGGACCAGTGGGACGGGAACTCAACGATGGCCGTAGAGCCATGCCGCTTGAACCATTCGTCGGAAGCATGCCCCACAGCGACTCTGCGAGCTAGCGCGATCTCGAATGCTCGCTCGCCCAGTGCTAGTTCAGGGACATAATCCTCGGGTGCGCGCAGATCGGTGGGGTGAAGGCCGTAGAGAGAATAGACCTGCCAATCCAGCTCTTCTTGGAGCGCGATCATGCGAGAACGGATCGTGTTCCATTTAATCTTCGCCTCGCGCGCCGACGTGGCAGTCAGGGCGCGCGCATTGGCGCCGATCAGCGATTCTGGACGGGCGGCAGCGAGCTCTTGGGCAAGTGAGTCGAGTGCAGTAGCAAGAGCAATGGGATAGTCGGTAGGGAGAGGGAAGCGCTCCACATTGGAGCCATTGAACTGATAGAAACGTTCCCAATCGTCGCTCGTGAAGCCTCCGCCCTCTCCACGAATACCCTTGTCGTGGCAGTTTAGCTTTAGCCATAGGCAAGCTGTCGAACTGTTAAGTAGTCCAACCAGTTGTAGATGTTCCTCCCTGCTAGATCCTTCTCGCAGCTTGATCACTGGCGCGGTCTGTTTGAGTACGTTACTGCCGCGATTCAGTACGAAATGGTTATGTGTAGAAACCTCTGCGAATGCAATTAGATGCTTCGCGTTGAGTCGGCCCTCTTTGTGAAATGTGTAGCTTGACCACGGTAGACCGCGCTGCTCCTTTGTTTGAGAGAAGTAGAGACTGTTCCGTAGTACCTGGCGACCTGGCCACAAGGGGCCTGATTCCAGGCGATTTCGGTCAATCTCGTTTGTGCCAACCGGAAATATGGCGTACGCACTGGGCTCGCCATACCAGTCTCGAATTTGGTCACCTTCAACAAAGGGTCGCACTCGTACCGCATGTGCAGGGAGCCAGGTTGCCGACGGGGATTCAAAAACGAACATGTCATCTTCGCCGGTGACCGCGGCGACTCCGACTGATTCTGATACCTCCTTGATGGTGGCAGGCGCATGTTCAGCCATCTGTTCAACCATCTCGAGGCCGCCGTCCGCCATGATCCACGGGTGGCTCCCGAAAAATCGTGACCTCTGTAGATCTTCCACGGAAACCCATTGGCTTACCGACCCGCGCTTGTCGATCTGGCTCACGATGGCACGCCAAACCAGCCCCTCTGCTGCATTCTTCGGAGCTGAAGGTTCCCCTTGGATGCTTCGCACGGTTCGGACTGTCTCTGACCGGCCGGTGGATCGGCGCCGTCCAACCAGAATGAGTGTCGGCGTGCCGTGCCCGGGAATATAGGAGCCGGAGGTATCGATGATTTCCGAAAGCTCGACCCTGTGTGCGAAGTAGTCCTTGATCAGCTTGCTCCCGAACTCTCGCTTCATGAATGAGTTCGCTGTGATTTGGCCGACCATGCCATACCCGCGCCCGTCCGTGCCCCCGGCCTTCGCCAGCTCGAAGAAGCGTTGAGCGAACGGAACCGAGAGCGCGTACTTTCCTGTGCAAGCGTCGTACAGCTCGCGGTAAAGTGAATTGAGCTGTTTGTCCTTGACCGTGATGTACGGCGGGTTACCCACCACCAAGTGGTAGCGCCCCTCCTCCAGGATGCCTGGGTGCTCGTGCACGTCCTCGGTCGCGTACGCGAACTCCGCGAGCTCGTCGCCTGACTCCTCACCCAGCAAGGTGAGTTCGAGCTGTCGGGCCTTGATCAGCGAGTCTCCCACGGCCAGGTGGATTGGCCAGTCATACTTCCCAGCCTCCGCCAGCGTGCGCACCTGCGCCGCCGCCATTGCCGCGACGAGTAGCCGGAAGCGCGCGATGGCGACTGCGAACGGGTTAATGTCGACGCCATGCACCGAGTCCAGTGCCGCCCGCACCCGCTCGTGCAAGTCGCGATGAGGCTGGCCCTCGCTCCACAGCCGTACCAGCCGCCGGAAGGCGCCCAGCACGAAGTGGCCTGACCCACACGTGGGGTCGATCATCTTTAGGTCCGCGTACCCGAACTCCCGCACTGCAGGGTCCATCGCCCGGTCGAGGATGAACTCCTCAACGAACTCAGGGGTCTGGAGCAGTGCGTACGTCTTCCGCGCCGCCTCTGACAGGTCCTGGTACAGGTCGCCAAGGAAGCGAGTGTCCCACCCCTCTGTACCGTCCTCGTTCAGCAGGTCGGTGAAGTCGTGGACTAGGACGCCCGCCTCGTCCCGCTCACGCCAGAACTCGACCAGCTCCCGCGCGCCGTCATGCGAGAGCGGGATCTGGTACAGCGGGTTGTGGCGCCGGTCGAACAGCAGCTTCCCGGCCTGTCCGGTGCCCAGCTCTGCGAACGAGCGCTCCAGCCAGCCGCGGTACGTCGGGTCGGCGTCCTCATCGACGTACGCTGCGTACCGCTCCAGGGCGAGGTCGCGCTGCTCGTCCGACGGACCGGTCAAGTACGGCTCGGGGATCAGCTGGTTGTCCTCGCAGAACCGCACGAACACCGTGCCCAGCACCCACGCGACCGCCACCTGCGTGATGCGCTCGTCGAGCCACGAAGTCCACGTCGCCGCCGTACGTCCGAGCTTGCGCGCCCGGTCGTACTCACCGCGCAGCCGTACCCGGACCTCCTCGACGGCCTTGGCTTGCGCGCCGAGGTCCGCTTCGACCGCCTTGACCTGCTTGATGAGGTCAGCCAACAGCGCCTTGCGGTCGATCACTTCGCCACTTCTCCCATCTCGCCGGCTCGGTGGGCGTTGTTGACCCACGAGTCCGGAAGTTCGATCCATTCCCCGAGCCCCGCCTGGTACGGGACGGCCACCGTCCCAAGACGGGGGTCGCGCGCCGGGTCGCTCTGCGGGCAGAGCAGCCACAGCGGCCGGCCGCCGTTGCGGGAGCGCCCTGCCAGCCGGTCGAGCACGCCCATGGCGTCGTACCGCGCGAACACTCCGCCGTCGACCAGCAGGACAGGCCGCCCAGGGGTGCTCGCCGTCACCAGCTCGCCGATCCTCGGTTCGACCGCGCCCCAGGCCGTCTGTGCGTACTCGGCGAACTTCATCGCCGCTGTGGTCCCCGGCTCGGCCGCGTCGGCGCGCAGAATGGTTGCCCAGGTCGGCTTCGGTCGGGCGTCCACCAGCTCGTGCAGGGCAGCGATCAGCAGCTCAGCCACCGACACCGTCTCGGCGCCGAACCTGCTTCCCTCGCCGCCTAGTTCGCGCACTGCCTCCCGCGCGAGACCGGTCCGTACCGTCAGCGCGCGGAAGCCGTCGCGGCGCGCCGACGAGGCGAGCCGCTCCTCCGCCTGGACGGCGCCCGCCAGCAGCGGGTCGTCCGCGTAGCGGGTGACGTGCGCGGTGCGCGTCGCTTGGCGACCGGCGCCCGAGCTGAGGTAGCTGGAGCCGCTTTCCGCCCGGCGCGGCAGGTAGCGCGGGGTCCGGGTGTCTTCGCGCATCCCGAGGACCAGGTCGAAGCCGGCCTCCCGGAGGGCCGCCGTCAGTCGTCCGCCGGTGGGCAACGAGTAGCCGCCGCGCTCGTCCAGCAGCTCCGGGAAGCGGGCGCGGATGCGCTCGTGCACGTCCTCGGCCGTGAGACCGGGCTGCCGCGCCTCCGGCACGCCGGGTGTGATCCGAACCAGGCCCGCCTGGGTCAGGCGCAGCGCCCGTACCAGCGAAAGATCGCGCGGGTAGATCTCAAGGCGAGGAGTCGCGGCCGCGTTGCGGGAGGCCGCGGCGGCCACCTCCACCAGCCGTCGCTCGTCCCACTCCACCACGCCGTTCGGTGGGGTGACGGCGCCCAGCTCGGCCAGGACCGTCGCTGCGGTCGGCAGCGTGTCGAGCCTCGCCAGCCGGTCGGCGACCTTGCCGAGCCGTTGCGCGTAGTCCAGCAGACCCGGTGCGGACGGGGTCGCGGGGTCGTCATCCTCGCCGACCTCCAACGCCAGCAGGCCGGCGCCCATGCCTTCGTCGGCCGCGTCACGGTTGGCGACGTGCCGGAACTCGCTCGTCTCCGGGTCGAGTTGTTCGATCTCCAGCACCGCTCGCACCGCCGCCAGGGCGAGCGCCCGGCGCTGCTCGCGCCCCTGGAGCCAGGTGCCGCGCCGGACGGCGAGGGCGTCCGCGATCTCGGCGGCCGACGCGACCCGGCCCAGCGACCGCAGCAGCTCCAGGACCTCCTCGCGTAGGACCTGCACCGCTGGCTGCTTGCGCCAGCGGGTGCGCTGCGTCTTCAGCATCTGCGGGATGCGGCCGGCCGTCAGACCGAGGGCGTCCGCAACGTCCTTCTGCTTCGGCCACACGCCGATCTCGGGGAGGACGCCGCTCTCGTTCGGAAGGCGCAGCAGCAGCCGCACCATCTCGACCTCGTTGCGGTTGAGGTCGTTCTTCTTCAGCTCCGGTACGAAGACGGTCGCCAGGGTATCCAGGCTGACGGCGCGCAGGCTGTGACCCGGCACGTTGGCCGCGCCGCCGTCCGAGACCATGGCGTTCACGACCGCGGTCTCCGCCGCCGTCAGCTCCTCCAGCTCCGCCTTCGCGGCTTTGCGGCCCTCGGGGGTGAGCGGGCCGGCGGATTGCTCGGACAGGAGGCGCCGCCAGCCCTTGATCCGGCTCAGCACCTCCTTGCGCGTCTTGGCCCCCAGGCCGGGTGCGTTGACGAGCTGACGCTGGCTCAGGTCAAGCAGCTCGCCGACCGTGTGGACACCGAGCCCGAACACGAAAGACTGCGCTGCCAAGCTGAGCCCGGACGCCGAGATCGCTGTCTCCCGGGTCGCCGCAGCGGCCAGACGGTCTCGTTCCAGTTCGGCGTTCTCCGGCTCGGCGTCCGCGATCACCGGCGGGGTGGCGTGGGCCTGCGTGCCCTCGGCAGCTACCGATTCGGCGCTCCCGGAGTCAAGAGCCGCCCCGGGCTTGCTTCGCCGGGAGCTCGGAGTGGCGTCCAGCTCCAGGAAGATCTTCTTCCAGGCGTCCCGCATCGGCTTCAGATCGGTGAAACGCTGGGACGCATCCCGGTGCAGAGCCTTGCGGAAGAACGCAGTCAGGCCCTGCTGGATCGCCGGATCGAAGGCTTCGACCGCGATCGTCGGGTACGGCTCCTTCGTCGGGTCGGTCTGACGCGGGGAGACCCGACCGCCTCCCCACACCGGCAGCTCGCCCGAGGCCATCTCGTGCAGGGTCGCCGCGACGGCGTACCGCTCGGCGTGCGCGTCGTACACCGAGCGCGTGATCGTGCCGATGAACGGGTCGAGGTAGCCGTCGGTGCCGGCCGTGGTGTCCTGCACGCGCAGGCCCGCCAGCGAGAAGTCGATCAGTACCAGCTCGCGCGTGCGGTTGGGGCGGATGCGGATCGCGATGTTGTCCGGCTTGATGTCCCGGTGCCAGACGCCCTCGCCCTCCAGGAAGTCGACCGCGCCGAAGAGGTAGTCGCCGTACGCCTCCAGCTGGTCGACCGAGAGACGGCCCTGCTCGCGCAGCTGCCGGGCGACGGTCTCCTCGCGGCGCCGACTTCGCGCACCGGGCGCTGCGGCCTCCTCGATCTCGCGCTCATCGCCGACGTACTCCAGGACGAGCACTGCGCGCCCGCCGATGCGCACCGGCTCGGGCTCGACGAGGCGGATGATCCGGGAGTCAGGACGCAGCCGGCCCATCACCTCCGCCTCATGGGCGAGCACCTCGCCACGACTGTCGCTCAGCGCGACCTTCAGCACCGCGAAGGCCTTCGACCGGCGTCCGCTCGGGTCGGCTGCCAGGTCGCGGACGAGGAAGGCCCGGCTGGTGGAACCGGTGCCCAGGCGACGTCGGACTTCCCAGCGCCCGCTCAGTACGTCGCCCGCGACCGCTTCGAGCGGGTCCTTCTCGGGCCGTTCGGCGGCAGGTTCGAGCGGCTGGGCACCCTCGGCGGGCGGGGGAGCGGTCAGGCTCTCCTCGACGAACTCCAGCATCTCCAGGAACTCGTCCACCGAGGCGAGCCGCTGAGCGGGCAGGTAGGCCGTCGAGGCCTGGACCAGGTCGTCGATGTCCTCGGACAGGCCGTCCACCACCGCGCTGGGACGCAGACCCTCGCCCGCTTCCAACCGTGCGACCAGCTCGGCCTGGCTCGCGGCCGGGGCCTGGAGGGTCGCGAGCAGGTAGGTGAGCACACCGAGCCCGTACACGTCCAAGGTGATCGGGTCGGCGTTGAGAGCGGTCAGCTCGGGCGAGAGGTACGGATCGGCCGCCTCCGCCAGGTGCGCGCCGGCCTGTGAGAGGGCGGTCGGCGCATGCCGTGCACCGCCCTGGGAGCTGTCCCCGGACGGACGGTGCACGGCGATCTGCCAGTCGGAGATCTGCAGGTGGGGGTTGAGCCAGCCCGCGTCCTCGCCTTCCGCGCCCGCAGCACGGCTACGGCCGCGCGGGACCACGTGGATGGCCCGGGCCGCCAGCGTGCGGTGGAAGATGCGATTGCTGTGCGCGGAGCGCATCGTCTCGGCGAGCTGCCGCACCAATGACATTCGGGTGAGGATGTCGAGCTTCGGGCCGTACTGCACCAGGTACTCGTCCAGCCGCAGCGTCCGTGGGTCGTAATCGAAGATCAGGGCCGGGCCGGCCGAGTGCCCCGAGGAGTCGTACTGGCGCAGCTGCACCACCCCGGGGTGACGGAACCGCCGCAACACCGCTGCCTCGCGCAGAGCAGCCCGCTCGACCGAGGCACGCAGGCCGGAGTCCGAGCCTCGCTCCCGCAGGTAGATGCGAACCCGCGCGACCTCCGACAGTTCGTCGTGTCGGGCCAGGTAGTCGGCCCAGGTCGGGCCGGAGTCGAACGACTTCCGCTGCAGGAGGTACGGGCCGACCTTGTACTCGGCATCACTGCGCGCGATCCCGACGCGTTCCAGCGCCGCCTTGATCTCGCGGGACGACGGTGCATCGATGCGCCGCCGCTCCTCCCGCGGAGGGCGGCGCAGCATCTCCAGCAGTTGGTCGACCGTGTACACGCCGTGCTGGTCGGCGGCCGCCAGCCGCAGCCGCAGGGAGGCGTCCGTGAAGCACACAGCCTCCGACACCCAGACCCGCTTGCCGTGATGCGCGAGGAGTCCGGCCAGCTCCTTGGCCTTCTTGTTCGCCAGGTGCAGAGGGTTACCGTGGGTGATCTGGCGTCCGCTCGGCTGGGTCTGGAGCCAGGTGCCGTTGCGGGACTCGACGCTACCGTGCCAGTCCTTCAGCTCGATCAGGTGCACGCCGCCCGGGGCGACGACCAGCAAGTCGACCTCCCGGACGTGACCGGTGTTGGCAGTGAACGTGAAGTTCGACCAGGCACGCCACGGATCGGAGTCCGACAGCTTCTCGCGGATAGCCTCCAGGCCGCGGCGCTCGTGTTGGAACTCCGAGTCGGTGACCGTCACCCACCGGCCGTCCCGCATGTGCCGCCCCGCTTCTCGTCGCGTTCTGTTGCCACTGCTCAGCAGACAGATCAACACCCCAGATGGTAGCCGGTGCAGGTGGTGTGCGGAGGAGGCGTGTGAAATTCGAACAGGGTGGACATCGGGACACTCGTGGGTGCAGCCAGACTGCCGGGAGCGGCGGCTCAGGAGGCGAAGTCACGCAGCAGCTTGGTGAAGGCAACCAGCTCCTCGATCATCTCCGCAGGCAGGGGTTTCGCATCGAAGTGGGCGATCCGGTTGCGGATGTCCTTCACCCGCTCCAGGTGACGGACGAACTGGGTGCGGTCCATGGCGGTCCAGCCGAGCGCGGCCCAGTTCGCGTCGGCGTTGGCAGCCATGACCGGCTTGGACTGGGTCCCGTCCAGAAGGCGAAGGTAGTCGCCGAACATCAGATCGGTCACCAGGCCCGACCGCTGGTCCGCCTTCTTGTTGGTCTGCACCGCCCGGATCGCCTCCTGATCGAGAGCTGCGCCGAGGCACCTGCGCAGCAAGGACTCGATCTCACCAACCAGGAAGAAGGGGCGCGCCGCGCCCTCGAAGCGCTCGGTGACGTCCGCCGCCGTCACCAGACCTGACAGGCAACCGTCGTCGCCGCGCACCAGAAGGTAGCCGTGCTCCTTGATCACGGGTAGGCAGCTGAAGAACTCCTGACGGGCGTCCGCCACCGGAAGGGAGTCCTTCTGCATCGCATTCTCGAGCGTCGGCGACTTACCCGTCTCGTACATCCGTGCCAGCGAGCTCCAGGTCACGACACCGTGCAGCGCCGCCATGCCGGTAATGACCGGGATATGGGCGAGCCCCTTGGTGCGCATCAAGTAGGTCGCCTGCGACACCGTGCCGTTGAGGTTGACTGTCGTGACGCCGCGGCGGGCAGCCTCGAGCTCACCGATCTGGATCCGCCGCGGAAGGATGTGTGAGGGCAGCGGATCCTCGTCGTCTTCCTCCTCGGCATCCTTTTCGGGCACGACCGCGGCCAAGGCCACTACGTCGACGTAGTCATGCTGGTGGCAGACGGCGAAGTCCGGGACGGTAGCCAGCCCGACGTCCGCCAAGGCCCGGGAGATCATGTACACGGTCTGGTGGTTGCGGACCCGGACCCCGAAGAGTGTGAGGATCTGCTCCACGGGGACCCGGGAGTCCTTGAGCACCAGGATCTCCTGGTCAGACGGGGTGCTGGTCATCGCGGGCCGTCACCGTCCACCAGCCCGCGGAGCGCGGTCCGCTTGCCCATGGCTGTCTGGACCAGATCCACCAACTGCTTGGAACGGTCGATGTAGAAGCGCTCGTAGTCGTTGTTGCGCAACGCGTCCGGGTCGATGAGGTGGGTGGCGATCACGTCGTCGAACCACTCCGGCCGCATGTCCGACGCCGCGACCAGCGAGGGCAGATAGGTGGCAGGCGGCCCCGTCATCGCCTGGGAGGCGCGGTACGAGAGCGGCGTCTTGTTCACGATCGAGTTGGTCGGATACGTCTGCCCGCGGGTCTTGCTGACCCAACCCTTGGGAAAGATCTGCCGGACGTACACGCTGTGCTCGTCCAACCGCTTGGGGCTGAGCGGAGCACCCGTGAAGTGCCAGTCCACTGCGCCTTGCTTGATCAGCAGGGCGTAGATCCCCTTGTAGGCGGCACTGTTGCGGGTGGTGAGGGTGTCCAGGCGCTCCGCGAAGAAATAGGAGTCGGCGATCGTGTCGGGGACGTCCCCCGCCCCGCGAATCCAGGCAATGAGCTGTTCGACGTCACGGGTGAAGCGGGTCTCCGTGGATCCGCCGTACATCTCGCCCAGTACCCCGCACCAGTACCACTGGGTGATCATCTCCTCGGCCGCGAGGCCCTCGGTCTCTGCGCCGAGGATGGCACGGACTGCGGCGAGCGGGACGAGCTGAGTCCGGTAGGGCAGGTCGGTCCCGCGCACGATGCACTGCTGCTGCAGGAAATCTCCGACCCAGTCGAACGCCTTCGCCAGCAGGGGGGCGAGCCGGTCGAAGTCGGCGAGCGGAAGCTCGAGGAGGTCGCGCCGCTTGCACGAGACCGCGGTGCCTGGCCGCGACTGCTTGCGTTCCCAGGTGCGTACCAGGGCGACGGCCTGCAGGAAGTCGCTGCTGCTCAGGCCGTCTTCGAGGCCTTGGTCCAACCGGCCGAACACCGGGAACCGGGTGGCCAGGTCGTGCTTGATGGTCTGCCAGATGACGGGGAGCTGGTAGTAGTCTCCACCGCTCTTCTCGGTGTAGGCCCGGTCCCCGGCGTAGGTAGCGGTGAGCAGCTCGAAAACGTTCAGCGGGACGCCGCCCGTGTTGACCCGCTCGAAGACTGCGCAGACAGCGTCCATCGAGGTCGACGCGGCCAGCCGGATCATCGGCACCTGGAAGGTCCGCACCTGGTCCAGCACCCGCTGCTCGAACTGGCTCCACAGATCCCAGTTCCGGTCCTCGTCCGCCTTGACGAATGCCTTCTGCCAGGTGTTCACGCGCTTGGCGTCGAAGACGAAGTGCAGCGGGAAGAGACCGGCGGCGCACTCGTTCTCGGTGGTCTGAAGGTCCAGGACGACCGTCCGGGCGAAGTCGGTGCGCAGAACCTTGTTCTCGGGCACGGAGACGATCGCCTCGTCCCGGTCCGCGGAGGACCCGACAGCCTTGGCGATATCGACGTAGTACCAGCGCTTGATCGCTTTGCCTCGCGCGTCGACCGTCTCGACCGGCGCGTCGAGGTACAGGGCCTGGAAGAGCGAGGTGAGTCGCTGCTGGCCGTCAAGCAGGAGAAGGCTCGGTACCTTGTCCTCGACCAAGCTGGCACCAGTGAGCGTGCGGGCCCGGAACGGGGAGTGGCCGCCAGTCTCGAGCGTCATGACGACGCCGAGCGGATAGTCGAGCGTCACCGTGGCGATGATGGCCCGGATCCGGTCGTCGTCCCACTTCCACTCACGCTGGAAGTCGGGAAGTTGCAGCGTGCCTGAGGCGACGTCCGCGAGGACGTCCTTGAGCTTCGGACTGTCGAGCGCCACCCGGTCTGTTCCCCACCCTAGAAGCCAACGTGTGCCAGAGTAATTCGATCAACGAGGTCACGTCGGCGTCAACCCAGTTGCCTTGCACCGGAATGATCAGACAGTCGCATCAGTCTTCTGGCGAGCTGTCTGAGCCATTTGTGGGCGTACCAGCTCGCGCAGCTTGGCGCGGGTCTCCGAGTCCGTGGAGTACACGACGGTGCCGATCATGCCGCGGGTGAGCAGGACCTTGTAGGTGTTGCGGATCAGGCGGTTGATGTCGGCGTCGCTGGTGGACTTGCGGAAGACCGGATCCTTGGAGGCCGTCCGGTCGGGGACCCAGTGGTCGGTGCGCCAGACCAGGTCCGGGCCGAGGATGACGCCGCTCCAGTCGTACTCGAAGCCCTGGGCGGTGTACACGCAGCCGACCTGGCCGAAGCCTGCCGGGTCGGTGGCCCACAGCGCGGCCGGCGGGGCGCCCGCGATCGAGCGGTCGCCGTAGACGTTCCACGGGCGGGCCCAGTCGCCGATCCGCACGTCGAGGGGGAGCGGATCGCCCGGGGCGACCTTGGTGGTCCACTTCCAGCAGTACCCGGCCGACATCCGGGCGCCGTAGCCCTCCGCGCGCCGGGCGTCGAGGAACGCCTCCAACTCCTCGGGAGCGTCCACGACTTCGAGGGCGACCTTGCCGTCGGGCTCCCAGCCGACCGGGCCGCCGGGCTCCAGACCCAGCAGGCGCACCACCCAGCGCAGGTAGGCGTCGCTGCCGCCGCAGCGGAACTGGCTGTCCAGCTCGACCACCTCGCACTCCAGACCCTTCACCGCGGCAGCGGCCCTGATCTGCGCCACGGTGCCCATCTCGCCCGGCCGGACCACCTGGTGCTCGTCCAGCAGGAACACCGGCACCCGGGCGGCGTCGATCAGCTCCTCGATCTGGGGCTTGCCGGTGCGTTGGGCGGCCCGGGTGTAGCGGTTCGCCGAGGTCTCCCTGATCCGGTGCGCCTCGTCGCAGATCAGCACGTCGAACTCGTTGCGCTCGGCGGTCATGAAGCTGTTGAAGTACTTGAACAGCTCCTGCACCTGGCGCTTGCGCGCCCCGGCCACCCGGCGCATCGTGGTGGTGAACGAACTGGACCCGGTCGCGTGGAAGGCCGTCACTCCGCGCCGGTACAGATCGCCCAGCAGGGACAGCGCGATCACGCTCTTCCCGGTGCCCGGGCCGCCGGTGATGACGACCACCTGCTTGTGATCGGACTGCTGCGCCCGGCGCACCGCCCGCAGCACCAGCTCGTAGGCGATCCGCTGCTCGTCCAGCAGGACGAACTGCTCGCGCTCGCGCACCTCGTCGGCGGCGGCCTTCATCAACTGCCGGGACGGAGCGATCTTGCCCGCGAGCAGCAGATCCGCGGCCTCCGCGCCGGGGACCGGCTTCAGCTTCGAGCGCAGGTACTCGACGAACTCCCCGCGCCGTTCGCGGGTGAAGAGCCGGCCGCGCTCGTCCTGCGGCACCTCGTACAGGCCCTGAACGCCGAACTCCGTCGCGTTGTGCAGGAACGCCACCCCGGAGATCCGCTCGGGGTGCTCGGCGAGCGCCCCGTTGAAGGAGATCAGGTAGTCGCAGTAGCCGCGGACCTGCTCGATCGGGTTCAGCACCGGCCGCGTGTAGGCATCGATCCGGCACAGCAACGGCTCGCCGTCCTCCGGGAGCGCGCTGCTCCACTGCTTGAGCTCGACCACCACGTACGACGGCTCGCCCGTGACCGGGTGAACGCCGGCCAGCACGGCGTCGGCCCGCTTGCTGTTCAGCGGGAGGGAGTACTCGAGGAGCACCTCGACCGCGCCGAGTCCGGCGTCCAGGAGGGCGTTGGTCAGCTCGGGGATGCTCATCTCCCAGGAGCGCACCTCGGACGGGCCGGGCTTGTGGCCGTGCTGGTGGACGAACTGGTCGATGAGGCGCACGAACAGTGATCCGGCCAGCCTCTCGGCGGCGACCGCGGACGCGGAGTCGCGGAACAGCAAGACATGCTCCCAGGCAGCACGAAGTGACTCGTGCGGGTGGGGGCATGTCCCTGGAGGGAAGCCCGGCGGGCCGCGCTGATGACTGGGCCAAACCTACAACGGGCGGTCTGAGCGCGTGCCCGAACACTTGAGCTTCCATCGGCCCATGGTGGCCGGGGGCGGGTGATGGCCACGACAGCTGTGACGGAGTGGGAGAACCGGAGACGCGCGGGGACCACGCGTCGTCTATCGCCGTCTCCGAGGTGGCTTTCGGTGAACGGACAGCGCGGGCTGTCTACGCTCTGACGTGCGGTGACGGCCATCGCCGGGCGACTGGGGGTCAAGGGGTCGCAGGTTCAAATCCTGTCGTCCCGACAGTGATGTCGGTGGTGAGAGCCGGTACTTGGGAGACCAAGTGCTGGCTCTTTCTGTTGCCGCGTCAGGTGGTGGTCGCCGGGCCGGTCGTCGGTGCGCGGGGTGCGGTGGCGGCCGGTGGGGGGAGGGGCGGGGGTGCGCACGGTGACTGCCTCGGAAGGGGCCGGGTGCGCGAGGGTCTGCCCTTGCCAGGGTGCTCCTGGGCTGCGACCACCGGTGGGAAAACGGTGTCCGACCTGGGACAGAGGGAGATCTGCGGCTGCCCGCTGTGCGGTGCTGGCCGGATGAGGCGGTCGTGGTGGGCGTCGGCCGGTGCGCGGACGAGGCGGACGAGGCGGGTGACCGCCCTCCAGTAGCTGATGACGGGGCGCCGGGGGTTCCGGCGCGGCAGGCGTCCGCCGTGCGTCACCCGTCGACGGACGCGGTGGCGGTGAGGACGAGGACGGCTTGGTCGTCGTCGGTGCCGCTGTCGCCGGTGAAGGCCCGGACCGCCTCGACGACCGTGGCCAGGACGGCCGGTGCCTCCCTGCTCGTGGCGGGGGCGAGGGCGTCGAGGAGGCGGTCCTCACCGAACTGCTCCCCGTCGCCGTTGCGGGCTTCGGTGATGCCGTCGGTGTAGAGGACCAGGCTCTGGCCGGAGTCGAGGTGGAGGCGGCGGGTCTCCAGCCGGGGGCGGGGCATGATGCCCAGGAGCAGGCCCTCGCTGTGGACGGGGTGCGTGCCCTCCGCGGTCAGCTGGAGGGGCAGGGTGTGGCCGGCCCTGATGAGTTCGATGTCCAACCCGGTGGCCGTGGGGACGAAGTGGCCGTAGACGAGGGTGACGAAGCCGGTGCCGTTCTGGTTGTGCCAGTCGGTCAGCGCGCGGTTGACCGCTTGCACGACGGCTTCCGGGTCGGCCAGCAGGGGGGCGACGGCGCGGGCGGTGTTGCGGACGAGGGCGGTGGTGGCGGCGGCCCGGGCGCCGCGTCCGCTGACGTCGCCGAGCATGAAGGCCCAGCGGTCCCCCTCCAGCGGGAAGACGTCGTAGAAGTCGCCGCCGACCTCCAGTCCCTCGCCGGCGGGGTGGTAGTGGGTGGCCACTTCGGCGCCCGGCAGATCCGGCAGGTCCGGCAGCAGGAGCCCGGCCTGGAGGTCCCGGGCGAGCGCGGCGCGCTGGGAGTACTGGAGGGCGTTGCGGGCCGCGGAGGCGGCGCGGCGGGCGAGTTCCTCCGCCAGGACGACCGTCCGTCCGTCGAAGGTGCGGCCGCCGGTGCTGAGGAGGGTCAGCGTTCCGAAGAGCCGGCCGCCGTCGGTGAGCGGGACGCACAGGTAGGCGGTGACGTCCAGTTCGGCCCAGGGGCCGGCTTCGGTGGGGGGTCGGCGGGCGACCTCGCTGAGGCCGGAGTCCAGGACGCGCGCGGCCGGGCCGTCCGTCGGGTCGGCCTGGCCGTGGGAGGCCAGCAGGTGCCGGGCGGGTTCGTCGGGAGCGGCCGTGGCGACGCGGCGGAGCCGGCCGGTTTCGAGGATGTCGACGGCGCTCAGCGGGGCCAGGTCGGGGACGCACAGGGTGGCCAGGCGCTTGAGGATCTCGGTGTGGTCGAGGTCGGCGCTCAGGGCGGTGCTGGCCTTGAGGAGGAACGCCAGGTCGTCCCGGGCCGCCTTCTCCCGCGCTTCGGCGGCCGAGCGGGCCTGCTCGACCTGGTGGCGTTCGATGGCCAGGGCCGCGGTGTCGGCGAACACGCCGGCCAGTGCGAGGTCGGCTTCGCTCGGGGTGCTCGGTGTGCGGTGGTACATGGCGAAGGTGCCCAGCAGGCGCCCGTCGCGGGCCAGGATGGGGGTGGACCAGCAGGCGGCGAGCCGGGCGCGTTCGGCCAGGTCGCGGAAGTCGTCCCAGTAGGGGTCGGTGGCGATGTCGGAGACGATGACCCGTCGGCGCCGGTGGGCGGCCGTCCCGCAGGAGCCCACGCCCTCACCGGTGGCGATGCCGTCGATCGCCCGGTTGTAGAAGGCCGGCAGGCTGGGGGCCGTGCCGTGGCGCAGGTGGCGGCCGTCCTCGTCCGCCAGGAGCACCGAGACGAGCACCCCCGGCGACAGTTCCTCGATCGCCCTCGCCATCCCCTCCAGGACCTCGGACAGGGGGGCCTGGCGGGCGATCTGCTCCAGGAGGACGCGGTGTTCGGCGGTCAGCCGTTGGGCGTGCTTGACCTGGGTGGTCTCCACCCCGATCATCCGCACTCCCGTGACGTTCCCCCCCTTGTCGCGCCGGGGTTCGTACGTGAAGTCGAAGAACGCCTCCCGGGCCCGCGCGCCGACGCCCAGCACGACCCGTACGTCACGGCCGGTGTGGGAGCGGCCGGTGCGGTACACGCGGTCGAGGAGCGCCAGGAACCCCTGCTCGGCGAGCTCGGGCATCAACTGGCCGATCGGCAGGCCGGTTTGCGGCCGGTCGGCCCGGCCGATGGCGGTGAAGAACGCCGGGTTCGCCGCCTCCAGGAGGTGCGCGGGGCCCGCCATCGAGGCGAACACCGCCGTCGACTCGCCGAACAGGGCCCGCAGGTCGGTCTCGGTGCTCGGGCCGCCGGCCGTCGCGGACGGGCGCATCCGGTCGGACATCCGGTCGGACATCCGGTCGGAGTGGAAGGGGGTCTCGGTCATCCTCTTCCTCCTCCCCGCTCTCCGGTGGCCGGGCTGGTGGGAGCGCGGCGCGCGCCTCCCGGCCTCATCGGGTCTCGCCGGCCGGGAGCGGCGCACCCGCCTCCGGCGAGGGGGCCAGGGCGTCGAGCGCGGAGTCCAGGGTGGGCCGGAAGGTGAAGAGCTGGTCGAGGCCGACGATGCGGAAGACACGCATCAGATCGCTGTTGGGACCGACCAGGACGAAGGGGGCACCGGTGTCCCGCGCCAGGTTGTAGGCGATGACGAAGGTGGTGATGCCGGTGGAGTCGCAGTAGGTGAGGCCGGAGAGGTCGATCACCACGGGGTTGTCCGGCCCGAAGGTCGCCTCTTCGACGAGTCGGGTCAGCTCCGGCGCGGTGTGCTGATCGAGTTCGCCGGCCGCGCGCAACACGTCCACCCCGGAGGGGTGCCGGAGCCTGGCGGCGGTAAAAGTACGATCGGACACCTTTTCTCCTGTGCGGGTAGCAGGGGGCTGCCTCCGTCGAACGGTACGGGACGGGCGGCACCCGACGACAACCGCGCCGCCCCCGACGGGCACCGCGCCGACCGGCCCGCCGGGACGAGCCGCTCCGCACCGGCCGGCGCAGCGCGGCGGGTGCTGCTGCCCTGCTGCTCCGTACGGTCCTTACCGACCACAAACGCGACTGATCTATCCTACGGAACGAGTCAAGGTCCCCTCCCGCTCCAGGCTCACGAAAGGGTGCTCAGTGACACGTGCGGACAAAGGCGGGAGTCCCGCGCCGTCGACGGCCGGGAACGAGGTCTTCGCGGTCGGCGGGAGCGTCGGCGCCGACCTGGCCCGGGTCGACTGGTCGGCCACGCCGCTCGGTGAGCCCGAGCACTGGCCGCAGAGCCTGCGCACCGCGGTGCGCATCCTGCTGTCGTCGAAGTTCTCCATGTGGATGGCCTGGGGCGAGGAGCTGACGTTCTTCTGCAACGACGCCTACCGGCGCGACACCCTCGGCCAGAAGTACCCGTGGGCCCTGGGTCGCCCCTCCGCCGAGGTGTGGGCGGAGATCTGGGGCGACATCGGCCCGCGCATCGACGCCGTCCTCACCACCGGGGAGGCGACCTGGGACGAGGGGCTGCTGCTGTTCCTGGAGCGCTCCGGCTACACCGAGGAGAGCTACCACACCTTCTCCTACAGCCCGCTCCACGACGACGACGGCACTCCCGTGGGCATGCTGTGCGTGGTCAGCGAGGACACCGAACGGGTCATCGGCGAACGCCGGATGGCCACCCTGCGCGACCTGGGCTCCGATCCCAGCGTGGTGCGGACCGAGCAGGAGATGCTCGACTTCGTCGCCGCCCAGCTCGGCCGCAACCCGTACGACCTGCCGTTCACCCTCACCTACCTCGCCGACGACGAGGGCGGGGCCCGGCTCGCCGCGGCCACGGGCATACCGGCGTCCCACCCGGTCGCCGCGCCCCGGCTCCGGGCGGGCACCGACCCGCTGTGGCCGGTGGCGGCCGTGGCCCACGGGGAGGGCGTCCTGGTCCCCCTGGACGGCGCGCCGTTCGCCGACCTGCCGGCCGGAGCCTGGGAGCAGCCGCCGGTGCAGGCCCTGGTGGTCCCCCTGCTGCAACAGGGCGGCGCGCCGTACGGGTTCATGGTGGCGGGCCTGAACCGCTACCGGGAACTCGACGACGGCTACCGCGGGTTCGTCGAGCTGGTGGCCGGGCACGTCGCCACCGGCGTCGCCAGTGCCCGCAGCTACCAGGCGCAGCAGCGGCGGGCCGAGGAGCTCGCCGAGCTGGACCGGGCCAAGACGACGTTCTTCTCCAACATCAGCCACGAGTTCCGCACCCCCCTGACCTTGATCATGGGGCCGGTCGAAGAGCTCCGGAACCGGCTCGCCGACGCGGACCCGTACGTGCGCGAGGAACTCGACGTCGTCCACCGCAACGGACTGCGCCTGGGCCGACTCGTCAACACCCTGCTCGACTTCTCCCGGATCGAAGCCGGCCGGATGCAGGCCAGCTACGCGCCCGTCGACCTCGCGGCGGTCACCCGGGAACTGGCCAGCGTGTTCCGCTCCGCCGTCGACCGGGCCGGCCTGGACTTCCACGTCGACTGCGCGGCGCTGCCCGAACCGGTGTACGTCGACCGGAGCATGTGGGAGAAGGTGATCCTCAACCTCCTCAGCAACGCGCTGAAGTTCACCTTCGACGGCTCGATCACGGTGGCGGTGGAGGCGCGGGACGGCGAGGCCGTGGTCACCGTCGCCGACACCGGGATCGGCGTACCGGACGAGGAGATGCCCCGGCTGTTCGAGCGGTTCCACCGCATCGAGAACGCCCGCTCCCGCTCCAACGAGGGCAGCGGAATCGGTCTGGCCCTGGTGCAGGAACTCGTCGGCCTGCACGGCGGCTCCATCACCGCGGCCTCCGTCGAGGGGGAGGGGACCCGCTTCACCATCCGCCTGCCGTTCGGGTCGGCGCACCTGCCCGCCGAGGCCCTCCTCCCGGGCGACGGGGTCCTTCCCGCCTCCGCCGCGGACCCCTACCTCCAGGAGGCCCTGCGCTGGCTGCCCGGCGAGCAGGGCGCCGCGCCGTCCGGACAGCCGGCCCCCGTCCTCCCGCAGACCGACGGCGACGCGCCCGCGAACGGCGCGGCGCTCCCGGCGCGGGTACTGGTCGCCGACGACAACGCCGACATGCGCGAGTACCTCGCCCGCCTGCTGCGCGGCGCCGGGTACCGGGTCGACGAAGTCCAGGACGGGTGGCAGGCGCTGGGCGCCGTCCGCGCCGACGCGCCCGACCTGGTGATCAGCGACGTCATGATGCCGGGCCTGGACGGTCTGGCCCTGGTCAGCGCGCTGCGCACCGACCCCCGCACCGCATCGGTCCCCGTGCTGCTGCTGTCGGCCCGCGCCGGACAGGAGGCCTCCATCGAAGGTCTCCAGGCAGGCGCGGACGACTACCTGGTCAAGCCGTTCGCCGCCGCCGAACTCCTCGCCCGGGTCCGCGCCAACATCGAGCTCTCCCGGCTGCGCAACCAGCACGCCCGCTGGCGCACCGCGCTGGTCGACTCCCTCCAGGAGGCCTTCTTCGTCTGCGACGAGGACGGCACCGTCGTCGAGATCAACGCCGCGTTCGCCGCCATCCTCGGCTACGGTCCCGAAGGACTGCCCTACCGGCCCGTGCACCCCTGGTGGCCCGACGCCACCACCGACCCCGAGGCGCACCGCCGGGTGACCGAGGCCTTCCAGAACCTGCTCGAACACAGCCGGGGCAGCTACACCATCCCCGTCACCCACCGGGACGGGCACCGGCTGTGGGCCACCGCCACCTTCAACCAGGTCCACGACCCCACCACCGGCCGCACCGCCATCGTCGGCACCTTCCGGGACGTGACCGCCGAGCACTACGCCATCCAGCGCGAAAGCGCCCTGGCGGCCCTGGGCACCTGCCTGTCGCGAGCCACCAGCGTGCCGGAAGCGGTGACCGGAGCCCTGGCCGAGCTGGGCAAGCTCTGGAACGCCCGCTACGCCGCGGCCGTCGTCTTCGACCAGGACGACCGGCCGACCCTCACCGCGACCGACGCCGACCTGACCTGGCAGCACCTGCCCGTCGAACAGCGCCGGACACTCACCGAACTGCGCCGGCAGCCCCTGCTCACCGCCACCGCCGGGCAGGGCGGCGCGGGCGTCACCCTGGAGCACCCCGAGGGACGACTGGTCCTGTGGCTCGACCTCGGCAGCCTCCGGCCCTTCACCGGCGAGGACCAGCTCCTGCTGTCCCTGCTGGCCAGCCACCTCGCCCAGGGCCTGGCCCGCGCGCACCAGATCGACCAGCAGCGCGAGACCGCCATCGCCCTGCAGCGCGCGATCCTCGGCCCCTCCCACCTCCCCGACGGCTTCGCCGTCCGCTACGAGCCCGCCACCCGGCCCCTGGAGGTCGGCGGCGACTGGTACGACACCGTCACCCTGCCGGACGGCCGCATCGGCATCGTCGTCGGCGACTGCGTCGGCCGCGGACTCGAAGCAGCCAGCGTCATGGGCCAGCTCCGCAGCGCCTGCCGCGCCCTGCTGCTGCAGGACGCCGACCCCGCACAGGTGCTGACGGCCCTGGACCAGTTCGCCGCCAGCGTGCCGGGCGCGGCCTGCACCACCGTCTTCTGCGGCGTCCTGGACCCGGAGACCGGCCACCTGACCTACTCCAGCGCCGGACACCCGCCGGGCATCCTCGTCCAACCCGACGGCACCACCCGGCTGCTGGAGGGCGGCCGCTCCCTGCCGCTGGCCGTGCGCCCGCGCAGGCCGCGCCCGGAGAGCACCTGCACCATCCCGCCCCGGTCCACCCTGCTGCTGTACACCGACGGTCTCGTCGAGCGCCGCCGCCGGCCCATCACCGCCGGCATCGGCCAGGCCGGCGAGGCACTCCAGGACGGCCGCAACACGGCCGTCGACGACCTCGCCACCGACGTCATGTCCCGCCTGGCGCCCGCCGACGGCTACGACGACGACGTCGCTCTGCTGCTGTACCGCCACCCCGCCCCGCTGGAGATGTCCTTCCCCGCCGAGTCCTCCCAGCTCGCCCCCGTGCGCAAGGCGCTGCGGGGCTGGCTCGCGCAGTGCGACCTGCCCCAGGCGACCGTGCAGAACATCCTCGTCGCCGCGGGCGAGGCGTGCGCCAACGCCATCGAGCACGGCCACCGCGACGCCCCCGGCGACACCGTCTACTTCCGGGCCGAAGCCTTCGTCGACAACCTGCACCTGACCATCGTCGACACCGGGCGCTGGAAGCCGCCCCAGCCCGAGCACAACACCCACCGAGGACGCGGCATGGGCTTGATGCGCGCCCTGATGCAGCACGTCAGCGTCAACCCCGGACCAGCCGGAACCACCGTCGACATGCACACGAGGATCGCCTGATGACCACGCCCCTGACCCTCACGCCCAGCCGGCGGCCCGACGGCACGGCCGTGCTCACCGCCGTCGGCGAGATCGACATGAGCAACACCGCCGACCTGACGGACGCGCTCGACAGCATCCAGGGCCCCCTCGTCCTCGACCTCAGCGCCGTCGAGTACCTCGACAGCGCCGGCCTGAGCGTGCTCTTCCGCCACGCCGACCGGATCGAGCTCGTCGCCAACCCCCTCCTGGACCCGATCCTGGCCATCTCCGGCCTGGCCGACGTCACCGCCGCCGACAGCGGTCCGTGAACCTGCCGTCCGGAGCCCCGGCCGGTACCGGCCGGGGCTTGACGAGCCGACGATAGACTGGCGCGGGCACGCCACTGGGCCATCGGACCAGGGCGGCCCCAGGAGGGGCGGTACAGGCCGTGTGGTCGAGGTGACGAAGCGCATCATCGAGGATCGCCAGGTCCGGGACATGGGGCAGGGCGACCACCTGTGCCTGGCGTTCGACGACGACGAGGAACAGCGCCGCGTGGTCACCGCCTACCTGCGCGACGGGCTGGAGCGCGGCGAGCGGGTGGTGTACTACGCCGACCAGTGCACCCCCCGGCAGGTGCTGGACTGGTTGCGCGAGGCGGGGACCGACCCCGGTGAGGCCCTGTCCGACGGGCGGCTCCAGGTCACCACGGCCGGCGCCGGCTACCTGGCAGCCGGCCCCTTCGACCCCGACGCGATGGTCGCCGCGCTGAACCGGGAGGTCGCGGACGCCCTGGCGGCCGGCTACACCGGCTTCCGGGTGAGCGGCGAGATGGGCTGGGCCCTGCGCGGCGTACCGGGCGCCGAGCGGCTCGCCGAGTACGAGCGGAAGGTCGACGCCGTGTTCGCCGCAGGGCGTGCGTCGGCGATCTGCCAGTACGACGCCCGGCGGTTCGACGCGGCAGCCCTGCACGCCTTCGGGCGGGCCCACCCCGGCATGGTGGAAGCCGTTCCGCTGCACAGCAGCTCGACGCTGCGGCTGGTGCCGTCCTTCCACCGGGGCCGGCGCTCGCTGCGGGTGGAGGGCGACGTGGACTTCCACTCCGCCGAAGCGCTCGCCGCCGCCCTCCGGACCGCCGAGGGCTGGCCCGGCGACATCACCGTGGACACCGGGAACCTGCACTTCCTCGACCTCGCCGGGATACGGGCCCTGGTGCGCACCGCCGAACGGCTCTCCCCGGGACGGCGACTGCACGTCGTCGACCTCGATCCGATGCTGCAGCACGTGATCAGCGTGGTCGGCTGGGACCAGGAGCCGGCGCTGGCCGTCACCGCGCGGGAGACGGCCGGATGACCGCGACCGCGAGCTCGCGCGGCCCCCGCCCCGAGCAGGGGGGACGCCTGACGCACCAGGCGCTGGTCTACGGCAGCGACGAGGAGTTCCTCGCCGCCGCGGTGCCGTTCTGCCGCGACGGGCTCGACCGGGGGGACGCCGTCCTCGCGGTGACCACCGGCGCCAACATCTCGCTGCTGCGCCGGGCCCTGGACGGCGACGCCGCCCGGGTGGAGCTCATCGACGCACTCGACTGGTACAGGGCGCCGGGACGCACGCTGGGGGCCTACCACCGTTACGTCGACCGGCGCACCGCCGACGGCGCGCACCGGCAGGTGCGGGTGATCGGCGAGCCGGTGTGGCACGGCCGGGACCCGCTGGAGAAGGCCGAGTGGACCCGCTACGAAGCAGTGATCAACGCCGCCTTCGCCAGTTGTCCGGCGTGGATCGTCTGCCCCTACGACACCCGGGTGCTGCCCCGCGACGTGGTGGACGACGCCCGCCGCACCCACCCGGAGACGGTGACCGGTCGGGCCGCGCACCCGAGCGGTCGATACGCCGCTCCCGACGCCGCGGACGCTCCCTGGGCGCGGCGGCTGTCCGCGGTGGTCGCCGAGGGCGAGCGGGCGGTGATGCGGTTCGGTGACGATCCGGCTTCCGCGCGGGCCTTCGTCACGGAGCGGGCCGCCTCCTTGGGGCTGGACGACAGGGGCGCGCGGCGCCTCGTGTTCGCGGTCAACGAGATCGTCACCAACGCCGTCCAGCACGGGGGCGGTGGGCAGCTGACCCTGTGCCGTTCCGGTCACCGCGTCGTGTGCGACGTCACCGGTCCCTCCCGGGGGAGCGTCGACTGGTACCTGGGTTATCTGCCTCCCGATCCCCGGCAGCCGCGCGGGCACGCCCTGTGGGTGGTGCGCCAACTGTGCGACCTGGTGGAGATCGACTCCGGTCCGGAGCTGACCACCGTCCGCCTGCACCTGAGCCCGTCCTGACGGGAGCCGAGGGGCCACAGGCCCCCGTCCTGCCGTCCCGACCGTGAAGTCGGTCGGGGGAGGCGGCACTCGGGACATCACCTGTCGGTTCTTCCCGTCGCCCGGTCAACCGGCGGGCGGGGGGTGGTGGCAGGGCCGCACGGGCCGGTCCCCGGCGGGGTCGTCGGTGCGAGGGGCGCGGTTGGCGCCACGGCCCGTGCGGCCGGTCGGCCGGGACCGGCCGGGCGGCGGGCACCACCTGCTCACCGACCGGCACGGCACCCCGCCCGCCGTCGCCCTGACCGGCGGGAACCGGCACGACGCCGCCCGGCTCCCGCCGTCGCTGGACGCGGCCCCACCGGTCCGGGGCCCGCGCGGACGACCGCGCCGACGCCCCCGCGGGCTCTGCGCCGACCGCGGCTGCGACCACGGCAAGTGCCGACGGCTGCTTCGCCGCCGCGGCACCGCCCCGGGGACCGCCCGCTCCACCTCGCCCGCCTCCGGCGCGGCCTCCACCGCCGCCACCGTCCGGCGGCGGGACGGGTGGGGCGGGGCCGGATCTGCGCGGCTGTCACCGGCCGGGGTGCAGCGGTCGGCCGTGGCCGGTGCCCGGGCACGGGCGCGGGCGTCCACGGCACGGCTGTTTCCACTCCGGCAGTGTGACGGGGCGTCAGGAAGGGAATCGAACACGGGGGAGGGCGGGGTGGAGAACCCCGCCGCCAGGGGGTGGTGGCGATGGACCCGGAAACCGATCAGACGCCCGGCACCGACACCTGCGCCCCTTCGGGGGCGTCGGGCCGTCCGGCGCGGCTCCAGGTCGATTTCCCGTTCGACTACGCGGCGCACCTCGCGGACGGGCGCCGGATCGGACGCCTGCCCGCGCAGGCCCTGGGCCGGCCCGTCGCGGTGATCGGCGCGGGCGGCAGCGGCCTGGCCGCCGCGTACGAGCTCATGCGGGCCGGGCTCCGGCCGGTCCTGTACGAGGCGGAGGCCCAGGAGGGCGGCCCGGGCGGCCGGCGGCTCGGCGGCCGGATGTTCTCCTACCGGCACACCGAGGCGGACAGCGCCGTCGTGGAACTGGGCTGCATGAGGTTCCCGGACTCCGCGGCGCTGCTGCGCCAGTACGCGCGGCGCTTCGGGGTGCACTGGCGCCCGTGCCGGGACAACTACACCCCCGGCACCACGCCGCTGACCGTCCTGGACGTCGACGGCGCCCGGTTCGCGGTGCGGCGGATCACCGACCTGTACGCCCGGCACGAGGATTTCGCGACCGCGCACCGCCGGTGGCTGGCGGCACTGGACCGCATCGGCCTGCCCCGCCTCCAGGCGGCGCTGGCCGACCGCGACGCGGAGCGGGCGGGGTGCCTGTGGCGCGCGCTGGTCGGGGAGTACGAGCAGTGGAGCTTCTACCGGTTCCTGCGCGACCGGGACGGCGCGGGGCTGACCCACGAGCAGGCCGCGCTGCTGGGCACCGCCGGCGTCGGCCCCGGTCTGTGGGACAGCTTCTTCGACCTGAGCGTCCTGGAGATCCTCCGCCTGCTGCTGGCCACCGACGACACCACGCAGTACTACGCGCAGGAGGGCATCAGCGCGCTGGCCGAGGGGTTCTGGACGCACCGCACCACCGGCCCCGCCGGAGCGGCCGTCAGCCTGGAGCGGATCAACGACGGGGCCCCGCGCCCCGCCGTGACGGCCCTGGAGGTGGACCCCGACCCGGCGGGCGGGGTCGTGGTGCACAGCCGCGACGGCCGTGCCCGGCGCTTCGCCGCCGCCGTCTACACGCCCCAGCTGCACCTGCTGCAGACCGGCGTCGAACTGCGCTCCACCGTCCCCGGCACCTCGCCGCTGGGGCCGAGGCTGTGGCGAGCGGTGCGCCGGCTGAGCTACTGGCCGGCGAGCAAGACCGCGCTGGTGGTCGAGGAACCGTTCTGGCGCGGCACCACGCTGGACGGCGTGACCCTCACGGACCGCCTGCCGCGCAGCTCCTACACCTTCGACTACGGCCCGCCCCGCGCCCCGGGCGGCCGCCGCGCCGTCCTCGACCTCAGCTACACCTGGGGCCGGGACGCGGAGAAGGTCGCCGCCTCCTCCCTGCGGGAACGGGTGGAGCTGTTCGTCCGCGACCTCGCCCTCATCCACCCGGAAGCGGCCGGCGAGCTGCGCGCCCAGGCCGCCCGGGCGCACGCCGTCACCGTCTCCTGGGCGGACCGGCCCCACTTCCGCGGCATGTGCCGCTTCTCGCGCCCGGGGGAGCACGCCTACCAGGCGGACCTGTTCCACCACTTCCTCAAGGACTTCGCCGGCCGTCCCGCCGTGCCGGGCGAGCCCGCCAACGCCCTGTTCCTCGCCGGGGACGACACCTCCTGGTCCCCGGGCTGGCTGGAACACGCCCTCGCCTCCGGCATCAACGCCGCCTGGGGCGTGCTGCGCCTGCTGGGCGGCCGGCCCGAACCCGGCAACCCCGGCCCCGGCGACGTGCTGCTCGCCGCGCACCGCCCGCCCACCGCGCCGTGAGCGGCGACCGGACGGGCGACCGGGCGGCCGGACTGCTGCTGACCGCCGCCCGCTGGTGGGACGGGACCGGCGAGCACCTCCGTCCCCGGGCCAGGATCGCGGTCCGCGGCGGGCGGATCACCGGCGTGGGCGAGGACGCGGCGGCCCCGCCCGGCACCCGGGTGCTGGACCTCGGCGACCGCACCCTGATGCCCGGCCTCGTCGACTGCCACGTCCACCTCGCGGAGTCACCGGCCGGCGACCCCGGCGACCCGGTCGGCCGCCGGGTGCTGACCGCACTGCGTCCGCTGCGCGAACTGCTGGAGCGCGGCTTCACCACGGTGCGGGACCTGGGCTGCGACCTGGAGGAGCCGGTGGCGGTCCACCTGCGCGACGCGGTCCGCACGGGCCTGGTGCCGGGGCCGCGGATGCTCGTCGCACCCCACCTGATCTCCGCCACGGGCGGCCACAGCGACCGCACACCGCTGGCCCGGCCCTACGGCGCCGCCAGGATCGGCCCGCTGGCCGACGGCGCGGACGCCCTGGTCCAGCGGGTGCGGGCCGACGCCCGGGACGGCGCGGACTGGATCAAGTTCGCCGCCACCGGCGGCCTCACCAGCCCCACCGACCGGCCCGACCGGCCCGCCTACGGCCAGCGCGAGACGGACGCCCTGGTGGGCGCCGCCACCGACCTGGGACTGCCGTGCGCCACCCACGCCTTCTCCGACGAGGGCGTGGTCCGCGCCCTGCGGGCCGGCGTGCGCTCCGTCGAGCACGCCTGCCTCGCCACGCCGCCGGTCCTCGACCTGATCGCCGACCACGGCGCCTACCTGGTGCCGACCCTGCACGCCGTCGAGCACTTCCTCGACCACCTCGACGACGACGCCTTCTGGCCACCGGCCCGGCGGCCGACCCGCGAGAAGCTCGCCCGGCACGCCGCCGCCCTGCGCGGGCACGGCCGCCGGGTCGCCGCCAGCCGCGCCGCCGTCGCCTTCGGCACGGACGCCGGGATGTTCCCGCACACCGACAACTGGCGGGAGTTCCCGGCCCTGACCAGTGCCGGACTCACCCCGCACCGCGTGCTGCGCGCGGCGACGAGCACCGCCGCTGACCTGCTCGGCCGACCCGACCTCGGGCGGATCGCCGCCGGTGCCACCGCCGACCTGATCGCCCTGCCGGGCGACCCGTTCGAGGAGATCGAGGCCCTGCACCGGGTCGACTTCGTGATGCAGCGCGGCGCCGTTCGCCGCAGCCGCTGAACCCGCCGGCCTCGCTACGGCGCGTCCAGTTCGTCCGGGGGCAGGGGCCGGTAGTCGGGGTGCGTGAGCAGGTCGCCGGGGCCCGGGGCGTCCGGGTCGCCGCGCCCGCCGAGCAGGGTCATCACGCCCCAGGCGGCGTTGATTCCGGTCGCGAGCGCGTGGTCGAGCCAGCCGGGCGACCAGGACGTGTCGTCCCCGGCGAGGAAGAGGGCGTTGGCGGGCTCGCCCGGCACGGGGCAGCGGCCGTCGCGGTCCTTCAGGCACTGGTGGAACAGGTCGTACTGGAAGCGGTACTCGCCGGGCTGCGAGAAGCGGGCGATGCCCCGGAAGTTCGGCTCCTCCGCCCAGGAGACCGTCACGGCCGGAGCGTTCGCCGCGGCCTGCCGCAGCCGTTCGGCCGAGTCGGGGTGGATGGCGGCCAGCTCCCGCACGAAGGCGTCCACCCGCTCCTGCAGGGAGGAGGCGGCGATCTTCATCGCGTCGAAGGACCAGGTGAAGCTGAGGTCGAGCACGGCCCGCCGCCCGCCGGGGCCGCGCGGCGGGCCGAAGTCGCTGGTGTACGCCGCCCGCGGCAGCCGGTCGGTGAGCGTGACGCCGTCCAGGTCGGTGCCCTCCCAGAACGGCTCGTCCAGGACCAGCGCGGTCTTGGCGGCCGCCCAGTACGTGACCGAGCGAACGGCGCGCCGCAGCCGCGGGCCCAGCGGGTCCGGACCGCCCGCCGCGGCGCTCAGCCGGACGGTGGTCTCCAGCAGGTCGAGCTGCGGGGTGAAGACCGCCGCCGCGTACCTCGCCCGCCCGCCGTCCGCGTCGTGCACGACCACCCCGCGCCGCGGGTCGCCGGGCACCTCGATCGCGGTGACGGCCGGGTGCGGCGCACCGGAGTTGACCTCCTCCAGGCTGGTGCCGCGCCCGCCGGGGCCGGTGGTGCGGCAGGCCCAGAACTGTTCGGCCAAGGCGCTGACGCCGTCCGGGAAGCGGTGCAGCACGGCGCCGTCGGAGGCGAGCAGCAGCCGCAGCAGGTCCACCATGCCCATGCCGAAGAAGCAGTCCCAGGCGGCCGGGCCGATGCCCGCGGTGGCCAGCAGCCTCGCCTCCTCCTCCGACATGCCCGCTCCCTCGGGGTCGCGCAGGAACCGGTGGAACGTCCACTGCTCGTAGCCGCGCACCAGGGCCGACCAGCGCCGGCGCACCTGCGCCCGGTCCCGGTCGGCCACGGCCCGCCGCAGCGCCGGCAGGCCGGCCCGCTCCAGCGCGGCCAGCCAGCGGGTGTGGGCGCGGCGGAAGCCCTCGTGCCGGGAGCGCAGGTCGGCGAGGGTGCGCACCCGGTGGCTCTGCCCGTCGACGTCCCACACCGTCACCGGGGTCGTCGGGTGGGCGTAGTTCTCCCGGAACGGGACGGTGGACAGGCCGAACCGGTCGGCGTAGTGGAACAGCAGCCGCGCGGAGTCGGGGAAGCGCATGCAGCCCAGTTCCACCACCGCGCTGTCGGCCGGGTCGAGGCGCAGGCTGTGCATCCGCCCGCCCAGGCGCCGCCCGCCCGGGCCGTCGGGGCAGGACTCCGCCTCGTAGAGGACGGGCCTGCACCCCAGTCGCAGGAGTTCGTACGCGGCGCACAACCCCGCGCCGCCCGCACCGACGACGGCCACCGGCGCGCCGAGCGCCGAGTCCGGCAGCCGGCCGAGGCGGCGTTCGCCGGCGAGGTGGGCGGCGTAGTCGAAGGGGAAGTCGGGCTGGAGGTCGCAGGCCGGCGGAGCGGCCGGATCGGGTGACACGGGAAGTCGCCTCCGGAGGATCACGCGGGGCAGGGGCGACGGGACCGGCCGCGGCGGCGGGACCGTCCCCGTGCGACTTCCCGGAGTGATGATCCTTAACTCTCCGTCGCACCAACGGGTGGTTCCGGCGATCTCGTCCCGCTCCGGCCCTGGCACCCGAACGGCCGACCTGCTTCAATGACGAAGGGTAATGGACCTGTCGCCCTGTGCTTCCGTCGGGTGCATCCGGAAGCGCGGGCGGTGGCGTCGCACGGGAGTCGAGGGGGGCGCCGCGGTGGACGAGACGGAGGGGCGCATCCACCTCGCGGTCCGGGCCATGCCGGTGACGGCCGGTCTGGGGCGGGCGTTCGCGCGGCAGCGCCCGTTGGCGGGTCTGCTGATCGCGGCGGACCTGCACCTGCTGCCGTCCACCGTGCCGCTGCTGCTGGCCTACCGCGAGGCGGGGGCCCGGCTCGTGGTGAGCGGCTCCAATCCGGCCTCCACCTCCGACGGCGTGGCCCGCTGGCTCGCGCGCCGGCCCGGTATCGAGGTGGTGCCGGACGGCGGGGGCCGCCCGGTTGCGGCAGCCCTGCTCGACCGCCGGCCCGACGTGGTGATCGACGAGGCCGACGCCCTGCTGGGCCTTCTGCACGCCGAGCGGCCGGAACAACTCGACGGCCTGATCGGCGCCTGCGTCCACACCCTCACCGGCGTCAGACGAGTCCGCGGCCTCGCCGCGCGCCGCGGTCTCGGGCTGCCGGTGATGGCCGTCGACGGCTCCGCGCTCAAGGGCACGTTCGACAACCGCCACGGCACCGGTGCCAGCGCGCTGGACGCGGTGGTCGCCCTGACCAACGTCTCGCTCGCCGGATCGGTGACGGTGGTGGTCGGCTTCGGGGCGGTGGGGCGGGGCATCGCCGAACGGGCCCGGGGCCTGGGGGCCCAGGTCCTGGTGACCGAGATCGACCCCTACCGGGCGCTGGAGGCGCACGCGCTCGGCCACCGGGTCAGCCCCCTCGCCGCGGCCGCCCGGGAGGCGACCGTCCTGATCACCGCCACCGGAAGCATCCGGGTGGTGCGCGCCGAACACCTGGCCCTGCTGCCCGACGGCGCGATCCTGGCCAGTGCCGGGCACGGCAGCGTCGAGATCGACCGCGCCGCGCTCGCGGCGGGCCGCACGACCCGCACCGTCCGGCCCGGGGTGGAGGAGTTCACGGACCCCGCCGGGCGGTCCGTCCTGCTGCTGGCCGACGGCAACCCGGTCAACACCGCCGGGGGGCCCGGCCACGCCGCGGCCGCCATGGACCTGTCCTTCGCCGCCCAGGCCCTCGCCGTCGTCGACCTCGTCACCCGCCGCCCCCCGCCCGGTCTGCACGAGCTCGACGAGGGCATCCAGCGGCAGGTCGCGCGCCTGGCCGTCGAGGCGAGATCGATCCCGCTCGACCTCCCCTCGCCCGGCCACGAGGTCTACACCAGCCACCTCACCGGCGAGCCGGAACGCGCCGCCTCCGACACCCCGGAGCGCTGACATGACCCCACCCGAGCACCCGCACCACGCCCCCCGGCCGCTGCGGGACGCGATGCGACCGCACCCCGAAGGCGGCCGGCACCGCGTGATCTGGGAGTCCGGACAGCCCGTCCACCCGCTCGACCACCGCTCCGAGCGCGCGGCCGGCACCGCCATCCAGTACCTGCTGGACCCCGGTGAGGGCGCCGCGTGGCACCGCGTCGACTCCGACGAGCTGTGGATCTGGCAGGACGGCGGCCCGGCCCACCTGCTCACCGCCGACGCTCCGCCCGGCGCACCGGGACACCGCCCCACCGCCCACCGCCTCGGCCCGGACGGCGACCACCGGCCCTGGGACGGCATGCACCGCCTCGTACCCGCCGGAACCTGGCAGAGCACCCGCCTGCTGGAGCCCGTCTACGCCCTGTTCGTCTGCGTCGTCGCCCCCGGCTTCGACACCCGCGACTACACCCTGCTGCCCACCCGCCGGGCCGACCCCCCGGACGGCCCCTCATGAGGAGGACCGTGGAAGCCCGAACCAGCCGCGTCATCGACCGCCCCGCCGACGCCGTGTGGGCCGACGTCGCCGACTTCCCGGCCATCGCGTCCTGGCACCCCGCCCTCGCCCGCAGCGCGCCCGCCGCCGGGCCGCACCTGCGGGAGATCCTCACCCGGGACGGGCAGCGCATCGTCGAGGAACTGCTCACCGACGACGACCGCAACCGCGTGCAGGAGTACGCCCTCGTCCGGCACCCCTTCCCCGTCACCGACTACCGGGCGCGCATCGAAGTCCGCCCGCTGGACCCGGGCCGGTGCGAGGTGCACTGGAGCGCCCGGTTCCACCCCCTGGCGGGGGACGGGCAGGCGGAACGGGCCATGTTCGAGAACGACATCTTCGGCCCCGGCCTCGACGGACTGGCGAACGGGCGGAGCGCCGCCGTGGAGCACCCTCCCGAGCAGGCGACCCTCGGCGTCGAGGAGGAATTCGTCCTGCTCGACACCGGTACCCACCGGCCCGTGCCCCGCGCCGGTCCCGTGATCGCCGGCGGCCGGCTCGTCCTCGGGGCCGAGCACCTCGTGCCCGAGATCTCCCAGGCCATGGTGGAGACCGTCAGCCCCGTGTGCGCCGGAGCCGCCGATCTGGCCCGGGAACTGACCCGGCTGCGCACGGGAACCGCTTCGGAGGCCCGACGGCACGGCTGCCTCCTGCTCGCCTCCGGTGTCGCGCCGTCCGGTTCGGCCGGCCCCGGGCACGGCGACGACCCCGACGGCCTCCCCGCCCTGCACGACCACCCCCGCTACAACGCCATCCGCCGGCGGTTCGGACCCCTGATCAGGCACCAGGGCACCTGTGCCTGCCACGTCCACGTGGGCGTGCCCGACCTCGCCACCGCCGTCGCCGTCGTCAACCACCTGCGGCCCTGGCTGCCCCTCCTGCTGGCGCTGACCGCCAACTCCCCGTACTGGCAGGGCGCCGACACCGGGTACGCGTCCTGGCGGACGGTGCTGTGGGGCAGGTGGCCGACCGCCGGGCCCCCGCCGTTCCTCCGCTCGCCCGAGCACTACGAGGACCTCGTCGCCGCCCTGGTGGCCAGCGGCGCGGCACTCGACCCGGCGATGATCTACTGGTACGCCCGCCCCTCGCGCCACGTACCCACTGTCGAGATCCGCATCGCCGACGTGCTGCCCACCACCGGGCAGACCGTGGCCTACGCCCTGCTGGTGCGGGCCCTCGTCGCCCGGGCCCGCGCGGCACTGGCCGCCGGGCACCCGGCGCCGCAGGTCGAGCAGGACGTCCTCGCCGCGGCCTGCTGGCAAGCCGCCCGCGAAGGCGTCACCGGCTCCGTCCTCGACCTGCTGACCGCTCCGGCCCCCGGCCCCCGGCCCGGGTTCCCGGTGGTGGCCGTCCCGGTGGTCGAACAGATCGGCACGGCGCTCCGGCTCGCCGGCCCCCACCTCACCGCCGACGACCGCCGGACGGTCGAGCACTGGCTGGCCGAACTCGTCCGCACCGGCGGCGCCAGCGGCGCCCAGCGCGCCGCCCACCACGGGGCGGGACGGATGGGAGACCTGATCGAAAGCCTGGCCGTCGCACCGGACCTGACGGCCGACCGCCCCCCGTGCCGGACCCGCCCCCGCTCTTCCGTCGAGGAGACGACATGACCGAAAGCCCCCGGGGACCGCTCGTGCCCGACCGCATGTACTTCACCACCGGCGCCGGTGCGCACGCCCGCGAACTCCAGGCCCACGACCTGATGTACATGGACGCCGGGCTGGGCCGGGTCAACCGGGTCATCGTCTCCAGCCGCGTCCCCCCGCACTGCCGCCTCATCCCGCCCGACGAAGGCGGCGCACAACTCACCGACGGGCAGATCCTGTTCGCGATCCAGGCGCTGGCCGAGACCAACACCCCCGGTGCGCGGATCGCCACCGCCGTGGGCGTCGCCGTCCCCGACGGCGGAGGCTTGGGCTGTGTCGCGGAAGTCCACGAGCAGGACGCCGTCGGCAAGGACGCGGCGACGGCCGAGGCCAAAGCCGTCCAGATGGCGCTGACCGCCATGGGGCTCGAACTGGGCCACCACGACTACGACGGCCGGAGCGCCCACCAGCCCGGCCGGGACCGCTACGACATCGCCGGCACTGCGGTGCGCACGCACGCCGCCTCCATCGAGGCCCGGGGCCCGGAGAACGGCGACTGGGTCAAGATCGTCTCCAGTCTGGTCTTCCTCTTCTGACCCCGTCCACACCGGCTTGTCCCCTCTCGTCTCCTCTCGTCCCCTCTCGTCTCGTCCCGTCCCGTCCCGCTCCGGCGGGGCGGCCGGACCGGAGCACCGCGCGCCGCACCGCAACCACCGTCCTGATCCCGGGAGCCCCCATGACGGAGAAGAAGGACCGGCGATTCCTCCTGCGCCCCGACGCCCTGTGGGACGGCGTGCACGACCACCCGCAACCGGGGGCGCAGGTACTGGTCGAGGGCGACCGCGTCGTCCGCGTCGATCCAGAGCCCCGGCACCACGCGGACGCCGAAGTGGTCGGCCTGCCCGGCTGCACCCTGCTGCCCGGCCTGATCGACTGCCACGTCCACCTCGCCGACGAGGGCGCCGACGGCGACTCCGTCCCCTACCAGGTCCTCACGGCCCTGCCGGCCCTGCGCGCCCTGCTCGACAACGGCTTCACCACCGTGCGCGACCTGGGCAGCGCCCACCAGCCCCTCAACGTCGCCCTCGGCCGCGCCGTGCGGGAAGGGCTCGTCACCGGACCCCGGGTCGTCGCCGCACCGAACATCATCTCCCCGCGCGGCGGCCACGAGGACAAGGCCCCCGGCCTCGCGCAGCGCTACGGGGCGCAGATCGGCAGCGTCGCCGACGGCCCGGACGAGATCCGCAGGATGGTCCGCCGGCAGGCCCGCGACGGTGCCGACTGGATCAAGTACGCCGGCAGCGGAGGCTTCTCCTCACCCGCGGACAGCCCCCACAGCATCGCCTACGCACAAGAAGAGGTGGACGTCCTCGTCGCCACCGCCCGCGACCTGCACCTGCCCTGCGCCGTCCACGCCTTCCCCGACGAGGCGGTGCGCCGCGCGGTACGGGCCGGCGTGCGCAGTGTCGAACACGCGACGCTCGCCACCGAGCCCACCTACGCCCTGATGGAGCGCCACGGCACCTTCCTGGTCCCCACCCAGTACTGCCAGCGCCACTTCGTCGACCACCTCGACGACGAGGACTTCTGGCGGGGCCGACCCGCCCACCTGCGGCAGTCCTACCGGACCTTCGCCGAGCCGCTCCGGGAGGGCCTGCTCCGGCAGGCCGCGGCCTCCGTGCACCTGGCCTTCGGCACGGACGCCGGCATGTTCCCCCACCGCGACAACTGGCGCGAGTTCCCCACCCTCGTCGAGCACGGCCTGTCCCCGCTGCGCGCCCTGCGGGCCGCCACCAGCACCGCCGCCGACCTCCTCGGCCGCCCCGACCTCGGCCGGACCGCCCCCGGCGCGCGGGCCGACCTGACAGCCGTCGAAGGCGACCCGCTCACGGACATCGACGCCATGGGCCGCGTCCGCTTCGTCATGACCGGCGGCCGCATCACCACCCGCCCCGTCCGTCCGTCGACCCCGACCCGGTGACGTTGCGCGGCGCCTCCCCGGGAGGGGCGCGGGCGACTCGCTCCGGGGTGTCGGGCACCATCCGGCCGCTGCCGCCCCTGCAGCCGCCGCGTGGCGCTCTGGACCGCGGCGCCCAGTGAGAGTGCGGCGTCGTCCACGCGGTTCGGCCCGGCGGTCGGCCGGGCCGGCGCGTGGCCGGTGTGGGAGCAGCCCCGGTCCGCACCCGGCTCGAAGCGGGCCGGCCTGAACAGCACCGGGAGTACCAGGGCCGGGCCCTTCCGCGCGATGCTCCGGCCCCCGCGTCCGCGGCGTGGATCCCGCCCGTGAAGTGGAGGCACCACCGGTGTGCCGCAGCGGCATCCGCACCGTGACGCGCGGGTCGACCGCGAAGTCGGGGAGGTGGTCGGCGGCGGACGCATCCAGCGGGGGCGGTGGCGGGCCGGGTCAGTGCCCGGATGGTCCGGCGGGGGGAGGGGTCGGCGTTTCGTGCTCCGGGCGCGTGTCACGGGTGGTCCTGGCTGTCGGTGGCCTAACGTGCCGTCATGGGCACCGGGCAGACGGCGGGCCTCTCCGGTGTCCGTCGGATCATCGAGGTGGGCGTCCTCGGGGCGGGCCGCCCGGCAGCGTCGCCGTCGTGGACGCCGGCGGCGGCGGCCTCGTCGTCCGTGTGCGGATGGACGGCGGGCGGCTCGGTGGTGCCGGGCAGCGGGTCGACGGGGCGCACACCGGTGTCCTGTTCCGGTCGGCGACGGATGGTCTGGCGCGGGGACGACGGGCCGGGCGGGCGGTTCCGGGGCGCGGCGCTGTCGGGGCCGGGCCGGGTGCCGCTGGTGAGCGGGGGCGCGGTGGCCGTGGCCTGGTGACCAGGGGCGGCGTGGGGCGGCCGGGCCGGGGAAGCAGCACGAGGGGGGCGGAGGGCAGGCGTGGTCCGGAACGGCCGGCCACCAGTACGGGAGAGGCGCGACGACATGGCGGGACCGATTCTCATCACCGGTGCGGGCAGCGGCTTCGGCAAGGAGGTCGCGCTGCGGCTCGCCGCGGCCGGGCACGAGGTGATCGCGGGCGTGGAGATCATCGCCCAGGTCACCGCGGTGCGGGCCGCGGCGCGGGAGCGGGGTGTGGAGCTGCGGGTGGAGAAGTTGGACGTCACCGATCCGGGCGACCGGGAGCGGGCCTGGACGTGGAACGCCGAGGTCCTGCTCAACAACGCCGGCGTCTCCGAGGGCGGGGCGAGCGCCGACCTCCCCGAGGAGCGGCTGCGCCGCCAGTTCGAGGTGAACGTGTTCGGCCCGATCCTGCTCACCCAGGGGGTCGCGCGCGCGATGGCGGCCCGCCGAAGCGGGCGGATCGTCTTCATGTCCTCGGTCGCCGGGCTGACGGTCGATCCGTTCACCGGTGCCTACGCCGCCTCGAAGCACGCGGTGGAGGCGTTCGCGGACGCGCTCGACCAGGAACTCGCCGAGTTCGGCGTCACGGTGGCGACGATCAACCCCGGCCCGTTCCTCACCGGCTTCAACGACACCATGTTCGAGACGTGGAAGGAGTGGCGGGACGACCCCGCCGGGCGCCTGTACGACTACGCCCGGCTCGCCTTCCCGCACGAGCAGTACGACCCCGAACCGGTCTTCGAGCGCACCGTGCGCGTCCTGCTCGGCGAGGAGCGCCGCTACCGCAACCTGCTGCCCGCCGAGACGGAGCCGCAGGTCCGCGCGCAGGTCGACGCCCTGTGGGAGCGGCAGGTCAACGACGGCAGCCGCCCCGACCTGGTCCAGAAGGCGTACGACATCAGCCCCGCCACACCGGCCGGTTCCTGACCCGACGTCACCCATGCCTCCGCCGGCGCCGCGGGCGGAGGAGGGGCGGGCCGGTCGAGGAGCCGGGCCGCCATGGCTTCCTCCCCGCGGCCACAGCCGTACCGCCGCCGGTCGCGCGAGCGCGGCCGCGGGGCTGGGCGGGTCTGCTGGGCGGGTCTGCTGGGTGCGGCGTCGCTCCTGGGCCCCCCTCCGGTGCGCGACGCGGCCGGCCACCGCGCTCGCCCGGGGCAACGGCGCGGCCGGCACCTCCTGCCCGTACCCGGGCGACCGGTGGGGGAACTCCTTCGGCGGGTCGGTGAACGACTCCCGGTACGTGGGGCGGCCCCCGTCCCTCCCGGAGTCCCGCACCCTCGCCGTGGACCGGGGCCCGGGGCCCGGGGCGCGCCGTCGACGCGGTGGCCGGGACGGTCACCGCCACCGGCGGCGCCGACCAGCAGTTCCCCCTGCGGACGGCCTGAACCGGACCGGTCGCGGTCTCATCCGGCCGCCCCGGGCGGGGTGCGCCCGGCCGGGCCGGTCAGCACGGGGAGGTCCGGGTCCGCCGTCCACTCCTCCAGGGAGCCGTCGTAGACGCGGACGTCGTCGCGGCCGGTGAGGACCAGGGCGAGGGCGAGCAGGGTGGCGGAGATGCCGCCGCCGCAGTAGACCACCACCGGCCCCACCAGCCCCACCGGCCCCTCCGGCGCGGACGGCAAGCCGGCCGTGCAGGAGGCGAGTTCGGCGGTGGGGCGCACCGTTCCGTCGGCGGCCAGGACGGGGTGGGCGGGCAGGCCGACGCTGCCGGGGATGCGGCCCCGGCGGGTGTACCGGGTGGGGTCGGTGCCCTCGAACTGCCCGGTGCCGAGGGCGCAGACCAGGGCGCCCGCGGCTCGGCCCTCGCTCAGCGCGCGGACGTCGCGGCGGTCGGCCCAGGGTGTGGCGCGTTCCCGGTCGCCCGCCCGGGCGGCCCCGAACTCCCCGGAGAAGCGGGCGGGTTGACCACCTCGCCGGTGCGCACCGGCGGTGGGGCCGGGCACGGGCGCGGTGGCGGTGTTCCTCAAACGCCACCACGCGAGCGTCCGCTCCCTCCGGGGGCTGGCGGAGGAGCACGCCTTCCTGCGCCACCTGCGGGCGCGCGGCGCCCCGGTGGTCGGGGTCCTCGGCGCGCACGCCCGGGGCGAGTGGACCTACGAGGCGCACGCCCCCGGGGCGGGCACCGACCTCTGCCGCGACGCCCTGTCGTGGACGTCGTTCGCCTCGGCGGCCCACGCCCGGCAGGCCGGTGCCGCGCCGGCCCGCTTCCACCTCGCGGCGGCGGGGCATCCGGCACCGGGCCGGTCCGTGCAGCCGCTGGTCTCCTCGGGGAGCATCTTCGCCGACCGCGACCCGCCGGCCGCGCTGGAGCGCTACGCGGCGGCCCGGCCCGCGCTCGCCGAGGCCCTCGACCGGGCCTCGGCGCGCGCGGACACCGAGCGGCTGCACCTGCCGTTCCACGCCCGACTGGCACCACTGCTGGGCGAGTTGGAGTCGCTGTGGACGCACAACGACTGGCACGCCTCCAACTTGCTGTGGCACTGCCCGGCGGACGGCGGCACCGAGCGGGCCCGCGTCGCGACGGTGCTGGAGCACGAGCGCTGGGGCGCCTGTTCGGGGCCTGATCGGGCGAGGGACGTGGGGCGGAAGCTCAGGAGAACCAGGGAGAGCGCTCTCCCGTCGGAGGGGCCGTAGTTCGTCCGCATGTTCCACGGTGGTCGCCCCGGCGAACAAAGGCCGATTCGACTCTTGAACGGAAGACCGCCCGGCCACTCCCGGGTGCATCCGTCGGGCCGCTCCGGTTCTGTGGCGGATGCCCGCACAGTGCGAGTGCGCCGCTTCTTCGAGCGCGGCTCCGCCTCGGAGCTCCCGCCTCGACCCGCGTCGGCCTTTCGCTGAGTCAATCTTGTGTAGGGCGAACGAGTTTCGCGGGGTGCGTATTGCACTGAATGCCTAGCTTGATGTCTGAATATCGGCATCCGGTGCACCGATTAACGATCAATGCTTTGAAGCCTGTTCACTTCGTTGACGCGACCGCAACAGGGGCGCAATCATCACGATATGAGAGAGCGCTCTCTCAGTCAGGACCACTCCAGGAGAGATGCTGTGACAGGTAGCCCCCCACCTCGCGCCCTCGCCGCACCACCCCGCACTCTGGTCTTCGCGTTCGTCGCCGTCCTGATCGCGACACTCGTCCTCGCCGTGAACCAGGCCGCCCCCGCCCGCGCCGAGGGCACCCTGCTGTCGCAGGGGAAGACCGCCACCGCCTCGTCCACCGAGAACGCCGGAACGCCGGCCTCCTCGGCGGTCGACGGCAACGCCGGCACCCGCTGGTCCTCCGCCGCCGCCGACCCGCAGTGGCTCCAGGTCGACCTCGGTGGCACGGCCACCCTCACCTCCGTCGTGCTCACCTGGGAGAACGCGTACGCCAAGGCGTACCAGATCCAGACCTCCGCCGACGGCGCCACCTGGACGAACGTCTACACGACCACGACCGGGCGGGGCGGCTCCGAGAGCCTGACCGTGAACGGCACGGGGCGCTACGTCCGCATCCTCACCACCCAGCGGGCCACCCAGTACGGCGTCTCGCTCTGGGAGTTCCAGGTCTACGGCACGGCAGGCACCGGCACCGGCACCTGCTCGACCACCAACGCCGCGCTGAACAGGGCCGCCACCGCCTCCTCCACCGAGAACGCCGGAACGCCGGCCTCTTCGGCGGTCGACGGCAACGCCGGCACCCGCTGGTCCTCCTCCGCCGCCGACCCGCAGTGGCTCCAGGTCGACCTGGGCTCCTCGCAGAACGTCTGCGGCGTCCAGCTGTCCTGGGAGAACGCGTACGCCAAGGCGTACCAGATCCAGGTCTCGGCGGACGGCGCCACCTGGAGCACCGTCTACTCGACGGCCGACGGCCGCGGCGCGACCGAGCTGGTCACCCTGTCCGGCACCGGCCGCTACGTCCGGATGTACGGCACCCAGCGCGCCACCCAGTACGGCTACTCGCTCTGGGAGTTCCAGGTCTTCACCGGCGGCGGGGGCGGCAACCCGGGCAACCCGGGCGGCGGAAAGACCCTGCTCTCGTACGGCAAGCCCGCCACCGCCTCGACCTTCCAGAACAGCGGCAGCTGCACGGGCTGCACGCCGGCCAAGGCCTTCGACGAGGACCCGGCGACGCGCTGGGCGACCAGTGACGTCAACGGCTGGGTCGACCCGGGCTGGATCGCCGTCGACCTCGGCGCGACCGCGCACGTCACCCAGGTGGTGCTGCAGTGGGACCCGGCGTTCGCCACCGCCTACCAGATCCAGGTCTCCCCGGACGGCAACACCTGGACCAGCGTGTACTCCACCACCACCGGCAAGGGCTTCAAGGAGACCCTCGACGTCGACGGCACCGGCCGGTACGTGCGGATGTACGGCACCGCGCGCAGCAACGGCTACGGCTACTCGCTGTGGACCTTCGACGTGTACGGCACCGGCGGCAGCCCCACCGCCCCGCCCGCCCTCCCGCCGAACCCGGCCAACCCGCCGCGCCTGGTGTGGAGCGACGAGTTCAACGGCGCCGCGAACACCAAGCCGGACCCCGCCAAGTGGACCCAGGACCCGGGCAACGGCCAGAACGGCGAGCTGGAGCTCTACACCAACGGTGACAACACCAACCTGGACGGCAACGGCAACCTCGTCATCGAGGCCCGCAAGGAGGCCAACGGCCAGTACACCTCCGGCCGGATCAACACCCACGGCCACCTCGACTTCACCTACGGGCACGTCGAGGCCCGCATCAAGGTCAGCGGCACCCAGGGCCTGTGGCCCGCGTTCTGGATGCTCGGCTCGAACTTCAAGTCGGGCACGCCGTGGCCGAACTGCGGTGAGATCGACATCATGGAGCACGTCGGCAAGGTCGCGGACTCGGTGTACTCCACCCTGCACGCCCCGGCCTACAACGGCGGGAACGGCTACGGCTCGCCGTACACCCTCGCCGGGTCGGACTTCGCCTCCGCCTTCCACACCTACGCCGTCGACTGGGACTCCACCCACATGACGTTCGCGGTGGACGGCCACAACTTCTTCACCGTCGACCGCTCGACGCTGGAGCAGACCCGTGGCCCCTGGGTGTACGACCACCCCTTCTACATCATCCTCAACAACGCCGTCGGCGGTGACTGGCCCGGCAACCCCGACGCCACCACCGTCCTGCCGCAGAAGATGATCGTCGACTACGTCCGCGTCTCGCAGTGACCGAGGGCTCCGGGACCGGCCGGCCGGTCCGGTCCGGTCCCGGAGCCACTCCCCGCCCGGCGCCGTCGGCGTCGTCGCGGACGCCCCCGGCCGTCGGGGCCGGGGTGCCGGTCAGATGAGGCGGTCGCGGTGGGCTGCGGCGGCGGCGCGGACGAGTCGGGCGAAGCGTTCGCGGCTGCGCCGCTGGTGTGCGACGGCCTGTTCGTCGTCGTCCCGGTCCTCGGTGTCGCCGAGGCCGTCGTCCTCGTCGTCCTCGTCGGGTCCGCCGTGTGCGCTGTGCAGGAGCCAGCAGCCGTGGATGCCGGCGAGGAGGTCCTCCAGGAGGTCGCGGGCGGGGCGCTTGGGGTCGAGCGGGGTCAGGCGGACGGCGACGTCGTCGAGGTCGGGGTCGTCCTCGCCGGTGTGTTCGGCGACGGTCTCCTCGAAGTCCTCCAACTGGTCGCGCAGGGCGACGGGGTCCAGGAGGAGGCCGTCGGTGATGTGCATGGCGTGGCGGACGAGTGCGGCGACTGCCTCGTACGGGGTGGCGCCGTCCTGGATGAGGCCGAGGACGAGGGTGGGGGTCTCGTGGGGGAGTGCTTCGATGTCGTCGGCTTCGAGGACGACCTGGGTGGGGTCCTCGCCGGTGGCTTCGGCGGCGACCTCGGCCGCGGCGGCGAGCCAGTGCGCGGCGGCGACGGCGGCCGCGGTGGGGTCGACGGTGGAGAACAGGGCGGTGGGGCCGAACGGGTCCTGCTGGAGGAGGTGGTCGGCGGCGGCGACCTGGACGGGGGAGGCGTCCTCGCGGCTGAGGAGGACGGCCTGCTGGGCGCGTCCGGTGAGGTCGCCGAGTTCGGCGCTCTCCACGGCGGCGAGTTCCAGGGCCGCCTCGGCCCGGACGGCCTTCGCCAGGGCTTCGTCGCCCGGGCCGCCCGGGCTGCCCAGGCCGTGCAAGGCGCGTCCGGCGCGGTGGGCGGATTCGACGAGCGGGCTGTAGGAGACCGTCATCGTGCCGCCGTGCGGCAGGTGGGGCTCCGTGATCGCGTCGGGAACCCTGCCGAACGCCTCGCGTTCCCTCTCCCGGCGCCAGCCCTCTCCGTCGGGCTCCGGGGAGCCGGCGGCGCTGGACGGGTGGGTGTAGGTGCGCCACGCGGCGTCGGACAGTTGGGTGAGCGAGCGGGCCAGGGCCAGCAGCGCGGAGGTGTCCGCGTCGTCCGGCAGGGCGGCGATGCACCTGGAGAGGTCGCCTTCCCCGGTGCCCCACGAGGCGATCAGTTCACGCCGGTCGAGATCGACGCTGTAGCGCGTCATGCGCTGTACCTCCCGTGCCTGTTCCTGCGTGCCCCGTGGCACCCGGCAAGTCTGACGTATCGGCAGGTTGCCGGGCGTGAGTTCCCGTCTCGGATCGGCGAGACCACCTGCCGGGTGCCGGGTGCCGGGTGCCTGTCGGGTTCGAGATTGACCGTCGCAGCGAGGAGCCCGACGCGGCCGGCGCCCCGACGCGGCGGTGCTTCATCCCCGGCCCGGGCCCCGGCGGGCGAGGCGCCAGGCGGCGTGCTGGACCAGCAGGGTCAGGACGCCGGCCAGGACGATGCCGGAGAGGTTGAGGGCGAGTTGGACGGCGGAGCCCCGGGCCTGGGCGTACTCGCCGTAGGCGAGGGCGACGGCGGCGTTCGCGGCGGCGGGGACGGTGGTGACCGAGATCGCCACGCCGACCAGGGCGGAGGCCTTGGCCGAGGTGAGCGAGAGCAGACCGGCGACCCCGGCCAGGAAGGCGACCACGAAGGACATCGCGTCCGGCTGCCAGATGAAGGAGGTGTTGGGGCGGTCGGCGGCGAACCGGGCGTCGCTGAACAGGCCCAGGGCGTCCATCAGCCACGCGAAGCCCACGGTGAGCGCCACCGCCGCGGCGAAGCCGACCGCCAGCGCCAGCAGCGAGCGCAGCGCCGGGCGCAGCCGCCGCTGCACCACCGCCACGCACAGCCCGGCCAGCGGGCCGAACTCGGGGCCCACCGCCATCGCGCCGACCACCAGGATCGCGCTGTCCAGCACGGCGCCGCAGGCCGCCAGCATGGTCGCCACCGCCAGCAGGGCGAGGAAGACCCCGCTGAGCGTCGACTCCTCGTGGACGACCTCGGACACCTCCTCCCACACCAGCGCGTCCACACCCTCGCCGGGGGCGTCCCGCTCCGCCTCGTCCGCCGCCCGGGAGAGGACCAACCCGGCCTCGTCCATGCTGATCGCGCCGCGCTCGGGCAGCCCCAACTCCTTCAGCTCACCCAGCAGTTCGTCCACCGCCTCGCGCGCCACGTCGCACAGCACCAGGTCCCCGGCCGGGCGCACCGCCCCGCCCGGCAGCACCGCCACGTGGGCCACCCCGACACAGGCGTCGAGCCGCGCCATGACCGGCTCGCGCAGGTCGGCGGGAACGATCAGGCGGAGCTGGAGCACGGAATTCCTCCGGACGGCGGCGACGGACTGCGCCCACCCTAGTGGTGCTCCGCCCGCCGCCCCGTTCCGGCCGGGCGGGCCGCTCCTCCCGGACCCGTGGCGGAGACCGCGATCGGCAGGGCCGCGGAACAGCACCCTCTGCGGGGCACGGGCGTCTTCCCGGTTCGGGCGGGTGCGCCGCTGCGGCGCCGTGCGGTGTCGGCGTACCGACCGGCGCGGTGCCCGTCGGCCGCCCGTACGGCCTCAGCGTGCGGCGGGGGCGGTGACCCGGGCCGCGTGGTTGGCCCTGTCCAGGTGGGAGAGGGTGGCGAAGGCCCGCTCCACCTCGGCGGGGCGGGCCTGGAGGTAGTCGGCCAGCTCCCGGTACGGGGAGGTGTCGGTGACGTGGGTGGATGTGGGTGGCGCGCCGGAAGTGGCACGGGAACGGTACGTCGACGCAGGTGCCGGCCACGTTGGGGTGCAGGGCGGCGGCGATGGCGATGCCGCCGCCCTGGCTGCTGCCGACGACCGCGATCCGGTCGGGGTCGATGTCGTCCAGGGCGGCGCCGGGCGGCACCCGCAGCAGCAGGCGTGAGCCGACGTCCACCGGAAGGTGGGCGACGTCGACCGCGACATGGGAGCCGAACCGGCCGCGGGTAGGGGCGGCCGGGTGGGCCGGGGTGGGGAAGCCGAGCGGTGCGGCGGACGGGCCCGCACGGCACCGCGCGGATTTCCCGCGCCCCGGTTACCCGGGATCGGGCAGCACGAAGGCTGCCTTGTCCCGTCGCGGTGGTGTCACCGCAGCGCCCGGAGCTGACCTTCCCCTCCGTCGGCGGAAGGTCGCCGGCTTCGCGCTTTGCCGTCGGCGCTTCCGGGCCGGTCGGGTCAGCGCGGGTGACGGCGGGTCAGGACGGTGTGGGTGGCCAGGCCCAGGAGGAGGCCCCAGAACGGGGCGCCGATGCCGAACAGGGTCATGCCGGAGGCGGTGGCCAGGAAGGTGACCGCCGCGCCGTCGCGGCCCCGTTCCTCGGCGACGGCGGAGGCCAGGCTGCTCTGGAAGGAGGCCAGCAGGGCGACGCCCGCGATCACCGCGATCAGGGCGTGCGGCAGGCCGGTGAACAGGCTGACCAGGACGCCGCCGAAGCTGCCGACCAGCAGGTAGAGCAGGCCCGCGGACATGCCGGCCACGTACCGTCGGCGGGGGTCCGGGTGGCTCTCGGGGCTGGTGCAGATCGCGGCGGTGATGGCCGCCAGGTTGACGCCGGGCGAGCCGAACGGGGCGAGCAGCACCGACAGGCCGCCGGTCGCGCCGACCAGCAGCCGGTCGTCGGGCGCGTAGCCGGAGGCCCGCATGATGCCGAGGCCCGGGGCGTTCTGCGAGGCCAGCGCGACGATGGTGAGCGGCAGGGCCAGGCCGACGGCGGCGGGCCAGGAGAACGCCGGGGTGGTCCAGACGGGGTGGGTGGGGCCGCCGGAGCCCAGGTGCAGCGGGAGCCCGACGGTGGCCGCGGCCAGCAGCGCGCCCGCGAGCAGGGCCAGCGGGACGGCGTAGCGCGGCAGCAGGCGCTTGGCCAGCAGGAAGACGGCGAAGCTGCCCAGCACCAGGGCGGGAGCCGCGCGCAGTTCGGTGAAGATGCCCGCGCCGAAGGCGAACAGGATGCCGGCCAGCATGGCGTTGACGATGCCGGTCGGGATCGCCCTGATCAGCCGTCCGAACAGGCCGGTGACGCCGAACAGCGCGACGGCGACCGAGCTGAGCAGGAACGCGCCGACCGCCTCCGGGTAGGGGTACGCGCCGAGGCTGCCGATCAGCAGGGCCGCGCCGGGGGTCGACCAGGCGGTGATGACGGGGGTGCGGGTCCACCAGCTGAGCAGCAGGCAGGTCAGTCCGCTGCCGATCGACACCGCCCAGATCCAGGAGGCGGTGTGCGCCTGGTCCAGGTGTCCGGCGGCGGCCGCGGCGAGCACCACGACCAGCGGGCCGGAGAAGGAGACGGCGATGCACACCAGGCCGGCCAGCAGAGCGGGCACCGAGGCGTCGCGCCGCAGCGAGGGCCGGTCCGTCGGCGGGGCGGGCGACTCGACCGGGGCGGGCCCGACGGGAGCTGCGGTCCGATGATCTGACATTGCAGCAGTATCCCGCCACCTCGGTGCCCGTCCGCCGAGCCCCCGGCGGCGGCCCGACGAGGCGGCGGGGCACGGCAGGTCGCGGCCGTCACCGCCCACGGTCCACCCGCAGTTCGTCCACGGCTTCGCGGACCGCACCGAACGGGCCGGGTTCCGGCCGGGCGCGCCGCGCCGTTCCGGCCGGCGCCCCGGGGCGGGGAGCGGACGGCCGCTCGGCACCGGGCGCACCGGGCGTGCCGTCCGGCGGCTCAGAAGACGGCGATCGGATTGACGGCGAGCCCGGTGGTGCCGGTGATGCGCGGTGGTGCCAGGACCAGCATGAAGCTCCAGCGGTTCGACGCCTCGCAGTGCCGGGCGAGCCGCTCGAGGTCGGCGACGTCGACCAGGGGGAGGCCCAGCCGCGCGAGGGCGACCTGGTGCATCGGCATGGGGGGCCGTGCCGGGCGGGCGTCGCCGATGTCGCCGACGTAGACGCTCGCGCCCTGCTCGTCCAACCACCGCACGGCGCTGAGGTCCAGGCCGGGCACGGGTTGGTCGAAGGGCCGGTTGATGTCCCATCCGCCGCGCACCGCGACGGCGTCTCCGGCGGACAGCGGCGTGCCCGCCCGTTGGAGGACGGCGTCGAGGTCGGCGCCGGTGACGCGCCGGTCGGCGGGCAGGCGGCCGCCCCCGGGCGCGAGGTCGAGGAGTACCGCGCGGGTCACGATGCCCTCGCCGAACGGGTCGGCCGAGCCGTGCGTCACCCCGGTCGGCGTCACCGCGGCGTGCACCGGCACGCCGGGGTAGACGTGTCCGTCGACGGGCATGTGCGTGACGGCGTCCATGTGCGTCAGGCCCGCGTTGTGCGTGTTGACGAGGAGGCTGTCGGTCATCGCCAGGGGCTGAGCGCCGTTGAAGTTCACGGCCTGGAGGACGCCGGCCGGCATGACGGCCGGGCTGCCGACGGGGCTGAGTCCGGTGGTGAGCGGCACCGGCTCGGTGCGGCGGGCCAGGCTGACGTGGAACCCCTCGCGCACCTCTGCCGCGGCCCGCCGCTTCGCCGCCGCGTCGATCAGGTGCAGCGTGCCCAGTTGGTCGTCGTCGCCCCAGCGCCCCCAGTTGGTGGGGAGTCGGGTCTCGTTCACTTCGCGGCTCCGTCGCGCGTCGACAGGCACGTGGTCAGCCGGTCGAGGGCGGCGAGGAGGTCGGCGTCCCCGGTGCCGCGTGCGCTGAGGTAGCCGTCGGGGCGGACGAGGATCCAGTCGCCCCCGGCGGCGGCCAGCGTGTCCCCGACCCGGCCGTCGGGGTCCCACACGCCGCGGGTCCCGCCGTCCGGGTGCGGTCGGCTGCGGCTGACGGTCACCTCGTCCAGCCAGGCGGGCAGCGGCCGGGCCCCCGTGAGGGCGTGCCCGCTGCGTCCGAAGACGAGCAGGTGCCAGGCCGGGGTCCTGAGCAGTCCGCGCAGGGCCGTCCAGCCGGGTGACTGGGCGTCGGCGGCGGAGACCTGGGTGAGCCGCTGGCCGGGCCGCGGACCCTCGTCCGGCCCGTCGTCCGGCCCGTCGCCGGGCACCGTCAGCGGGCTGTCGGGGTAGGCGATGCCGAGTCCGGACATGGTCCGGATGAGGCGGCGCATGAAGTCGCGGTCGGCCGCCCGGGCGTCGTGGGGGGTCGTCGGGGCGTCGACCATGGCCGTGTTCATGACCTCTCCGGTGGAGGCGAGCAGGGCCCGGCCGATGGGAACGCGCTCGGCGTCGTAGGTGTCGAGCAGGGCGGTACCGGCGTGGCCGTGCAGGACCATGGCCAGCTTCCACGCCAGGTTGTACGCGTCCTGGACGCCGGTGTTGAGGCCCTGTCCGGAGGCGGGCGAGTGGACGTGGGCGGCGTCGCCGGAGACGAAGCACCGTCCGACGTGCATCGCGGGCACCGCGCGCTGCTGGATGGTGAACTTCGACGCCCAGGTGGGGGTGTCCACGAGCGTGTCGCGCCCCAGGGCCTGTGACAGCTTGCCGCTGAACTGCCGGGCGATCTGCCCGGGTTGATCGGCGTCCCCCTCGCCGGTCGTGTCCAGCAGCCGCCACTTGCCCGGGTCCGGGAAGGGGAACAGCATCAGCGCGCCGCCCGGGGGGAAGAGCCAGTGCAGGCCGTCCCGCTCCAGATCGGTGTGCACGACCGCGTCGGCGATCAGCCAGGTGTGCGCGGTTTCCCCCGCGAGCGGGAGCCGGAGGGCCTTGCGAACGGTCGAGCGTCCGCCGTCGCAGCCCCACAGGTACCGCGCGCGCACGGTCTCGCGCCCGGCGCAGGGGCCGTCGCCGCCGTGCAGCACGGCTGTGACGGCGTCGTCGTCCTGCCGGAACGACTCCAGCCGGGTGTTCCACTCCACCGCGACCCCGGCCGCGGCGGCGTGCCCGCGCAGCACGCGTTCGGTGATCACCTGGTCGACGTTGAGCATGTACGGGAACCGGGTCGCCAGGCCGTCGAAGTCGTAGTCGACCCGGGACGTGCGGTCGGCCTGGTGGCGGACGAACCCGTTGACCCTCGTTCCGTGCGGAGCGATGTCGCCGAGGACTCCCAGCTGGTCGTAGATCTCCAGGCTGCGGGCGTGCGTGCCCAGCGCGCGGCTGGTGGTGGCCGGACCGGCAGCGGCGTCCACCAGGCGCACCGAGACGCCCGCCCGGGCCAGTTGCAGGGCCGCCGTGAGTCCGACCGGGCCGGCCCCCGCGACGAGGACGTCGACGTCATAACTTGTCATCGCAAGCAAACCCCCTGTGTCAGCAAAGCTGACACAGGAACGTATCCCCCGATCGAGAGGAACGCAAGCAATGGACACCGGAGATCACGCGGACGCGAACCTGCCGCTGCTCCACCTCCTGCAACGAGGTGTCCGCTGGTTCTCCGACGAACTGCTGGAACGCCTGGAAGCCGCGGGCGTGGACCCCATCACGCCGGCCCACGCGACCGTGCTCGCCCACCTAAACCGCGAGACGTCGCTGAGCGTCGCCGAACTGGCCCGCCGCGCCGGCGTCACCCGCCAGACGATGCACCGCGCCGTCACGCAACTCCTCGCCGAGGGCCTCCTGGTCAGCACGCCGGGGCCGGGGTTCCCGCGCAGCACCCTCATCGGCCTGACCGACGCGGGAAGCCTGCGCCGCGACGCCGCGTTGGGAATCCTCCACGACCTGGAACAGGTTCTCGGCAGCCGACTGGGGCCCGCGGCGCTGACGGAGTTGCGCGACGGTCTGACGCGGGCGTGGCCGCGCTGAAGCGGGTGCGGGCGCGGGCGCGGGCACGGTGAAGCGGGAGCGGGCGCGGGTGCCGCGGTCAGCGGCTCCGGCCCGGGCCGTCACCGCGCCCGCCGACGGGGGCGCGTAGGGCGCGCGGGGTACTGCTGGGGCTGCCGGGCGGCGCGAGGAGGGCGGTCGCGGCCCCGGAGCGCTGTCTCCGGCAGGCCGCAGCTCCGTGTTCCGGGTGTGAACCGGAACCGATCGGAGGCTCCTGCGGCGCAGTTCGCGGGTGAGGGTGTGCAGGACCCGCTTCGGGCCGGAGCGCCGGGTGGGGAGGTCGGGGAGGGCGGGTTCGCTTCGGTAGCCGCCCCGCTGGGTGGACGGGGGGTCGGGGGTCGGCGGCACTTTCGGTCGGCGTCCGGAATCGAAAACCTCCCTTCGGCCATGCCTCGCCCCGGAACCGCCCGGGTTGAGCGAGCGATGCGATCACGGCCAGGATGCGGGGCCATGGACATCGTGGAAGCCGTCAACTCCGATGCCGGGAAACTGGGTTCGCTGTCGGCCGCGCCACCGGGGCAGCTGGCCGCCGCGCAGGCGTCCAAGGTCGCGGAGGAGGCCGGGGAGCCCGCCCGGGCCGTCATCGGCCCACTCGCGGCGAACCCCCGGAAGGGACGTTCGCACGCCTGGCCGGACGTGGACGCGGAGGCGTGCGGCGTCGTGGGCGCCGCGTTGGTCCTGTCGGCCCGCCGCGACGAGGACCCGGGCCGGTGCAGGGAGGAGCAGTTGGGCCACCTGACCCGGCGCCCGCTCGCCCGGGAGTCCGCCGCTTGATCACCTCACCGGGAACGCCGGGCCGGCACCGGCGCCCGGCACCGGCGCCCGGCGTCCCGCCGGAGGCCGCCGAACTGCACCTGCGGGCGATCGCGGACGGTCGGCCGGTCGAGGAGGTCGGGGTGTTCACCGCTGGAGGGGTCGCGTTCTGGTACCGGGGGGAGTACCTCCCCGACGGCCGCACCCTGCGCTACCTGGTGCGCCTGGACAGCGCACTCCCGTTCCCGCCGCCCGACCCGCTCTGAGGCCCCGCCCGTCCGCTGCCCACCGCCCGAGGGAGACCCCGATGACACCGCACCCCGTCCGCCCCGTCCACCCCGTCCGCCCTGCCGTGCCCGAGGACGCCGAGGAGCTGCTGCGCCTGCGCGTCGACGCCCTGACCGGGCAGGCGGCCACCGACGCCTGGCGCGCCACCTTCCTGGCCGACATGCAGGCCCGGCTCGGCACCGACCCGCACCTGCTCGCTTACGTGGCCGACGGCGGGGACGGTGGGGACGGCGGGGACGGCGGGGACGGCACGCTGGCGGCGTGCGCGATCGGCGTCGTCTACCGGGGCTACAACGGTCCCTCCTACCCCGACGGCCGGTGGGGGCGGGTCCACACCGTCGTCACCGATCCGCGCCACCGGCGCCGGGGGCTGGCGGAGGCCGTCACCCGGGCCCTGGTCGGCGCGCTCCAGGAACGGGGCTGCTCCTCGGTCGAGTTGATCGCCACCCCGGAGGGTCTGCCGCTGTACCGGAAGCTCGGCTTCGACCCCGCCGCCCACTACCTGACGCTGCGTCAACCCCTGGCGGCGGCCGGCACCGACCGGACGGCGGCGGGAGGGGCGGCGTGAGGCGGCGCCGACCCGGGGCGGCCCCGGCGGACGGGTCGTCCCCGAGCGAGCGGCTGCTGTTCGGCGGCCCGATGCGCTACGACAGCGGGTTCGTCCGCCACGAGGAGACCACCGCGCAGGCCGGCCTGTGGACGGTGGCCCGGCAGATCCCCGGGATGCTGCGCCTGGCGTGGGTGCTCGCCTGGCGGGCCGACCGGGCGGCCCTGGCGGGGGTGGTCCTCGCCGAGGTCGGCCGGGCGGGCGCGGCGGCGCTGTCCCTGGTCGCCGTCAACGCCGCCCTGGGGCACCTGTTCGCCTCCGCCGGTGCAGCCGGTGCAGCCGGTGCGGCCGGTGCGCTCCGTGCGGTGCTGCCCGCCGTGCTGGCGGCCGGTGCCGCCGCCGGTGCCGGTGCCGTCCTCGCGGCGGTCTCCTCCTGGGGAGCCGACCGGCTCAGCCCCCGGATCCAGCGCACGGCGACCGTCACCCTGCTGGAGCGGGCCCAGCGGGTGGAGCTGGCCTCGATGGAGGACCCGGAGTTCAACCGCCTGCTGGAGTCCGCCCGGTTCGGCATCAACTCGGTCCACCGGCTGACCACCGAGTCGGTCGCGGTGCTCAGCACCCTGCTCTCCATGGCCGCCACCGGCGGCGTGCTGCTCACCCTGTCCCCGGTGCTGCTGCCGCTGCTCGTGCTGATCGCGGCCCCCCGCGCGTGGGGCGCGGCCGTCACCGCCCGGCGGCGGCGCAACTCGACGACGGCCTGGCTCCAGCACCTGCGGGCCTCCCAGCTCATCGCCCAACTCCTCACCCAGACCCACACGGCCGCCGAGATCCGGGTGCACGGCGGCGGCACCTTCCTGCTGCACCACTTCGAACGGATGGCCGCGGCCTCGGACGCGGAACAGGCCCGCCTGGCCGCGGCCGGCGCCCGCACCAAGGTCGCCGCCGCGGCCGCCTCCGGCCTCGCCTTCGCCGCCACCTTCGGCCTGCTGGGCCTGCTGGTCTCCACCGGGCACCTGGCGCTCGCCGCCGCGGGCACCGCCGTCGTCGCGGTGCGCACCGGCGCCGCGAACGTCGGCGGCCTGCTCGGCAGCGTCAACCAGCTGTTCGAGGAAGCCCTCTACGTCGGCGATTTGCAGACGCTCACCACCGAGGCCGACACCCGGGCCATCCCCGCCGGCGGCGCCGACCTGCCCGAGCGCCCCGCCGCGATCCACGTCGAGGACGTGTCGTTCACCTACCCGGGCCGCACCGCGCCGTCGCTGGACGGGGTCAGCCTGGTGGTGCCGACGGGCCGGATCGTGGCCCTGGTCGGGGACAACGGCGCCGGCAAGTCCACCCTGGCCAGGCTCCTGTGCGGGCTGTACCAGCCGGACCGCGGCACCATCCGCTGGGACGGCGTCGACACCGCGACCGCCGACCGCGCGCAGCAGTTCGCCTCCACCGTGCTGCTCCCGCAGGACTTCTTCCGCTGGCCCCTCACCCTCCGGGCGATCGTCACCACCGGCCGCCCCGACCACCACGACGATGCGCAAGTCCTGGGCGCGGCAGCCGAGTTCGCCGGGATGGAGGACCTGCTCCGGCAGCAGGACCGGGGCTGGGACACCCTGGCGGCCAAGGGCTTCGAAGGCGGGGTCGACTTCTCCGGCGGCCAGTGGCAGCGGATCGGCACCGCCCGCACCCACCTGCGCGCCACCACCACCGGCACCGACGGCCGCCGCCCGTTCCTGGTCGTCGCCGACGAGCCGACCAGCGCGCTCGACCCGGCCGCGGAGGTGCGGGCCTTCGACCGCCTGCGCCGCCTCGCGGACCAGGGGCTGACCGTCCTGCTGATCACGCACCGCCTGGCGGCCTCCGCCTCCGCCGACCTCATCCACGTCCTGAAGGACGGCCGCCTGGTCGAACAGGGCACGCACGAGGAACTCATGGCCGCCGACGAAGCCGACCCCGGCGGGGACCGGCCCGGCGCGGGCAGCTACCGCACCGCCTACCTCCTCCAGGCCCAGCAGTACGCCACCCGGCTCCCCGGGCCGCGCCCCGCCGCCGAACCGGCCGAGCGGAGCGACCGGTGACCGCCCGGCAGCCGTGCGGTCCTCGGTCCGGTGCCGCTGCCGGGCGGTCCGTCGTCACCGGAGCGGCACCGCGACGCCGGTCACCCGGTCCGCGGCGAGGTCGGCGCGTGCCGGCCGTCGTCGAGGGCGACGACCTCACCCCCGCCGCCGCCGCCACCCGGGACGCGCCGCACCGAGCCCGTCCGACCCGGCTGTCACCCCGTGTCGGCGCTCCGCCGTACGCTGGGCGGCCATGGACTGGCTGGAGCGGGTGGCGAAGCTGAGACGGTGGACGGGCAACGGCGTCCGGGCGCCGCACAAGCCGCTGCTGCTGCTGTACGCGCTGGGCAGCTACCAGCGGGACGCCGACGGCGGGCTGCGGTACAGCGTGGTGGAGGGGGAGTTGAAGCGGCTGTTGGAGGAGTACGGGCCGTCCCACCCGACCACCCCCGCGTACCCGTTCCACCACCTGGTCAGTGACGGGGTGTGGGAGGTCGGGACCGACCGGGGGCCGGGGAGTCCGGGCACCGGCGTGGGGGTGCTGCGCTCCAGTGGCGCGACCGGGCGGCTGGCGCCCGGGCTGCGGGCGGCGCTGCGGAGGGAGCCGGCGCTGCTGGGACGGCTGGCGCGGGTGCTGCTGGACTTCCACTTCCCGCCGTCGCTGCACACGGACCTGTGCGAGGCGGTCGGGCTCGACCTGGACCTGGCCGACACCGAGGACGTGCGGGGTGGTGGACGGGCGCGGGCGGCGCGGCGGCAGCGGGACCGGCGGATGCGTGAACTCGTGCTGATGGCCTACGAGTTCCAGTGCGCGTTCTGCGGCTACGACGGGATGCTGGGCGCGAGCGCGGTCGGGCTGGAGGCGGCGCACGTGCGGTGGTGGTCCTTCGACGGGCCGGACGAGGTCGACAACGGCCTGTGCCTGTGCTCGCTGCACCACAAGCTCTTCGACAAGGGCGTGCTGGGGCTGGGGGAGGGGCACCGCGTCCTGGTCTCCCGGCACTTCGTCGGCCGCGGCGAGGCCAGCAGGCAGCAGGTGCTCGCCCTGACCGGACGACCGGTCATCGGCCCGCAGCCGGGCCTCCCCCCGGTCGCGGACCGGCACCGCGCGTGGCACGCCGCCCAGGTCTTCCGCGGCGAGCCCCGGCCGTCCCCGGACCCGGTGCCCACCGGCTGACCGGGTCCGACCGCAGGACCCGGACGCCGGTGGCGGGATCAGGTGAGCTGCCAGTTCTGCGCGGCCGTGCCGGTGGCGGGCTGCTGGGTGACCGGGGCGCCGTCGGTGGGGGCGGTGGCGGTGAGGAGCAGGCCGCTCTGCTGGTTGGTGACGGTGTATCCGCTGCCGGCGGGGGTGAACCGCCAGCGCTGGCTGTCGGTGCCGGTGCAGGCGGCCTGGACGGCGGCGGCTCCGGCGGCGGGGGAGGCGGCGGCGACGTCCAGGCAGAGGTGGGAGGCGCCGTTGGTCAGGGTGTGGGTGCCGTCGGCGTTGGGGACGAGCTGCCACTGCTGGTTGGGGCCGCCGTGCGGGGTCCAGGTGATCAGCCGGGTGCCGGCGGCGGTCGAGGAGGCGGGGTCGTCCAGGGCCTTCCCGCCGGTGGTGAGGGTGTGGGTGCCGCTCGACGGTCCGCCGTAGACCTCGAACTCGTGGAGCGAGTAGCCGTAGGCGGTGCCGCGCTGGGTGCCGTACATCCGGACGTAGCGGCCGCTGCCGGTCAGGCCGGTGAGGTCCTGGACGCCGCCCGTGCCGGTGGTGGTGGTGTAGGCGGTGCGCCAGGTGGTGGCGTCGTCGGAGAGCTGGATCTGGAAGGACTTCCCGTACGCGGCCTCCCAGCGCAGCACCACCCGGCTGACGGCCCGGGTGGAGCCGAGGTCGACCTGGAGCCACTGCGGGTCGCGGTAGGCGCTGGACCAGCGGGTGGCGCCGTCGCCGTCGGTGGCGGAGGCGGCGGGGAAGTCGGCGGTCTCGGTGCTGGAGGCGGTGGTGGGGCGGTTGCGGGCCAGGTTGCCGGGCTGGGAGAGGCCGGGCCAGGCCGGGTTGTGGCCGACGGCGGTGGCGATCGGGGTGAAGGCGGCGTAGTCGGCGGCGGGTTTGGGGGAGCCCCAGGTCTGCTGGGCGAGCGTGCGCAGCGGGTAGGCGATGCCGGCGGCGATCTGCTCCTCGGTCTCCGCGGTCGGGTTGTCGCACCAGACGTGGAGCAGCGAACCGGGGTTGCGGGTGGGGTCGTCGAGGGTGTTGCCGCCCTGGAACAGGTCCGGCGTCCAGGTCTCGTACATCCACGTGGTGTCGGGTTTGGCGCCGCCGAGCACGTAGTAGGTGGGCGTCCAGGACTCGTTGGCGACGGTGTGTCCGGCCGCGGCCAGCTGCTGGGGCGTCAGGCCGTAGTCGTACCAGTACTCGACCAGGATGTCGGCGTTCGGGCTGACGGTGCCGTCGCCGGACTTGATGCCGTCGTTCCACATCCGGGTGGTCTTGCCGCCCGCCCGGACCAGGGCGTCGGACCAGTTGACGAAGCCGTAGTAGGCGTCCTTGGCGGTGGCGCCGGCGCCGTAGGTGGCGCGGGCGTAGGCCAGCAGCTGCGGGTACTGGCCGTAGTCGGTGACGTACTCGTCGGCGCCGATGTGCCAGTAGGGGCCGGGGAAGAGCGGCAGGTACTCGTTGATCAGGTCCTTGACCAGGGTGTACGTGCCGGGCAGCGAGAGGTCGACGAACTCGGCGCTGGTCGCGCCGGAGCTGCTCCTCAGCTTCAGTTCGGGGTGGGCGGCGAGGATCGTGTTCATGTGCCCGGGGGTGTCGATCTCGGGGACGATGGTGACGTGGTACTTCTGCCCGAGGGCGACCAGGTCGGCGATGTCCTGCTTGGAGTAGTGGTCGGCGGAGACGATCTCGGGGTGGGTGGAGCTCTCCAGGCGGAAGCCGAAGCTGTCCGACAGGTGGAAGTGGAAGTAGTTGAGCTTGAGGTAGGCCAGCTCCTTGACGTGCTGCTTCACCCAGTCGACGGTGAAGAACTTCCGGCCCTGGTCGATCATCAGGCCGCGCTCGGACTTGGCGGGCCAGTCCACCGCGGTGCCGGCCGGTACGGTGGCCGACCGGTGGAGGAGCTGGAGGACCGTCCGGGTGCCGTAGAAGGCGCCGGTGTCGGTGGCCGCGCTGATCGCGATGCCGGTGCCGACGGTCATCCGGTAGCCCTCGGCGGGCAGTGAACCGTCGCCGAGGGTGAGCGCGATGTCCCCGGCGGCGGCCGGGCCGGTGACCACGCTCACCGGGCGGCCCTCCAAGGCGCCGAGGTCGTCGGCGAAGGTGGCCGCCTCGTCCGCGAGTTGGGTGCGGTAGGCCGGGTCGACGGCGATCCGGGTGGCGGCGGTGACGGTGAACGTGCCGCTTCCGGCGGTCCACTGGCGCAGCGCGGGGACGGTCTGCGGGGCGCCGGTCGCGGCGTGGGCGGGCGGTGCGGTGGTGAGCGCGGGCAGCACCAGGGCGGCCGCGGTGCAGAGGGTGGCGAGCAGGACGGACCGGATGCGCATCGACGCCTCCATTGGTATGGACCTGTCAGTGGTGCCGGTGAACTGCCCACCAGTGCAGCGTAGTTGGCGGTTCGTGTCAATGGATGCTCGCGGAGTGCGACTTCCGCGCACGAATGAGCACGCGGCCCGGGCGGCTCGTTTCCTGGCCCGCCGGCCCCTCCCGCCGGCCCCTCCCGCCGGCCCCTCCCTCCGGCCCTTCCGTCCGCCCCGCCTCGCCGCCGGGATATTTCCATAATTAATGCCAAGCGCTACGGTGAGGGCATGACCGAGCAGACCTGCCGACGATTCCAGGGCCGGGTGGCCCTGATCACCGGTGCCGCCAACGGCATCGGTGCCGCCACCGCACGGCGACTGGCCGCCGAGGGCGCGGCCGTCGTGGCCGTGGACATCGACGACACCGCCGGGGAGGCCGTGGCCGAGGCGATCCGGGCGGAGGGCGGCCGGGCCGAGTACCGGCACGGCGACGTCACCTCCGCCGCGGTGTGGGACGAGCTGGCCGCGCACGTCGCCGACCGCTACGGGCGGCTGGACGTGCTGCACGGCAACGCCTACGCCGTCGTCGTCAAGCCCGCCCACGAGCTGACCGAGCCCGAGTGGGACACCCAGCTGGCCGTGACGCTCAAGGCGTCCTGGCTGGCGGTCCGGGCCTTCGCCGGAGCCCTGCGGGACACCGGGGGCTCGATCGTGCTCACCTCGTCCGTCCACGCGCTGGTCGGCCTGCCGGGCCACCCCGCGTACGCCGCCGCCAAGGGCGCGCTCTGCGCGCTGGGCCGTCAACTCGCCGTCGAGTACGGCCCGCGGGTGCGGGTCAACACCGTCCTGCCCGGGCCGATCATGACCGCCGCCTGGGACCGGGTGGACGAGGCGGGACGGGCCGACAGCGTCGCCGAGACCGTGGCCAAGCGCTTCGGCCGGCCCGAGGAGGTCGCGGCGGCGGTGGCGTTCCTCGCCTCCTCGGACGCCTCCTACGTCACCGGCGCGAACCTGGTGGTGGACGGCGGCTGGTCCGTGGTCAAGGCCTCCTCGTGACCGCGCGGTACCCGGGTGCGCGCGCGACCGCCCCGCGCACCGCGACGGAGGGGGCCCGGTGAACCGGCCGGCCCGCGGACTGCACGGACAGGCCGTCGAGATCATCGGCGAGCGGATCCTCCGCGGCGTCCACGCCCCGGGCGACTCGATCTCCCCCGACCGGATCGAGCAGGAACTCGGGGTCAGCAAGACCGTCGTGCGCGAGGCGCTGCGCGTCCTGGCGTCCAAGGGGCTGATCGCCTCCCGCCAGAAGCGCGGCACCTTCATCCGGCCGCGCTCCGACTGGAACCTGCTGGACGGCGACCTGCTGCGCTGGCAGGGCCTGGGCAGCCCCGACGCGACCTTCCTCGGCAACCTCGGCGAAGTCCGCGCCATCGTCGAGCCGGCCGGGGCCCGGCTGGCCGCCGAGCGCCGCGACCAGGCCGACCTCGCCGCCCTGGAGGACGCACTCCGGCGGATGGCCGCCGCGGGCGACGACGCCCATGCCGCGGTCGAGGCCGACCTCGCCTTCCACCGCGCGCTGCTGGCCGCCGCCCACAACGAACTCCTCACCCGGATGGAGGTCGTGATCGAGGCCGGCCTGCGGGTGCGCGACCACCTCGTGCACGGCTCCGAGCACGGCTCCGACGCGGTCCCCGCCCACCGGGCCGTCCTCGACGCGGTGCGCGCCCGCGAGCCGGAGGCGGCCGAGCGCGCCGTCCACGCCCTGCTCGCCCGGGCCGCCGCCGACCTCCGCCACCTGACGGACCGAGCCGCTCGGCAGGAGACCGAATGAAGATCACATCACTGGAGACCTTCCTGGTCGCCCCGCGCTGGCTGTTCCTGCGCGTCGCCACCGACGAGGGGATCACCGGCTGGGGCGAGCCCGTCGTCGAGGGCCGCGCCGAGACCGTGCAGGCGGCCGTCCGCGAACTCGCCGACCACCTGGTCGGCGAGGACCCGCTGCGCATCGAGCACCACTGGCAGATCCTCACCAAGGGCGGCTTCTACCGGGGCGGCCCGGTGCTCTCCAGCGCGGTCGCCGGCATCGACCAGGCCCTGTGGGACATCGCCGGCAAGGCCCACGGCGTCCCCGTCCACCACCTGCTCGGCGGCCACGTCCGCGACCGGGTCCGGGTGTACGCCTGGATCGGCGGCGACAGTCCGGCCGACGTCGCCGAACTCGCCCGGGCCCAGGTCGAGGCGGGCTTCACCGCCGTCAAGATGAACGGCTCGGCGCAGCTGCGCCCCATCGACACCCCGGCCCGGACCCGGGCCGTCGTCGACCGGGTCGCCGCCGTCCGCGAGGCGATCGGCGACGAGCACGACGTGGCCGTCGACTTCCACGGCCGGATGTCCACCGCCATGTCCCGGCGCCTGCTGCCCCTGCTGGAGCCCCTGCACCCGCTGTTCGTCGAGGAGCCCGTCCTCCCCGAGCACTCCCGCGACCTGCGCAGCCTCGTCGACTCGACCTCCGTCCCGCTGGCCGTCGGCGAACGGCTCTACTCCCGCTCGGACTTCCGCGACGTGCTCGCCGCCGGCATCGCCGTCGCCCAGCCCGACCCGTCGCACGCCGGCGGCATCTCCGAGGTCCGGCGCATCGCGGCCCTGGCCGAGACCCACGGCGTCACGATGGCCCCGCACTGCCCGCTCGGCCCGATCGCCCTCGCCGCCTGCCTCCAACTCGCCTTCGCCACACCGAACTTCCTCATCCAGGAACAGAGCCTCGGCATCCACTACCACCAGGGCGGCGACCTCCTGGACTACCTGCTGGACCCCGAGCCGTTCCGCTTCACCGACGGCCACGCCGCCCGGCCCACCGGCCCGGGCCTCGGCATCGACATCGACGAGGACGCCGTCCGCCGCGCCGCCGAGACCGGGCACCGCTGGCGCAACCCCGTCTGGCACCACCAGGACGGGTCGTTCGCGGAATGGTGACCGACCGGCCGGTCACGGCCCGCACCGACCTGCCGTGCGGCGGCCGGTGGACCTCCCTGCGGGCCGGCGGGCGCGAATGGCTCTGGCACCGGCCCGACCCGGCCCGCGCCACCGCCCGCCCCGGCGACGCCTTCGTCGACGCCGGAGGGCTGGAGGAGTGCGTTCCGACCGTGCGCGGCACCCCCGACCACGGCGACGCCTGGTCCCGCCCCTGGCGGCGCGACGGCGACACCGACCTGGTGGAGTGCCCCGACTTCGTGCTGCGCCGCCGCGTCGAGGGCGGACCGGCCGGGCTGCGCGCCGCGTACGAGCTGCGCGCCGAACCGGGCTACCGCTTCCTGTGGGCCGCCCACGCGCTGCTCGACCTCGGCCCCGACGCCCGCCTCCGCGCGCCCGGGTCCACCGCGACCCGGCTCTTCCCCGAGGCGGCCCGGCTGCTGGAACGGCCCTGGCCCGCCGGCGCCCGGCACGTCACCGGCCCCTGGCCCGCGCCGCACGGCCTGCGCCTGGACCGGCTCGGCCCCGACGACGGCACCGCCGTCGGCGCGGTCCTCACCGGCTGCCCGAGCGTGACCGTCCTGGACGGCCCCGACACGCTCACCATGTCGCTGCGGGCCGACGCCGGGGTGCCCGTCTCGGTGGCGCTGTGGCGCAACCTGCGCGGCTTCCCGGCCCCGGCCCCCTACCGCAGCATCGGCGTCGAGCCCATGCTCGGCTCGGTCTTCGACCTGGCCGAGGCCGGACCGGGCGAGGCCGCGACGGTGCCGCCCGGCGGGACGCTGCGCTGGGAGCTGCGGATCACCGCGACGAGCGGCTGAACGCCGACCGGCCCGGACCGGCCTCCTTCCGGAGGCGCGGCCGGGCCGGGCGGGCCGGGCAGGCCGGGCGGGCAGGCGGGGCGACCGCTACGGCAGCTGCCAGCGCTGGTTGGCACCCCCGTTGCAGGTGTAGACGATCAACTGGGTGCCGTCGGTGGTGTCGTAGCCCGGGTCGTCCAGGCAGATCCCGGACCCGGCCGCCGGGAGCGCGCTCCTCAGCGTGCCGTCGGGCTGCGGCTGCCACTTCTGGTTCGCGCCGCCGTTGCACTCCCACAGGTCGACCTTGGTGAGGTTGGCGGTGGAGGCCCCGACCACGTCCAGGCACAGGCCGTGGTGGCTCAGCGCGCCGTTGGCCCAGACCCACTGCTGGTCGGCCCGGTCGGCGCAGTCGCGGAGCTGGGCGGGGTTGCCGTTGTCGTCGGCGTTCGTGGCGCTCACCGCGCCGGCGGCGACGCACTTGCCGGGCAGGGCGGAGGCGGTCCGGCCGGAGCGGGGGGTGGCGTCGGTGCCGGGCGTGACGGCGAAGTCGTCGAACTGGTCGGTCTGGTAGCCGCCCACGCCGAGCCCGGCCTGGCCGCTGGGGTAGGTGGAGTCGTTCGCGCTGCCGACGGCGGTGCCGTCGATGCGCGCGGTGAGGGTGGAACCCTGCGCGGTCAGGGCGATGGTGTGCCACCGGCCGGTGCCGAGCGCCGTCGTGGTGCCGGAGGCCAGGGTGGTGGTGCGCCAGCCCAGGTCGGTCTTGACGATCGACCAGGCCCCGGTGTCGCCGACCCGCAGGTGGTAGCCGTCCAGGCCGTTGTTGTTCTTGCCCTGCCGCATGACCCGGCCGAGGACCTCGACGGTGCCCGGCTGCTCCAGCAGGACGTCGGTGGCGACGGTGTAGTTGCTCCACGCGGCGTCGCCCAGGAAGGTGTAGGGCGCGTTGTAGGGCTCGTCGGTCCAGCGGACCGGTGTCGCGGGCGCCACCTGGCGCAGGCACGACCCGGTCCGCCCGCCGCCGCACGCGCTGCGCTGGAAGGCGCCGTTCATGTCGGTGAAGTACTTCGGCGAGGTGGTCGTGGCGGCGGTCTCGAAGGTGTCGCCGTAGGGCAGGGCCAGCTGCCCGCGGGGCGGGGAGGCCGCGGTGCCCTTGGCGCCGGCCGGCAGGGTGGTGGTGAAGGTGTAGACCCGGCCGGGCTGGAGGGTCGCGCTGTAGTGCCCGCCGGACGGGACGATGTCGGCCTGCCGCACGAACCAGTCGGCGGGATCGGTCGAGTCGAGGTCGGTGGCCCACACGTGGACGGTGCCGCCGGAGAGCCCGCCGGTGGTGGTGACGTCCACGCTCTGCGGTGCGCCGGCGTCCACCGTCTCGACGACCGTGGTGTAGTCGGAGTCGTTCGTCGACTTCAGCGTGGTGTAGCTGCCGTTGGCGCGGTTGCCGCCGAGGTAGCCGCTGGCGGCGTCGAGGTAGTGCCAGCCGGGCTTGGTGAACTGGGTGGTCTGGGCGGTGACCCAGGTCGTCCTGCCGATGTCGTACCGGCCGGACCAGGGCTGGTCGGCCACCGCCATGCCGGTGAAGGAGAAGTTCAGGTTCGGGTACGCCGAGCCGACGAGCGGCCAGTTGATGTACGAGGTCATCCGGCCGTCGATGTAGTCGCGGTTGATCGCCCGCGCGACGGCCGGGGCGCTGCCGTCGTAGTGCTCCGACCCGTTCTCGGAGGCCCAGAGCGGCTTGCCGAGCGACTGCGCGGTCGCGTTCGAGGGACAGGAGGTGAAGGCGCCGCCGTAGCCGCACGGGTAGTGCACGCCGACGACGTCGACCGCCGACTTGAAGCCCGGGTTGGCCGCCATGTCGGAGGCGGTGGACCAGTTGTTGTCGCCGCCGACGATCTTGACCGAGGCGTAGCCCTTGTCGTTCAGCGTCGTCCTGAGCTTCTGGTACCAGGACATCGCGGTGCTGTCGCCGCCGGAGTAGCGCTCGTTCCACCCGCCGAGGTAGTCGATCGTCAGGTGGTGCTGCTTCGCGCAGTCCAGCCAGCTCGTCAGGTAGGTGATCGCGTTGTCGGTGTAGAAGTAGTTGCCGTTCGGGTTGACCCAGCCGGGCGCGCCCCAGGACAGGCCGGCCAGCTCGACGTCGGGGTTGCGGGCCTTGGCCTGCTCCATCAGCCACCACTCGTAGCCCTGGCCGCAGTCGACGGTGCCGGCCGTGTGCATGTGGCTGGCCTCGGCGCCGTCGGTGGAGTTGGTGTCGCCGCCGATCTCGACCTTGAGGATCTGCAGGTCGGCGCCGTAGCCGGGCTTGAACAGGTAGTCGAGGACCTGGCCGCGCTGCGGTTCGGGGTAGTCGGCCAACAGGCGGGAGTTGCCGCCGCCGCCGCTGATCGCGCCGATGCCGTCGAAGACCCGGCCGCCGCCGTTGCCGTCCACGGTGATCGTCGTACCGGTGGCGGCGTCCGCCGGCTGCGGCGCGACGGCGTTCAGGGTCGCGACGGAGAGCAGCAGGGCGGACAGGGCGGCGAGCCGTTTGGCGCGTCCGCCGCTCGTGGGTGAGGTCGTGCGCGAGGCGTCGTGCATGGGGGTTCCCTTCCGGGGTGGACGGTCAGGGGAGGTGCACGGTCAGGAGGCCGGGAGCAGGTTCCAGACCTGGTTGGCACCGGAGTTGGCGCGGTACTGGATGACCCGCGCCCCCTGGCCGGTGGCCGCGCCCGAGACGTCGGCGACCAGGCCGCTGCCCAGGTTGACCAGCTGGTACGAGGTGTTCCCGGGCGAGGAGTACGCGCCCGCGGCGACGAGCGCCCACTGCTGGTGGGCCCCACCGGTGCAGGTCGACTGGTCGAGCGGGGTGCTCTCCGCGGCGAGCGACCCGACGGGCACCTCCAGGCACTTGCCGCTGTGCACGTTGGTGAGCGTGTAGGTGTTCCCGCCGACCCGCGTCAGGGTCCACTTCTGGTTGGCGCCGTTGTCGGCCGGCCACTGGATGACCTTGCCGCCGTCGGCGGTGGAGTTGTCGCTGACGTCCATGAGCAGCCCGCTGTTGGCGCTGCTCAGGGTGGACGTCCCGGTCTGCGGGCCGGAGGAGCCCGTCCAGGTGCCGGTCGCCGGGTCCAGGCTCCAGGAGTTCTGCCAGCCGACGGCGACCGTGGTCCCGCTGATGGTCATCGGCAGCCAGATCAGCGGGGACGCGCCCAGGTCGGAGAGGTTCCAGCGGTCGGCGGCGTAGACGTACGTGGTGCCCGCGCTGCCCTGGACCGGGACGATGTTGGCCGTCTGGCTGTCGTAGGTGCGGGTGCCGACCGGCGCGAAGGTGCGGAACGGCTCCCAGGGGCCGGTCGGCGACGGCGCGCTGGAGTAGACGTTGTCGTTGGTGCCCCAGCCGGTCAGGTGCGATCCGAGGAGGTAGTACCGGCCCCCCGCCTTGACCAGCGCCGGGGACTCGAAGTCCTCGCCCTGGCCGTTCTGGCCCGGGAAGAGGTGCACGGTGCTGTCGACGCTGAGGTAGTCGGCGGAGAGCCGGTCGATCCGCAGGCCGTTCGCCCGGTCCTCGGTGAGCAGGTAGCCGGTGCCGTCGGTGTCCTGGAACAGGCCGATGTCCAGGCTCATCTGGCCCAGCGGGCGGAAGCTGCCGCGGTAGGTGTAGGGCCCGCACGGGGTGCTGCTGGTCGCGACGCCGACCTTGCGCTCGCCGTAGCCGCGGTCGTCGACGTGCAGGTACATCACGTACGTCTTGGTGGCGGCGTTGTAGAGGACCTTCGGGCGCTCCACGATGCGGTTGGGGCCGAGGTCCCCGCTGCTCTGCCGGCTGAGCGCCGGGCCCTGCGGGGTCCAGTGGGCGAGGTCGGTGGAGCTGTAGCAGGCGATGCCCTGGAAGGAGGTGTCGGCGGAGGACTCCCCGGTCTTGTCCTCACCGAAGCCGTACCAGGTGGAACCGGACTTGACGATGCCCAGGCCGTGCAGTTGCAGGGGCGCGCCGGCGGTGTCCGCCCACGCCTGGCCGGGGGTGAACCGGACGGGTGCGGCCTGGGCCTCCCCCGCCGGCAGGAGCCAGGCCGGGACGGACAGGAGGGCGGCGGCGAGGAGACCGGAGAGGCGGGGCTTCCGCGGGGTGCGTGCGGCGAGCGGAACGGGCACGGGATTCCTCCATCGCTGAACGGAGAGCGGGTCTGTTGGGGGAGCGGCGCTGAGCGATCTCCCAAAATCAAACAATTCTCGACAGGCCGGGTGAATTCTTGACCACGGGCCTGCGGCCTGTCCAGACATCCGTCAAGTCGACTGTGAGCAGCAGGGGTTCGATCTCGGGTGCCCGGCAACAAGCCTTGAAGGCCGCCCGGGGCGGTGTGCCTGTCGCGCCTTCAAGTGTTCGACTGTGAAGTTCCGCGACCCCCGGGCGGAGCCGAATTCCCGCTGGTCACAGGAGGGTTGTGCGGCGAGCCCGCCCGGTCGCGGGTCTTGACGCGTACGTGAACAGGGCGTTACGAATGTGCATGAGTGGTTGGTTGCGAGCTTTTCTGATCCGTTGTGTTGCTTTCGGCCGGTCAGTTGCCTGGTCGCCCGGTCGCCTGGCCGGTCGATCGGCTGGTCGGCAGCCACTCGTCCCTTCCGCCCCCGCCCCGCCCCGCCCCCGCGCCGGTCACCGGTACCCCGTACGCGGACCCTCCGGCGGCCACCCCGCACCTCCGAGGAGCGCTCATGTCCACACTCCCCACCTCCCCGTCCGGGCGGAGGGTCCGGCGCCGGCCGGCGCTCGCGGTCCCGGTCGGCCTCTCCGTCGCCCTGGCCCTCGTCCCCCTCGCGGTGGTCGGCGGCGCCGCCCCGGCCGCCGCCCAGGACAACGGCGCCGCGCTGACGCCGCCGATGGGATGGAGCAGTTGGAGCAGCGTCCGCTCCAACCCCACCGAGGCCAAGATCATGGCCCAGGCCAAGGCCCTGCACGACAACGGCCTGGTCTCCCACGGCTTCACGTACGTCAACGTCGACGACTACTACTACCTCAAGACCACCACCGACGTGGACGACTACGGCCGGTGGAAGACCGACCCCGCGAAGTTCCCGAACGGCATGAAGCCCGTCGGCGACTACGTGCACGGCCTGGGCGAGAAGTTCGGCATGTACCTCACCGCGGGCGTCCCGGTGGCGGCGTACGACCGGAACACCCCGATCGAGGGCACCGCGTTCCACGCCCGGGACATCGTCTCCGACACCACGAAGTTCGAGAACAACTTCGGCCCCGGCCGCAACGGCATGTACTACATCGACTACGCCAAGAACCCGGCCGCCGCGCAGGCGTACCTCGACTCCTGGGCCGGCCTGCTGGCCTCCTGGGGCGTGGACTACGTCAAGCTGGACGGCGTCGGCACCTGGAACGTCCCCGACGTCCAGCACTGGTCGCAGGCCCTGAACCGGACCGGCCGGACCGTCCACCTCGGCCTCTCGCTGGCCCTGGACGTCAAGTCCGCCGCCACTTGGCGGCAGTACGCCAACAGCTGGCGCACCGACGGCGACCTGGAGTGCTACTGCGGCACCAACGGCAGCCCCTACCCGCTGACCAAGTGGGACAACGTCGCCAAGCGCTTCGCCGGCTCCCCGAAGTGGACCGGGTTCAACGGCCCCGGCGGCTGGAACGACCTGGACTCGCTGGAGATCGGCAACGGCCCCACCGGCGCCGGTCTCACCCGGGACGAGATGCAGACCCACATGACCCTGTGGGCGGTCACCAACTCCTCCCTCCTGCTCGGCACCGACCTGACCGCCATGGACCCGACCGACCTGGCGATGCTGAAGAACGACGAGGTGATCGCCGTCGACCAGGCCGGCCGCACCGCCCGCCCGGTCGACCAGCTCACCCAGCAGCAGACCTGGGTCACCCCGAACCCGGACGGCAGCTACACGGTCGCCCTGTTCAACCTCGGCCCGTCCGCGGCCGACGTCACCGCCCGCTTCGCCGACCTCGGCTTCTCCGGCCCGGCGACCGTGCGCGACCTGTGGACGCACACCGAACTCGGCTCCTTCACCGGCTCGTTCGGCGCCGGCCTGAACCCGCACGCCAGCCGCCTGCTCAAGGTCACCCCGGCCGCCGCCGCCACGTACACCTCGGTGCGGTACCAGCTGGTCAACGCCGCCACCGGCCAGTACCTGGACGTCTCCGGCGGCTCGACCGCCGACGGCGCCGGCCTGGTGCAGGCGGCCGCCAACGGCGCGACCGACCAGCAGTGGCAGCTGGCCCCCACCGGCGACGGCTACTTCAGGATCGACAACGTCAGGAGCGGCCGGCTCGTCAACGTCCCGGGCCCGACCACCGTCCCCGGCACCCAGCTGATCCAGTACCACGACGACCACCACGACAACTCGCAGTGGAAGCTGACCCCGACCGGCACCGGCGCCTACACCGTCACCTCCCGCTACGACGGCCAGAACATCGCCGTCTCCGGCGGATCGGTCGTCCAGCAGACCGCCGCCGCCGGCAGCACCGCCCAGCAGTGGACGCTCGTCCCGGTCCCCGTCGCGGGCGTCGAGTACAAGCTGGTCAACGCCAACAGCGGCGGCCGGCTGGACGTCAGCGGCGCCTCCACCGCCGACAGCGCCGGCCTCGTCCAGTGGCAGGACAACCAGGCCGCCGACCAGCGGTGGACGTTCACCGCGCAGGGCGGCGACTCCTACGGCGTCACCAACGTCCACAGCGGCAAGGCGCTGAACGTCCCCGGCTCGACCACCACGGCCGGCACCCAGCTCGTCCAGTGGCCCTACGACGGCAACGCCAACTCCCGCTGGAAGCTGGTCGACGCCGGACCCAACCTGGTCCAGCTCAGGAGCGTCTCCGACGGCCAGGCCGTGGACGTCGACAACGGCTCGCTCGTCAACGGCGGCAAGGTCCTCCAGTGGCCCGCCGGCAGCGGTGCCAACCAGAAGTGGAGCCTGGTCTCGCCCTGACCCGCGTCCTGACCCGCGCCCTGACCCGCGCCCGCGACCGGGCCGGAGGCCGACCGGGGCCGGTGCCGGGCCGTCGAACCGGCGGTCCGGCACCGGCCCCGGACGTACCTTCCCCGGCCGCCGCCGGGTACCCTGCTGCCCCGGACGGGTGCGACCGCATCCGCGGGTGCGGAAGAGGCACGATCGTGGCGGACCAGGGACTGCTGGCTCCTCAGCGCCGGGCGCTGATCATGGAGTCGGTGTCGCGCCACGGCGCCGTCCGGGTGGTCGAACTGGCCGCCCGGATGGGCGTGTCGGGCATGACCGTCCGTCGGGACCTGGACGCGCTGGCCCGCGAGGGAGTCCTGGAGAAGGTGCACGGCGGCGCGGTGGCGCTGACCGGGGCGCGGACCGACGAGCCGGGCTTCGAGGCGAAGTCCGCCCTGGAGTCGGGGGCCAAGGCCGCCATCGCGGACGCGGCGGCGGCGCTGGTGCAGCCCGGCAGCGTGATCGCCCTGTCCGGCGGGACGACGACCCACGCGGTCGCCGAGCGGCTGCTGGCGGTGCCCCGACTGACCGTCGTCACCAACTCGTTGGCCGTCGCCGGGCTGCTGGCCGACGCCGCCGCGCGGCGCGCCGCCTCCCCGGTGCTGCTGCTGACCGGCGGGACGCCCACCCGGTCCGCGGCCCTGGTCGGCGCGATCGCCGACCAGGTGCTCGCCTCGCTCCACGTGGACCTGGCGATCCTGGGCGCCCACGGCGTGTCCGAGCGGGTCGGCCTGACCTCGCCCAACCTCGCCGAGGCGCAGACCAACCGCGCGCTGGTCGCCTCCGCCCGCCGGGTGGCGGTCGTGGCCGACCACACCAAGTGGGGCACGGTCGGGCTGAGCGGATTCGCGCGGCTGGACGAGGTCGACTGCTTCGTCACCGACGACGGCCTGCCCGCGCCGGCGCGCGCGGTCCTCGCCGAGGCGGTCGGCGAACTCGTCGTCGCACCGGTCTCCCGGGGCTGACCCGCCCGCACCTGATCGTCCGGCGTCCCGGGCCCGGTCCGCCCCCGTACCGGTCCGGCCCCTCGCGCGTGCCCGCCCCTCTCCCCCCATGTAACAGCCCAATATCGATCGTGTCAGCCGGCGCGATCCCATTGACGCGCCGTTCACGATGGTTGTTCCATTGCGACGGATCGCGTTACTTGCTGTTTGATTCTGGTGACTTCACGTCGACGGTCTCGTGGTCCGCACCGCGACCGGCCCCCAGTCGCTGCCCCGGATCCAGGACTTCCTGCCGCCCCACCTGGCCGACCGCCTCCAGGCGGTCGACATGCAAGGAGAACCATTCATGCGTGCTGCGTACAACCGTCGGACCGTGGTGGCCGCCGCCACGGCCCTGACCGCCGTCCTCGCCCTGGCCGCCTGTTCGACCGGCAAGGAGTCGGTGAAGGGCGGTGACACCTCGGTCGCCAAGGTCGACGGGAAGATCTCGTTGACGTACCTGCAGAAGCAGGGTGATCAGGAGTACTTCATCGGTGAGGCGGACGGTGCGAAGGCGAAGGCCGCGGAGTTGGGGATCGACCTGAAGGTCGTGAACCTGGGCAACGACGCGAACAAGACGGTCAGTGAGGTGCAGTCGGCTGTCGCGCAGAAGAGCAACGGCGTGATCATCGTGGTGCCGGACCCGGCGGTGGGCCCGCAGGTGGTGCAGACCGCGAAGGACGCGAAGGTGGCGCTGCTGACCTCGGACGACCAGATCTGCGCGACCGGCCCGGACCCGTCCTCCTGCGCCAAGGACGACCTCGTCGCCCGGATCGGCTTCTCCGGGGAGCAGATGGGTACCGAGGTCGGCAAGCGGGCCGCGGAGGAGTTCAAGAAGGCGGGCTGGAACCCGGCCGACACCCGGATCGTCTCCGCCTGGAAGCAGGACGTCACCGTCTGCGGCGACCGGGTCAAGGCCGCCAAGACCGCCTTCGCCGCCGGGGCCGGCGCGCAGGTGCAGAACATCGACGTGGCGACCGACAACACCCCGACCGGCGCCCAGGACAAGATCGCCGCGACGGTGACGGCCAACGCCGGCGTGAAGCACTGGGTGGTGTGGGGCTGCAACGACGAGAACGTGCAGGGCGGCGTGACCGCGCTGGAGAACGCCGGCATCGGTGCCGACGACGTGATCGGTGTGGGCCTGGGCGCCTACCTCGCCTGCAAGGACTGGAGCGGCAGCAAGCCGTCGGGCATGAAGGCGGCGCTGTTCATCAACGGCAAGGACGTCGGCGCGCTGGCCGTCCAGACCATGTACGACAAGCTCAAGAACGGCAAGGACTTCCCGAAGGAGGCCTTCGCCCCGACCACCATGGTCGACGCGACCACCTGGAAGTCCGCCGGCGTCACCTGCAGCTGATTCCCGAAGGGCCGGACCGTCTCCCCGGTCCGGCCCCGTCCCGCCCCGGCTCCGGCCGGACGACTCGAAGGCCACCCTCATGAGTACGGCCCACGCCAAGACTCCCCTCCCACCCTCCGAGCACACCGGGGTGTTGAACGTCTCCAAGCGGTTCGGTGCGGTGCAGGCTCTTGCCGGTGTCACCCTGGATTTCCCGGCCGGTCGGGTGACCGCGTTGATGGGGGAGAACGGGGCCGGGAAGTCGACCCTGTTGAA
>NZ_JBIVXY010000015.1:0-204793 GCF_044769485.1 Kitasatospora sp. NPDC090308 | reverse complement strand
AAAGGAATCTCCAACCCCGAACAGAGTCGAGGCCGGGGATGTCAACATATCTGGCGTTGACTTTTGGCACGCTGTTGAGTTCTCAAGGAACGGACACTTCCTTCGACCGGCCTTCCGACCGCATCTCCGGGCGCTTCGTTCTTTCGTGTTTCCAGCTTATCAGATCCGAGCTCGTGCTCTTTCCCGACTCGCTTTCGTCTTCCGCGGCCTGACGGCCCTTCCGACGTTTCAAACTCTAGCCGATCCCCGCTCCGAAAAGCGAATCGGCCGCAATCTCCGAAAAAGCGCACGACGAATACGAACGGGGACGCGAAAGACACGCGACCCGTCACGGATCAGCCGAACCGGTTTCTCAAGGGATTGGCCGCCCCGGGACCGTCCACGCAGACACGTGTCCGGTGCTCCCTGCCGAGCGACTAGTCGACACTACGCCGACTGATGGACAGATGCAAACTCGCCCGGACGGACCACCCAGTCGCAGGCCGCCTGGGTGGTCGCCACGTACGCGGCGTTGGGTCCGTCGTTGCTGTCGACGCGGCGGCGGGCGGCCGTCCGGTCCTGGCCGCCGGCGGTGTGGCGGGCGAGCAGACGGGCGTCGCGGGTCTTCTCGTCCGCGTCGACGTACCAGAGTTCGCGCAGCAGGGCTCGGGCGTCCGTCCACGGGGTGGTGGGGGCCGCGAGGTAGTTGCCCTCGGTGACGACGAGTCGGGTGTGGGGGTGGATGAGGTGGCGGGCGGCGACCGGTTCGTCGAGGGTGCGGTCGAAGTCGGGGGCGTAGACCTCGTGGAAGCGGTCGGTGGCGACGCGCTGGAGGAGGGCGAGGTAGCCGCGGGCGTCGAAGGTCTCGGGGGCGCCCTTGCGGGGGCGCAGGTCGAGGCGGTCGAGCTGGGCGTTGGAGAGGTGGAAGCCGTCCAGGGGGAGGTAGGCGGCGGTGTCGGGGCCCTCGCGGTGGTTGACCTCGTCGATCAGGAGGCGGGCGAGGGCGGACTTGCCGGCGGCGGGCGGTCCGGCCAGGCCGAGGAGGGTCCGTCCGGTGCCGCTGCCGGGGCCGCGCAGCAGGCCGAGGGCGCGGGCCACTGCCTGCTCCGCGGTGGCGGGCTCCCCGGTGGCGGCGGGGTCGGGGGCGGTGCTGGGGGTGCCTTCGACGTGCATGGATCGCACCCTACGCGCCGGTAGGGGTGCCGAGGACGGGTGCGTCGAGGGTGAGGGTGGCGGCGTCGGCGTCCAGGGTGGCGGGGACGCCGAGCGGGACGGTGATCGAGGACGGGCAGTGGCCGAAGCCGAGTTCCCACAGGACGGGGATGCCGAGGTCGCCGAAGTGGTCGAGCATCACGGCGCGCACGCCGTCGAGCGGGCCGCAGCCCTCCCAGGAGCCGAGGACCACGCCGGCCAGACCCTCCAGGGCTCCGCTGCGGCGGAGTTGGGTGAGGATGCGGTCGAGCTGGTAGGGCTGCTCGTTGATGTCCTCCAGGATGAGCAGGCCGCCGGCGAAGGACGGGCGGGCGCCGGGGGTGCCGCGGTCGGCGGAGAGCAGGGAGGCGCAGCCGCCCGTCAGGACGCCGTGCGCGCGTCCGGGGACGAGGGCGGTGGCGTCGGGGCCGGTGAGGACGGTGGTGGTGGCGGGTTCGAAGAGGGTGCGGCGCAGGTGTTCGGCGGTGGCGGGGTCGGTGCTGAACACGGTGGTGCCGGGCATCGGGCCGTAGAGGGTGGGGATGCCGAGGCGCTGGGCGACGGCTTCGTGCAGGACGGTGATGTCGCTGAAGCCGACCAGGGGTTTCGGCGGTACCGCCCGCATCGCGTCCCAGTCGAGGAGGTCGACCATCCGGTGCGCCCCGAAGCCGCCGCGGACGCAGAGGACGGCGGCGATGTCGGGGTCGAGCCAGGCGGACTGCAGGTCGGCGGCGCGGTGGGCGTCGGTTCCGGCCAGGTGCGGCAGCGTGGGGTGGGTGTCGTGCAGGTGCGGGAGGACGACCGGGTCCAGGCCCCAGGAGCGGACGATGTCGGTGCCGAGGTCGAGTCGGGCGGGGTCGATCGCGCCGCTGGGGGCGGCGAGGGCGACCCGGTCGCCGGGGCGGAGCGGGCGCAGGGACATCCGGTACTCCTTCGGGGAGCGCGAACGGGGACGTGGCGGGGCGGGGCGGGGCGGCGAGGGGGTCGGGAGGCGGCCGGCCGTTGTTCCGCCTGCTGACGGTATCCCCCGTCCGGTGTCGGCCCATCCCGGCGGTGCCGCTGCCGCTGCCGCCCTGCCGGGACGGGGGTTCGGGCGGTCGGGGGTCAGCAGGTGCCCATCGCGGTGCGCACCTCGTCGAGGGTGCGGTCGGCGACCGCGTTGGCGCGGGCGTTTCCGGCGTGCAGGACCTCGCGCAGGACGGTGCGGTCGGCGGCGAGTTCGGCGCGGCGGGCCCGCAGGGGGCGGAAGTACTCGTTGACCGCCTCGGTGGCGGTGCGCTTGAGCAGGGCGGCTCCGCCGCTGCCGATCTCCTCGGCGACGGCGTGCGGGTCCCGGTCCTGGCAGAGGGCGGTGAGCAGCAGGAGGTTGGAGACGCCGGGGCGGTTCTCCGGGTCGTAGGCGATGTGGCGGTCGGGGTCGGTGACGGCGCCGCGGAGCAGCCGGGCGGTCTCGTCCTCGTCGGCGCCGAGGGCGATGGCGTTGCCCCGGCTCTTGCTCATCTTGCCGGCGTCGGTACCGAGCAGCAGGGGCGCACGGGAGAGCAGGGCCTGCGGTTGGGGGAAGAGGGGCGCGTAGCGGTCGTTGAAGCGGCGGGCGATGGTGCGGGTGACTTCCAGGTGCGGCAGTTGGTCCTGGCCGACGGGGACGAGGTCGGCCTTGCAGAACAGGATGTCGGCGGCCTGGTGGACGGGGTAGGTGAACATCAGCCCGCTGACGGCGGACTGCCGGGAGTGGGCGATCTCGTCCTTGACGGTGGGGTTGCGGGAGAGTTCGGCGACGCTGACCAGGCTGAGGAAGGGCAGCATCAGCTGGTTGAGCGCGGGAACGGAGCTGTGGGTGAAGATCGTGGCGCGCTCCGGGTCGACGCCGGCGGCCAGGTAGTCGAGGACCAGGTTCTCCGCGTGTTCGGCGGGGCGGTCGGCGCGGTCCCGGTCGGTGATCACCTGGTAGTCGGGAATGACGATCATCAACTCGAGCCCCTGTGCCTGGAGTTCGACCCGGTTGCGGAGCGTCCCGAAGTAGTGGCCGAGGTGCAGCGGCCCGGTGGGGCGGTCGCCGGTCAGGATGCGGTGGTGCCCCGCGGCGGTGGGCGCGACCAGCGGGTTCGCGGTGGCGGCGGTGGCGGGGCGGAGGTCGGTGCTGCCGGTGGTGGCGACGGTCATGGCGGGAGGTGCTCCTCGGTTGCGGTCGGTGGCCGCCCGCCGGGGTGGGCCCTGGTCCGTCCGAGGTGCTCGCGCCGGGGCCGCCCTTGCGGACGGCCCTGGAGTCATGCGTGGGGGACGGCCGTCCTAGGACGGCCACCAGCGCAGGCATGACGTGAGAGACATGCCTCCCACCATAACGCTGCGCCCCGGGCCCGCAACGGGTTTGGCCCCTCGGCGCGGAACCATCGAGTGTGTGCGTACGTCCCTTGGCCCGATGCGCGCCGGTGGTGCAGGATCGGGCGAGCTCAGAATCCGGAGGGGCAGCAGCCATGACCTCGCGCGAACAGAACGCGTCGGACCGGCCGTACGCGGACGCCAACCGGCCTGCGGCGACGGGCGGTTCGGTGCCGGGCGACCCAGTGCCGGACGGTCGCGGGGCGGCGGGCGCGGCAGACCGGGCCGAGCGGGAGCGCGTCGTGTCGGACCGGGGCGGGGACATGCTCGGGGGGACGGGTGACGGGGGGCGGGTGCTGGGTGCGGGTGTTCCCGGGGTGGTCGGGTGGTCGCCGGGGGCCTGGGGCGTCGGTGGGCCGGTGGGTCGGGCGCGTCCGCAGCGGCGGCCCGCGCCTTCGCGGCGGCTGAGCCAGGTGCGGGCGGTGCCGACGGCGCCGGACGGGTTTCCCGATCCGGCGGAGGACGTCGCCGTCGGGGCCGCGGGTGCGCCGGTGGAACCGGTCGGGGTGCCGATGGGAGTGCTGATCGGCGGGTCGCCGGGGCCGGTCGAGGGGGCCGGGCCGGGCGGGCGGGGGCCGGACCGCCGGGTGGCGGCGCGGTTGCTGCGGTTCGGGTCCGGCACCTGTCAGGTGGTGCTGCCGGAGTGGCGGCCGGCCATCGCGGTGTCGGTGCCCACCGAGCAGTTGCAGCGTTCGACCGGGCTGGGCCCGGAGGAGCTCCGTTCCGCCCTGCTGTCGGTGGTGATCAATCCGGAGGCGGTGCACGACCGGGAGCTCGGATTGCGTGACTGGCAGGCCGAGCTCCCGGCGGCTCGTGGGCGCCGGAGGGGTCGGCGCCCGATCCGCTGAACCGGTTCGGTCGCGGCTCGGGCCGCGCGGCCGTCCGGGGGTCGGGCGGCTGTCAGTCGTCCCCCCTCCGGGGCGGGGTTCGGCACGTAGCCGAGGTGGACGGGTTCGATCGGGTCGGGTGCCGCGGCGCGGACTGCGGTGAGCAGGCTGGACAGGTTCGGCGGCCAGAGCGGGTCGGCGTCCGGCGCGGCGAGTTCGGCCGGCGTCCACCAGTGCCAGCCGAGGATGCCGTCGATCCGGTGGACCGCTGCCACGTCTCCCGGCTCGCGCCGCGGGCCGTGGGTCAGGAAGATGTGCTCGTGCTGGCGGACCGGGGTGCCGTGCCAGGTGAAGTCGTGCTCCCAGGTGCAGATGAGCGCGCCGGGCCGGAGGTCGGTCCAGCCGGTTTCCTCGTGCAGCTCCCGGAGGGCGCCTTCGATCGGGGACTCGCCCGGCTCCAGGCCGCCACCCGGGGCGTTCCAGTGCAGTCCGACCTCGGAGTTGTCGGACCGGAACAGCAGCACCTCGCCGTCCGGCGAGAGCACCACCGTCCGCGCCGCCTGCCGGGGCACCCGCTGACCGTCGGGTTTCCGGCGCCCTGTGATCCATCGCATGCGAGCACCCTGGCAGAGGGCGGAACGGGGTGTCGATCGGGTTTCCGGGCGGAAATGCGGGAGGGGCCAAGGGATTTCCGGACTCTCCACCGATCGGTGGACCTAATCTGAGCCGCATGGTAGAGCCCGCCGTCATCCTTCCGTCAGACCCGCTCCTCCCCCGCCGGGTGGACCCGCATTTCGCCTGGGAGGCCGGGGCGGTCCGGGCGGTGGGCGGCAATCCTCTCCTGCTCGACCACGACGCGCTGCTCGCCGGGGACGTCGGGGCCGCCGTCCGCCGCGTCCCGGCCGGTCCGGGACCGCTCTGGTACCGGGGCTGGATGATCCCCACCGCCCGGTACGCCGAACTCGCCGAGGCCCTGGCCGCCCTCGGCCGACCGCTGCTGACCGGCCCGGACGCGTACGCGACCGCCCATGAACTGCCCGGCTGGTACGGGACGTTCGAGTCGCTGACCCCGGCCAGCAGCTGGCTGCCCGGCCCGGCCTGGGACCGGAGCGCGCTGGCCGTGGCCGCCGCCGCCCTGGGCGGACGGGGGCCCGCGGTGGTCAAGGACTACGTGAAGTCCCGCAAGCACGAGTGGGCCGAAGCCTGCTACGTGCCCGAGCTGGCCGACCTCGACGCGCTGGAGCGGGTGGCGTCGCGCTTCGCCGAGTTGCAGGGCGATTTCCTGGCGGGCGGGTTGGTGGTGCGCCGCTTCGAGCGGTTCGTCCGGACCGCGGACGGGCGGGCGGAGGAGGCCCGGGTCTGGTGGCTGGACGGCGAACCGGTGCTGGTCGGACCGCACCCCGACAGTCCGGCGAACCGGATGGAGCCCGACCTGTCCGCCGTCCGCCCGCTGGTCCGCCGACTGGGGTGCCGGTTCGTCACCACCGACCTGGCCCGCCGCGCCGACGCGGGGCCTGCGGACGGGGCCGGTCGGTGGCGGGTGGTGGAGGTCGGGGACGGCCAGGTCAGCGAACTGCCCTCCGGGGTGGACGTCAAGGCGCTGTTCCGGGCGCTGCTGGAGGCGTAGCCCGGGCAGGGACCCGGCGGACCTGGCGGACCCGGCGGGGCGGTCCGTCCCGGGCGGTGGCCGGGTCGCGACCCGCCCGGGCCGGCTCCGGGGCCGGACGGCCTTGTCTCCGACCACCTCCGACTGTCCCCGAGCACCTGCGAGGTCGGCGGCCGTTCCGCGCCCGCCGCTTCAAGGGCGGGCGCGGGTGCCGTCGGCCTCGGCGGTTCGGCTCCGCGACCGCGTGGCGCCGTGGCTCAGCCGAGGGCCGGGGCGGGGGCCGGTGCCGGTGCCGGGTGCCCCTCCGCGGTGAAGGCGTTCCACAGCTTGGCGTAGGTGCCGCCGCGGTCGAGCAGTTCGGTGTGGGTGCCGTCCTCCACCACGCGGCCGTGGTCGAGGACGACGACCCGGTCGGCGCGTTCGGCGGTGGTGAGCCGGTGGGCGATGACCAGGGTGGTGCGTCCGCCGCTGAGCCGGTCGGCGGCGTGGTTGACGGCTGCTTCGCTGGCGAGGTCGAGCGCGGCGGTGGCCTCGTCGAGGAGCAGGATGTCGGGGTCGACCAGTTCGGCCCGGGCGAGGGCGATGAGCTGGCGCTGGCCCGCGGAGAGGTTGCGGCCGCGGGGGGCGACCTGATGGTGGTAGCCGCCAGCCAGCCGGGTGATCATGTCGTGCGCGCCGACCGCCTTGGCCGCCGCTTCGACCTCGGCGTCGCTCGCGTCGGGGCGGCCGTAGGCGATGGCGTCGCGGACCGTCCCGGCGAAGAGGTAGGCCTCCTGCGGGACGACGCCGAGCCGGTGCCGGTACTCGTCCAGGTCGTAGCTGGTGAGGTCGGTGCCGTCCACCCGCAGGGTGCCGCCGGTGGCGTCGTAGAACCGGGCGACCAGTTTGACCAGGGTGGACTTGCCCGCGCCGGTCTCGCCGACCAGGGCGACGGTCTGGCCGGGCGGGATGTGCAGGTCGATGCCGGAGAGCACCTCGGGGTTGCCCTCGCCGCCGCCGTTGTAGGCGAAGCTGACGTTCCGGAAGTCGATGTCGCCGCGCAGCGCGCCGACCGGGACGGGGTGCTCGGCCTGGGGGGTGCTGGTGGGGGTGCGCATCAGGTCGCGGATCCGGCCGAGGCCGACGGCGGCCTGCTGGTAGCCGTCGAAGACCTGCGAGAGCTGGTTGACGGGCGCGAAGAACAGGTCGATGTAGAGCAGGTAGGCGACCAGGGCGCCGATGGTGAGGGTACCGTCGTCGACCCGGGAGGCTCCGGCGATCAGCACCAGTGCGGAGGCGACGCTGGAGAGGAACTGCACGAACGGGAAGTACAGCGAGATGTAGAACTGGGCCTTGGCCCGGGCCTGCCGGTAGGCGAGGCCCCGCTCGACGAACCGCTCGGTGTTGGCGTCCTGGCGGCGGAACGCCTGGACGATCCGCATGCCGGCGACGTTCTCCTGGAGGTCCGCGTTGACGGTGCTGATCAAGTCCCGGGAGACCTGGTACTGCTGGGCGGACTTCTTGCGGAACACCAGCGTGGCGATGACCAGCGGCGGGAGCACCGCGAAGACGACCAGGGCGAGGCCGGGGTCGATCACGATCAGGGCGGCGAAGATGCCGAAGAAGGTGAGGACGCTGACCACGGCGGTGACCACGCCGGTCTGCAGGAAGGAGGAGATGGAGTCGACGTCGGTGGTCATCCGCGTCATGATCCGGCCGGTCAGTTCCCGCTCGTAGTAGTCGAGGCCGAGCCGGTTGAGGTGCGCGAAGATCTTCAGCCGCAGGGTGTAGAGGACGCGTTCGCCGGTGCGGCCGGAGATCCGGCTCTCGGTGGCCTGCACCAGCCAGTCGAGCAGGACGACGGCGAGGGCCAGCAGGGAGGCGACCGCGACGCCGCCGAACGCGGCCTTGCTGACGCCGTCGTCGATGCCGTGCCGGATCAGGACCGGCAGGGTGAGCCCGGCGGCGGTGTCCAGCGCGACCAGGAACAGGGCGAGCAGCAGGGGGCGGCGGAAGGGGGCGAGCAGCCGGGCGAGGCCGAACCGGGGGTCGGCGGCCTCGGCCCGTTCGACCGGGATGTCGGGGGTGTCGGTCGCGGGCGGCAGGGCGGCGACCTTGGCGAGCAGTTCGGCGTCCGCGCCGGACTTCTCGGCCACGGCGGCGGGTGCTGCGGGTGCGGCAGGGGCGGTGCGTGCTGCGGGCGCGGCGGTTTCGGCCCCGGTGGCCCGCTCGGGCTCGGCTCCGCGGGTGGGGGCGGGGGCGGCCAGCGCGTCCGGGTCGGTGATCAGCGACCGGTAGCGCGGACATCGGGCGGTGAGCTCCTCGTGCGTGCCGAGGTCGATCAGCCGGCCGGCGTCCAGGACCGCGATCCGGTCGGCGAGCTGGAGGGTGGAGCGGCGGTGGGCGATCAGCAGGGTGGTGCGGCCGGCCATCACGCTGTGCAGCGCGTCGTGGATCTCCGCTTCGATCTGCGGGTCGACCGCGGAGGTGGCGTCGTCGAGCAGCAGGAGGCGCGGGTCGGTGAGGACGGCGCGGGCGAGCGCGATGCGCTGGCGCTGGCCGCCGGAGAGGGTGAGGCCCTGCTCGCCGACCTTGGTGTCGTAGCCGTCGGGGAGCTCCCGGATGAAGGCGTCGGCCTGGGCGATCCGGGCGGCGGCCTCGATCTGCTCCTCGGTGGCCTCGGGGTGCCCGTAGGAGATGTTCGTCCGGACGCTCTCGGAGAACAGGAAGCTCTCCTCGGGCACGATGCCGATGGTGGCGCGCACCGAGTCGAGGGTGAGCTCCCGGACGTCCTGCCCGAACAGCCGGACCGTGCCGGACGTGGGGTCGTAGAAGCGGGGCACCAGCTGGGCGACGGTGGACTTGCCGGATCCGGACGCGCCGACCAGGGCCAGCGTCTCCCCCTGGGCGAGCCGCAGGCTGAGTCCCTCCAGCACCGGGGCACCGTCGGGGACGCTGCCCGGCTCGGGGTGCTCCTCGGCGCGGTAGTGGAAGTCGACCCGGTCGAGCTCCAGCGCGGGGGTGCCGGGCGGCGCGGCGGCCGGGTCGAGCGGGTGGGCGCCGACGGCGTCGGCGACCAGCGGGCGCTGGTCGATCAGCTGCAGGACGCGCTCCACTCCGGCGCGGGCCTGCTGGCCGACGGTGATCACCATGGCGAGCATCCGGACCGGGCCGGTCATCTGCGCCAGGTAGGTGGAGAAGGCGACGAAGGTGCCGAGCGTGACGCTGCCCCGGACCGCCAGCCAGCCGCCGACGGCGAGCACCGCGACCTGCCCGAGCGCGGGGACGGCCTGCATGGCCGGGGTGTAGCGGGCGTTCAGCCTGATCGACCGGAGCCGGGCCGCGAACAGCTCGCGCGAGGCGCGCTCCAGCTTGCCGCGCTCCTGGGCCTCCTGGCCGAAGCCCTTGACCACCCGGACGCCGCCGATCGCCGCATCCACCACGCCCGCGACCTCGGCGGCCTGCTGCTGGGCGGCCCAGGTCGCGGGGAACAGGCGCTTGCGGCTGAACGTGGCCATCCACCACAGGACCGGGCCCATCACCAGGGCGATCAGGGTGAGCGGCGGGGACAGCCAGAGCATGACCACCAGCGACATGCCGAACATCAGGGCGTAGCCCGTCATCATCGGCATCATCGACAGCAGGCCGTTGACCAGTTGCAGGTCGGAGGTGGCCCGGCCGACCACCTGGCCGGTGTCCAGCCGGTCCTGCCGGTGGCCGTCGAGCCCGGTCAGCGAGCGGAACAGGTCGGCGCGCAGGTCGTGCTGGACGTCCAGCGCGAGCTGCCCGCCGTAGTAGCGCCGGATCTGGGTGCAGAGGAACACCACCGCCGCCGCGACCAGCAGCAGCACCGCCCACGGGGTGAGCGGACGGCTGTGCGTGGTGATCACGTCATCGACGATCAGCTTGGTGATGAGCGGGACGATCGCCGTGATCGCCATGCCCACCAGGGAAGCCCCGAAGGACAGCAGCAGGTTGCGACGGTAGCGCCAGCAGTAGCCACCGAGCCGGCGGAGCCAAGTTCGCTCTGGGAAACCATGAGTCTCGGGCATATTTAGTGATGCTAACCATTCGGCCGGTCGAGCGTCCATCGGGTTCGAGGGGCGCATGGGAGGCTGAACGACCTGGGGCCGAGCTTCCTTCCCGTCTACAGGTTGCCCGCGGTGCGCGGTGGTGCGCCTCAGGCGATCGGCTAGACCTGGGTCAGCCGATCGTCCTAGGCGAGGGGTGGAGGCAGCTCCACCCCCCATCGACCGCGGGGTACCGGTACCGGCAGGTCAGGCGGTCGGCCGGTCCTGTCCGACCTCGGCGGCGGCCGCCACGAACGCCCCCTGGGCGAGCGCGCGCAGCAGGGCCGCCATGCTGTCGCGGGCCAGCCCGGACCGCTCGGGGCCCGGCTCGGCCTGGGCCCCCTGGGTGCTCTGGGGCGGCTGCGGCGCGGCGCTGTGCGGGGTGGAGTTGAGCAGGCCGAACACCGCGTGCACGGCGGCGCGGGCGAGCGGCTCCGCCTCGGGCGCGGCCAGGGGCGGGAACGCCTCGCGCACCACCGTGACCCAGAGTTCCACGTAGCCGCGCTGGAGCCGGCGCACCCGGCGGCGGTCGTCCTCCTTGAGGTGGAGCAGTTCGCGGTCGTGGAGGGTGATCAAGTCCCGGTCGTCCAGGGCGAAGTCGATGTGCCCGTCGATCAGGGAGTCCAGCGCGGCCCGCGGCCCGGCAGCCTCGCCCTCGCGCCGCCGCCCCTCGTCCAGCAGGCGCTCGCTGATGCCGACCAGGAGGTCGGCGAGCATGGCGTCCTTGCCCGCGAAGTGCCGGTACAGCCCGGGGCCGCTGATGCCGACCGCCTTGCCGATCTCGTCGACGCCGACTCCGAGGAAACCGCGGGCGGCGAACAGCCTGGCGGCCTCTTTCCGGATCTGGTCACGGCGTGGGAGCGCGGGGGCGGCGGGGCGGTTGGGCATGCTGCCCATCGTAGACAGTTGGGTTATCCATGGTTAACCTGGCCGCAGAGTTAACGCTCATTAACACGGGCTGGCCGGCTCGCCCTTCGGCCTGCCCGGATCCGATCCGAGGGGCAAGGGAGCTCTTGGGATGGTCCTCTCTTCGGCACAGAGCCTTCCGTGGTCCGCCGCCCCCGCGCGGGGCACGGCGCCGGCCGCCCCGCCGTTCGCCGCCGCCGACGCCCCGGCCCCCCGGCTGGAGGGCGCGGTCGACCCGTCCGCCCCGGCCGGGCTGGCCAACGCGCAGGCGCACCGGGAGCTGGTCGCCGAGCTGCGCGGCAAGCTCGCGGCGGCGGCGCTCGGCGGCGGCGAGAAGGCGCGCGCCAAGCACGTCGCCCGCGGCAAACTCCTGCCCCGGGAGCGGGTGGACACCCTGCTCGACCCCGGCTCGCCGTTCCTCGAACTGGCCCCGCTCGCCGCCGACGGGCTGTACGACGGGGCCGCCCCGGCAGCGGGGGTGATCGCCGGGATCGGCCGGGTCGCCGGACGCGAGGTCCTGGTGGTGGCGAACGACGCCACGGTCAAGGGCGGCACGTACTACCCGATGACGGTCAAGAAGCACCTGCGCGCACAGGAGGTGGCGCTGGAGAACCGGCTGCCCTGCGTCTACCTGGTGGACTCCGGCGGGGCGTTCCTGCCGATGCAGGACGAGGTGTTCCCGGACCGCGACCACTTCGGGCGGATCTTCTACAACCAGGCGCGGCTGTCCGCCGCCGGGATCCCGCAGATCGCGGCGGTGCTGGGCTCCTGCACCGCGGGCGGCGCGTACGTGCCCGCGATGAGCGACGAGGCGGTGATCGTCCGCAACCAGGGCACCATCTTCCTGGGCGGGCCCCCGCTGGTGAAGGCCGCCACCGGCGAGGTGGTGACCGCCGAGGAACTGGGCGGCGGCGACCTCCACTCCCGCACCTCGGGCGTGACCGACCACCTGGCGGAGGACGACGCGCACGCGCTCTCCATCGTCCGCACCATCGTGGCCGGGCTCGGCCCGCGCGCCGCCAAGCCGTGGCCGCTCGCCCCGGTCGAGCCGCCCGCGGTCGACCCGGCCGGGTTGTACGGCGTGGTGCCGGTGGACCCGCGCACCCCCTACGACGTGCGCGAGGTGATCGCCCGGCTGGTGGACGGCAGCCGGTTCGCCGAGTTCAAGGCCGAGTACGGCACCACCCTGGTGACCGGGTTCGCCCGGATCCACGGCCACCCGGTCGGCATCGTCGCCAACAACGGCGTCCTGTTCGCCGAGTCCGCGCTCAAGGGCGCGCACTTCATCGAGCTGTGCGACCAGCGCGGCATCCCCCTCCTCTTCCTGCAGAACATCACCGGATTCATGGTGGGCCGCCAGTACGAGGCCGGCGGCATCGCCAAGCACGGCGCCAAGATGGTCACCGCGGTGGCCTGCACCCGGGTGCCCAAGCTGACGGTGGTGATCGGCGGCTCGTACGGGGCGGGCAACTACTCGATGTGCGGCCGGGCCTACTCACCCCGCTTCCTGTGGATGTGGCCGAACGCGAAGATCTCCGTGATGGGCGGCGAGCAGGCGGCGTCGGTGCTGGCCACCGTCCGCCGCGACCAGGTGGAGGCCCGCGGCGAGGACTGGTCCACCGAGGACGAGGACGAGTTCAAGCGCCCCGTCCGCGAGCAGTACGAGCGCCAGGGCAACGCGTACTACGCCACCGCCCGGCTGTGGGACGACGGTGTGATCGACCCGCTGCAGACCCGTACCGTGCTCGGCCTGGCGCTCACCGCCTGCGCCAACGCCCCGCTCGCCGAACCGCGCCCGTTCGGGGTCTTCCGCATGTGACGCCCGACTGGCCGCGCCGCGCCGCACCGCGCCGCGCCGCCCGGGCCGGTCTGACCGCCGCCACCGGCCGGACCGGGCAGATCCGGCCCGGACAGAACCGGCCCGGGACAGAACCGGCCCGACGGCCCGCAACGGCCGCCGGGGCCAGCACTAGTGACACCTCGCCAACTCGCCCACCGTTCCCTTCCTGACGGAGGAACACCTCTCATGTTCGACACCGTGCTCGTCGCCAACCGCGGCGAGATCGCGCTGCGGGTGATCCGCACCCTGCGGAGGCTGGGCGTGCGGTCGGTCGCCGTGCACAGCGACGCGGACGCCGACGCCCCGCACGTCCGGGCCGCCGACCTCGCGGTCCGGCTCGGGCCCGCCGACCGCAGCGACAGCTCGGCCGCCGAGACGTACCTGCGCGCCGACCTGATCCTGGACGCCGCCCGCCGGACCGGGGCGCAGGCCGTCCACCCCGGCTACGGGTTCCTCGCCGAGAACTCCGCTTTCGCCGAAGCCTGCACCCGGGCCGGGCTGGTCTTCATCGGTCCGCCGCCGGCCGCGGTGGAACTGATGGGCGACAAGATCAACGCCAAGGAGGCCGTCCGGACCGCCGGGGTGCCCGTCGTCCCCGGCAGCGAGGACGGCTCGCCCAGCGACGAGCAGCTGATCGAGGCGGCGACCCGGATCGGCTACCCGGTGCTGCTCAAGCCCTCGGCCGGCGGCGGCGGCAAGGGCATGCGGCTGGTCCGCGACCCGGCCGAGCTGCCCGCCGAGCTCGCCGCGGCCCGTCGGGTGGCCCGTACCGCGTTCGGTGACGACACCCTGTTGTTGGAGCGCTGGGTCGACCAGCCCCGGCACATCGAGGTCCAGGTCCTGGCCGACACCCACGGCCGGACCGTCCACCTCGGCGAGCGCGAGTGCAGTCTGCAGCGCCGCCATCAGAAGCTCATCGAAGAGGCCCCTTCCGTCCTGTTGAACCCTCGGACCCGCGCCGCGATGGGCGCGGCCGCGGTGCGCGCCGCCGAAGCCTGCGGCTACACCGGCGCCGGCACGGTCGAGTTCATCGTCCCCGGCGGCGATCCCGCGGGACCGGGCGCGGACGACGTCCTCGACTTCTTCTTCATGGAGATGAACACCCGTCTCCAGGTGGAACACCCCGTCACCGAACTGGCCGTCGCCGTGGCCGGGCCCGACGGCCCGCAACGGCTCGACCTGGTCGAGTGGCAGCTGCGCGTCGCCGCGGGCGAGGCACTGCCGTTCGCCCAGTCGGACATCTCCTTCCTGGGCCACGCGATCGAGGCCCGGATCTGCGCCGAGGACCCGGAACGGGACTTCCTGCCCACCGGCGGCGAGGTACTGCTGCTAGACGAGCCCTCCGGGGAGGGCGTCCGGGTGGACTCCGGAATCGCACCCGGTGACCGGATCGGCAGCCTGTACGACCCGATGCTCGCCAAGGTGATCGCGTACGGGCCCGACCGCCCGACCGCGATCCGTCGGCTGCGGGCCGCACTCGCCGAGACCCGCATCCTGGGCGTCACCACCAACACCGGCTACCTGCGCCGGCTGCTGGCGCAGCCCGAGGTGACGGCAGGGCGGCTCGACACCGGACTGGTGGAACGCAGTGCCCAGCAGGACGCCTCGCTGCTGAGCTCCCCGTACACCCGTCCCGAGTCGATCGACCTGCTCCACTTCGCCGCCGCACTGCTGCGGCAGCTCGAACTCGGCCGCGTCGGTGCCTCCGACGGCTGGACCGACCCCTTCTCCCTCCCTTCCGGCTGGCGGCTCGGTGGCGAGGCCGCGTGGACCACGCACCGGCTCCGGCTGCCCGGCCGCGAACCGGTCACCGTGAGCTGCCGAATGATTACCAGCGGCGAAATCGAGAGCGCTATCGGTTTTTCCGCGACGTCTACCCCCGAGTGGGAGGTGCGGCTGGGTGACGCACCGGTCCGGCGGGCCCGCGCGAGTCTCGACGGAGACCTGCTGCGCCTTGCGGTGGACGGGTTGCAGGCCACTTTCACGGTCGCCTCGGAGCACACCCCGGAGGGCGCCGTCCACTGGCTGGGCATCGACGGCGACGCCTGGCCCGTTCACCCGTTCGACGTAACCGCCGAGCGCGCCGCGGCCGGCGCCGCCCACCACGGCACCCTCACCGCGCCGATGCCCGGCACCGTCACGGTGGTCAAGGTCGAGCCCGGCGAGCGGGTGAACCGGGGGCAGGCCCTGCTGGTCCTGGAGGCGATGAAGATGGAGCACGTCATCTCCGCGCCGCACGACGGCACCGTCGAGGACCTGCGGGTCGCCGCCGGCGCGACGGTGGCCATGGACGCGCCCCTGGTGACGGTCACGGCGGCCGAGGAGCCGTCCGTCCCCGCCGCGCCCCTCCCGGAGGCGACCCGATGACCACCACGCCGTCCGGGCCGACCGCCCCCGTGTCCACATCCACGACCACGCCCTCCGCCGCAGCCGGACCGACCGTGCTGGAGCTCGGCCTCCCGCAGCCGGTGCGCGATCCCGGGCTGCCCGCCCGGGTCCGCATCCACGAGGTCGGCGCGCGCGACGGGCTGCAGAACGAGGCGGCCCGTGTCCCCGTCGAGGTGAAGGCCGAGTTCATCGCCCGGCTCGCCGCCGCCGGGCTGCGCACCGTCGAGGCGACCAGCTTCGTCCACCCCAAGTGGGTGCCGCAGCTGGCGGACGCCGAGGAGCTGGTGCCCCGGCTGGCCGACCTGCCCGCGCGGTACCCGGGCCTGCGGCTGCCCGTGCTGGTGCCCAACGAGCGCGGGCTGGACCGGGCGCTGGCGCACCACGCCGCCGAGGTCGCGGTGTTCGCCAGCGCCACCGAGACCTTCGCCCGGCGCAACCTCAACCGCTCGGCGGACGAGGCGATGGCGATGTTCCGTCCGGTGGTCGGGCGCGCCGCGGACGCCGGGATCCCGGTGCGCGGCTACCTGTCGATGTGCTTCGGCGACCCCTGGGAGGGCCCGGTGCCGGTCGAACAGGTGGTCCGCCACGGCCTGGCGCTGCTGGAGATGGGCTGCGCCGAGCTGAGCCTCGGCGACACCATCGGCGTCGCCACCCCCGGCCACGTCAACGGGCTGCTCGACGCGTTCACCCGTTCCGGCGTACCGGTCGAACGGCTGGCCGTGCACTTCCACGACACCTACGGGCAGGCGCTCGCCAACACGCTGGCGGCGCTGCGCTCCGGCGTGACCGTGGTGGACGCGTCGGCCGGCGGCCTCGGCGGCTGCCCGTACGCCAAGAGCGCGACCGGCAACCTCGCCACCGAGGACCTCGTCTGGATGCTGCACGGCCTGGGCATCGAGACCGGCGTGGACCTCGCGGCACTCGCCGCGACCAGTGGTTGGATGGCCCGTCACCTCGGCCGCCCCAGCCCGTCGAGGACGGTCCGCGCCCTACTCGAGCCGACGTCCTGATCCCCGACACCCTCCGACTCCCCACCCTCACCAGGCCCACCAGGCCGCGATCCCGGGAGGATCAGCCGTGCTCGACCACCGCCTGAGCAGTGAGTACGAGGAACTCCGCCGCACCGTCGAGGAGTTCGCCAACGATGTGATTGCGCCGAAGATCGGCGAATACTACGAGCAGAATGAATTCCCGTACGAAATCGTCCGGGAAATGGGGCGGATGGGCCTGTTCGGACTGCCGTTCCCCGAGGAGTACGGCGGCATGGGCGGCGACTACTTCGCGCTCTGCCTGGTCCTGGAGGAACTGGCCCGGGTCGACTCCTCAGTGGCGATCACCCTGGAGGCCGCGGTCTCGCTCGGCGCGATGCCGATCCACCTCTTCGGCACCGAGGAGCAGAAGCGCGAGTGGCTGCCGAAGCTGACCTCCGGCGAGATGCTCGGCGCCTTCGGCCTGACCGAGCCCGAGGGCGGCACGGACGCCGGGGCGACCCGGACCACCGCGCGCTACGACGAGGCCACCGACGAGTGGGTGATCAACGGCAGCAAGTGCTTCATCACCAACTCCGGCACCGACGTCACCGGGCTCGTCACCGTCACCGCACTGACCGAACCGATCACACATTCGAGTGATGGATCGTCAAATCACTCGCCCACCAGGGAAATCTCCTCCATCATCGTTCCCACTGGGACTCCCGGGTTCCAGGTGTCGAAGAAGTATTCGAAGGTCGGGTGGAACGCCTCGGACACCCGCGAACTGTCCTTCACCGACTGTCGCGTACCCGCCGCCAACCTGCTCGGACGCCGAGGCCGCGGTTACGCCCAGTTCCTGCGCATCCTCGACGAGGGCCGCATCGCCATCGCGGCCCTGGCCACCGGCCTGGCCCAGGGGTGCGTCGACCAGTCCCTCTCGTACGCGGCCGCCCGCCGCGCCTTCGGCCGGCCGATCGGCGCCAACCAGGTCATCCAGTTCAAGCTCGCCGACATGGAGACGCGCGCGCACACCTCCCGCCTGGCCTGGCGGGACGCCGCCTCCCGGCTGCTGCACTCCGAGCCCTTCAAGAAGGAGGCAGCCATCGCCAAGCTGTACGCGTCCGAGGCCGCGGTCGACAACGCCCGCGAGGCGACCCAGATCCACGGCGGCTACGGCTTCATGAACGAGTACCCGGTCGCCCGCATGTGGCGCGACTGCAAGATCCTGGAGATCGGCGAGGGAACTTCGGAGGTCCAGCGGATGCTCATCGCCCGTGAACTCGGCATGACGTCCTGAACCGCACCGGTCAGGACGGGAACGGGGGCGGGGCCGAGGCCCCGGCGTTGCGGTCGATCTGGTCGTAGCGCTCCAACGCCAGTTGGAACGCCGTCGGCTGGACGCGCGCCGCGCCGGAGAACGGCCCGCTCATCACCGCCACCATGCTCACCCCGAACGCCACGGAGGCGCCCACGAAACACATCAGCACCAGGTTCCGCGGGTTGGAGGTCAGCCCGATCACCGAGGGGGTGGCCAGCACGAACACCGCCCCCACCAGCAGACCGCCGATCGCCAGCGCGGGCACGGACGCACGGAGATCACCCAGCCGCGCGTTCCGCTTGGCGTTGACGTCGGACAGGCTCCGCAGCACATCGGTCCGGGCACTCGCCTCGGCCTGGCTGTGCACGGCGGCCCGGTCGACGGCGGCCCGCACCTGGTCGACCGCCTGCCAGGCGGCCTGACTCCCGGTGCCGTGCCGCATGGTGGCCCACTCGTCGTCGATCACCACCCTGGTGTAGGTCCGCAGCCTGTCCCGCACGGCGGGGCGGTCGGCCTCGGGCAGGCCGCCGGCGGTCCAGTAAGCCTCCGTGAGGGCCCGCGACTCCTCATAGGTGTGCTGGCGCGCCGAGTTCAGCTGCTGCCAGGTGCCCGCGATGCTGAACCCCAGGAAGAGCGCGAAGAAGCCGAGGATCGCCGCCCCGGCAAAGGACATCGCCTGCGGTGTCGTCGCTCCTTCCCGCGCCCGCTTGGTCCGACCCAGCAGCAGGCCGATCACCAGCGCCAGCGCCGCGCCCGACACCGCGGCGAGGGCGACGGTCAGCATCGCGGCCCGACCGTGTCGGCGGCTGCGCCTGCCCTGCCGCCGGCCTCAGGAGCGTGCTCCGAACCGTTCCTTGACTCGACAAGAATGCCAACAGGGCTGCTGGGGCGGAGACGCCGTGTGCTCCGCCGCGGTGTCGCCGCCACCGCTGCCCGCGCCGTCGCTGTCACCGTGGTCACGGCCGTCCTCGCCGACCGCGGTTCCGCGTGGTGAAGGCCGCCGCCAGCACGCACAGCACCGGCAGGAGGATCGCCAGCAGGAGCATCATCACCTGGGCGCCGTCCCAGGTGTCGTCCTCGTCTCCCCGGGGCCAGTCCTCCTCCGCGAACTGGCTCTGCGCCTGCATGCCCGGGGACCGGCCCGTGGCGGGCGCCGACGGCTGCCGGCCCACCGCGGTGCCGGAGGCCCGGTCGGTCTCCCGGCTCGGGCCGGAGGCGGGGGTGGAGGCCAGGACGGAGGAAGATGCGAGGGCGGAGGCGATCCGGCTGTCCGTCGTGCTCGCCGCCGGGTTTCCGGAGAAGGGGTTCGCCGCACCGGACCGTCCCGGCGCGGCGAAGGGTGAGGCGGGCCGGGCGAAGGCGGTCCCGCCCGGCAGCAGCTCCGGCGCCTGGCCGGGGAGGAACGGTACGAGCAACTGCCCTGCCAGGGCCGGGGCTCCCGCCGCGGGCTGCGCCTGCCCTGCGACGCCGGGCTGCTGCCCGACCGCGGCAGCCTCCGGTCGGGTACCGGGCGGGACGGAGACCGGGAACAGCCCGGGCGGGACCGCGTCGTTCGAGAGCGCCGGAGCCGTGCCCGTAGCTGCGGTGCCGCCGGTGCCCGTCGTGCCGGGAGCGGCAGGCCCGGCACCGGCAGCCGCACCGCCGCCCTGCCCCTGGCCCGCTCCCGCTCCCACTCCCGCGCCTGCTCCCGATCCGGTGACGGGACCCGAGCCGGGGGTGGTGCCCGGCCCGGTCCCGGTTCCGGAGCCCTCACCGGAACCCCCTCCAGCCCCCGAGCCGGAACCGGCCCCCTGGCCGACGGGGGCGGGCTCGGTCGGCTCCGGGTGGGACGGGGTCGGTCGCAGTCCGTCGTAGGCCCCGTCCGCCTCGGCGGAGACCTGGCGGGGTGCTTGGCGGTTACCGTCCGGGCCGACGGTCGCGTCGTCCGCCAGGCCGACCGCCCGGGCCGTACCGGTCTGACGTCCCGGGCGGGCGGTCCCCGTTGCCCGGCAGTCGACGGCCTGCCCGGGGGAAAGGGTGTGCCCACCGTCCGGGCCCGCACAGTCCACCGTGCCCAGGCCGGGTAGTCCCTCGGTGACCGAGGCCGCGGTGATCGGGACGTCACCGAACGCCTCCAGGCGGTACTGGAGTTCAACGGTGCCGCCGACACCGGCCACCGCCCTGGCCGCAGGCCGGGTGGCCGCACCGGTCGTGGGCCCGGAGGCGGTTCCGGTCGCGGATTCGATCGCGGATCCCGGGACGGATGCGCGAGTGGATTCGAGGATGGATCCGCGGAGGTCGCTCGGGGGCGTTCGAGGTGCGGACCGGCGGGACAGGCCCGTGCCGCCGGGCGTGCCCACCCGGGTGAGCCGGATGCCTGCGGCGATGCCCAGGTAGCCGGTGGGTGCTTCGGCGTGCGCCTGCGGCAGGTGGTCGGGCGCATCGGCGACTGCCGCGACCTGCGCGGTCTGCGGACCGGCCGCGACGGTGAAGGTGGCGGTGCAGTCGAGGGTGCCGCCGGGCGGGATGCTCCGGTCGGCGCCGCACGAGAGCCGCCCGCCGGGGAGTTGGGGGTCGCTCAGCACCACGCTGCCGAGCGGGTACTCGGCGTGGTTGCTCAGGTGGTATGTGCGGGTGGCGGGCTCCCCCGCCCGGAGCCGCACACCGGGGTCGGTGCCGGCGTTGGTGCTGACGCTCAGCCTCAACTCGTTGTGCACCTCGCCACCGCGGGTGGTGCCCGCCTCCGACGTCCAGGTGCCGAGGACGGCAGGGGCCAGCAGCGCGATCCCGAGCACGGTGGGCACGGGGCGGCGTGGTGCGGCTGCGGCTGCGGCTGCGGCGAGGCGCCATCGAGCAGTCAGTACGTCGATATGACGATTGGTCACTTCGGCATGATCGGCCAAGAGGGCGATCGTCCCTTGACGCGGCGCACCGGTGTGGTGGGGAACGACTCGATCGGCCGATACCACCAGGTCACGCGGTGGCAGCCCTCGTCCTGGCGGTGGGACTACCGGAGGGCGGGACGGGGCGGAGGCGGGCGCGGGGGTAGGAACGGTTGTGTATGGCTCGCTCGCCTGCCCGCCGACCGCCTGGCCGCGCGCTCCCGCAGGAGGGCGCGGTCGGCTGTACCGCGGCCACAGGTCAGTGCGGGGCGGTGCGAGCCCGGGCGGGTCGGTGCGGGGCGGTCAGGGGATGACGATCACCGGGCGGTTGGCGCGGCGGGCGAGTCGGCCGGAGACGGAGCCGAAGAGCTTGCCGAGCAGGCCGTGGGTGCTGCCGACCACGATGGCGTCCGCGGCGTACTCGCGGCCGACTTCCTCGATCTCGTGGCAGATGTCCCCGCCGCGTTCGATCAGGATCCAGGGGACACCGGAGAGGAAGTCGGCGCAGGCGAGTTCGAGGCCGAGGATCTCGGTGCGCTGGTCCGGGAGGTCCACGAAGACGGGCGGTTCGCAGCCGGCCCAGACGGTGGTGGGGAGCCGGTTGGCGACGTGGACGATCACCAGGCCGCAGCGGGAGCGTCGGGCCATGCCGACGGCGTAGGCCAGGGCGCGCTCGCTGGAGAGCGAGCCGTCGAAGCCGACCACCACGCCGTGCTGGAACTGCGGGTCGCAGGCGCGCGAACCGTGTTCCTGGAGCTGGGGTTCGCCTTCGCCGTCGCGGCGGCCGACGGCGGGACGGGATCGGTCGGTCATCGCGTCCTCCGCAGTACCGGGTCGTGGTCCGACGACGGCGTCCGCCGCGGGTCCGGGGGTGTCGTTTCCTGGGGTGTCACGTTCAGGGGTGCCACGCGCCGCGCCGCGCCGCGACCGACCAGGAGCAGGGTCCGGGTCGGGGGCGGGCCCAACGGCACGATCTGGCCCAGGGGCAGGGCCGGGGTCGGGGTCGGTGTTGCGGCGGTGGGCGGCGCGGCCGAGCGGGTTGGCGCGGCCGAACAGTCCGGCCCAACCCGCCCGACTCGCCCGACTCGGCCGGCCGGAGCGGGCGGCAGGCACGGGGAGACGGACGGGCGGCGGAGGCGGGGCGAGCGCGTCCGCAGGGGCTGCGGGGGCGGCGTCGGGGAAGTGCGGGCTGTCCTCGTGGTCCGGGTCGGGACGGGGTGACTCGTGGCCGGAGCCGACGCCGAGGCCGAGACCGGGTCCAGTTGCCGGGTCGGGGTCAGAGGCGGGAGCGGGGCCGGCAGGCCGGGCGTCGGGGTGGCGCGGCTGATCGGCGAGCGGCGGGACGCCGGGATTCTCGACAGCGGACCTGCTGTCGTGCGGGCTGCCGTGGGCAGAAGCGGAAGGCTCTTCACCGGCCATGGCTCAAAACTCTTCAACTGAAACGGGCCTACGCAGGGGGACGCGGCGGGGGACCGCCAGGCCCCGGTGGCAGGAACGGCAGCGGTGGCGATGCGTCCGGGAACGACTGGCACCGTTGGCGACCTCTGCCTTTCAGAGTACGGCTCGGAACGGGCCCCGCCCAGCGACGGCACCCTCGTGCGATGAGGTTCCCGCGTGTGGGGGAAACACGCGCTCTGGCGTGCGCCCCCTCGCGGCGGGTTCCCAGGAGCTTGACCGACGGGACGCGATGCGCGCAACAGTGCGACGACACAACGTGACCCGACTGTCATCGCTCCTGCCGATGGGCGGCGCACGGTAGTTGCCCATCGGCCGCGCCCCACCCAGCGTCCTCCGGTGCCCGGCCGTCCCGGTCGGGGCCGTCCGGCCGGGTACTGGAGCGGGTGCGGCGATTCGGCCGGGGATTCGGTCCGCGCGGGGTTCCTTTTGGGATCATGGTCCGGGTTGCACGCGTACCAACCGGATTCGGCCAATTCGCGGAAATTCGAACCGCCTTTGGCAATTGCCACGTGCATACGTGCTGGCCGCTGGCAGCATGCTCGACATGCCGCTGCTCCTGCTCGACCTCGACAACACCCTGCTGCCCAGGGACGCCGCGTTCAGAGCGTGGGCGGAGGGCTTCCTCGCCGAGAACGGCCTGCCCGCCGGGGACCTCGACTGGCTGGTCATGCTCGACGGCAGCGGCTACGTGCCGCGCAGCACCGTACTGGGTGCGGCGAAGCGCCGCTACGGCATCGACCGGTCGGTCGACTCGTTGCTCGCGCACTACCGGAGTGGCATCAACTCCCACATCCAGTGCCCGGATTCACACGTCGCGGCACTCCGGGAGGCGCGCGAGGCGGGATGGACGCTGGGGATCGTCAGCAACGGCGGGACGCTGCCCCAGCTGGAGAAGATCCGGCTGACCGGGCTCGCCTCTCTGGTGGACGGGTGGGTGATCTCGGAGGAGGCCCGCTGCCTGAAGCCGGACCCGTTGATCTTCGAGGTTGCGGCGCGGCGGTGCGGCTTCCGGCCGGCCGGGGACTGGAAGGCGCAGACCTGGATGGTCGGCGACTACGGTCCGGCCGACATCGCGGGGGCGGAGGCGACGGGGCTGCGCAGCGCGTGGCTGCACCACGGTCGGCCGTGGGCGGAGCGGGCCTACCGTCCGACGGTCAGCGCGCCGAGCCTGCCGGAGGCGGTGCGGGTGATCCTCGCCGCAGGTGAACACCCCCTCGCCGGACGGGGATTCGCCGCGGCCACGACCACCCGACCCCAGCGGTTGCGCGGCCAACTCGCCATCCCGGCATCCCGGTTGACGCCGCACGGTCCGAGTGCTCCGAACATTCCGAGTGTCCCGAACGCTCCGGCCGCGTCGAAGTCGCCGCTCATCCCGGTCACTCCACTCGCTCCGGCAGCCTCGGGCGCACCGCTCGCCCAGCCGGTCCTGCGGACGAAGACCGTACCGCTCATGTCGATCGAGTCCGCTCCGGTTCCGGCCTCGGCCGCCGTCGCCCAGGTCCGCTGGAGCGACACCGCGACCGCCGCGAGCTGACCGGACATCAGACGCAGGACGCGGACGCCGCTGCCGCCGCCGCCACCACGCACGCATCCGGTTGGATGCGTTCACCCAAACCCGCTTCCGATAAAAGGATTTGACGGAGCGTCACTGAAAAGGTGCTCCGACGGAGAGGTGTCCCGCCGTTGCGCGCTCCTCGCGCCACCCCGCACCCTCCCGGCCCGACGGCCCGAATGGGGCCGGGTGAAGTCGGTGCTCCGGTTCGACGGCCCGGAGGCTTCGGGGCGGGCCGGGGCGACATCGGCCGGTCTGCGGGCGCGGGAGTCCGGCGAGCGGCGCGAAGGGGCGGCTCGGCGACGGCGGGGGCTGGGCGAGGTGGTGGTGGGATGCCGCCGGAGCGTGGCCGCGTGGCGCGTGTGGCCGCCTCGGGAGGGATTGGATTCGGACGAATGTGCGGCGCTCGGGGCGGCGGGCCGGGAGGTTCGGGGCGGCGACGAAGCGACGAGGCGGCCGGGACGGGTGGGGGGCGTGGTGCCAGTGGGACGGAAGCGGAACGGAGGGGCTCAAGTGACGGAGCGTGAGGTGAGAGGCGTTCAGGAGTGGCCGGTTCGGGTTGGGCCGGGGGGCTGACGGGGCGCGGGGATCATGGCTCAGGTGTGCGCTGTGGCGCGTGGAAGGCGGTTTCACGCCCCCGATTTGAACCGTACGTTTTCGGCCAACTTGCCTCGCTGCCCTGCCGTTCGGGCAAATCCGCAGCACACAGCGGGCGGTGGGTGCACCGTCGACGGGTGAATCGCCGACAGGTCGTGCGACAACCGGCCACGGTTGTTCGCGCCCCCTTCACAGCGGGGTCGACGGGTGCCACGCTTCGTGATCGAATGCTTCACGCCAAATTGCCATGTCGACATAGCGTCGGATGGTGAACTTGTCACAACGGCAACGGTCCACCAAGTAGATTCGATCTTGGCTCGCAGAGCGGCAGCCGAGACCACCACACCACCGAGGGGGCTGGAGCGCCTTGAGCAGGGTGAGCAGGAGCGACGCGGGTCCTGAAAGCGGCCGCCAGCCGTCGTCCCATCCCGGTGGCACGGCGAGACTCGGCAAGTTCGGTGGCGCGTCGGCCGGTTCGCTGGGCGGCAACCCCGGCGGTGGCCACGGCTCCGGAACCGGCCCTGGAACCGGCAGCGGCATCGGTACCGGCGGCGGCCCGAACAGCGGCCAGCTCCAAGATGGTCCGGGAGCGGTGACGGGCGCTCAGTATGCCGCGGCCCAGTCCCCCGCGCAGGCGGCCCCCGGCCACGGCGGTCTCACCCCGGGCGGCCACGCCGCCCACAACTCCCACGGTGGCGCCCACAACTCCCACGGCGGTCACGGCGGTGCGGCCACCGCGACGGCGGGTGGCGCGGGCGCGGGCGGTGCGCCGGACGTGCTCGCCGGTCCCGGTCTGCTCTCCTCCCCGCGCAAGCTGGCCGGACGGCGGCGGCGCGAGACGGTGGCGGTGCTGCTGTTCAGCGGGGCGCCGATCTTCGAGAGCTCGATCCCGCTGTCGGTCTTCGGCGTGGACCGGCAGGACGCCGGCGTCCCCCGCTACCGCCTGCTGGTGTGCGCCGGCGAGGAGGGCCCGCTGACCACCACCGGCGGCCTGACGCTGACCGCCCCGTACGGGCTGGAGGCGCTGTCCCGGGCGGGCACCATCGTGGTTCCGGCCTGGCGGTCGATCTCGCAGCCGCCGCCGGTCGAGGCGATCGCCGCGCTGCGCAAGGCCCACCACGAGGGCGCCCGCATCATCGGCCTGTGCACCGGCGCCTTCGTGCTGGCCGCCGCCGGGCTGCTGGACGGCCGCCCGGCGACCACCCACTGGATGTACGCGCCGACGCTGGCGAAGCGCTACCCGCGGGTCCACGTCGACCCGCGCGAGCTGTTCGTGGACGACGGCGACGTCCTCACCTCCGCAGGCACCGCGGCTGGCATCGACCTCTGTCTGCACGTGGTCCGCAGCGACCACGGCGCCGAGGCCGCCAACGCGCTGGCCCGCCGGTTGGTAGTGCCGAACCGCCGCGGCGGTGGAGGTCAGGCCCAGTACATCGATCAGTCTTTACCTGAGGAGATCGGCAACGACCCGCTGGCCGAGGTGGTCACCTGGGCGTTGGAGAACCTCAACCAGCAGTTCGACGTCGAGGTGCTGGCGGCCCGCGCGTACATGTCGCGGCGCACCTTCGACCGCCGCTTCCGCACCCTGACCGGCAGCGCGCCGCTGCAGTGGCTGATCACCCAGCGGGTGCTGCAGGCGCAGCGGCTGCTGGAGACCTCGGACCTGTCGGTGGACGACGTCGCCCGCCGCTGCGGCTTCCGCTCGCCGGTGGCGCTGCGCGGGCACTTCCGGCGGCAGCTCGGGGTCTCCCCGGCCGCGTACCGGACCACCTTCCGGGCCCGCCGCCCGGCCGCCGGCGGTCAGGTGGCCCCGGTGGTCCCGAACAACGCCCTGGCCGAGCGCGGCCCGGGCCAGAACGGGCACGCCCCGGCGTCCCACGGGCCCGCCGTCCACGGCGCCCACGGTGCTTCGGCGCACGGGCCGGTGACGCACGGTCAGCCGACTCCGGCCGGTGCCGGATCGGCGGGCGGTCCGCTGGGCCGGCCGACCGGTCCGGGCGGGGGTGCGGCGGGGCAGCAGCGTCCGCGTCCGCTGGTGCCGCCGCAGGCCGGTCCGCCGCCGAGCGCCTTCGGTGCGCGCTCGGCGGAGCGTCCGGGCGACCCCCGGTACGCGGGTCGCGGCACCGGCCCGGCGGCGCACGGCGGTCAGTCCGGTCAGTCGGGTTACGGCGGTCAGTCCGGTCACAGCGGTCAGGCGGGCCACGGCGGCGGCCAGCCCGGCCAGGCCGGGGGCCCGTACCCGGGTGCCCAGCAGGGGTCGTCGCCCGCGCACGCGCACGCGCAGCCCTCTCCCGGGCAGCCAGTGCGGCCGAGCGCGGCGTACCCGGGCGGGCGCGGGTCGGGTCCGGCGGAGCGTCCGGACCGTCCGGTGGAGCACGCCATCGCGGAGGACGCGACCGGCGAGCAGCCGAGCGCCCGGGGCCGGCAGGCGGCGCACCGCCCGGAGGCCGAGCCGGAGCGCGGGGCGCGCGACACGGCGGACTTCGCCCCGGGCGGGGCGCGTGCGGTGTCGGGGGCGCGCGATCGCGCCGTAGGGTGAAGGCGTGAATGACCGTCTGGTATGGATCGACTGTGAGATGACCGGCCTCGACCTCGATCGGGACGCCCTGATCGAGGTCGCCGCCCTGGTGACCGACTCCGAGCTGAACGTGCTCGGCGAAGGCGTGGATGTGATCATCCGCCCGCCCGCCGAGGCGTTGGCGAGCATGCCCGAGGTGGTGCGGCAGATGCACACCTCCTCGGGCCTGCTCGACGAGCTCGCGGACGGCCTGACCATGGCCGAGGCCCAGGAGCAGGTGCTGGCGTACGTCCGCGCGCACGTCCCGGAGGCCGGCAAGACCCCGCTGTGCGGGAACTCGGTGGCCACCGACCGCGGCTTCCTGGCCCGGGACATGCCCGAGTTGGAAGGGCACCTGCACTATCGGATCGTGGACGTCTCCTCGATCAAGGAGCTGGCCCGCCGCTGGTACCCGCGCGCCTACTACAACAGCCCGCAGAAGGGCGGCAGCCACCGCGCGCTGGCCGACATCCGCGAGTCGATCGCCGAACTGCGCTACTACCGCGAGGCGGTGTTCGTCCCGCAGCCCGGCCCGGACAGCGACACCGCGCGGGAGATCGCCGCCCGCCACCAGGTGCCCACCACCTGACCAGCGGACCGGTCCGATCGGTCGGGGAAACCCTGGCGCGAGCATCCCTCCGCATCCTGTAGAGTTCTTCCTGTCGGAGCGGGAACGCGAGAGCGGGAAAGCACCTGACAGATGGTGGGTGTAGCTCAGTTGGTAGAGCACCTGGTTGTGGTCCAGGTGGCCGCGGGTTCGAGTCCCGTCACTCACCCCATCGCACGAAGGCCCTGGTCGAGGAATCGACCGGGGCCTTCGTCGTTCCCGCCCGGAACGCCAATACGCCAATACGCCAATACGCCGAAACGGCTGCGGCAGCGGCAGCGGCAGCGGCAGCGGCGATTCGGGACGGGGGCGCACCGGTTGGAGCGGTCGGCCCCGCGCGGCGGGAGGGGGCCGCCGACCGGGCATGGACGGCCAAGCTACCCGCTAGTAACATCGCGGCATGACCACTACTGCGATCGGCGAGCTGCTCACGTCCACCGTCCCGATGGTGAAGACCCTGCAGCTGGAGTACCTGGAGACCACCCCGGAGCGGGCCGTGCTGCGGCTGCCCGACCTGCCGGAGTACCGCAACCACGTGGGCGGGCCGCACGCGGGGGCGATGTTCACGCTGGCCGAGTCCGCCAGCGGGGCGATCGTGCTGGCGGCGTTCGGCGACCAGTTGGGGCGCGCGGTGCCGCTGCCGACGGTCGGCGAAATCTCGTTCAAGAAGCTCGCCCGCGGCGTGGTGACCGCCACCGCGACGCTCGGCCGGCCGGTCGCCGAGGTGATCGCCGAGTTGGACGAGGGCCAGCGCCCCGAGTTCCCGATCACCGTGGAGATCACCCGCGAGGACGGCGCCGTCACCGGCGTGCTGGAGATCGTCTGGACCCTGCGCCCCAACTCCTGAGCACCCGGCGGGCCGACCGGGCCGGGGCGACCGCACACCCCGACCCGGGCGGCACGCGGGAGACGGCGCCCCACGCCCGCCCCCACACCCGCCCCCGCCCCTCGCCCCCGCCCCTCGCGCCCGCCCCTCGCGCCCGCCCCACGCGCCCGCCCCGCCGTCAGGCGGAGTCGCGGACGATCAGCTCGGTCGCCAGCACCACCTGCCGCCGGGCCCGGCCGCGTTCGTGGATCTCGTCGAGCAGCAGGCGGGCCATGGTGCGGCCCATCTCCTCGATCGGCTGGCGGACGCTGGTCATCGGCGGGTCGGTGTGCCGGGCCACGATCGAGTCGTCGAAGCCGATCACCGCGACGTCGTCGGGGATCCGCCGCCCGGCGGCCCGCAGCACCTGCATCGCGCCGGCCGCCATCACGTCGGAGGCACAGAACACGCCGTCCAACTCGGGCCTGCGGTCGAGGAGTTCGCGCATCGCCACCCGGCCGCCCTCCTCGGTGAAGTCGGCCAGGCCGACCAGTTCCTCGTCGTAGGCGTGGCCGGCCTCCTCCAGGGCCCGGCGGTAGCCGCCGAGGCGGGCCTGGGCGACCTCCATGTCGAGCGGGCCGGTGAGGGTGGCCACCCGGGTGCAGCCGCGCCGGAGCAGGTGGCGCACGGCCATCCGGGCGCCGCCGGCGTTGTCGGCGTGGACGTAGCTGAGCGGTTCGAGGTCGCTGCGGCGGCCGGCCAGCACGGAGGGGATCTCCAGGCTCTCCAGCAGCCCGGGCAGCGGGTCGTCGCGGTGCACCGAGACGACCAGGACGCCGTCGACGCGCTGGGCGGTCAGGTAGGCCGAGAGCCGGTCCCGCTCGCGCTGGTTGCGGACCAGGATCAGCAGCAGCTGCATGTCCGTCTCGGCGAGTTCGGCCGAGACGCCGCTGATGATGTCGGAGAAGTACGGCTCGGAGAACAGCCTGGTCTCGGCCTCGGGCACGACCAGCGCGATCGAGTCGGTGCGCGAGGTGACCAGGGTGCGGGCGGCCCGGTTGGGCACGTAGCCGAGTTCGGCGATGGCGGTCTGGACGGCTTCGCGGGCCTTGGCGCTGACCCGGGGGGAGCCGTTGATCACTCGGGAGACGGTGCCGCGGCCGACGCCGGCCAGCGCGGCCACCTCCTCCAGGGTGGGGCGCGCGGTGGCTCTGCCGCCGGCGCCCGGGTGGAGCGCGTCGGGGCGCTGTGCGGTCGGGCTCATCGCTACACCTCTCGGTCTCTGGGACGGACGGGACGGACGGGGCGGACGGGATGGATCCGGTGGACCCGCCCGGGCCCGTACGGACTGTTCATTGTGGCCGGTCCCGCCGCGTTTCCGACCATCCGGGGCGGTCCGGAGCGGTCCGGGGCCGACCCGGACGGGAGCCCGGGAGCGTCGGCGGCGGCGGTGACGGAGGTGGAAACGCTCCGGCAACGTTTATGTCACCACGTCTTGACACTCACCCCCGCGACACAGCAACCTTCCGGCATGCCAGCTGTGGGAGCGCTCCCACACTGTAGCCAAGATTCAGCGCACCAAGAACACCCACGAAGCTCTCGTTTCCCGCCCGGCACGACCACGCCACACCCACGGAAGACACCCGGACAAAGGAGTTCGCCCCCATGCGCACCACCTCCCGCCCCCGCAGAGCAGCCGTCGCCGCCACCGCGGTCCTCGCCGCGTCCACCCTGCTGCTCACGGCCTGCTCGTCGAGCTCGGACAAGGGCGGCTCCACCGACGCCAACGGGAAGATCACCCTCAACGTCGGCGACTTCGGCACCTTCGGCTACGTGGAGGCCGGCCTGTACGACGAGTACATGGCCGCGCACCCGAACATCACCATCAAGTACGACACGGTCCAGGACGGCCAGAAGTACTGGGACGCGCTGACCACCCACCTGGCCTCGGGCAGCGGCCTGGCCGACATCCAGGCGGTCGAGGTCGGCTACATCGCGCAGGCCACCAACACGCTGGGCGACAAGTTCGTCGACCTCGGCAAGGCCGAGGGCGTCAACCCGGCCAACTGGCTGGACTGGAAGTCGAAGCAGGCCACCACCGCGTCCGGTTCGCTGATCGGTCTGGGCACCGACATCGGCCCGATGGCGATCTGCTACCGCACCGACCTGTTCCAGCAGGCCGGCCTGCCGACCGACCGCGCGGAGGTCGCGAAGCTGTGGGCGGGCGACTGGTCCAAGTTCGTCGAGGCGGGCAAGGCCTACCAGGCCAAGGCCCCGGCCGGCACCTTCTTCACCGACTCCGCCTCGGGCCTGTTCAACGCCGCGCTGTCGGCCCAGCCCGAGCAGTACTCGGACGCCTCCGGCAAGCTCGTCTACAAGACCAGCGCCGGCGTGAAGACCGCCTGGGACCTCGCGGTCGCCGCCTCGCAGGCGAAGATCAGCGCCGGTCTGCGCCAGTTCCAGGACCCGTGGAACGCCGCGTTCGCCAACGCCAAGTTCGCCACCGTGGTCTGCCCGTCCTGGATGACCGGCATCATCAGCAAGTACTCCGGCGACTCCGGCAAGGGCAAGTGGGACGTCGCGGCCCCGCCGGTCGCCTCCAACTGGGGCGGCGCCTTCCTGACCGTCCCGAAGGCCGGCAAGCACACCAAGGAGGCCGCAGCGCTCGCCGCCTGGCTGACCGCGCCGGAGCAGCAGGCCAAGGTCTTCACCAAGGTCGGCAACCTGCCCTCGACCGTCGGCGGCCTGCAGCAGCCCGCCGTCCAGGGCGCCAAGCAGGAGTACTTCAACAACGCGCCGACCGGCCAGATCTTCGCCGCCGCCGCGCAGTCCATCAAGCCGGCGCCGATCGGCGAGCAGGACGGCAACGTGAAGACGATCATCACCGACAACGGCATCCTCGACATCGAGGAGCACGGCACCGACCCGGCCAAGGCCTGGGCGAACGTGTCCAAGCTGATCGACGACAAGACCAGCAACTGATCCGGGCCGGCCGCGCGCCGGTAGCCGGTCCCTACTGCCCGGCCGGGTCCGCCCACCCGGCCGGGCGCCGTTCCGCCGCCCCTCGCCACCTCCGGGAAGGAAACCCCAAGTGGCCACCCACGTCCGCGCCGAGGCCCCGCCCGCGCGCCCCGCCTGGCGCTCCCGCCTGTACCGGTTCGACCTGAAGGCCTCCCCGTACGCCTTCATCGCCCCGTTCTTCCTCTGCTTCGCCGCCTTCGGCCTCTTCCCGCTGATCTGGACGGGCTGGCTGTCGCTGCACTACGTCGACCTGCTCAAGCCGGACGTGATGGAGTGGCGGGGCTTCGACAACTACACCCGCCTGTGGTCGAACGACCAGTTCTGGACGGCGCTGCGCAACACCTTCACCATCGGCGTCATCTCGACCGTCCCGCAGCTGCTGACGGCGCTCGGGCTGGCCCACCTGCTCAACTACCGGATGCGCGGCCGGGGCTTCTTCCGGGTCGCGATCCTCGCCCCGTACGCCACCTCGATCGCCGCCGCGACCCTGGTGTTCGTCCAGCTGTTCAACCCGGACTACGGGTTCGTCAACTGGATGCTGGGCACGGTCGGGATCCACCCGAACTGGTACTCCGAGACCTGGCCCTCGCAGATCGCCATCTCCACCATCGTGACCTGGCGCTGGACCGGCTACAACGCGCTGATCTACCTGGCCGCGATGCAGGCGGTGCCGAAGGACCTGTACGAGGCGGCCAGCCTGGACGGGGCCAACCGCTGGCAGCAGTTCACCCGGATCACCGTCCCGTCGATCCGCCCGACGATCATGTTCACCATCATCGTCTCCACCATCGGCGCCACCCAGCTGTTCGGCGAGCCGATGCTGTTCGGCGGCGGCGTCGGCGTGTCCGGCGGCTCCGCGCACCAGTTCCAGACGCTCAGCCTCTACCTGTACGAGCTGGGCTGGCCGTCGCGCCAGCTGGGCCGCGCCTCGGCGGTGGCCTGGACGATGCTGCTGCTCCTGCTGCTGCTCGGCCTGGCGCAGTACCTGATCACCCGTTACCGCAAGCGCCACGAGCTGGGAGGCTGACATGGCCGCCACCCTGTCCACTCCTTCCACCCGCGGGGCGGTGCCCGCCGAGCAGGACCGCCCGCGCGGCCTGTTCCGCCGCGGGGCGGGCGACCACGACAAGGCGGGCCCGGTCGCCTACCTGCTGCTCGGGATCGCCGCCCTGGTCTCGCTGTTCCCGCTCTACTGGACCTTCGTCGCGGCCTCCAGCACCGGCGAGCGGGTCGCCCAGTCGCCGCCGCCGATGGTGCCCGGCGGCGAGCTGTGGACGAACATCACCACCGCCTGGGACCAGGCGGACATGGGCACCGCGCTGCTGAACTCCACCGTCGTGGCGGGCTGCGTGTCGCTGTCCACGGTGCTGTTCTCCACGCTGGCCGGCTTCGCCTTCGCCAAGCTGCGCTTCCGGGGCCGCAACGCGCTGCTGACCCTGGTGGTCGCCACCATGACCATCCCGCCGCAGCTCAGCGTCATCCCGCTGTACCGGATCGTCACGAAGCTGGACTGGGGCAACCACCTGCAGTCGGTGATCCTGCCCTCGCTGGTGGCCGCGTTCGGCGTGTTCTTCATGCGCCAGTTCCTGACCGAGGCGCTGCCGTTCGAGCTGATCGAGGCGGCCCGGGTGGACGGCGCGAACAGCCTGCGGATCATCTGGCACGTGGTGTTCCCGATCGCCCGGCCCGCGATGGCGGTGCTCGGCATGCTGGTGTTCGTGCAGTCCTGGAACGACTTCTTCTGGCCGTTCGTGGTGCTCACCCAGCAGAACCCGACCGTGCAGGTCGCGCTCTCCGCGATCGGCGGCGGCTCCGGCCACGACATCAACCAGGCCGTGATCATGACCGGTGCGCTCGTCGGCACCCTGCCGCTGCTGTTGATCTTCGCCGTTCTGGGGAAGCACATCGTGGGCGGCATCACCTCCGGCGCCGTCAAGAGCTGATCCGCCGGAAGACCGGATACACCGCCCTGTCCACCCTCGAACCATGGGAGCGCTCCCGTATGACCATGACCGATCCGACCACAGCCGCCCACGCCTCCGTGGCGGCCCCCCGGGTGGCCTTCCCGCCCGGCTTCGCCTGGGGCGCCGCCACCGCCGCCTACCAGATCGAGGGCGCCGCCGCCGAGGACGGCCGCACCCCCTCCATCTGGGACGCCTTCGCCAGGACCCCCGGCAAGGTGCTGAACGGCGACACCGGCGACGTCGCGGTGGACCACTACCACCGCTTCCGCGAGGACGTCCGCCTGATGGCCGACCTCGGCCTCACCTCGTACCGCTTCTCGCTGTCCTGGCCGCGGATCCAGCCGACCGGCCGCGGCCCGGCCGTCGAGCGCGGCCTCGACTTCTACCGGGCCCTGGTCGACACCCTGCTCGAACACGGCATCTCCCCGGTGGCCACGCTCTACCACTGGGACCTCCCGCAGGACCTGGAGGAGGCCGGCGGCTGGCCGGTCCGGGAGACCGCCCACCGCTTCGCCGAGTACGCGGCGCTGGCCGCCGGCGCGCTCGGCGACCGCGTCCCGGTCTGGACCACCCTCAACGAGCCCTGGTGCAGCGCCTTCCTCGGCTACGGCTCCGGCGTCCACGCCCCCGGCCGCACCAACCCGGCGGACGCGCTCAAGGCCGCCCACCACCTCAACCTCGGCCACGGCCTGGCCGTCGGCGCGCTGCGCGAGGTGCTGCCCGCCTCGGCGAAGGTCTCGGTCTCGCTCAACCTGCACCTGGTCCGCCCGCTCACCGACACCCCGGAGGACCGCGAGGCGGCCCGCCGGATCGAGGCGGTCGGCAACCGGGTCTGGACCGGCCCGATGTTCAAGGGCGGGTACCCCGAGGACCTCAAGGCCGACACCGCCCACCTGGTCGACTGGGACGAGCTGGTGCGCCCCGGCGACGAGGCGGAGATCGGCCGTCCGATCGACCTGCTCTGCCTCAACTACTACAACCCGACCGTCGTCTCGGCCCCGCGCGCCGACGCCGCGGGGAGCGCCGAGGCCGCCCGCAACGACGGCCACGGCGACAGCGAGTTCAGCTGCTGGCCGGGCTCCGAGGACGTGGTCTTCCACCTCGCCAACGACGACGTCACCGCGATGGGCTGGCCGATCGACGCCTCCGGCCTGACCGACTCGCTGATCGGCATGCACCGCGACTTCGGCCTGCCCCTGATGGTCACCGAGAACGGCGCCGCCTTCGACGACGTGGTCGGCCCGGACGGCGAGGTCCACGACCCGGAGCGGGTCCGCTACGTCGAGCTGCACCTGGCGGCCGTGGCCGAGGCGATCGCGGCGGGCGCCGACGTCCGGGGCTACTACCTCTGGTCGCTCCTGGACAACTTCGAATGGGCGTACGGCTACAGCAAGCGCTTCGGCATCGTCCACGTCGACTACGAGACCCAGCGGCGCACCCCCAAGACCAGCGCCCGCTGGTACGCGGAGGTGATCCGGCGCGGGGGGCTCGCCTGAACTCCCGTGCGCCCGCACGGTGTGACGGAGTGTGAGCGACGGGCGTGACCGCGGGGAGTCCCGCTCGTTCTCCCCTGGTGTGCGGACCAACCACGCGAAGCGACCGCGACGTTCGGACACCACCCGGCAGCGGTGGGGACGGCCCGGGGCACTGGCGGCGGGCGGCATGCTCGCCGCCCAGGTGCTGGGCCTCGGCCTCGGGGCGGCCGACGCCCGCGCCGCCGACACCGGGCACCCGCCGCACCACCCCGGCCGCGCCCTCGGCACCGTCGTCCGCCCCGGCTCGGACGACGGCGACCCGCTCGACGGACCGGTCGGCGAGGCGGCCGGTACGGTCGGCGCCGTCGGCACGGCCGGTGCGGCCGGTGCGGCCGGTGCCGTGGACGCCCTCGACCCGGCCGGCACCGCGGGCGGCGCGGGCGGCGCGCTCCCCCTCGGCGCGGTCGGCGACCGGCCGGTGCAGGGCCTCGGCGCCACCCTCGGCCACCACCTCGGCACCGGCGAACTCCCGCTCCCCGGCCACCACGCCGACGCCTTCTCGCTCGCCGCCGGCCTGCTCTCCGGCGTCCCCCCGCAGCTCCGCCCCGAGAACGGCCCCCGCGCCTCCCGCTCCGGCCCCGCGAACGGCCGCGACCCCGACGGGAGCACCGCCCCCGGCGCCCCCGCGCCCACCGTCCCGGCCCAGCGCACCTCCGCCGATACCCCCGCCACCACCACCGCCGAGGCCCCGGCCGCCGCCGCCCCCGCCGAACCCCGCACTCCGGCCCCCCGCCCCGCCCCGCCGCTCGGCACCCCGGCCCCGCGCCCCTCGCCCACCACCCCCGACCGGGTCGCCCTCACCGCCGCGCCCACCCGCCCGGCCGGCGAGGGCACCGTCGCCGTCCTCCTCCCCATCGCGGCCGGCCTGCTGCTCACCGCCGCCGCCATGTACAAGCACCGCGGCCTCCCGGGCGGCGGCCACTGACCCGGTCTCCCCCTGGTATCGCCGAACGGCGCCTGTGGGGACGATGGAGGCATTCCGCTCCACGGCGTCGAAGGAAGGTGGGAAGGATCGTGAGTGTCGCCGTTTCCGATCACCCTGGGCCGTGGACGGTCGAAGACGTCCTCGCCCTGCCCGAAGACACCCGCCATCGCATCGAACTGGTCGGGGGGGCCCTGCTGACGAGCCCCAATCCCGGAGTTCCGCACCAGCGGATCAGCTCGCGGCTGTGGGCACTCCTCGATGCCGCGATCCACACCTCGGGCGCCCCGTTCGAGGTGCTGGAGGCCGTCAACGTGCTCGTCCCCGACGGCCTGCTGATCCCCGACCTGGTGATCGCCGACGCGTCCGCCGCCGCCGGGGCGGGGGCCACCCTGCACGCCGACGACGTGGTGGTCGTCGTCGAGATCGCCTCGCCGTCCACCAGGGTCATCGACCGCCGCACCAAGCCCGGCCCGTACGCCGCCGCCGGCATCCCGCACTACTGGCGGCTCGACCTCGACCCGCTGCCCGGCCTGCACCTCGGCCGGCTCGACCGGGACGGCGGCTACCTCGACCGCACCGTCCGGCCCGGCGAATCCACCGCCCTCACCGACCCGTTCCCGCTCGACCTCGATCCGGCCGTGCTGCGCCGCTGACCGCTGACCGGCGGGGGCCGTCAGTCGAAGGCCCTCGGCGGCGGGGCCGGGGACGGGACGGCGGTGCCGTCGGTGGCCGGGGCGGTGCCGGCCGTGAAGTCGGTGAGGTCGCGGCCGTGCAGCAGGCGGGCCTGGGCGGGGTCGGTGGCCAGGCGGCGGGTGAGTTCGGCGAGCGGGAGGGGGGTGTGGGCGGCCAGCAGGACGAGGTTGCCGAAGCGCTTGCCGCGCAGGACGGCGGGGTCGGCGATCAGGCAGAGTTCGGGGAAGACGGCCGCCAGGGCGGCGGCCTGGGCGCGGGCGAAGGCGAGCGGGCCGCCGTCGGTGATGTTGGCGGCGTAGTGGCCGCCGCCGGTGAGGGCGCGGGCGGCGTGGCGGGCGAACTCGACGGTGGCGCAGTGCGCGGGGACCCGGGCGCCGGCGAAGACGTCGGCGATGACCAGGTCGGTGGAGTCGTCGGGGGTGCGTTCCAGGACGGCGCGGGCGTCGCCGCCGCGGACCTTGATCTGCCAGCCGCGGTCGAGCGGCAGTTCGGCGCGGACCAGCTCGGTGAGCCCGGTGTCGATCTCGGCGACCTGCTGGCGGGAGCGCGGCCGGGTGGCGGCGGTGTAGCGGGCCAGGGTGAGCGCGCCGCCGCCGAGGTGCAGGGCGGTGAGCGGCTGCCGGGCGGGGGCGGCGAGGTCGATCAGGTGGCCGATCCGGCGCTGGTAGGCGAAGCCGAGGTGGCCGGGGTCGGCGAGGTCGACCAGGGACTGCGGCGCGCCGTCGAGGAGCAGCTGCCAGGCGTGCGGCCGGTCGCGGTCGGGGCGGAGCTCGGCGGTGCCGGAGGCGACGGCCGCGGTGAGCGGACCCTGGCTGTGCGCGCGGCCGGGGACGGCGGGGGTGGTACGTGGACGGCCCATGGCCCCATTATCCGGTGACCGCCCCGGAGCGGCCGCCGGTCGGGGTCGCGCCCCGTCGCGCCGCGGGCGGAACGGCGGAGGGCCCACCGGCGAGGGGGTGCGACGGTGGGTGACGGGCGCTGCCCGCTGCGGGGTCGGGCGTTCCGCCCGCTGAGACGACGGTTGCATGCCAACTGCCGTTTCGGGCAGGTTCTCTGATGAGGCGTCAGACAGCGCCCGGATGCGCTCAGAGCGGGCCGAGACCGCCCGCGGTGAGGGTGGTGGCGGCTTCGCAGAGCGCGGAGCGCAGCACCCAGGCGTCGGTGGGGCGCGGGTACGGCTGGGAGCCGGAGGGCGGGATGATCCAGCGCGGGTCGGTGGGCGGGAGCAGCTCGGCCCCCGGGGTACAGGCGGAGCCGGACAGGTGCCAGCGCAGCGCGGTGCCGGCCGGGACCAGGAAGGCGATCGCGCCGCCGGAGGCGGTCTGCTGGACGGCCCCGCAGGCGCGCCGCAGCCGGAGGATGTCGACCGCCTCCAGGCCGTGCCGGACCTGGACGGTGACGGTGTCGTACTGGACCACGCGGGCGGCCGAGCTCACGGGCGCGGGGGCCGGCGGCGCGGGGCTCGGCGGCGCGGCGGGGGCGGCCGGCCGTCGGTACTGGGGAACTCCGGTGGCCATGGGGGACCTCCTGTCGCCTCGGGTCGCGCGGAAACCGGATGGTGCTCCGTCACCCGGTCGTGCGACGGGGGCCCGGTGCGGGAGGGGGCCCGCACCGCCGGTGTCCATGTACCAGGACAACGCGGGACCGGGCGTCCAGGCCACGGCCTCCGATACAGCAAGCCATGGCATTTCATGGCACAACGCGGCAACTAGGTCCGTATTGTCCGCAATTGACCCACCTACTCCTCGCAACTCGCCGTGTTCGCACGGTGACTGCCGGTACTGTCGTGGCGACGCGGCGGCCCTCCCCCCAGGGGTCGGCGCGACCACCCCGGCACGACCTCGGAGTGCAGCATGGCAGCCACGCGAACCGGCGGGCCCCGTCCGGCGCCCGTCCCCAACCAGGCGATGCGCGAGCTGCGCGGCGCCCTCTCGCCGGGGGAGTTCGCCACCCTGGTCCGCCGGGCCGCCCGGGAGATCGGCGAGCACGTGTCCTGCGACGCGCGCTACGTCGGACGGGTCGAGTCCGGCGAGATCCGCTGCCCCAACTACGCGTACGAGCGGGTGTTCCGGCACATGTGGCCGGAGAAGTCGCTGGCGGAGCTCGGGTTCGCCCCGCGCACGGCGGTCCGCCGCCGGGCGCCGGCCACCGAACCGTCCGTCCCGGCGCACCCGCCGGACGCCCCGCTCCGGTCTGACGAGGAGAACGACGACGTGCTTCGCCGTACGTTCCTGAACGGCGGTCCCACCGCCCTGGCGGCCGTGCTCGGCCTGGACCAGGCCCCACCCTCCGCCGCCGCCCCGCTGCCCGCGGCCCCGCCCCGGCCGGAGCGCCGCCGGGTCGGCGCGGCCGAGGTGGAGGGCGTCGAGCAGGCGGTCCGCGACATCCGGCTGCTGGACGACGCGCACGGCGCGGACGCCCTGTTCGAGCTGGCCGGGCAGTCGCTGCGCAGCGCCTACGTGCTGCTCAACGACGGCGAGTACAACGCCGCGACCGAGCGCCGGTTGCAGGGCGGGGCGGGCGAACTCGCGGTCTCGGTGGGCTGGTTGGCCCACGACTCGAACCGGCTGACGGACGCCAGGTCGTTCTACTCGGAGGCGCTGGCCACCGCCCGGATGGCCCGCGACCCGCACCTGGAGGCGCACGTGTTCAGCAACAGCGCCTTCCTGGCCCGGGACGCCGGGCGCCCCCGGGAGGCGCTGCGGGCCGCCCAGGCCGGGCAGGCCGCGGCGGACGGGCTGGGCTCGGACCGGCTGCTGTCACTGCTGGCGCTGCGCGAGGCGGGCGCCTGGGCGCTGCTCGGCGACCGGTCGGCCTGCGAGCGGGCGCTGGCCCGGGCGTACGCGCTGTTCGACCGGGGCGAGCGGCCGGACGACCCGGAGTGGATGTCCTTCTTCGGCGAGGCCGAACTGGCCGGGCAGGAGGCCCAGTGCTGGTCGGCGCTGGGCGAGTGGGACCGGGCCAGTGGCCGGGCCGAGCGGGCGATCGGCCTCCAGGAGCCGCACTTCGTGCGCAACCGGGTGCTGTACACCGCCGAGTTGGCGCACGACCGGCTGGGCCGGGGCGACCTGGCGGGCGCGGCCGAGCACGGCGCGGCGGCGGTGGCGCTGCTCGACCGGGTCCGGTCCGCGCGGATCCGCGGCATGCTGGCGCGGACCGCGGACCGGCTGCGCGACCACGCCGCCGTGCCGGAGGTCCGGGACTTCCTGGACGGCTACGACGCGGCGGCGGCCTGAGCGGGCGTCAGCGCCCGGGCAGGCGTCGACGCTCGGGCGGACGCGAACACCCGGGCGGACGTCAGCGCTCGGGTGGGCGTCAGCGTCCGCGCGGACGCGAACGCCCGGCCGGACGTCAGTGCCCCAGCCGCTCCAGGTGGCTGTGGTCGTTCCAGATCTCGACGGCGGGCAGCCCGTACTCCCAGGACAGCACGCAGAGCGCGGCGGTGCCGAGCTTGAGGCGCTGGGCGTACTCGGCGGGCAGGCCGAGCCAGCGGGCGGCCAGGATGCGCAGCAGGTGGCCGTGGGCGAACAGGACGACGTCGCGGTCCGCGCAGTGCATCGTGGTGGTGTCGGGGTCGGGCGTGCCGTGCTCCGCGTTGAGTTCGGCGAGGAAGCCGTCGACCCGGCCGGAGACCTGGGCCAGCGTCTCGCCGCCGGGCACGCCGTCGCGCCAGATCAGCCAGCCGGGCCGGTCGGTCTCGCGGATCTCGGCGCCGGTGCGGCCCTCGTACTGCCCGTAGTCCCACTCCAGGAGTTCGGGGCGGACGGTGGCGCGGTCGCCGAAGCCGGCGAGTTCGGCGGTCTCCCGGGCCCGGGAGAGCGGGCTGGTGTAGACGGTCGCGTCGGGCAGGCCGTTCCACGGGGCGCGGGCGAGGCGTTCGCCGAGGGCGCGGGCCATGTCGCGGCCCTCGTCGGTGAGCGGGACGTCGGTGCGGCCGGTGTGGCGGCCGGTGGCCGACCAGGAGGTCTCGCCGTGGCGGACCAGCACGATGCGGGCGGGCATGCGGGGTACCTCGTTCGGAAGGGTGCGGTTCACTGGCCCCGGCGTCGAGGGCCACCGCCCCATGATCCCCCACCCGACCCACCGGACCGACCTCCGGGCTCCGCGTTGTCGGCTGCGGATGCGAGACTGGGCCGCACCATGAACGTCTCGCACCTGGGGCAGGCCACCCCGCCGCTGCGGCGGCTCTCCGAGCTGCGCGGCCCGGCGCCGCAGCGCAGCCTCGACGCCCGGGCCCTCGCCGCCCTCGCCGCCAATCCGGGGTGCCGCCGCCGCGCCCTGCTGGACGCCGCCGGCGTCGACAAGACCGCGCTCGCCCGGCAGTTGGGGCGTCCCGCGCCGTTCGGCCAGTCGCCGTTCGCGATCCGCCGCGGCCTGCAGTTCGAGTCCCGGCTGAAGCGGGACGGCTACGCGGTGCTGCTCGATCCGCTGCGCCGCCGGCTGGGCGTGGCGGCGGACGAGGCGTCCTCGCCCGCCGTGCCGGACCTGCTGCCCGCGGCGGCCCCGGCGGTCCGCGCGGAGCGGACGCTGGCGGCGCTCGCCGAGGCCGCGGCCGATCCGGCGGCCTGGACGCTGCTGGACCACCCGATGCTGCGGCTGGACGTGGCGGGCAGCCCGGCCTACCTGGAGCCGGACGCGCTGGTGGTGCACGCCGGGCGGTGCACCGTGGTGGAGATCAAGTCCTTCCCGGTGCTGGACGGTTCGGCCGATCCGGCGAACGTCGGCGCGGCGGCCCGGCAGGCCGCGGTGTACGTGCTGGCGCTGCAGGAGGCGGCGGCCCGGCTGGCCGGTCGCCCGCTGTCCGCCGATCCGTACGCCGTCCAGGAGCTGCCGGGGACACCGGAGTTGACGGTGCTGCTGGTCTGCCCGAAGGACTTCTCCGCGCAGCCGGTCGCCGTCCCGGTCGACGTGCGGCGCGAACTGGCGACCACCCGGCGGCAGTTGTCCCGGATGACCAGGGTCGAGCAGCTGCTCGCGGCGCTGCCCGAGGGGGTGACCTTCGACCTGGCCCGGGACGACACCGGCGCGCCGACCCGGCCGGTCGGGGAGCTGACGGAGGCGGTCGACGCGGTGCCCGCCGCGTACGCCCCGGAGTGCATCTCCACCTGCGAGCTGGGCTTCCACTGCCGGGCACAGGCGCGCTGCGCGGGCGCGGTGGAGCAGTTGGGCCGCGGGGTGCGCGGGGAGCTGGGCGCGCTGCGCACCGTCGAGGAGGCGCTGGCGGCGGCGGAGTCCGGGGCCGCGGCGGGCCTGGAGCCGGAGCTGGCGGCCGAGTTGGGGCTGGACGAGGCGTCCGAGCGGCTGGCGTACGCGGCCCGGTTGCGGGCCGAGGCGCTGGCGGCGGCGGGGGGCGCGCGGTGAGCCTGCTGTCCACGCTGGCCCGGTTGGAGGCGGTGCGGGCGCAGCGGGCGCAGCCGTTGGCGACGGTGCGGCACCGGCACCTGTCGGAGCGTCCGATGGTGCTGGTGCCGTTGGCGGCCGCGGGCGAGGCGGGGGCCCCGCTGGCGGTGCTGCTGGGCACCGACCGGGAGGCGCCCCGGCTGCACTTCGTGCCGCAGCCGCTGAACCGCACCCAGCGTTCGGAGTTCCTGGCCGCGGTGGCCCGGGACGTGGTGCCGTACCTGGAGTCGTTCGGGGACGAGGTGGAGCTGCTGGAGGGCTCCGAGAAGGACCCGGTGAGCGGCGAGAAGGTGCCGGTGGTGCGGGAGTTGTGCGCGGACGCGCCGCAGCTGGTCGTGCCGAACGCGGGGGGCGTGGCGCACCTGGCGCTGCTGGGCCGCTCCACCCGGTTCCGTCGCACGGCGCAGGACCCGGATCCGGGTGAGTACCCGGCGCCGACCGAAGTCCCGCTGCTGGGGCGCTGGTTGACGCACCTGACGGACCGGGCGCAGGTGCCGGGCTCCTCGATGCTGCTGACCGTGACCGGTCTGCTGGCGCGGCACTGGGCGACCGGACAGAGCAACCTGGAGGACCAGCACCTGGCGGCCCGGCTGGCCTGGCACCTGCCGCCGTCCGGGCTGGAGCCGGCCGCGACCGGGGCGGCGGCGGCCGAGTGGGTGGAGTCGGCGCGGGACGGCGACGGCCTGCTGCTGCACCCGCCGGCCGGTCCGACCACCGATCCGAAGTTCGACGAGCGGGTGCTGGCCCCGGCGATCCTGCGGCACGACGCGGCGGTCGCGGTGCGCGAGCGGGCCGAGGCCGCCCGGGACGGCGCGGAGTCCCGCCGGGCGGCGGCCCTGGTCGAGCAGGCGCGGGCCGAGCTGGCCCGGGTGCTGCGCGCGGCGACGCTGCCGACCTGGCACGACGTCTGGCGCGGCCTCGACCTGCTGCGGGCGCTGCCGGCGGCCGGGCACCTGCCGGAGCGCTGGGAGGGCGACCGCTGGTCGTTCACCATGCACCGGGACCGGGTGGCGGCGGGCGAGCCCCCGCAGCCGCGCCGGGACGACGCGGTGACGGCGGCCCGCAAGCTGGCCCAGCGCGAGCGCGAGCAGGCCAGGTTGGAGATCCAGGAGTCGCTGGACGACCCGCTGGCGATGGCGGAGCGCCGGCTGTCCGGCGAGGCGTTCGCCGGCGAGGTGGTGGACGTCGTCCCGGAGTGGTCGGCGGGCCGCTCCCCCAAGCCGCGCCCGCTGCTGGTGGTGCGCACCGACGACCGTCCGCACGCCGATCCGGGCCGCGAGGTGCACCGGGCGCACGCGGAGCCCGCCCAGCGGGCCGAGGTGGTCTCGGCCGCGCCGGGCGAGGTGGTGGTGCGGCTGCTGTCCGGGATGGGGCGCCGCCGGGAGCCGGAGCCGGGCAGCGTGCCGGAGCCGGGCACGGCCGTGGTGTTCACCCTGTTCGAGTTGGCGCCCCGGCAGTCCGCGCCGCTGCCGGACCCGGCGGACACGCCGTGGACGCACGGCGGCCCCCCGGTGGCCGTCGAGGAGGTGTCGGCCGGTGCGGACGAGTGGGAATGATCAGCGCATGGACCTTTCCGGAGCGCCGGTGACCGGCCGTCAGACCTCCTCCCCCGTCGCCGGGCCGGCCCCGGGCGAGGCCGCCGACCGGGCCGTCGCGGGCATCCTGGACGCCGTGGTGCGCCCGGTGCCGGGCGCGCCGCGCGGCGTGGTGGTGGACTCCCCGCCGGGCGCGGGCAAGTCGACGCTGGTGGTGCGGGCGGCCCGCGAACTGGTCGGCGCGGGCGAGCGGCTGATGATCGTCGCCCAGACCAACAGCCAGGTCGACGACCTGGTCGACCGGCTGGCGTCCAAGGCCCCCGGGATCACCGTCGGCCGGCTGCACGCGAGCGACGCGCGGCCCGCGCCGGAGGCGCTGCGGCACCCGAACGTCACCGCGAGGGACAAGGTCGCCGACCTGCTGGAGCAGGACGTGGTGATCTCCACCGCCGCGAAGTGGCAGTGGGTGCGGACCGAGCAGCCCTGGCGGCAGGCCATCGTGGACGAGGCGTACCAGATGCGTTCGGACGCGCTGCTGGCCGTCGCCCGGCTCTTCGAACGGGCGCTGTTCGTCGGCGACCCGGGCCAGCTCGACCCGTTCACCGTGGTCGGCACCGACCAGTGGGCGGGCCTGTCCTACGACCCGTCCTCCTCCGCGGTGGTCACCCTGCTGGCCCACAACCCGGCGATCCAGCCGCACCGCCTGCCGGTCTCCTGGCGGCTGCCCGCCTCGGCGGCGCCGCTGGTGTCCGCCGCGTTCTACCCGTACACGCCGTTCCGCTCCGGCACCGGCCCGGGCGACCGCACCCTGCGGCCGGGGCGGCGCGGGGACGGTTCGGCGGTGGACGCGGCGATCGACGAGGCGGCGAGCAGCGGCTGGGCGCTGCTGGAGCTGCCCGCCCGGCACACCGTCCGCACCGACGCCCAGGCGGTCGCCGCCGTCGCGGCCACCGTCCGCCGGCTGCTGGAGCGCGAGCTGACCGCGCACTCCGAGCAGGGCAGCGCCCCGCTCACCGCGGGCCGGGTCGCGGTGGGCACCGCGCACCGGGACCAGGCCGCCGCGGTGCGCGCCGAACTGGCCCGGCTCGGTGTCCCGGTCGACCCGGCGGCGGGCGAGGCGGTGACGGTCGACACGGCGAACCGGCTGCAGGGCCGCGAGTACGACGTCACGGTCGTGCTGCACCCGCTCTCCGGCCGCCCCGACGCCACCGCGTTCCACCTGGAGACCGGCCGGCTCTGCGTCCTGGCCTCCCGCCACCGGCACGCCTGCATCGTGGTCGCCCGGGCCGGCATCCCCGAACTGCTCGACGACCACCCGGCCACCGAGCCGGTCCAGCTCGGCGTGGCCGTCAAGTTCCCCGACGGCTGGGAGGCCAACCACGCGGTCCTCGCCCACCTCGCCCACCACCGCGTCCGGCTCTAGCCGCCGGGTGCCGCCGAGTGCCGCCGGGGGCGCGCGGAGCCACCCGTACGCCCCCGGCGGGGAATAGCGCCCGTGGCCGCACCGTTCCGGTTCTGGCGGTCCGCGCGCGACAATGGACGGCGGCCGTCTTTCCCCTTTCACCCCCGGAGGTGCCCCCGTCATGCCCGACTCGCATCCGCAGGCGTCCGACCAGGGCGGTTCGCCGACTCCGGCGGTCGTCCCGCCGGTGCCGGGGCCGGCCCGACGGATCCGTCCGGCTCAGCTGATCTTCGAGCCGGAGGGCGCGGCGCCCGAGCCGGAACGGTTCTTCGACCTGGAGTCGATCGACGACCCGTCCGAACTGCTGTCGCGTTCCACCGAGTTGGCCCTGGCGTTCCGGGCCGCGGCGGAGCGGGCGACGGACTTCCAGGCGCTGGCCGCCGCCCAGCTCGCCGATCCGCGCCGGTTCGACGCGCTCTCCGCGGAGCAGATCGCCGAGCGGGCGGACTGGACGCCGGACTACGCGGTGAAGATGGTCGAGTACGGCCGGTCGCTGCAGCGCCGCGGCCCGGAGGAGTAGGGCCCGTCCTCAGCCGCCGTCGGCTCCGCCAGGCCACTGGCATATGCGGCGGGCGATGGTACGCCCGGACCCCCGCCGCTGTCCGGCGAACGCCGTTTTCGGCGCGCCCGGCCGCGCCGCCGGGCCACCCTGGCCGGGTGGACATCTGGACCTATCAATCGGTGGAGTACGTCAGCGTCGCCGGGGAGGCGTGGCTCGCCTCCGCCAGCGAGTACCCGAGCAGCATGCGCGCGCTGTGGGAGGCCCGCCCGTGGGCGCCCGCGGTCCTGCCGTGCGGCCGGGTCTTCGACGTGATCAGCCTGCCGGCGGTGTTCGGCCGCCGGGTGCTGGACGAGCTGTGGACCTCGGGCCCGGGCTGCGGCCCGGTGGCGACGTACCGGGGCCGGACGCTGCTGTTCGTGCAGCCGGGGACGGCGGCCCGGCTGCGGACCCTGCTGGCCTGGGAGGAGTGGGCCCGGGACGTGCCGCCGCTGCTGTGCCACGGGCCGGGGGACGCGATCACGGTGCCGCCGGTGCAGCGGGCGATCGACGAGCCGGAGTCCTCGTCCAGCCGGTGGATCGTCGCGCCGGACACCGGCGAGCCCTGGCTGCCGGGGGCCTCGGTGGTGCTGTGGGCGTGCGTCCGGGCGGCGCGCGGCCGCACCCGGGAGGCGGGCGACCCGGGGTCGAACGCGCGCTGAACGGGGGGTGCCGTCCGGGCCGGAATCGATTTGAGCCCCGGCCCCGGCCGCTGCTAGAGTCTTCCACGTCAGCAGGCGCCGCTAGCTCAGTTGGTTAGAGCAGCTGACTCTTAATCAGCGGGTCCGGGGTTCGAGTCCCTGGCGGCGCACCGACAGCGAAAGGCCCCCCTTCACCGGGGGGCCTTTCGCGTTGCGCCGCACGCCCGGAGGGTGTGTAAAGGGCTGCTAATGTCCGGGTCATGGCGTCCGACGATCTTCACTCCGACTGGGCCGCCTGGCTCGACGCGGAGCTCGCCGAGGCCGAGGCGGCCGCCCTGCGCGCGCACCGGCGGGAGCGGCGCAGACGGGGTCTGGGCCGCGCGCTGGCCTGGACGGGCGCGGTGACGCTGGCGGCCGGCCTCGGCTTCGGACTGGTGTACACGGCGCAGCACGGCCCGGCCCCGCGCCCGGCGGTCTCCGCCTCGCCCAGCCCGGCCGGCTAGGCCCTGTCCGGCGGGCTAGCCCGACCCGGTCGGCCGGTCCGCCCCGTCGGCCGCGTCCGCCCGGTCCAGCAGGACGACCACCAGCCGGCGGGGCCCGTGGACGCCCTTGACCCGGATCATCTCGATGTCGGCGGTGGCCGACGGCCCGCTGACGAAGGTGAGCGGCCGGGCCGGGTCGAGCCGGGCGAGCGCGCCGGGCAGCGCGGAGCGCACCTGTTCGGCCCGGACCACGCACACGTGCAGGTCGGGCAGCAGGGTGGCGGCGCGGCGCCCCTGGGCGGGTCCGCCGTCGAGGACCAGGGTGCCGGAGTCGGCGACGGCGACCGCGCAGGCCGTCAGGACGGCGTCGGTGGCGTCGAGTTCGGCCTTCCCGAGCGGCGGCCGGTCGGTGCGCACCTCGCCGTCCCACCCGGCGGGCAGCCACCCGGCGGGCAGCCCGTCCGGGACGACGAGGCTGCGGGCGCCCTCGTCCGCGAGCGCCCGGGCGACGGCGGGGCCGGGGTCCTCGGCGCGCAGCACGGTGGCGCCGTACTCGGCGAGCCGTTCGGCGAACAGCGCGAGCACGGCGGTCCGGTCGTCGGGGTCGAGGCCGGGGGCGTGCCGGAGGTAGTCGCGGGGCGGTTCGGGGGCGGGCGGGACGGCGGCGGCGCGGATGCGGCGCAGGATCTCGTCCCGGGCGGTGCCGGTCATGCGTGTTCTCCTCGGTTCCGTGCGGCCTGCCGTCCGTCGGGCCCGCCCCGCCCGCCGGGTCCGCCCCGGCTGCCGCGCTCGTCCCGGCCACCGCGCTCGTCCCGACTGCCGCCCCCGCCCCGTCCGTCGGGCCCGTTCCGGCCGGCGCGCTCGTTCCGCTTCCACCAGCTGCGGAAGGACTCGCCGGGGATCTCGGGCAGCGCCCGGTTGTCGGTCCAGCCGCCGAGCGGGCCGGGCAGCGCGGTGCGCCGGGGCAGCAGCGGTCCGACCAGTCCGGCGCCCTTCACGGCGGCCTTCCACACCGCGGGGCGGGCCATCACCGCGCCGACGGTGTTCAGCGCGGCCCGTTCCACCGGGTGCCGTCCGCCGTCGGCGACCTGGGCGCGCAGGTCGAGCAGCACGTCGGTGAACCGGATCCGCACCGGGCAGACCTCGTTGCAGGCGCCGCACAGCGTGGAGGCGTACGGCAGGGAGGCGGTCTGCGCGTCGTCGAGGCCCTTGAGCAGCGGGTTGAGGATCGCGCCGATCGGCCCGGGGTAGACGGAGCCGTAGGCGTGGCCGCCGGTGCGCTCGTAGACGGGGCAGGTGTTCATGCAGGCGCCGCAGCGGATGCAGCGCAGGGCCTGCCGGCCGACCGGGTCGGCGAGGGCGCGGGTGCGGCCGTTGTCGACCAGGACGAGGTGGACGTCGCGCGGTCCGTCGCCGTCCGTGGTGCCGGTCCAGGTGCTGGTGTAGGGGGCCATCCGCTCGCCGGTGGCGTTGCGGGCCAGCAGTTGCAGGAAGACTTCGAGGTCCTGCCAGCCGGGGACGGTCTTCTCCAGGCCGACGACGGAGATCAGGGTGTCGGCGAGGGTGAGGCACATCCGGCCGTTGCCCTCGGACTCGACGACCACCAGGGTGCCGGTCTCGGCGACCACGAAGTTGGCGCCGGAGACGGCGACCTTGGCGCCGAGGAACTTCTCCCGCAGGTGCAGCCGGGCGGCTTCGGCGAGTTCGGCGGGGTCGTCGGTGAGCCCGTCGGGGGCGGGGCGGCCGTGCCGGCCCATCTCGCGGGCGAAGATGTCGCGGATCTCGCTGCGGTTGCGGTGCAGCGCGGGGACGACCACGTGCGAGGGCAGGTCGTCGCCGAGCTGGACGATGGCGGCGGCGAGGTCGGTCTCCCGGGCGTTGATCCCGGCGGCCTCCAGGGCGGCGTCGAGGCCGATCTCCTCGGTCAGCATCGACTTGACCTTGACGATCTCGCGCTCGCCGGTGGCTCTGACCAGGTCGGTGACGATCCGGTTGGCCTCGGCGGCGTCGCGGGCCCAGTGCACGGTGCCGCCGGCCGCGGTGACCTTCTCCTCGACCTGGAGCAGGTAACGCTCCAGGTCGGCCAGCACCCGGTCCTTGATCGCGGCGGCGCTGTCGCGCAGCTGCTCCCAGTCGGGGCGTTCGGCGGCCAGGACGGCCCGCTTGCCCCGGATGGTGCGGGTGGCGCGGCGGACGTTCTCCCGCAACTGCCGGTTGCCGACCTCGCGTTCGGCGGCCTCGGGGAACGCGGGCCAGCCCAGGAACGACCTCGTCATCGCACGGCCTCCGCCACCGGGACGCCGGGCAGCGGCCCGTCCTGGGCGGTGCGGGCCAGGATCTCCACCAGGTGCAGGGTGCGCACCCGGTGGCCGTCCCTGGTGAGCCGGCCGCCGATGTTCATCAGGCAGGAGTTGTCGACGGCGGCCAGCACGGGCGCCCCGGTCTCCAGGACGTGCCGGGCCTTGTCGCCGTTCATCGCGCCGGAGACCGCCGGGTTCTTCACCGAGAAGGTGCCGCCGAAGCCGCAGCACTCCTCCTGCGCGGGCAGTTCGACGAGGTCGATGCCGTCGACGGCGCGCAGCAGCCGGTAGGGCCGGTCGCCCAGCCGGGCGGCCCGCAGGCTGTGGCAGGTGGGGTGGTAGGTGACCCGGTGCGGGAAGTGCGCGCCGACGTCCTCGACGCCCAGCCGGTCGGTCAGGTACTCGGTCAACTCGACCACCCTGGGCGCGAGTTCGGCCACCTCCCGGGCCAACCCGGGGTCGCCGACGGCGGCCAGGGGGTACGCCTCGGCGGGCATCCCGGCGCAGGAGGCGGAGGGGACGACGATCTCCTCGTAGCCGCCGAAGGTGTCCACGAAGTGCCGGGCGAGCCGGGCGGTCTCCCGGCGGTAGCCGGTGTTGAAGTGCATCTGTCCGCAGCAGCTCTGGCCCGGCGGGAAGTCCGGCTCCACGCCCAGCCGGCGCAGCAGGGTGACGGCGGCGCGGCCGGTGCCGGGGAAGAGGGTGTCGTTCAGGCAGGTCACGAACAGGGCGGTCCGGGAGCGGGGGGCGTTCGGAGGCATGCCCGCATCATAGATGCAAGCTTAGATGCAAGCTAGCGGGCGTGGCAGAATGACGGCGTGAGCGACCCCGCCCTCCCCAGCGCCGACCCCGCCCGGCCCACCGCCGACCCCGCCCTCCCCACCGCCGACCGGGCCTACCGGCACGTCCGCACCCGCCTGCTGGACGGCAGCTGGCCCGGCGGCACGCTGCTCTCCGAGGGCGTCGTCGCCACCGAGCTCGGACTCTCCCGCACCCCCGTCCGCGAGGCGTTCCTGCGCCTGCAGTCCGAGGGCTTCCTGCGCCTGTACCCCAAGCGCGGCGCCCAGGTCGTCCCGATCGCCCCGGGCGAGGCCCGCGACGTCCTCGCCGCCCGGGTCCTGTTCGAGCACGCCGCCGTCGACACCCTGGCGGCCCGCGGCCCCACCGCGCTGGCGGCCGCCGCCGCGGAGCTGCTGGCCGCCTGCGAGCACCGCGACCCGCACCCCGTCGAGGCCGGCCGGCACTTCCACCTCACCCTGCTGCGCGCCGCCGGGAACCCCGTCCTGACCTCCCTCTACGAGACGCTCTGGGACCGGCAGGTGCGGATCTCCGCCACCGCGACGGCCTCCCCCGCGCACGCGGAGCGGGACCACGCCGAGCACCTGGCGCTGGCCCGCGCCCTGGCCGTCCCCGACCCGGCGCTGGCCCGCGAGCTGGTCACCGCGCACGCCGACTCCCTGCTGGCCCGGGTCACCTGAGGCACCCGAAGCCCGAGGCGCCCGAAGCCCGAGGCACCCCCCAGCACAGGGCACGCCAAGCCCGGAGCACGCGAAGCCCGGACACGCGAAGGGGACGGCCGGAACTCCCGACCGTCCCCCGCTCCCCCGCCGGGCCCGAAGGGGCCTACTCCCGGCCGCGCAGCTCGCGGTACCGGCCGACCAGGTGGGCGGTGGAGGCGTCCAGCGCCTCGGTGCCCTCGCCGGTGAGCAGCACGGGCTCGATCTTCTTGGCGAGCACCTTGCCGAGTTCGACGCCCCACTGGTCGAAGGAGTCGATGTCCCACACCGCGCCCTGGACGAACACCTTGTGCTCGTAGAGGGCGATCAGCTGGCCGAGGACGTGCGGGGTCAGCTCGGGGGCCAGGATGGTGGTGGTCGGGTGGTTGCCGCGGAAGGTCTTGTGCGGCACGAGTTCGGCGGGCACGCCCTCCGCGGCGACCTCCTCGGCGGTCTTGCCGAAGGCCAGCGCCTGGGTCTGGGCGAAGAAGTTGGCCATCAGCAGGTCGTGCTGGGCGACCAGACCGGGCTGGAGGTCGGCGACGGGCCGGGCGAAGCCGAGGAAGTCGGCGGGGATGACCTTGGTGCCCTGGTGCAGCAGCTGGTAGTACGCGTGCTGGCCGTTGGTGCCGGGGGTGCCCCAGACCACCGGGCCGGTCTGCCAGGAGACCGGGTTGCCCTCGCGGTCCACGGACTTGCCGTTGGACTCCATGTCGAGCTGCTGGAGGTACGCGGTGAACTTCGACAGGTAGTGCGAGTACGGGAGCACGGCGTGCGACTGGGCGTCGAAGAACGCGCCGTACCAGACGCCGAGCAGGCCCAGCAGCAGCGGGACGTTCTCCTCCGCGGGGGCGGTGCGGAAGTGCTCGTCGACCAGGTGGAAGCCGGCCAGCATCTCGCCGAACCGCTCCGCGCCGATGGCGATCATCAGCGAGAGGCCGATCGCGGAGTCGAAGGAGTAGCGGCCGCCCACCCAGTCCCAGAACTCGAACATGTTGGCGGTGTCGATGCCGAAGTCGGCGACGCCCTGGGCGTTGGTGGAGAGCGCCACGAAGTGCTTGGCGACGGCCTCCTCGCCGGCGCCGAGCCGCTCCAGCAGCCAGTCGCGGGCGGCGACCGCGTTGGTGACCGTCTCGATGGTGGTGAAGGTCTTGGAGGCGACGACGAACAGCGTCTCGGCGGCGTCCAGGTCGCGGACCGCCTCGTGCAGGTCGGCGCCGTCGACGTTGGAGACGAAACGGACCGTCAGGTCGCGGTCGGTGTAGGAGCGCAGCACCTCGTAGGCCATCGCGGGGCCGAGGTCGGAGCCGCCGATGCCGATGTTGACGACGTTGCGGATCCGCTTGCCGGTGTGGCCGGTCCACTCGCCGGAGCGCACCCGGTCGGAGAAGGCCGCCATCTTGTCGAGGACGGCGTGCACGGCGGGCACCACGTTCTCGCCGTCGACCTCGACGACGGCGCCGCGCGGGGCGCGCAGCGCGGTGTGCAGGACGGCGCGGTGCTCGGTGTTGTTGATCTTCTCGCCGCGGAACATCGCGTCGCGCAGCTCGGCGACGCCGGTGGCGGCGGCCAGTTCGCGCAGCAGGTCCAGGGTGCGGTCGGTGACCAGGTGCTTCGAGTAGTCGACGAAGAGGTCGCCGACCTGCAGGGTGTAGCGCGTGCCGCGGTCGGGGTCGGCGGCGAACAGCTCGCGCAGGTGCTGTTCGCCCAGCTCTGCCCGGTGCTTCCCCAGCGCGGCCCACTGCGGGGTGCGGTCCAACGGGGTCCGGCCGTTGGCGGGGGTGTCCGACATCGGTTGCTCCTAGCGTCGTCGGGTGCAGATACCGGCTGGTTCCGGCGGGAGGGTGGCGCCGGGCCCGGCGGGTACGGGTGCCGGCGCCGTCGACGGCCTCGCCCGCCTCCAACCCTATGCCCTGGATGCGGCCGGGCAGTGCTGCACCGCGAGTGGTCGACGGGACGTCACTTCCGGGCCGACTGGAGGTCGAGCGCGCGCAGCACCCGGTCGGCGACCTCGGGGTCGGCGCCGGCCTCGCCGCGGGCGACCAGCACCTCGCGGCGGGAGGCGGCGATCATCTCCTGCTCGATCGCGAACGCCTGCCGCCACTGCTTGCCGCGGCGCTTGGCCTCCAGCGCCTCCTCCTCCTCGTACTTCTCCGGGCAGAGCCGGGCGAGGCGGTCGTGCTGGCGCTCGCGCAGGCGCTCGGTGATCTCGGGCGGGAGCTGGTCCTCCTCCTCCAGCTCGGCGAGCCGGTGCAGCCCGGCCCTGGCGGCGCGCCACCACAGCTCCCGGACGGCCCGCTCGTGCTCGTCGCCGGTGTCGTCGATGCGCAGCAGCTTGACCACGTACGGCAGGGTGAGGCCCTGCACCACCAGGGTGAACAGGACGACGCTGAACGCGATGAAGACGATCTCGCTGCGGGCCGGGAAGTCCAGCCCGTTGTGCAGGGTGAGCGGGATGCCGAGGGCGAGGGCGACGGTGGCCACCCCGCGCATGCCGGACCACCACAGGACGACGGTCTCCCGCCAGCTGATCGGGGTGTCCTCCTCGCCGTGGGTGACCCGGCGGGAGAGCCAGGCGGCGGGCAGCAGCCAGAGCAGGCGCAGCACCACGACGACGGCGATGACGGTCGCGGTGTCGCCGATCATGGTGTGCCAGGTGTCCCGGACGTCCTGCAGGACGGTGGACAGCTCCAGGCCGATCAGGCCGAACGCGACGCCGGTGATCAGGGTCTCGACGATCTCCCAGAACGCGTTGCCGACCAGCCGGTAGGAGACCTCGTCGGCGTCGGAGGCCCGGTCGGCGAGGTAGAGCGCGCAGACCACCACGGCCAGCACGCCGGAGCCGTGCGCCTCCTCGGCCAGGGTGTACGCGGCGAACGGGACGAGCAGGTTGAGCGCGACCTGCTGGGTCGGGTCCTCCAGGAACCCGGCGATCTTGGCGTTCAGCCAGCCGAGCCCGATGCCGACGGCCACCGCGACCACGGCGGACAGCAGGAAGCGCTCCGCGGCCCGGCCCACCGACAGGTCGCCGTCGACCACGGCCTCGACGGCCAGCGAGTAGATCACGATCGCGGTGACGTCGTTGAACAGGCCCTCGCTCTCCAGCACCGCCGTCAGCCGGCGCGGCAGCCCGACCTCGCCGGCCACCGCGACGGCCGCGACCGGGTCGGGCGGCGAGACCAGCGCGCCCAGCGCGACCGCGGCGGCCAGCGGCGCGGCGGGCACCAGCCAGCTGAACACCCCGGCCACCGCGGTGGTGGTCACCACCACCAGGGCGACGGCCAGCAGCAGGATCGAGCGGATGTTCGCCTTGAAGTACCGCACCGAGGAGCGTCGGGCCACCGCGAAGATCAGCGGCGGCAGCACCAGCGGCAGGATGAACTCGGGGTTGATCTGGATGTTGGGGATCTGCGGGATCAGCGCGAAGGCCAGGCCGACCAGCGTCATCAGCACCGGCTGCGGAATCCTGGTCCGGCGCGCCAGCGGCATCGTCACCACCGAGGCGAGCAGCACCAGGAAGAGCAGGGTCAGCTGGCCCACGGTGGTTCCTCTCGGCAGGTGCGGGGTGCGCCGACCTCAGCATACGTCGGTGCCCCGGCCGGGCCGATTGTGTGTTTCGGGCGCTGACCAGGTAATGTTCTCCCCGTCAGCACGCGCCGCTAGCTCAGTTGGTTAGAGCAGCTGACTCTTAATCAGCGGGTCCGGGGTTCGAGTCCCTGGCGGCGCACCGACAGCGCGAAGACCTCCCTCCGGGGAGGTCTTCGGCGTTTCCGGCCCGTCTCACTCCGCGGGCAGTTCGTTGACGCACAGCACGTTGCCGTCCGGGTCCTTGAACCAGGCGGCCCGCATCCCGTCGGCCTCGGCCACCCCGTCGAGGGTCTTCAGCCCCGGCTGGTCGTACTCCTCGAACACCACGCCTCGGCCGCGCAGTTCGGCCATCTCGGTGTCCAGGTCGGCGACCTTCCAGCTGGCCAGGGTGTGGCCGGCCCGTCCGCCGTACGGCGTCTCGTACATCCCGAACTCGGTGCTTCCGCTGCGGAAGGCCACCTCTCCGGTGCCCTCCCGGGACAGGGTGAGCCCGAGCGTGTCGCGGTAGTACCGCTTGGCCCGCTCGAGGTCGGTCACCGGGATCACCGCGAGCAGGGGCGCGTCTGCCAGCATCGCCACCACCTCCTTCCCCTCCAGGCTAGGCGCGCCGCCCCGGCCGGTCGACCAGCGGCGGCCCGGCCCGGAGGACGACCGGAGCCGCCCGCCCCCGCCAGGGGCGACCGGCTCCACGTTCCACCACTGCCGACCGGGCTCAGACCCCCCTCCCCCACAGCCCGGCGCCAGCCGCCCGCCCCGCCTCCCCCACAACAGCCGGAACCGGCCACCCCCGCCAGGGGCGACCGGCTCCACGTTCCACCACTGCCGACCGGGCTCAGCCGAAGTAGCTGTGGAAGTTCTTCGAGAACTCGTTCCCGTTGTAGTTGTCCCAGTTGATCGACCAGGTCATCAGCCCGCGCAGGTTCGGCTGCTTGCCGGCCCGCGGGGTGTAGGAGCCGCAGCTGGTGCCCTTGGTGAGGCAGTCCAGCGCCTGGTTGACCACGGCCGGGGCGACGTAGCCGTTGCCGGCGTAGCTGTTGGCGGGCATGCCGATCGCGACCTGCGAGGGCTTGAGCGCCGGGAACACGTTGTTGGTGTTGCCGGCCACCGGGAAGCCGGTGAGCAGCATGTCGGTCATCGCGATGTGGAAGTCCGCGCTGCCCATGTTGTGGTACTGGTTGTCGAGGCCCATGATCGAGCCCGAGTTGTAGTCCTGGACGTGCAGCAGCGTGAGGTCGTCGCGCAGGCCGTAGATGACCGGCAGGAAGGCGCCGGCCCGCGGGTCCTGGCCGCCCCAGGGGCCCGAGCCGTAGTACTGGTAGCCGAGCTGGACGAAGAAGGTCTCCGGCGCCATGGTGAGCTGGAACTTCGCGCCGTACTTGGCCTTGAGCGTCTTGACCGCGGAGATCAGGTTGGTGATCACCGGGGTGGTCGGGTTCTTGAAGTCGGTGTCGCCGGTGTTGAGCGACAGCGAGTGGCCCTCGAAGTCGATGTCGAGGCCGTCCAGGCCCCACTTGTCGATGATCGCGGAGACCGAGTTGACGAAGTTGTCGCGGGCGGCGGTGGTGGTGAGCTGCACCTCGCCGTTCTGGCCGCCGATCGACAGCAGGACCTTCTTGCCCTTGGCCTGCTTGGCGGCGATGGCCGCCTTGAAGTCGGCGTCGGACTCGACGCCGGGGCACTCGGTGGCCGGGCAGCGGTTGAAGTGGATGGTGCCGCCGGTGATGGAGTCCGGCTCGCCGAAGGCCAGGTCGATGATGTCCCAGCTGTCGGGGACGTCGGCCATCTTCAGGTAGCCGGCGCCGTTGGCGAAGCTGGCGTGCAGGTAGCCGACCAGGGCGTGGCCGCCGGGCGGCGGCGGGGTGGTCGGCGAGCTGGAGGTGGACGGGCTGCTGGAGGGCGACGCCGAGGCGGAGGGGCTGCCGGACGGCGAGGCGGAGGCGGAGGGCGAGGGCGAGGCCGACTTGGAGGGGCTCGCGCTGGCGGAGGGCGAGGCGGGCGCGCCGGGGCCGTCCAGCGAGACGTCGTCCGCGTAGTAGGTGCCCTGGCCGTACCAGCCGTGGGTGAAGACGGTGGCGGAGGTCTGGGTGGCGGTGGTGGTGAAGCTGACCGAGAGCTTCTGGTAGCCGCCGCCGGTGCTCGGCGTCCAGGTCGAGGCGCCGCCGTTGACGCCGAGGTAGACGTAGGCGCCGTTGACGTACGCGCTGAGCGTGTACGTGGTGTTGGGGGCGACCGCGACGGTCTGGACGCACTGGGCGGTGTCGGACGCGGACGCGGCGCCCGCGAGCGCGTAGCTGCCGGTGCGGGCGTGGCCGGTGACCACGGAGCCGGTCGAGCCGGTACAGGTCCAGGGGTTCAGTGCGTTGGTCTCGAAACCGCCGTTGACCAGGAATTCTCCGGCCGATGCCGACCCGGCCAGGCCGAAGCTGAGCGCGACGGCGCCGGCGGCGGCCACCGCCCAGGCGGTTCCGGCGGCGAGCAGCCGCTTCCTTCGGGGAGTACGCATGTGGGGATGCTCCTGCCTCTGTGTGGGGGACGCCCTCCTCCGTCCGCCAGGCTGTGGGGTTCCCGGCCGGGTCATGCCGCCGCACCGGCACCCACCCAGGGAGTTGGACTAGACCACTGAACCGGCTGTGACTCCTCCCTGTCAATGGACGGGAGAACACGGTTCACTGACCCGCCGTCAGCCGCTCCGGACTCCGTACGCCCACCCGCCCGGCCGCCCGCCCGGCCCGGCCGCGTTTGCGGGCCCCGGCCGCCGATCGAACCATGGAAGGGTGTCCGGATACCTGCGGTACCCCCATGTACGCGGCGGTCTGCTCGCCTTCACCGCCGAGGACGACGTCTGGGTCGCGCCGCTCGCCGCGGACGGCGGGGTGGGGCGGGCCTGGCGGGTGAGCGCGGACCGGACCAGGGTGAGCCACCCGCGGCTGTCGCCGGACGGGGAGGTGCTGGCGTGGACCAGCTGGTTCGCGCTGACGCCGGAGGTGTTCACGGCGCCGGTGGGGGGCGGTCCGGCGGTGCGGCTGACGTACTGGGGCAGCCAGGACACCCGGGTGCGCGGCTGGCTGCCGAACGGCGAGGTGCTGGCGGTGACCTCGTACCACGAGCCGTTCGCGCACTACGCCTGGGCGTGGGAGCTGCCGCCGGACGGCGCGCCGGGGCGGCGGATGCCGTGGGGGCCGGTCGCGGACGCGCAGGTCGGCGAGGGGCACACGGTGCTGCTGACCGACGCGGCGCCGCACGAGCCCGCGTTCTGGAAGCGCTACCGGGGCGGCGCGACCGGCCGGCTCTGGGTGGACCACGACCTGCTGCTGCCCGGCCTGCCCGGGCACCTGGCCTCGCCGATGCCGGTGGCCTGCGCCGGGGGCACCCGGATCGCGTTCCTCTCCGACCACGAGGGCGTCGGCAACCTGTACTCGGTCCGCCCGGACGGCACCGGCCTGCGCCGGCACACCGACCACGCCTCGTACTACGCCCGGGAGGCCGCCACCGACGGCGTCCGGGTGGTCTACCAGCACGCCGGGGACGTCTGGCTGCTCGACTCGCTGGACGCCCCGGCGCCGCGCCGCCTGGAGGTGCCGCTGGGCGGCGCCCGGGCCGGGCGGCGGCCGTACCAGGTGAGCGCGGCCAACAACGTCAAGGACCTGGCCTGCGACGCGACCGGCCGGGCCGGGGTGCTGAACGTGCGCGGCGCGCTGTACTGGCTGACCCACCGCGACGGCCCGGCCCGGGTGCTGGCCGACACCCCGGGCGTGCGCTGCCGGCTGCCGCTGGTGCTCGGCTACGGCAACCAGGCCGCCTGGGTCACGGACGCGGACGGCGCGGACGCGATCGAGATCGCCGCCCTGCCGGGCCGGGACGGCGCGGCGGACGAGCGCCCCGCGGACCGGCGGATCGCGGGCGGCCGGATCGGCCGGGTGCAGGAGCTGGCCGCCGCCCCGGACGGCGGGCGGCTGGCGGTGGCCTGCTCGGACGGGCGGCTGCTGCTGGTGGACACCGCGGACGGCGCGGTCACCGAGGTCGCCGCGTCCCGGTTCGGCCCGGTCTCCAGCCCCTCGTTCTCCCCGGACTCGCGCTGGCTGGCCTGGTCCGAGCCGGTCGCGGGCCGCTCGCTGCGGGCGATCCGGCTGGCCCGCACCGACCGGCCCGAGGAACGGGTGCACGTCACCGGCGGCCGGTTCGAGGACGAGCACCCGGTGTTCACCCGGGACGGCCGCTTCCTGGTGTTCCTGTCCTGGCGCGGCTTCGACCCGGTGCACGACGTGCACACCGGCGACCTGTCCTTCCCGCTCGGCTGCCGCCCGTACCTGGTGCCGCTGGCGGCCGGCACCCCGTCGCCGTTCGCCTCGCCCGCCGAGGGCCGCCCGCCGGTCGGCCTGGACCCGGAGGAGGCCACCGGCGACGGCACCGTGCACGTCGACCGGGAGGGGCTGAGCAAGCGGCTGGTGCCGTTCCCGGTGATCGCCTCCAAGTACTCGGCGACGGCCGCGGTGCGCGGCGGCGTGGTGTGGCTGCGCTGGCCGATCTCCGGCGCGCTCGGCCAGACCTTCGCCCACCCGGAGGACACCTCGGGCCGCCCCGCCCTGGAGTACTTCGACCTGGCCCGGGGCCGCCGCACCACCCTGGTCGAGCAGTTGGACGGCTTCGCGGTCTCGGCGGACGGCTCGGCCCTCTCGGTGTTCTCGGCCGGCGCGCTCAAGCTCTACCCGCTGGCCGCGCCGACCGCCCCCGTCCCGGTCGACCTGCGCCGGATCACCCACACCGTGCACCCGGCCGCCGAGTGGCGGCAGTCGTACTTCGAGGCGGCCCGGATCGTCGCCGACCAGTTCTGGGACGCGGGCATGTGCGGCCTGGACTGGCCCGCGCTCACCGAGCAGTACGCCCCGCTGCTGGAGCGGATCGCCTCCCCCGACGACTTCGCCGACCTGCTGCGCGAGCTGCTCGGCGAGCTCGGCACCTCGCACGCCTACGTCACCCCGGCCCGGCGCGGCGAGGGCCCGGCCATCGCCCAGCAGCCGCTCGGCCTGCTCGGCGCCAACGCGCACCGCGCCCCGGACGGCCGCTGGCTGGTCGACCGGATCCTGCCCGGCGAGTCCTCCGACCCGAAGGCCCGCGCCCCGCTGGCCGGCCACGGCCTGCACGACGGCGACGAACTGCTCGCGGTGGACGGCCGCCCGCCCGACCCGGTGCGCGGCCCGACCCCGCTGCTGGCCGGGACGGGCGGCAGCACCGTCGAGCTCACCCTCCGGCACGACGGGCGGGTCCGGCGGATCGCGGTCACCCCGCTCACCGACGAGCGCCCGATCCGCTACCAGGACTGGGTGGCCAGACGGCGGCACCTGGTCCGGGAGTTCAGCGACGGCCTCTGCGGCTACCTGCACATCCCCGACCTCGGCGGCTCCGGCTGGGCCCAGTTCAACCGGGACCTGCGCTCCGAGCTGGCCCGCCCCGCGCTGGTGCTGGACGTCCGGGGCAACGCCGGCGGCAACGTCTCCGAGCTGGTCCTGGAGAAGCTCCACCGCCGGGTCCTGGCCTGGGACTTCACCCGCGGCCGGCAGCCCGTCCGGTGGCCCCGGGACGCGCCGCGCGGCCCGGTGGTCGCGCTCGCCGACCACGCCACCAGCTCCGACGGCGACGTCATCATCACCGCGATCAAGGCGCTCGCCCTGGGCCCGGTGGTCGGCACCCGCACCTGGGGCGGGGTGGTCGGCATGACCGGGCGGCACGCGCTGGGCGACGGCACCCAGATCTCGGTGCCGAAGAACGCCAGCTGGTTCACCGGCGGGATCGGCTTCTCGGTCGAGAACCGGGGCGTCGACCCGGACGTCGAGGTGGTCCGCACCCCGCGCGACTGGGCCCGCGGCGCGCACACCGACCTGTCCGCCGCCGTCGACCTCGCCCTCACCCTGCTCGCCGCGACCCCCGCCGCCGCGCCCCCGCCCGCCGGCACCCCGCGCCCCGACCTGCGCCGCCCGCCGCTGCCGCCCCGGCCCTGAGACGCGCGCCCGGACGCCGGGGGCCGGGCCCCGCCGTCAGGGCCGGGCCGGGCCGCGGTAGGGCAGGGTCTGGCGGTAGACCACGCTGGTGGTGGTGGAGCCGAAGGCGCAGAGCTCGTCGACCAGGGTCTCCAGGTGCGCCATGGAGGTGGCGGCGAGCTTGAGCGTGTAGCAGTCGTCCCCGGTGGTGCGCAGGCACTCCAGGATCTCCCGCCGCTCGGCGAGCAGCCGGTGCAGGGGCTGGTGGCGGCTGCCGGCGTACTTCAGCCGGACCACGGCGAGCACCGGGTAGCCGACCCGGCCGAGGTCGACCGCGGCGTGGTAGCCGGTGACCACGCCCCTGGCCTCCAGGGCGCGCACCCGCTCGGCGGTGGCCGACGGGCCGAGGTTCACCCGGCGCCCCAGCTCGCTGAGCGACAGGCGGGCGTCCGCCTGGAGCTGCCCGATGATCGCCCAGTCGATGTCGTCGAGATCCCCGGTCATCCGGCGATCCTACCGGGCAATCCCCGGCGGAACGGGCCGAACACCGGGGATCGGCCATTCACCGGCCGACCTTCGCCGGGATAGCCTCGCCCCATGCAACTGGGCGTCAACGTACCGAACTTCGGCCCCGGCGCCGATCCCGGCGTGCTGCGCGGATGGGCGCGCACCGTCGAGGAGCTGGGGTACGACCTGCTCATGGTCTCCGACCACGTGGCGATCACCCCGGACGTGGCCGAGCGCTACCCGGAGCCCTTCCACGAGCCGTTCACCACGCTGTCCTGGCTGGCCGGCCTGACCACCCGGGTGCGGCTGGGCACCACGGTGCTGATCCTGCCGTACCGGGACCCGCTGCTGACCGCCCGGATGGCCGTGGGCCTCGACCGGCTGAGCGGCGGCCGGCTGGTGCTCGGCGTGGGCACCGGCTGGGCCCGGCAGGAGTTCGCGGCGCTCGGGGTGCCGTTCGCCGACCGCGGGCGGCTGACCGACGCCTGCCTGGAGGTGCTGCGCGGGAACGGGCCCGCCGGGTCCGGCGCGCCCCCCGGCGCCGAGCGGATACCGGTCTGGGTCGGCGGGCACGGTCCGGCGGCGCTGCGCCGGGCCGCCCGGTTCGGCGACGCCTGGCACCCGCTGCGCCTGACCCTGCCCGCGATGCGGGCCGTGCTCGCCGCGCACCCGCTGCCGGGCTTCGCCCCGCGGATCGCGTTCCGGCTGACCCCGGACCCGGTCACCGGCGCCGACCGGCCCGCCGGGACCGGCACCCTGGAGCAAGTACTGGACGACCTGCGGCAGTTGCGCGCCCTGGGCGCGCAGGCCGTGGTCCTCGACCCCTACCACGGCGACCCCGAGCGGACCCGCCGGCCGGAAGCGGCCTGGCGGGACCTGGCCGCCGTGGCCGCCCACCGGAAGGACACCGCGTGATCACCCCCGCCGACGAACCACTGCTGCGCCGCGCCATCGCCCTGGCCGCCCGGGCCGTCGCGTCGGGGGACGCCCCGTACGGCTCGCTGCTGGCCGCGCCCGACGGCACCGTCCTCGCCGAGGCGCACAACACCGTGCGGCGGGACGCCGACATCACGGCCCACCCGGAGCTGAAACTGGCCCGCTGGGCGGCCCGCGAACTCGACCCGGCCGAGGCCGCCCGCACCACCCTGTACACCAGCTGCCAGCCGTGCGGGATGTGCGCGGGCGCCCTGGTCCGCTCCGGCCTGGGCCGGGTGGTGTTCGCGCTGGCCACCGAGCAGTTGGTGGCGCTCGACCCGGCCTCCGGCGACCGTCCCGCCCTGGTCGAGGACGGGCCCGCGCTCTTCGACGAGGCCCGCGCCCCGATCGAGTCCTACCACCGTCCGACCGCGTAGCCACCGTCCGACCGCGTAGCCACCGCCCGCGCGGTCCCGGCGGCGGCGGGTCAGCCGGTGTGCCGGGCGCGGCGGCGCAGGACGTACAGGACCGCGCCGCCCGCGGCGAGCAGGACGGCCGCGGCGGCGGCCAGGACGCCGGTGCCGGTGCCGCCGCCGGTGGAGGCCAGCCGGGCGGACGCGGCGGCGGCGACCGGCGCCGGGGCGGTGGTGGCGGCCGTGGCCGGGACGGTCGGGGTGGCGGCGGTCGGGGTGGCCGGGGTGGCCGGGGTGGCCGGGGTGGCCGGAGTCGGGGTGGCCGACGTGGTGGGGGCCTTGGTGGGCTCCTTCGTCGGCTCCTTGGTGGGCTCGACGGCCGGGGCCGCGGCGGGCAGGTCGAGGAGGTTGCTGCTCAGGCCGCGGTCGCCGTCCGCCGCGCCGAGGGCCGACACCGAGAGCGACTTGATCTGCCGCGCCACCGCGGCGGAGGTGGTGATCTCCAGGTCCACGGTGGTGGTCGCGCCGTCCGCCAGCGGGAGGTTCAGGGTGTCGGTGGCGACCCAGATCGACGGGTCGCAGCCCATCCGGGTGGGCAGCTCGACCCGGCTGCCGCCGTGCACCCGGGTCACCGTGGTGTTGCCGGTGTTCATGACGCCGAGCTGGGTGAACAGCACCGGCACCACCGAGACGTTCCGGTACGCGGCCCCGGTCCGGTTGGTCTCGGTGATCCGCACCCGGTAGGTCGCCCGGTCGCCGTGGACGGTCGGCTTCGCGTCGCCGCTCAGGTGGAGCGCCACCGTCCCCTGGTGGGCGGGGCCGTTCTCGACCGGCGTCTCGCCCGGCAGCTTCACCGCTCCGTCGGCGCACGGGACGACCGGCCTGTCGTCCGCCCACGCGGTGCCACCGGCCGCGGTGGTGGCGGCGAGCATCAGCGCGGCGACGGCGGCGGCCTTCGTCACGGAAGCGGTGGGCGGCGCGGTCCGGCGGGTGTTCATGGTGTTCCCCCCAAGGGATACGGGTGGTGCGGCTGGATGCGGGAGGCGCGTCCCGGCGGCCGGGTTCCCCCTCGGCCCGCTCGGTCGCGCAGGGAAAACAATTCCAGCTCGACGTCCCTGCGACGTACACCTACTGTCACCGCCGTGTCACAGCGTCCGGCGGGGTGCCGGGCCGGGGCCGGGGCCCGTGTCCGGCCCCGGCCCGGGGTGGGTGCGGATCAGCCCCAGGGGTCGCCCTCGGAGATCATCCGCTCGGCGGCGGCGCGGTCCTCGCGCTCCTGCCGGATCCGGCGCTCCGCGTCGTCGCGGGCCCGTTCGACCGGGTCGGCGAAGGCGTCGGCGGCCTCGTCGCGGGCGAGGGCGGCGCGTTCGGGCGGTTCGGTGGCCGGCGGGTCGGCCTCCTGCGGTCGGGACCTGTCGAAGATGCCCATGTCTCCTCCTCGGGTGGGCGCTCCCCCTTGCCACCGTACGCCGGAGGGACGGGCCCGGCGGGCCCGTCCCTCGTGCGTGCGGACGGTCAGGAGGACTCGCCCTCCTGGTGCTGCTGGTCGTCCGCGGACTCCTGGCCGCCCGGCATCACGCCCTCGGCCTGTTCGCGGGCCTTCTGCTCGGCCTCCTCGGCCTTGGAGCCGTGGTCGCCGAGCGCCGACTTCGCCTGGTCGGCGAGGTCCTTGGCCTTGTCCTTGAACTGGTCACTCAGGCCCATGTCTCCTCCTGGGGGTGTCGCGGACAACGGGCTGGGTCCACCCTGCCACCGGCTCCGGGCGGTCGCACCCGGAGGACCCGGCGCTCACCCGTCCGGCGCAGGACCGCTCCCGCCCGGGGTCCGGGGCGAACTGCCGTGCCGGGCACCGGAGAAGGCCGTTGGTCCCGGGTGGGCGGCGGCCAACGGCCGTAGCGGTGCGACGCCGCGCCGACAGAGGGTGGGGGCGTCAGGCCGAGTCCCGGCAGCGCCGCCGGGGCGATCCCGCAGCCGCACCCCCCAAGAGGTGAGCGCGCCATGTCCAGCGACCAGTCCCCCGCTGCCGAGACCACCGACGAGAACACCGCCGAGAACGCCCCCGAGACCACCGACGGGAACACCGCCGGGAACACCGCCGAGAACGCCCCCGAGACCACCGACGGGAACACCGCCGGGAACACCGCCGAGAGCGCCGCCGAGGCGGCCGCCGCCGTCGACGTGCTGGTGCGCAACGGCCGCAGGGCCCTGCAGGAGTACTCCGGTCTCACCCAGGAGAAGGTGGACCGGATCGTGAAGAAGGCGTCGCTGGCCGCGCTGGCCGCGCACACCCGGCTGGCGGCGCTGGCGGTCGAGGAGACCGGGCGCGGGGTGTTCGAGGACAAGGCGGTGAAGAACGTCTTCGCCTGTGAGAACGTGGCGCACTCGATGGCGGGGATGAAGACCGTCGGCGTGATCTCCCGGGACGAGATCGACGGGATCACCGAGATCGCCGAGCCGGTGGGCGTGGTCGCGGGCGTCACGCCGGTGACCAACCCGACCTCGACCACCATCTTCAAGGCGCTGATCGCGCTGAAGACCCGCAACCCGATCGTCTTCGGCTTCCACCCGGCGGCGCAGCGCTGTTCGGCGGAGGCGGCCCGGATCGTCCGGGACGCGGCGGTCGCGGCGGGCGCCCCGGCGCACTGCGTGCAGTGGATCGAGCAGCCGTCGACGGCGGCGACCGGCGCGCTGATGCGGCACGAGGACGTGGCGACGATCCTGGCCACCGGCGGCAACTCGATGGTGCGGGCGGCGTACTCGTGCGGGAAGCCGGCGCTGGGCGTGGGCGCGGGCAACGTGCCGGCGTACGTGGAGAGGAGCGCGGACCTGGCGCGCGCGGTGAACGACATCGTGCTGTCGAAGTCCTTCGACAACGGGATGGTCTGCGCCTCCGAGCAGGCGGTGATCCTGGACGCGGAGGTGTACGACGCGGCGCTGGCGGAGTTCGGCCGGCTGAAGGCGCACCTGGCGACGCCGGAGCAGAAGGCGCTGCTGGAGGAGTACGTGTTCGGGGTCGGCGCGGGCGCGGACCGCGCGGGCGCGAGGCTGAACGCGGCGGTGGTGGGGCGGTCGGCGCCGGAGATCGCCGCGGCGGCGGGCTTCGAGGTGCCGGAGGAGACCTCGGTGATCCTGGTGGAGGTCGGCGAGGTCGGCGAGGCGGAGCCGCTGACCAGGGAGAAGCTGTGCCCGGTGCTGGCGGTGCTGCGGGCGGAGGGCCGGGTGCAGGGGCTGAAGCTGGCGGCGCGGATGGTGGAGTTCAACGGGCTGGGGCACTCGGCGGCGGTGCACACCGAGGACGCGGCGTTCGTCGAGGAGTTCGGCGCCGCGGTGAAGGCGTGCCGGATCATCTGGAACGCGCCGAGTTCGCAGGGCGGCATCGGCGACGTGTACAACGCGTTCCTGCCCTCGCTGACCCTGGGCTGCGGCAGTTACGGCCACAACTCGGTGGCGGGCAACGTCTCGGCGCTGAACCTGCTCAACGTCAAGCGGATCGGGCGGCGCAACACCAACATGCAGTGGTTCAAGGTGCCGCCGAAGATCTTCTTCGAGCGCCACTCGGTCAAGTACCTGGCCGACATGCGCGGGGCCCGCCGGGTCGTGGTGGTGACGGACCGGACGATGGTGGAGATCGGGCACCTGGACCGGGTCCGGGACGTGCTGGGGCGGCGCACCGAGCCGGTGGAGGTGCGGGTGGTGGACTTCGTGGAGCCCGAGCCGAGCATCGCGACCGTGGAGCGGGGCGCGGAGCTGATGCGGGACTTCCGGCCGGACACCATCGTGGCGCTGGGCGGCGGTTCGCCGATGGACGCGGCGAAGGTGATGTGGCTGCTGTACGAGCACCCGGAGGTCGAGTTCGCGGACCTGAAGGAGAAGTTCTTCGACATCCGCAAGCGCGCCTTCGCCTTCCCGGACCTGGGCGAGCGGGCCAGGCTGGTGTGTATCCCGACCACCTCGGGCACCGGCAGCGAGGTCACCCCGTTCGCGGTGATCACCGACCCGGAGACCGGCCAGAAGTACCCGCTGGCGGACTACGCGCTGACCCCGACGGTGGCGATCGTCGACCCGGCGCTGACCACGGACCTGCCGCCGGCGGTGACCGCGGACTCCGGCTTCGACGCGCTGACGCACTGCATCGAGACGTACGTGTCGGTGTACGCCAACGACTTCACCGACGGGCTGGCGCTGCAGGGCGTCCGGCTGGTGTTCGAGAACCTGCGGGCGGCGGTCGAGGACGGCCCGAACGACCCGGTGGCGCGGGAGCGGATGCACAACGCGGGGACGATCGCGGGCATGGCGTTCGGCTCGTCCTTCCTGGGCGCGGTGCACGCGATGGCGCACACCCTGGGCGCGACCTTCCACGTGGCGCACGGGCGCGCCAACGCGCTGCTGCTGCCGCACGTGATCCGCTGGAACGGGTCGGCCCCGTCGAAGGTGACCGGCTGGCCGAAGTACCGCAGCTACGCGGCGCCGGAGCGCTACCGGCAGATCGCCCGGACGCTGGGCCTGCCGGCGGACACCCCGGAGCAGGGCGTGGAGTCGCTGGCGGCGGCGGTGGAGGAGCTGCGCGAACGGGTGGGCATCCCGCGGTCGTTCAAGGAGGCCGGGGTGGACGAGGCGGCCTTCCTGGCGGCGCTGCCGCAGCAGGCGATGAACGCCTACGAGGACCAGTGCGCGCCGGCCAACCCTCGGATGCCGATGCTGCGGGACATGCGGCGGCTGATGACCCAGGCGTACTACGGCGAGCGGGCGGTGTGACGGAAGGGGGACCAAGGTCCCCCGGATCGAGGACCTTCCGAGCCCGTGCGACTTCGTGAAAACATTCACGATGGTGCTCATAGGCGAAGACGGCGGGAGCGGGAGCAATGAGCACTCAGCACGCGGAACACACCCTGAGCGGTGCGTGGGACGGCTTCAAGGGCGGCCTGTGGCGGGACGCCGTCGACGTCCGGGACTTCATCCAGCAGAACTACACCCCCTACGAGGGCGACGGCGCCTTCCTGGCCGGCCCGACCGGGCGGACCACCCGGATCTGGGAGCGGATCACCGCGCTGTTCCCCGAGGAGCGCGCCAAGGGCGTCCTGGACGTCTCGTACGACACGCCCTCGACCATCACGGCGCACGCGCCCGGGTACGTCGACCGGGACGAGGAGCTGATCGTCGGCCTGCAGACCGACGCCCCGCTGAAGCGGGCGATCATGCCCAACGGCGGCTGGCGGATGGTCGCGGGGGCGCTGGAGACCTACGGCTACCCGGTCGACCCGGAGCTGGAGAAGGTCTTCACCCGGTACCGCAAGACCCACAACGCGGGCGTCTTCGACGCCTACACCCCCGAGATCCGGGCCGCCCGCAAGGCGGGCGTCGTCACCGGCCTGCCGGACGCCTACGGGCGCGGCCGGATCATCGGCGACTACCGGCGGGTCGCGCTGTACGGCGTGGACCGGCTGATCGCCGCCAAGCACGAGGAGAAGGCGTCGCTGGACGCCGCGCCCCGCGACCCGCGGGCGCTGGAGGAGACCATCCGGGAGCGCGAGGAGCTGGCCGAGCAGATCCGCGCCCTGGCGGAGCTCAAGGCGATGGCCGCGAGCTACGGCCACGACATCTCCGGCCCGGCGGCCGACGCCCGGCAGGCGATCCAGTGGCTGTACTTCGCCTACCTGGCGGCGGTGAAGGAGCAGAACGGCGCGGCCATGTCGCTCGGCCGCACCTCCACCTTCCTGGACGTCTACCTCGAACGGGACCTCGCCGCGGGCCGGCTGACCGAGGAGCGGGCCCAGGAGCTGGTCGACGACTTCATCGTCAAGCTGCGGATCGTCCGCTTCCTGCGCACCCCCGAGTACGACGAGCTGTTCTCCGGCGACCCGACCTGGGTCACCGAGTCGATCGGCGGGATCGGCGCCGACGGCCGCCCGCTGGTCACCCGCACCTCGTTCCGCTACCTGCAGACCCTGTACAACCTGGGCCCGGCGCCGGAGCCGAACATGACGGTCCTCTGGTCGCCGAAACTCCCGCGGGGCTTCAAGGAGTTCTGCGCCCGGGTCTCGATCGACACCTCCAGCGTGCAGTACGAGTCGGACGAGCTGATGCGCCCGCGCTCCGGCGACGACACCGCGATCGCCTGCTGCGTCTCCGCGATGGAGGTCGGCAAGCAGATGCAGTTCTTCGGCGCCCGGGTCAACCTCGCCAAGACGCTGCTGTACGCGATCAACGGCGGCCGGGACGAGAAGTCCGGCGCCCAGGTCGGCCCGGCCACCGGGGCGATCGAGTCCGAGGTGCTGGACTACGACGAGGTGCTGGAGCGCTTCGACCGGCAGCTGGAGTGGCTGGCCGAGACGTACGTGCACGCGCTGAACGTCATCCACTACATGCACGACAAGTACGCCTACGAGCGCCTGGAGATGGCCCTGCACGACCGGGCGGTGCGCCGCACCATGGCCTGCGGCATCGCCGGGCTGTCGGTGGCCGCGGACTCGCTCTCCGCGATCCGGTACGCGCGGGTGCGCCCGGTGCGCGACGGGAGCGGCCTCGCGGTCGACTACCTGGTCGAGGGCGACTACCCGGCGTACGGCAACAACGACGACCGGGCCGACGAGCTCGCGGTGCGGCTGGTCGAGGAGTTCATGCGCAAGGTGCGCAAGCACCCCACCTACCGGGGCGCCGAGCACACCCAGTCGGTGCTGACCATCACCTCCAACGTGGTGTACGGCAGGAAGACCGGCGCCACCCCGGACGGCCGGCGGGCCGGCGAGCCGTTCTCGCCCGGCGCCAACCCGATGAACGGGCGCGACACCCACGGCTACGTGGCCAGCTCGCTGTCGGTGGCGAAACTCCCGTACGACGCGGCCGAGGACGGCATCTCGCTGACCAACACCGTCACGCCCGACGCGCTGGGCCGCACCCCCGAGGAGCGGGTCCGCAACCTGGCCGGCGTGCTGGACGGGTACACGGCCGTCGGCGGGTTCCACATGAACGTCAACGTGCTGGACCGGGAGACCCTGCTCGACGCGATGGAGCACCCCGAGAAGTACCCGCAGCTGACCATCCGGGTCAGCGGCTACGCGGTCAACTTCGTCCGGCTGACCAGGGAGCAGCAGCTCGACGTCCTGAACCGCACCTTCCACGGCTCGCTCTGAGCCCGCCCCGCCGACCGCCCCCAGGAGGCACCGCCATGACCGTCCCGCTCCCCGCCGCCCCGCCGGTGGGCCCGGCCGCCGACGGGTCGGTGCACTCCTGGGACGTGTCGACCGGCGTCGACGGCCCCGGCACCCGGTTCACGGTCTTCCTGGCCGGGTGCCCGCTGAACTGCCTGTACTGCCACAACCCCGACACCCTGCGGATGGGCGACGGGCGGCGCACCGGCGCGGACGAGGTGGTCGCGGAGGCCGCCAAGTACACCGCGTTCATCCGGGCGGCGGGCGGCGGCGCCACCGTCAGCGGCGGCGAACCGCTGCTCCAGCCCCGCTTCACCGGCGAGCTGTTCCACCGCTTCAAGCACGGACTGGGCCTGCACACCGCGCTGGACACCTCCGGCTTCCTCGGCGCCCGGGCGGACGACGCCCTGCTCGCCGACGTCGACCTGGTCCTGCTGGACGTCAAGTCCTGGGACCGGGAGCTGTACCGGCGGGTGACCGGGCAGCCGCTGGAACCGACGCTGGACTTCGCCCGCCGGCTGGCCGACCTCGGCAAGGAGGTGTGGGTGCGCTTCGTGCTGGTGCCCGGCCTGACCGACCCGGCGGAGAACGTCGCCGGGGTGGCCGCCTTCGCCGCCTCGCTGGGCAACGTCTCCCGGGTCGACGTGCTGCCCTTCCACCAGCTCGGCCGGGCCAAGTGGGCGGCGCTGGGCCGGGAGTTCACCCTCGCGGACACGCCCGTGCCCAGCGCCGGGCAGGTGCGGGCCGCGCGCGGGGTGTTCGCCGCGCACGGCCTGCACGCCGTCTGAGTCGCCCGCCCGGGCGGTGCGTCCGGGCCGCTCGGGCCGCTCAGCCGGTTCAGCCGGTTCAGCCGGTTCAGCCGGTTCAGCCGGAGATCGAGGGCGCGCCGGTCTCCAGGTGGCCGGTGAACCGCTGCGACCAGCTCGCGTCGCCGCTGACCGTCACCGTGAAGTCGTACCAGCCGTTGGTGTAGGCGACCGCGTTGAAGTGGTCGCTGGTGCGCGCCCCGGCCGCGACGGTGTACGTCCACGGGCCGTCCGAGCGGTAGGCGTTCGAGGTGACGGTGAAGGTCACCGCGGCGGTGCCGGTGTTGGCCAGCTCGAACCAGAGCGCGAGCTTGCCGGTGTCCGGCGCGGGCGCGTACGTGGCGGTGACGGCCGCGTTCTTGCCGGCGGCGGTGGCGTCGCCGGTGAAGCGGCGCAGGAAGCGGTTGGGGCCGACCACCGTCAGGTCGTACTTGCCCGCGCCGTAGCCGGTGCCGCAGTTGAAGAAGTCGCTGGTCGACCCGGCCGGGTCGACGGTGTACTGCCAGGGGCCGCCGGAGCGGTAGGCGTTGGCGTACGCGGCGAAGTGGCTGCTCGCGGTGCCCTGGTTGGCCATCGCGATCCACACCTTCGTCACCCCGCCGGAGCCGAACTCCAGGTGGTCCAGGTTGGCCACCGGCTGGTACGGCAGCGCGCGGGCCGGGCGGGTGCCCGGCTCCTGCACCGGCAGCCGGTTGTCGACCGGCGCCGGGTTGGGCAGCGGGCCGCAGGCGGCCAGGCCGATGGTCTGCGAGGTGTCGGGCAGCGCGGGCATCCCGTACACCGGGTGGGCGAAGTCGAACATGCCGGTCAGGTCGCCGGTGACCTTGCGCCGCCAGGCCGAGATGTTCGGGCAGGTCGCGGGCTTGCCGAGGGCGGCCGTCCACTTCTCCAGGAAGCGCAGCACCGAGGTGTGGTCGGAGGTCTCCGAGGAGACCCAGCCGCCGCGGCTCCACGGCGAGACCGCGATCATCGGGACGCGGAAGCCCAGGCCGATGTTGACGCCGTTGTAGAACTCGCCGGCCGTGCCGGCCGGGGCGGCCGGCGGCGGGACGTGGTCGAAGAAGCCGTCGTTCTCGTCGTAGTTGAGGAACAGGATCGTGGAGTCGAACACGGCCGGGTCGGCGTTCAGCGCGTCCAGCACGTTGTGCACGAAGTGCGCGCCGTCGGCCGGGGTCGCGTACGGGTGCTCGGAGGACGCCTGGTCCGGCACGATCCAGGACACCTGCGGCAGGGTGCCCCCCAGCACGTCGGCCCGGATCGCGGCGACGATGTCGTCCGGGGTCCTCCCGGTGGCCTTCGGGACCGAGCCCATGCCCTTGACCGCGAGCGCGCTGCCCGCCGGGGCGCCGGAGAACTTGGTGAAGTACGCGAGTGCGTTGTCGCCGTAGTTGTCGGCGGCGTTCTGGTAGACCTTCCAGCTGACGCCCGCGTTCTCCAGCGCCTCCGCGTAGGTCTGCCACTTCAGGCCGGACTCGTCGCCGCCGTCGTACGCCGGGCCGCCCGCCGTGCCCGCCGGGTCGATCTGGCCGGACCAGTGGTAGGTGCGGTTGGGGCCGGTCGCCGAGAGCACCGAGCAGTGGTAGGCGTCGTTGACCGTCCAGTTGTCGGCCAGCGCGTAGTGGAACGGGATGTCGGCCCGGGTCAGGTAGCCCAGCGTCCGGACGTTGCCCTTGGCGGCCACCCAGGCGTCCATCCTGCCGCTGTTCCACGCCTTGTGCTGGTCGCTCCAGCCGTGCGCGAGGTCGCCGTTGCACTGGGCCAGGCGCTCCGGGTCGGCGCCGCCGGCCGGCTTGGTGGCGGAGAACTGCCACGGGTACTGGCGGCCCAGCAGGTTCGGCTGGTTGAAGACGCCGTAGCCGCCGGACAGTTGGATCGTCGCCCGGTCCGCGAAGCCGCGGACGCCCTTCAGCATGCCGAAGTAGTGGTCGAAGCTGCGGTTCTCCTGCATCAGGATCACGATGTGCCTGGCGTCCGCGAGGGTGCCGGTGGCCCCCGCCGCGGCGGCCGCGGCGGGTGCCGCCCCGGCCCCGGCCGCGGTGCCGGCGACCGCCGCCCCGGCCGCCGCGCTCGCCGACAACGCCATGAACTTCCTACGGCTCAGCTCTGCCATGGTGCCCCGCCCGTCCCGTCCGCTGCTGGTGGTGTTGTCCAGACACCTTCGTGTCGAACGCCGAGCATCCTCGTCCAGGACGGGCCGCCGGGCCATGGGGCCGGAGGAAGGTTTGACGGATTGTTCACCACCGGCCGCAACAGCGGCCGGGAGGTGAACGACCGGGGGAGGGCCGCCGTCAGTCCTTCACCGTGATGCCCAGGGCCTGGGCGAACTGCGGCGCGAGGTCCAGGAGTTGGGTGGTCGAGATGACGGCGCCGCGCAGGCCCAGGTGGCCGTCGGGCAGGCCGAGGCGGACGGCGGTGCGCAGGTCGGTGTTCTTCAGCGCCGCGCCGCGCAGCCGCACCTCCTCCAGCGTGCTGCCGGGGAAGGAGACGTCGGTGAGCTTGGCGTCGGCGAGGTCGACGTCCCGCAGCAGGCAGTCCTCGAACACCACGTCGCGCAGCACCGCGCCGCGCAGGTTGACCGCCTCCAGCTTGCACTGGCGGAACACCGTGCGCCGCACCGCCGAGCTGTACGCGGAGACGCCCGCCAGCACGGTGGACTCGACCTCGGCGTCCTGCCACTCGCTCTCCGCGAGGTCGACGCCCACCAGCCGCCCGCCGTGCACCCACACCTCGTTGAACCCGGCCCGGCGCAGCCTCGACTCCTCGATCCGCACCCCGGTGAAGGCGCACTCCAGGAAGTGCGCGCCGCCGAACTGCCCGGTCAGCGCGAGGCCGTCGAAGTGCGCGGTGTCGTACCGCGCGTCGGGGCGCAGCGGGCCGGTGTGGCGGCGCAGCAGGTGGGCGTACGGGAGGTCTTCGAGGCGCACGGGTCAGCTCCGTTTCGCGGACAGGGTGAGGCCGACGGCGACGGCGAGCGCCACCAGGAGCCCGGCCACCAGCACGCCGGACTCCCCCGCCAGCGTCGCAGCCAGCACCGACAGCGCGGCCACCGGCAGGACCGCCTGGGCGGCGCCCCGCTTGTGGTGGCGGGCGTGCAGAGCCCAGACGGTGAACAGGAACAGCGCGGTGGGGACGGTCACGGCGGCGGTCGCGGCCCGCTCCGAGACGTGCGCGGCGCCCACCGCGTGCTCGACCGCGACCTCCAGGCCCGCGCCGACCGCGGCGGCCGAGGCGAAGATCAGGTAGTGGCCGTAGCCCCAGGGCAGCGCCTGCCGGTTGTCGCGCAGGTGGTCGTGGCTGTCGTCGGCGAAGTAGATCCACCAGGCGCCGAAGCAGATCAGCAGCCCGCCGGCCGCGATCGGCAGCAGTTCGGCGATCGCCTCGTGCTCGTCCAGGGCGGTCTGGATGGCGACGGTGGCGGCGGCGACCGTCTCGCCGAGCACGATGATGGTGAACAGGCCGTAGCGCTCCACGATGTGGTGCCGGTGCCAGGGCGTCTGCCGGTCCTTCTCGGCCCAGACCGGGACGGCGAGTTCGACCAGCACGCCGAGCGGGAACAGCGGGCCCTGGACGCCGTGCGGCAGGAACAGCAGCACCACCCAGAACACCTGGACGAGGGTGATCCCGGCCGCGTAGCGCAGTGCGCAGGTGCGGGCCGGTCCGCTCTCGCCGCGGGCGGCGCGCAGCCACTGGGTGACCATGGCCAGCCGCATCAGCACGTACCCGGCCACGCCGAGGGTCAGGTCCCGGTCCTCGAAGATCCGCGGGACGCCGGCCGCGAGCACCAGCACGCCGGTGATCTGCACCAGGGTGGTGAGCCGGTAGGGCACGTCGTCGACGTCGTACGCGGAGGCGAACCAGGTGAAGTTCATCCAGGCCCACCAGACCGCGAAGAAGGACATGGTGAACCCGGTGAGTGCGGTGCCGAGGTGGCCCCCGGCCAGGGCGTGGGCGAGTTCGCGGCCGGCCTGGGCGATGGCGACCACGAAGCACAGGTCGAAGAACAACTCGAGCGGGGTGGAGGCCCGGTGGGACTCGTCCCGGTCGCGGGCCAGCATCCGGCGGACCGGGCGGTAGGGGTCGGGGGCGGAGCTCATGGCGCTGCCTTCGCGGTGGGCCGCGCGGCAGGGGGCGGGCGCGGCAGGGGAGTTGGACACCGGCGATCCTGGCAGCCCGGGCCGGGCGGCGCACGCACCGCGCGCGGCGCGCGGATTGTCGGGATTCCATCCGATCCGACGAGTCGTCACGCGGAGTTGACGCCGCAGTGCGCGATCCGAGTGACAGCTTGGCCCATTTCGGCGCGTGTTGCGTGGATTGCCCCTTCTGTCCGAATTGGACCGATAGATTCCCCTGCGGATGGACGGACGACGAGGGCGCTTCGCGGGCAACGCGGAAGGTCAAGGACGAGGGTGGAACGCGGGACCGGCTCCCGCGCTCCGCAGGACCCGAACTCCTCGTGATCACCGCGCTGCCCGACAGCGCCGCCCGCCGCGCCGCACCGCCCCGCACTGGACCGCGGGACCAACGTCCCGCCGGACCGGGCCCTTCCCCTCCTGCCCCCGGCCCGCCCCCGACGTAGCGTTCGAGGAGGAGACCCCACCCGCCCGCGCCGAGGGGAGCGCCGCCATGCACCGCACCGACCCGCCCCGCGCCGTCGAACTGGCCACGCCGGACGGCGACTGGATCGCCGTCTGCGACGCCCGCGAACTGGAGCCCGACTCCGGCACCGCCGTCCTGCTGCCCGGCGGCGACCAGGCCGCCGTCTTCCGCACCCCGGCCGGCGAACTGCTGGCGGTCGGCAACCGCGACCCGTTCGCCGACTCCTGGTCCATCGCCGACGGCATCACCGGCAGCGTCGACGGCACCCCCACCGTCTCCGCCCCCCTCCACCAACGCCTGTTCGACCTGCGCACCGGCATCTGCCTGGACGACCCCTCCCACGCCCTCCCCGTCTGGCCGGCCCGCCTCCGCCCGACCACCTGACCACCCGACCGGACCCGGCGCCCCGGCGGTCCGGGAGGGGGTAACGGTCGCGTGGCATTGGGACTAGCTCCGCTGGCCCGGGGGCGGGTGGGCGCGGTGTGATGACCGCATGCGCACAGTCGGGCACCGAGGGCAGCGGGGGGCGTCGTGAACTGGGTCGATGTGGTGATCATGGTCGGCACGCTGGTGGGGACGGCGGCGGGGATGCTGCTGGTGCAGAGGTACGCGCCCGTTCCGGCGCGGGAGAGCTGCAACGACGTGGCGGGGTTCATCTTCGCCGCAGTCGGGGCGTTCTACGCGGTGCTGGTGGCGTTCGTGGTGATCGTGGTGTGGGAGAACGCCTCGACCGCGAAGGCGACCACCTTCGACGAGGCGGACGAGCTGGCCGGGGTGTACTGGATGTCCCGGCAGATGCCGCTGCCCGAGGGCGCGGTGCTGGAGGGCCTGACGCTCAGCTACGCGCACGCGGTGGTGGACACCGAGTGGCGCGAGATGAACGAGCACCACAGCGACCCGGCGGCGACCGCGCTGATGTACCGGATCCGCGACACCGCGCTGTCCTTCGAGCCGAACGGGGACCAGCAGACGGTGATCTACGAGAACCTGGTGCAGCACGTGGACGGCCTGGCCAGCAAGCGCCGGGCCCGGCTGAACCTGATCGCGGACTGCGTGCCGCCGCTGCTGTGGGCGGCGCTGATCGCGGGCGCGGTGGTCACCATCGCCTTCACCTTCCTGTTCGGCCTCTCCAACACCTGGGCGCACCTGGTGATGGTGCTCAGCCTGGCCGGGCTGATCGCGCTGTCGCTGGTGGCGATCAAGGAGATGAACTACCCGTTCGACGGGGCGAACGCGGTGAAGCCGACCGCCTTCCAGGTGTTCCTGAACCGGCTGCCACCGCCGCGCTGAGCCACGCCGGGTGACCGCGCCGTCACGATTTCGGCGGGCGGCCCGGGGCGTGTAATGTTCTCGGGGTCAGCAGGCGCCGCTAGCTCAGTTGGTTAGAGCAGCTGACTCTTAATCAGCGGGTCCGGGGTTCGAGTCCCTGGCGGCGCACAGACGGTCGAGAGCCTCCCTCCGGGGAGGCTCTCGGCGTTCCGGGGCCCGCTTCCGGGGTCCGGCCGGTCCGACCGGCCTTGCCGGCCCGGCCCGGGAAGCCGGTTTTCGCCGCAGGTCGGGGAGCGTGTAGTGTTCTCCACGTCAGCACGCGCCGCTAGCTCAGTTGGTTAGAGCAGCTGACTCTTAATCAGCGGGTCCGGGGTTCGAGTCCCTGGCGGCGCACAGACGGTCCGAAGGCCCCTCGCGAGAGCGAGGGGCCTTCGGCGTTTTTCCGGCCGCCCCCGCCGCGTCCCATGTCCCCGGCCCGGTGCGCTCGTTGAGAAGGGGGAGAAGAGGAAGCTAAGGGGTATTTAAAGATCGTCTTAGGAGAAATGGGACATAGGTCCCTAACATCTGACAAGTCGATCAGTCAGGCTGGCGAGGTTCACGCCGTCGCCCGAGCGAGCAGCCCGTCCGGGGCCTGCGGGAAGGTCTCCGTTGCCTCGAAAGCCCCGTGAGCGCAATGAGCGGAAGAAGCGCACCGGCTGGCGCCGCCTGATACCCACCTGGCGGATCACCCTGCTCGGTCTGGCCGCGTCCGTGCTGCTGGGGGTCGGGCTGTTCGCCCTGGGCATCGCCCTGGTGAAGGTGCCGGACGCGCACGCGGCCGCCACCGCCCAGTCCAACACCTGGCTGTACGCGGACGGCTCGGTGCTGACCCGCACCGGCCAGACCAACCGGCAGAACGTCTCGCTGGACAAGGTCTCCCCCGAGGCGCAGCACGCCGCGCTGGCCGCCGAGGACCGCAACTTCTACTCGGAGGGCGCGGTCAACTTCAAGGGCATGGCCCGGGCCGCGTTCAACACCGCCTCCGGCGGCGCCACCCAGGGCGGCTCGACGATCACCCAGCAGTACGTGAAGAACGCCTACCTGAACCAGAAGCAGACCGTCAGCCGCAAGGTGAAGGAGGTGTTCATCGCGATCAAGGTGGACGCCACCCAGAGCAAGGACGAGATCCTCTCCTCCTACCTGAACACCTCGTACTACGGGCGCGGCGCGTACGGCGTCCAGGCCGCCGCGCAGGCGTACTTCGGGGTGGACGCGAGCCGGCTGACCGCCGCGCAGGGCGCCTACCTGGCGACGCTGCTGAACGCGCCGAGCGCCTTCGACGTCTCCTCGGCCAGCGAGGCCGGCAAGGAGAAGGCCATGGCGCGCTGGAACTACGTGCTGGACGGCATGGTGGCGAAGAAGTGGCTGGGCGCCGAGGAGCGGCAGCACACCGCGTTCCCGGAGGTGCTGGCCCCCAAGTCGGCGCCGGGCCTGTCCGGGCAGGCGGGCTACCTGGTGGCCGCCGCCACCTCGTACCTCACCGACCGCGGCATCGTCTCGGACGCGCAGCTCGCCCAGGGCGGGTACACCATCACGCTGACCGTCGACCCGAAGAAGCAGCAGCAGCTGCAGGACTCGGTGCAGAGCCAGCTGACCGACAACCTCAAGCCGGACAGCCGCAAGGTGGACGCGGCGGCCCAGGCGGGCGCGGTCTCGGTCGACCCGGCGACCGGCCAGGTGCTGGCGCTGTACGGCGGCGCGGACGCCACCAAGCACTGGATCGACAACGCCACCCGCACCGACTACCAGGCGGGCTCGACTTTCAAGGCGATCGCGCTGGCCGCCGCCCTGGACTCCGGGGCGCGCACCCAGTCCGGCGAGCGGATCACCGCCGACACCGTGTACGACGGCACCAACCGGCGGGCGGTGCGCGGCGCCAAGGGCACCCCGTACGCGCCGCCGAACGAGGGCGAGCACTCGTACGGGCAGATCTCGCTCCAGCAGGCCACCGACTGGTCGGTGAACTCGGTGTTCGCGCAGCTCGCGCAGGACACCGGGCTGGAGAAGGTCCGCGCCACCGCGGTGGCGCTCGGCCTGCCCGCCGACACGCCGGGCCTCAAGGCCGTCCCGTCGATCCCGCTGGGCGCGGCCACCCCGAGCGTGCTGGAGCTGGCCGGGGTGTACGCCGCCCTGGACAACGACGGACAGCAGATCACCCCGTGGCTGGTGAAGGGCCTGGAGCTGGGCGGCGGGCAGGTCGCGCTGCCCGCGCACGACGCCACCCGGGCGATCTCCAAGGACGCCGCCCGGGCCACCACCGCGATCCTCCGGGGCGTCATCGAGGACCAGGGCGGCACCGGCTACCGGGCCGCCGCGCTGAACCGCCCGGCGGCCGGCAAGACCGGCACCACCGACGACTCGAAGTCGGTCTGGTTCGCCGGGTACACCCCGGAGCTGGTCACCGTGGTCGGCCTGTTCGGGCAGGAGCCGGGCACCGGCAAGCAGGTCAGCCTGGACGGCGTCGGCGGCACCGGCAGCGCGGCGGGCGGCAAGTACCCGGCGCAGGTCTGGACGGCGTACATGAAGGCGGCGCTGGCCGGCCAGCCGGTCGGCGACTTCGCCGGGCCGACCCGCTCCCCGGCCGCGAGCGCCCCCACCGCCGGCCCGACCGGCTCGGCCTCCCCCAGCCAGAGCCCGGCCGCGCCGGAGGAGGGCGCCGGCGGCACGCCCTCGCCGTCCGCCGGGGACGACCAGCCGACCCGTTCCCCGTCCGCCCGCCCCAGCGGCAGCGCCAGCACCGGCGCGGGCACCGGCGGGGAGGGCGGGCGGCCGACCCGCTCCCCGTCCGCCCGGCCCAGCGGCGGGGCCGACCGGAGCCCGTCCGCGAGCACCGCGCCGGGGCTCGGCGGGGCCGGGGGCCTGCTCGGCGATCAGGACCAACCGGCGGAGTAACGCCTTACGGCGGAGGGGTCCGGGCTGGCAGAATGCGGCGATGCGCAGCAGCTCGGACCCCTCCGCCGTTCCCGTCGACACCCCGGCGGCCCCCGCCCCGACCCCGGCGGCCCCGGTGCCGGCCCCGGTGCCGGCGCGGCGGGCGGCTTCGCTGGGGCTGGGGCTCGCGCTGGTGTCGGCGTTCGCGTTCGGCGGGTCGGGGACGGCGGCCAAGCCGCTGATCGAGGCCGGGCTCTCCCCCGCGCACACCGTCTGGCTGCGGGTGGCCGGGGCGGCTCTGGTGCTGCTGCCGGTGGCCTGGCGGCACCGGGAGGCGGTGCTGCGGCGGCCCGGGGTGCTGCTCGGGTTCGGGCTGCTGGCCGTCGCGGGGGTGCAGGCGTGCTACTTCGCGGCGATCTCGCGGATCCCGGTGGGCGTGGCGCTGCTGATCGAGTACCTGGGGCCGCCGCTGCTGATCGCCTACGTCCGACTGGTGCAGCGGCGGCCGGTCTCGCGGCGGGCGACGGCCGGGGCGGGCGTCGCGGTGGCGGGGCTGGCCTGCGTGGTGGAGGTGTGGAACGGCCTGTCCTTCGACCCGCTGGGCGTGCTGTTCGCGCTCGGCGCGGCCTGCTGCCAGGTCGGCTACTTCGTGCTCGCCGACGCCGGGCGGCGCGGGGAGCGCCCCATCGACCCGCTGGCGGTCTCGGCGCACGGGCTGCTGATCGGCGCCGTGCTGCTGACCGCCCTCACCCGGCCCTGGGAGGCGGACTGGTCGCTGCTGGGCCAGTCGGTGGCCATGAACGGGCACCGGCTGCCCGCGCTCGTCCCGGCCCTGTGGATGGTGCTGGTGGCCACCGTCCTGGCGTACCTGACCGGGGTGGTCTCCGTGCAGCACCTCTCCCCGCCGGTCGCGGGCGTGGTGGCCAACCTGGAGGCGGTGGTGGCCACCGTGCTGGCCTGGGTGCTGCTCGGCGAGCACCTCGGCGCCCCGCAGCTCGCGGGCGGCGCGCTCGTCCTGGCGGGCGCGTTCGCCGCGCAGTCGGCGAGCCGGGGCTGAGGCGGCGTCAGGCGTCACGCGTCACGCGCCGGGCCGGGGGCCGGAAGGCGTCAGGCCGGCAGGGTCTGGCGGTGGGCGGCCAGGGCGGGGGCGGTGGTGGTGGCGAGGAACTCGGTGATCCGGTACTCGGCGACCCCCGCGGGGACGAACGGGTCGGTGGCGGCGATCGCCTCGACGGCGGCGCGGTCGGGGGCGACGGCCAGGATGACGCCGCCGTCGCGCGGGACCTTGCGGCCGGAGGCGAGGAAGGCGCCGTCCGCGTAGTGCCGCTCCAACCAGGCGACGTGGGCGGGCAGCAGGGCGTCGACGCGCTCCAGCGGGGCGGTGTAGGTCAGTTCGAGGATGAACACGTGATCATCGTACGCCGGGCCCGGGCGGGCCGGGCCGGATGCGCGGGCGTCGGCGCGCAGTCGGGCCCGGCGGCCCTCGGCCTCGGCGGCCGGGCTCAGCGGCCGGTCCAGCCGAACCAGGTGAAGTGGCCGAGCGGCCAGACCACCGCGCTGGTGGGGCCGACCAGGTCCGCGACGGGGACGGCGCCGCCGTCCGGTCCGTCGCGGTGGTAGCGGGAGTCGGCGGAGTCGCTGCGGTGGTCGCCCTCGACCCAGACGTGGTCGGCGGGGACGGTCACCGGGCCGAAGTCGAGGCCGGAGCAGGAGTCGTCGCCGGGGTGCAGGTAGGGCTCGGTGACGGTCCTCCCGTCGACGGTGAGGGTGCTGCCCTGACAGGAGACGGTCTGGCCGCCGGTGGCGATGACCCGCTTGACCAGGTAGTCGTCACCGGGCGGGAGCAGGCCGACGGTGCTGAGGCCGGAGTGCACGGCGCGGGTGAAGGCGTTGCCGCTCGCGGGGGCGGGCGGCAGCCAGCCGCCCGGGTCCTTGAACACCACGGGCTCGCCGGGCTCGGGCTTCCACCCGGTCAGGGTGGCGAACTTGTTGACGGCGACCCGGTCGCCGACCTGGAGGGTGTTCTCCATCGAGCCGGACGGGATGGAGAACATCTGGAACAGGCAGGTCTTGATCAGCACGGCGACGACCAGGCCGATCACGATCATCACGGGCAGTTCCACGTACCAGGGCCGCCGCCTGCGCGGACTCCGCTCCTGGGTGGGCCCCTCGGTCACCGCCACCGACACCGACACCGCCTCCTTGGCAAGGACAGCACGCTAACCCGAGCCGGGGGCAGGGCGAAATCCGGCCCTTACCCCGCGCCGACACCCCGCCCCGGCGGAGCGGCCGCTCAGGACTCGTTGGCGATGGCCTCGTGGTGGCGGATCACCTCGGCGATGATGAAGTTGAGGAACTTCTCGGCGAACACCGGGTCGAGGTTGGCGCTGAGGGCGAGTTCGCGCAGCCGCTTGATCTGGCGGCGCTCGCGGGCCGGGTCGGCGGGCGGCAGCTGGTGCTCGGCCTTGAGGCGGCCGACCTGCTGGGTGGCCTTGAAGCGCTCGGCCAGCATGTGGACGACGGCGGCGTCGATGTTGTCGATGGACTCGCGCAGGCGGGTCAGCTCGGCCCGCACGGCGTCGTCGATCCCCGCCGGGGAGGGGGTGGGCTGGTCCGTCATGTGGGGTGGCTCCGATGCGGGATTACGGGTGGGCGCTCGGGCGCGGCGAACGGCCAATCTAACAGGGCGGGCCGGGCCGGTCCGCCCGGATGTCCCGCGCGTTCCGGCATGTGGGACGGCATGTGGGACGGCATGTGGGACGGCGTGCGGGACGGCGTGCGGGACGCCCGGCGGGGCGGTGCCGGACCGGGTGGCCGGCTCCGCGCGGCGTTCGCCCGCCGAGGGGCGGTGCGGGCCGTAGGCTGGGCGGGCCCCGGCCGGAAGTCCGGTCGCGGGCACAGCAGTTCGACCGCTGTCCTGATCTCATGGGAGGTACCTGATCGTGGCGACGACCCGCACCGCGCACACCGAGTGGGAGGGCAACCTGCTCGACGGCAAGGGCCTGGTGACCTTCGACTCCTCCGGCGTCGGCGAGTTCCCGGTGTCCTGGCCGGCCCGGGCCGAGACCCCGAACGGCAAGACCAGCCCGGAGGAGCTGATCGCGGCCGCGCACTCGGCGTGCTTCTCGATGGCGCTCTCGCACGGCCTGACCGGCGCCGGCACCCCGCCCACCAAGCTGGAGACCAAGGCGGAGGTGACCTTCCAGCCGGGCACCGGCATCACCGGCATCCACCTGACCGTGGTGGGCCTCGTCCCGGGTCTGGACGAGGCGGGCTTCGTGAAGGCCGCCGAGGACGCGAAGGCCAACTGCCCGGTGAGCCAGGCCCTGTCCGGCACCACCATCACGCTCTCCGCGAGCCTGGGCTGACCCCGGGGCGGGCCCGCCGGCCCGCCCCCGCCCGTGCTCGCGCCCCGCACACGGCGCGTGAGCGCGGGCGCACTCCCCGGAGTCCGTCCTCGCCGCAGCGGTGCCGGACCCGGCGCGCTCCGGCGGGAGCCCGGGTGGCTCGTACAGAATGTAACGGGCATGTGCGGACAACCGTCACCAATCACCCTGGCGGCGGTCGCGGACAGTTACCCCTGCGGCCTATGATCGGCGGACGTGGCCCGAGGCCGCCGACTGCTCCCCGGTCACCGGCCGGGGTCCGCGAGCGGGCACGGGCCGCCCGGCCGGTGGCCGTCCGCGAGGAGCAGCCGGCGCGACCAGTGGCAGCAGCGGACGGGAGCGTGCCGTGCCGGGCCGGAACGTCGGGACCGACGCACACCATCGGGGTGGGCGGCCCGAGACGCCGCGCCCGGGAACCGGGCCCTGCGCCGCCTGCGGCACCCCGCCGGACACCGAGGCCGAGCGGCTGGCGGCCGCCCTGCGGGCCAGCGAGTCGCGGTTCCGGGCCGCGTTCGCCGACGCCGGGATCGGCATGGCGCTGATCGACTCCGAGGACCTGGTGATCGAGGGCAACCCGGTGTTCGCGGCGATGCTGGGCCGCGAGGTGGCCGAGCTGCCCGGCATGCACATCCACCAGATCATCGAGCCGGAGGAGCCGTCCCGCAGCCGCTACCGCGAGCTGGTGCGCGGCGAGCGCGACCGGATGCGCGCCGAGAAGCGGCTCAAGCACCGCGGCGGGCGGGAGGTCTGGGGCCGGGTCACCGTCTCGCTGATCCGGGACGGCGCGGGCGAGCCGTACTACACGATGGTGATGGTCGAGGACGTCACCGAGCGCCGCCAGCTCGGCGACCGGCTCGCCTACCAGGCGCTGCACGACCCGCTGACCAGGCTGCCCAACCGGACGCTGTTCTACGAGCGGCTGGAGAGCGCGTTCAAGCCGGACGGCCGGGACGGTCCGGGCACCGGCGGCGAGGCCCGGATCGGGCTCTGCTACGTCGACCTGGACGGCTTCGCGACGATCAACGAGACGCTCGGCCACCACGTCGGCGACCAGCTGCTGGTGGCCGTCGCCGCCCGGCTGGAGCACGGCTTCGCCCGGGACGGACGGCAGTTGGTGGCCCGGCTGGGCGGCGACGAGTTCGCCGTGCTGGTCACCGGCAGCGCCGGCCACCAGCAGCTGACCCGGCTGGCCGCCGACCTGATGGAGACCCTGGAGCGGCCCTTCGAGGTGGCCGGGCACCGGCTGACCGTCACCGCGTCGATCGGCGTGGTGGAGCGCCCGGTGCGCGGCTCCACGCCCGCCGACCTGGTCCGGGACGCCGACTCCACCCTGTACTGGTCGAAGTCCGACGGCCGCGCCCGCTGGACGCTGTACGACCGCGACCGGGGCGCCGACCAGCTCACCCGGCACCTGCTGGCGACCGAGCTGCGCCCGGCCGTGGAGCGCGGCGAGTTCACCGTCGTCTACCAGCCGCTGGTGGGCCTGGCCGACGGCGCAGTGCACGGCGCCGAGGCGCTGGTGCGCTGGAACCACCCGCGGTACGGGCTGCTGTCGCCGGACCGGTTCATCCCGCTCGCCGAGGAGTCCGGGGCGATCGTGGCGCTGGGCAAGTGGGTGCTGGAGGAGTCCTGCCGGCAGGCCCGCCGCTGGCTGGAGGAGTTCCCCGGGCAGCCGGTGCTGGTCAGCGTCAACCTGGCGCCCCGCCAGATCTGGGACTCCGACGTGGTCGCGGACGTCGCCGACGTGCTGGAGCGCACCGGGCTGCCCGCCCGCCTGCTCCAGCTGGAGATCACCGAGAGCGCGCTGCTGGGCCCGGGCGGCCGGCCGTTGCAGGCGTTGCAGGCGCTGGCCGACATGGGCGTGCGGATCGCCATCGACGACTTCGGGACCGGCTACTCCAACCTCGCCTACCTGTCCCGGCTGCCGGTGCACGCCCTCAAGCTGGACGCCACCTTCATCGAGGCGTTCCGCGAGTCCGCGCCCGGCGCGGACGGCCGCCGCCGGGCCGCCGACGAGCAGATCGTCGGCGCGATGGTGCAGCTCGCGCACGCCCTGGGCCTGACCGTCACCGCCGAGGGCATCGAGCACGCCGCCCAGGCCGAGCGGCTGCGCGAGACCGGCTGCGACACCGCCCAGGGCTGGTACTACGCCCGCCCCGGCGGCCCCGAGGTGGTCGCCGCGATACTCCGGGATCGGCCGCGGTAGCGACCGCGGCCTCCCGGCGCGGAGGGGACCGCGGAGGGGACCGGGGCGGCGGGACGTGCGGACGCGGCGCCGGACGGGCTCAGCCCGCGGCGGCGGTGAGCCCGTACGCCTCGGCGATCAGGCCGTAGGAGGCCAGCCGGTTCTCGTGGCCGTGGATGTGCGAGGTGACCATCAGCTCGTCGGCCCCGGTGCGCCGTCGCAGCGCCTCCAGTCCCTCGGCGACCTCCGCCGGGGTGCCGAGCACCACGTTCGCCAGCCAGGACTCCAGGAAGTCCTCCTCGGCGAGGGTGTAGGGGTGCGCGGCGGCCTCCTCCGGCGTCGGGATCGGCCCCGGCCGCCCCTGCCGCAGCCGCAGCATGCCCAGCCCGGCCGAGCGGGCCAGCCACAGCGCCCGCTCCCGGCTCTCCGCGGCCACCGCGCTCACCCCGATCAGCGCGTACGGCTCCTCCAGCACCTCGGACGGGGTGAAGCCCTCCCGGTACAGGTCGAGCGCGGGGACGGTGTTGGCCGCGCTGAAGTGGTGCGCGAACGCGAACGGGTAGCCGAGCCGGGCGGAGAGCTGGGCGCTGAACCCGGAGGAGCCGAGCAGCCAGATCGGCGGCCGGGACGCCGAGCGCGGCACCGCCTCCAGCCGGGCGTACGGGTGGCCGGCCGGGAAGTCGCCGTCCAGGAAGTGGGTCAGCTCGGCGAGCTGGCGCGGGAAGTCCTCCGCGCCGTCGGCCAGGCCCCGGCGCAGTGCCCGGGCGGTGCCCTGGTCGGTGCCGGGGGCACGGCCCAGGCCCAGGTCGATCCGGCCCGGGTGCAGGGCCTCCAGCAGGCCGAACTGCTCGGCGATCGCCAGCGGGGCGTGGTTGGGGAGCATCACGCCGCCGGAGCCCAGGCGCAGCGTGCCGGTGTGCGCGCCGAGGTGGGCGAGCAGCACGGCGGGCACCGAGGAGGCCACGCCGGGCATGCCGTGGTGCTCGGCCACCCAGAACCGGTGGTAGCCCCAGCCCTCGGCGGCCCGGGCCAGCTCGGTGGTCGCGGCGAGCGCCTCGCCCGCGGTGTGGCCGGAGCCGACGGTGGCCAGGTCCAGGATGGAGAGCGGGGCGGGCGCGCGGCCCGCGGCCCGGCCGCGGATCCGGTCGGCGGCGGTGGCGGGGCCTGCGGCGGCGGCCTGGTCGGGGGCGGTGGCGGCCCCGGGGGCGGTCGGCTCCGGTGCGGTGCTCATGCGGTGCGTCCTCCTGGTGCCCCGGCCGGGTGCCCGGGCGTTCGTCGGAGCACAACCCGCCCGGCGTCCGGGCTGTTCCCGCCCCGGCGCCGGCCTTCCGGCCGCCGCTCCCACCGCCGCTCCCGGCCCCCTCCCACCGCTCCGCCCGCCGCCCCGCCTGACACCCCGTCTGACGCCCCGACAGGAGGCCACGCTGCGTGGCGACTTCACGCCACAGCGAGAAGTCGCCAGGTCCGGCGGCCCGGTCGGGGCCGCGGATGGGGCAGTCTGGAGATCGGCGCGGATCACGTACCGGTTCCGCGCGCCAGCGACAGATCGACGGGCTCGACCAGCGTCGTTCGATCCCACGAGCCCCCGGAGCGGCACCCCGCCCGGGGGCTCTCGCCGTTCCCGGGCCCGTGTGCGGTATGCCACACGGGGGTGCTTCATGCCATGAAATTTGCCCGCGCTAGCGTTGTCCCCCGTTGCAGCTGCTCCCCCCGGGCGTGCTGGAGGGAGAGACACCGTGGACCCGAACGCCGTCATCGGCCCCGCCTGGTACTGCGCACTGGCGCTGGCCGCCGTCCTCGGTGACGCCTTCCTGCCGTTCCTGCCCAGCGGGACGCTGGTGATCCTCGCGGTGCTGAAGACCGCGCACGTGGACGGTTCGCCGCTGCTGCTGGGCGCGGGCGTGGCGCTCGCCTCCTTCCTCGGCGACCTGCTGCTGCTCAACCTGGCCCGGCGCGGCGCGCCCGCGGTGCACCGCCGGCTGGCCCGCCGGCCCCGGCTGGCCGCGAGCGTGGAGCGGGTGCAGCTGGCGCTGACCGGCCGCACCACCAGCCGGGCCGCGGCCGCCATCGTGATCGTCGCGCGCTTCGTCCCGGCCGGGCGGACCGTGCTGGACCTCGCGGTGGGCCACTCCGCGAACCGGCCCTGGACCTTCCTGCGCTGGTCGGCGGTGGCCGCGGTGGTGTGGGCGGCGTACATCGTCAGCCTCGGCTGGTTGAACCTGCACTGGTTCGACACCGCCTGGCTGAGCTTCGTGATCTCCTGCGCGGCGGCCACCGCGATCAGCTCGGCGGTGGTGCAACTCGTCCGGCGGCGGCGCCGGCTGGCCGCCCTGGTCGAGAGCGAGTAGGCCGCTGCCGCGGGGCCCGGCGGGCCCGCGACCTCGCGTTCCGTGTCTCAGGACGGCAACAAGGCGGCCGGTCCGGGAGCCGGGCGGAACCACTTCGCGTGATGACCTGGTGAGGGTGGGCGGCATTGGACCGTCCGTCCCGGGCATGCCATCCTTGGGTGGCAATACCGTCAAATTGTCCGATTTTGCCAGAAGTTGACCCCGGGAGCCGCGTGTCGGCGCCCGGGTCTTCGTTCCGGCCGGGCCCACCGTGGCAGGGGAGACCATGAGCAGCATCTCGCGCAGGACAGTGCTGACCGCCACAGCGGCCACGGCGGCCCTCGGCGCCGTCGCGGCCTGTTCCAGCGGAGGCGGCACGGCGAACCGCCCCGGCTCCGACGCCGGCCCCGGCGGCACCGGCAGTGCCACCGCCGGCACCAGCCCGTCCGCCGTCAAGGGCACCCCGCTCGGCGACGGCTCCACCGCCGACACCGGCACCCAGCCCCGCCAGCCCACGCCCGAGAAGCTGAAGCCCGGCGAGACGCCGCCGCAGTTCGTGGTCTTCTCCTGGGACGGCGCCGGGGCCACCGACGACGGCCAGTTCGCCCGCTTCCTCAAGCTCGCCGAGGAGCACAAGGCGGCGATGACCTTCTTCCTCTCCGGCATCTACACCCTGCCGAAGGAGAAGTCCTCGCTCTACCACCCGCCGCAGCACCCCGTCGGCGCCTCCGACATCCCGTTCCTGTCCGACAACGCCGTCCGCAACACCATCAAGCTGATCACCCAGGCCTGGCAGGCCGGCCACGAGATCGGCACCCACTTCAACGGGCACTTCTGCTCCACCCGCTCCGACCACAACGGCGTCAACAAGTGGACCCCGGAGGACTGGGAGAGCGAGATCCAGCAGGCGGTGTCCTTCGTCACCCAGTGGAGGACCAACACCGGCTTCACCGACGTCGACCCGTTCCCCTTCGACTACAAGAAGGAGCTGATCGGCGGCCGCACCCCCTGCCTGGAGGGCCAGAAGGCGCTGCTGCCGACCGCCGCCAAGCTCGGCTGGAAGTACGACGCCAGCTCCCCCGGCGGCCTGCAGATCTGGCCGCAGAAGGTCCAGGACGGCAAGATCTGGGACTTCCCGCTCCAGGGCATCCCGTTCCCCGGCCACAGCTTCCAGGTGCTGTCCATGGACTACAACATCCTGGCCAACCAGTCCGGCGGCTCCACCAAGGGCGACCCGGCGAAGTACGGCCAGTGGCGCGACCAGGCCCGCGACGCGTACCTGGCGGGCTTCGAGCGCGCCTACACCACCAACCGGGCCCCGTTCTTCGTCGGCAACCACTTCGAGCAGTGGAACGGCGGCATCTACATGGACGCGGTCGAGGAGGCCCTCCGGCAGATCGCCGGCAAGCCCGACGTCCGCCTGGTCTCCTTCAAGCAGCTCGTCGACTGGCTGGAGGTCCAGGACCAGTCCACCCTCCGCAAGCTGCGCACCCTCAACGTCGGCCAGGCCCCGACCGGCGGCTGGCAGACCTTCCTGGGCGCGTAGTGGACGGGACGGCGGGGGCCCGGGGAGCAGCACCGCTCCCCGGGCCCCGGCCGTGCCGCCGTGCCGCCGTCAGACCAGCAGCTCCACCAGGCGCGCGGAGCGGATGATCGAGTAGTGGTTGGTGTCCGCGACCGGCTCGGTCGGGACGGTGACCTTCGCGGCCTCCAGCCGGGCGGGGTCGTAGAGCGCCCGGGGCTCGTCCATCAGGCCGCGTTCGGCGTAGAGCAGGCGGGCGGGGACGGTCAGGCGGTGGATCGCCCCGGCGGCCTCCGGGTCGAGCAGGACCTGGGCGCCGTCGGTGGTGACCGCCTCGTGGACGCAGGAGGAGACCAGCTCGGGGGCCTCGCCGACCAGGTCGCGCTGGGTGTAGGCGTCGAGCTCCTCGGTCCACGGGTCGAACGCGGGGTGGGCCTGCCAGAACGCCCGGTAGGCCGCGCGGTCGGGGAAGGTCATCGAGAGCCGGGCCAGCGCCGGGCCGAGGACCGCGGCGAGGGCGTCCCGCTCGCTGACGCCGGGCGGCAGCGGGAAGGTCACCGCGCCGTCCACCAGGGTGAGTTCGGCGACCAGCTCCGGGTGCCGGGTCGCGGTGAGGGCCGAGACCCAGGCGCCCATCGAGTGGCCGACCAGCCGGACCGGGCCCGCGTCCAGGGCGGTGACCAGCGCGGCGACGTCCTCGGCGTGCCGGGCCAGGCCCCAGGGGCCGGGCAGGTCGCGGCTGGCGGCCCGGCCGCGCAGGTCCGGGGCGTACAGCGCGGCCCGGCCGTCGAGCAGCCGGGCCAGCGGGGCCCAGGCCAGCGCGTTGGCGGTGATGCCGTGGACGGCGACCACCACGGGCGCGCCGGGGACGGTCGCGGGCCAGTGCAGGACGGCGAGGTCGCCGCCCTCGACGGGGACGGTCAGGGCGACGGGCTGGGGGCTGGTCATGCGGCGCCTTCCGGGACGGCGGTGACGGGGGCCGCGGCCCCGGCGGTACGGCCGCCGCGCAGCCGGGCGGGGAGCTTGGCGAGGCCGCCCGGCAGCAGGTAGACCACGGCGACGAAGAGCGTACCGAGCAGGAACAGCGGCTGGGAGAGCGGAACCCGCAGCACGGACGGCAGTTCGGCGACCGAGTCGGAGTTGGCCAGGTCGCCGAGCCGGTGCGCGGCCCAGGTGTAGAGGACGCCGCCGAGCAGCGGGCCCCAGCGGGTGCCGGAGCCGCCCAGCACCACCATCACCAGCAGCGCGAGCGTGGCGTCCGAGCCGGCCGCCTGCGGGGTGGCGCCGCCGGTGAGCAGCAGGTAGACCACGCCGCCCGCGCCGGCCAGCGCGCCGGAGACGGTGAACGCGACCAGCTTGAAGCCGTACGGGCGCAGGCCCAGCACCTCGACCCGGCGCTCGTTCTCCCGGATGCCGGACCAGACCCGGCCGGTGGGCGAGGAGACCGTCCGGTGCACGACGGCGAGCGTGACGACCAGGTAGGCCAGCGCGATCCAGTACAGGTTGGCGGTGTTCTGGATGCCGATCAGCGCGTCGGGCAGGTGCGCGGCGGGCACGGAGCGGCCCTCCTCGCCGCCGGTGAGGCCGCCGGGGTTGCGCTGCACCAGGATCGAGCCGGCCTGGGCGAAGGCCAGGGTGACCATGGAGAAGCCGATGCCGGTGGCCCGGAGCGAGACCGCGCCGAGCGCCAGCGCGAGGGCCACCGAGCAGGCCACGCCGAAGAGCGCGGCGGGCCAGAAGCCGAGGCCGAGTTCGAGCATGGCCAGGTCGGTGGCGTACAGGCCGGTGGCGAAGTACAGCGCGTGCCCGAAGGAGAGCAGCCCGGTCCGGCCCAGCAGCAGGTCGTAGCCGGTGGCCAGGCCCCCGTACAGCAGGCAGAGCGCGATCAGTTGCAGGCTGCCGGGGCTGCCGAGCGGCCCGTCGAGCAGGCCGGGCAGCGGCAGGGTGCTGTAGGGCGCGGCGAACAGGACGAGCAGCAGGGCCAGCGGCCACCAGCGCTTGAGGTGGGTGGTCACGCGAGTCTCCCGGTGAGTCCGCGGGGCTTGACGAGCAGGAGGACGGCGAGCAGGACGACCACCGAGAGGTCACCGAGGCCCGCCGCGGTGTAGTAGTTGGCGAACTGCTGGACGAGGCCGACGCCGACCGAGGCGACGGCGGCGCCGGTGACCGAGCCCGTGCCGCCCATCACCACCACGACGAAGGCGAAGATCAGCAGCCCGGTGCCCTGGGCGGGGTTGATCGAGCCGAAGTAGAGGCCGGCCAGCGCCCCGCCGAGCGAGGCGGCGGCGCCGCCGATCGCGAAGACCAGGGTGAACGCCTTGCGGACGTCGATGCCCAGGGCGGTGACCATCGCGCGGTCCTCGACGCCGGCCCGGACGATCAGCCCGTAGCGGGTCCGGGCCAGGAACAGCCGGAGCAGGAGCAGCACCACCAGCGCGGCGGCCATCAGCACGAAGCGGTTGACCGGGACGGTCGCGCCGAGCAGGCCGACCGTGCCGGAGAGCGCGGCGGGCTGCGGGAAGGGCCGGGCGTCCGGGCCCCAGACGCCCATCAGCAGGGCGGGCAGGGCGAGTCCGACGCCGACGGTGGCCAGGATCTGGTCCCGGGGGCGGGTGTACAGCGGGCGGATCAGGGCGAGTTCGAGCAGCACCGAGGCGGCGGTGCCGACCAGGGTGCCGAACGGGACGGCCAGCCAGAAGCCCATCCCGCCGTCGGTGGCGGCCCACCAGGCGGCGTAGGCGCCGACCGAGAGCAGCGCGCCGTGGGCGAAGTTGAGCACGTCCATCAGGCCGAAGATCAGCGAGAGGCCGGAGGCGACCAGGAAGTACAGCGCGCCGAGCCCGAGTCCGGTGCAGGCGAGCAGGACGACGGTGTTCATCGGGGCGTCACCTCGGGTGCGGGGGCGGGGCGGTGGCCGCCGACGCCGAGCAGGCGGCGGGCGGCGTCCTCGTCGGCGAGCAGGGCGCGGGCGTCGCCCTGGTGGGCGGTGCGGCCGTCGGCGAGGACGGCGCAGTGGCCGGCCACCCGGCGGACCAGGGCGAGGTTCTGTTCGACCAGCAGGACGGGGACGGTCTCGGCGACCCGGGCGAGCACGTCGGCGACCTCGGTGACGATCTTCGGGGCGAGTCCCTTGGTGGGCTCGTCGGCGATGATCAGCCGGTTGCCGCCCAGCAGGGTGCGGGCGATGGCGACCATCTGCTGCTGCCCGCCGGAGAGCGTCCCGGCGGGCTGCCGGTGGCGCTGCTTGAGCTCGGGGAACAGCTCGAAGACCAGGTCGTAGGCGGGGGCGGTGTCGCGTTCGGCGAGCCGGAGGTTCTCGGCGACGCTGAGGCCGGCGAAGATCCCGCGGTCCTCGGGGGCGTAGCCGATGCCGCGGCGGACCACCAGGTGGGTGGGGAGCCGGCCGATGTCGGCGCCGTCGAAGGTGAGGGCGCCGGTGCGCGGGACGAGGCCCATGACCGCCTTGACGGTGGTGGTCTTGCCGGCGCCGTTGCGCCCGAGCAGGGCGGTGACGCCGGTGGCGGCGACGTCCAGGTCCACCCCGTGCAGGATGTGCAGGCCGTCGATCACCACTCTCAGGTCGCGGACCGTCAGCAGGCTCACAGCGCCTCCCCGAGGTAGGCCCCCTGGACGGTGGCGTCGGCCATCACGGCGTCGGGGGTGTCGAGCGCGAGCAGGGTGCCGTGGTGCATCACGGCGAGCCGGTCGGCCAGGCCCAGCAGCACGTCCATGTGGTGCTCGACCATCAGGACGGTGCGGCCCTGCTCCTGGTGGACGGAGCGGATCAGCTCGACCAGCGCGGGCACCTCCTCGGCGCTGACGCCGGCCATCGGCTCGTCCAGCAGGATCAGCCGCGGCTCGCCGACCAGCAGCACCGCGAGTTCGAGCTTGCGCTTGCCGCCGTGCGAGAGCGAGCCGGCCGGGTCGTCGGCGCGGTCGGCCAGGCCGGTGCGCTCCAGGGTCTCCTCGACCTGCTGCCGGTGGCGTCCGGCCCGCCGCCAGATCCGGTAGGAGGCGGCGGGCCCGGCGGCGGCCTGGGCGGCGAGGCGCAGGTGCTCGGCGACGGTGAGGCCGGGCCAGAGCGAGGAGGTCTGGAAGGTCCGGCCCAGGCCCCGCCGGGCCCGGGCGGGCACCGGCAGGGCGGTGATGTCGGCGCCGTCCAGGTGGAGGGTGCCGCGGGTGGCGGGGTGGATGCCGGTGATCAGGTTGAACAGGGAGGTCTTGCCCGCCCCGTTCGGGCCGATGAAGGCGACGAACTCGCCCTCGGCGACGTCGAGGCTGACGTCCTGCACGATCGGGACGCCGCGCACGGACCAGCCGAGTCCGTCCAGCCGCAGGACCGGGGCGGGGGTGCTCATCGGGCTCAGCCCGCCGTCGGGGCGACCGGCGGGGCGACCTGGTCGGCGTCCAGGGTCCGGACGGCGGTGGGCCTGGCGTCGGCGCCGCTGCCGACCAGCTTGACCTGGAACATCGGCTGGAGCAGCGCGTGGTCCTCGGCCCGGACGGTCAGCCTGCCCTTGACGCCGTCGAAGCTCCAGCCCTCCAGGGCCTTGACCAGCGCGTCGGTGTCGGCGTCGGAGCCCTGGGCGGCCTCCAGCGCGTGCACCACCATCTGGGCGGCGGTGAAGCCGTCGGGGGTGAACAGGTCGGGCTTGGAGCCGGCCTTGGTGACCGCGTCGGTCATCGCCTTCTCGGCCTCGGTGCCGGCGGCGCCGCCGAAGTAGTGGTTCAGGAAGTCGATCTTCTCGGCGGCCGGGCCGAACAGCGGGTACGAGGCGGCCACGTCGAGGCCGGTGACGACCTTGGTCGCGGAGAACACGTCCTGCTGGTTGAGCGAGGTCCACAGCGCGGACGCGGTGTCGCCGGCCCAGGCGACGTACAGCAGGTCGGGCCTGGCGTCCTTGGCCTGGGTGGCGAACGGGGTCAGGTCGGTGGCGGACGGCGGGGCCAGCACGGCGTCCACAACGGCCCCCCCGGCGCCCAGGACGTCCTTGACGGCGGCCACGTTGGCCTGGCCGAAGGCGTTGTCCTGGGCCAGCACGGTGACCTTCTTCCCCTTGGCGTCGCCGATGAACGAGGCGGCGGCCCGGGTGTCCTGGTACGACTGCCGGCCGGAGCGGAAGGTGTACTTGTTCAGGCCGGTGACCTTGTCGGCGGCGGCCGGGCCGGAGATGAACAGCACCTTGTTCTGCGCGGCGATCGGGCCGACCTGGAGCGCCACGCCGGAGGCGGTGGAGCCCGCCAGGATCTTGTAGTTCTTGCCGATCAGGTCCTTGGCGGCGGAGACCGCCTTCGCCGGGTCGCCCGCGTCGTCCTGCTCGGCGACCTCCACCGGGTGGCCGTCCACGGCGCCGGTGCCCTTGGTGGCGTACGCCAGGCCCGCCTTGAAGCCCTCCAGGTACTGCTTGCCGTAGGCGGCCAGCGGGCCGGTCTTCGAGTACACCAGGCCGACCTTGACCGGGCTCCTGTCGCCCCCGCCGCTCCCGGCCCCGGTCGAGGTGCCCGCGGTGCCGGCCTTCGCGCAGCCCGCGGCGAGCAGCACGCAGGCGGCCAGTGCGGCGAGCTTCCGGACGGGGCGTCTGTGGGTGGCGTCCGTGACTGGCATGGTGGGGGGCTCCTGACGTACCGGTGCTGGTGGGATGCCGGAACCGTAGGGGCGCGCCCGGTGGGACGACATGTGACGGACCCACACATCGGCCGCCCGCACTGCGTGGCCCGCCGCCATGTCGCGGCGGCGGGCGGCCGGAGGTGTGCGGCGGGCACATGGCGGGCGCCCGCGCCGTGGCGCCGTCCGCCATGGAAAGCCCCGGGGCCTGCGGGGAGGGTGGTGCGCCAGTCGGTCCCTCCCCTGCACTCCCCTGCACCCCCTGCCCTCTCCTGCCCTCTCCTGGTAAAGGCGGCCCCCCTTGGACAAGGTCCTGGACTCCCCGGCCCGCGCGGTCGGGGACATTCCCGACGGCGCCCTGCTCGCGGTCGGCGGCTTCGGCCTGTGCGGCATCCCGTCCACCCTGATCGGCGCCCTGGTCGACGCCGGCACCACCGGCCTGCGGGTCGTCTCCAACAACTGCGGGGTGGACGACTGGGGCCTGGGCCTGCTGCTGCGGGCCGGCCGGATCGCCCGGATGACCTCCTCCTACGTCGGCGAGAACAAGGAGTTCGCCCGCCGGTACCTGAACGGCGAGCTGGAGGTCGAGCTCACCCCGCAGGGCACCCTGGCCGAGCGCCTGCGGGCCGGCGGCGCGGGCATCCCCGCCTTCTACACCCCGGCCGGGGCCGGCACCCAGGTCGAGGAGGGCGGCCTGCCCTGGCGCTACGCCCCCGGCGGCGGCGCGGTCGCGCTGGCCTCCCCGCCCAAGGAGGTCCGCGAGTTCGGCGGCCGCCGCCACCTGCTGGAGGAGGCGATCCACGCCGACTTCGCGCTGGTGCGCGCCGAGGTCGCCGACCGGCACGGCAACTGCGTCTTCCACGCCGCCGCCCGCAACTTCAACCCGCTGTGCGCCACCGCCGGCCGGGTCACCGTGGTCGAGGCCGACCGGATCGTCGAGCCCGGCGAGATCCCGCCGGACGCCGTCCACCTGCCCGGCGTGTACGTCGACCGGATCGTCGCTGCCGACCCCGCCGACCGCCGCGTCGAGCGGCGCACCGTCCGCCGCCCCGCCGCCCCGGAGGAGTCCCGATGACCACCGCCGCCCCCTCGGACCCGCGCGCGGCGCTCGCCGCCCGGGCCGCCCGCGAACTGCGCGACGGCCAGTACGTCAACCTCGGCATCGGTCTGCCCACGCTGATCCCGGACCACCTGCCGCCGGGCGTGCACGTCGTCCTGCACTCCGAGAACGGCATCCTCGGCACCGGCCCCTACCCGGCGGACGCCGACGTCCACCCCGACCTGATCAACGCCGGCAAGGAGACGGTCACCGTCAACCCCGGTGCGGCGTACTTCGATTCGGCGTTCTCCTTCGGCATGGTGCGCGCCGGGCGGATCGACGTCTCGGTGCTCGGCGCGATGCAGGTCTCCGCGCGCGGCGACCTCGCCAACTGGATGATCCCCGGCCGGATGGTCAAGGGCATGGGCGGCGCGATGGACCTGGTGCACGGGGCCCGCCGGCTGATCGTGGTGACGGAGCACACCGCGAAGGACGGCACCCCCAAGATCGTGGACGAGCTCTCCCTGCCCGCCACCGGCCGCGCCGTCGTCCACCGGATCGTCACCGACCTGGCCACCCTCGACGTCACCCCCGAGGGCCTGCGGCTGGTCGAACTCGCGGACGGCGTCACCCTCGACCGGCTGCGCGCCGCCACCGAACCGCCGGTCCTCGCCTGAGGCGAGCGGGGCCGGGGCCCGGGGAGGCGCTCCCCGGGCCCCGCTCCCGCTCGTGCCGCTACTGGTTCAGGTTCGGGATCTGCCAGTCGACCGGCTTCTGGCCGAAGCCCTCCAGTGCCTCGTTGATCTGCGAGAACGGCTTGCTGCCGAGGAACAGCTTCGCGGACAGCGGCGACGGGTGCGCGCCCTGGACGACCACGTGGCGGCTGGTGTCGATCAGCGGGAGCTTCTTCTTCGCGTAGCCGCCCCAGAGCACGAACACGCAGGGCTCCTCGCGGGCGCTGACCGCCTTGATCACCGCGTCGGTGAACTTCTCCCAGCCCTTGTTCTTGTGCGAGTTGGCCTCGTGCGCCCGCACGGTGAGCACCGCGTTGAGCAGCAGCACGCCCTGCTCGGCCCACGGCATCAGGTACCCGTTGTCGGGCACCGCCAGGCCGAGGTCGGTGTGCAGCTCCTTGTAGATGTTGCGCAGCGACGGCGGGGTCCGGACGCCCGGCAGCACGGAGAAGCTCATGCCGTGCGCCTGGCCGTTGTCGTGGTAGGGGTCCTGACCGAGGATCAGCACCCGGACGTCCTGGTACGCGGTCGCGGCGAGCGCCGAGAACTCCTGCCCGGCGGGCGGGAACACCTCGTGCTCGGCGCGCTCGGCGGCCAGGAACTCGGTCAGCTGCGCGTAGTAGGGCTTGCCGGTCTCCTCGGCGAGCACCCCCCGCCAGGACTCGGGCAGTTCCGGCGCGCCGTTCGCGGACGTCTGGGCCAGCTCCGTCACGTTGTACCTCCCACCGGCCGCGCCGCACGGCGGCCGCTCTCACTCGTGCGTTCCGCGGGCCCGTCCCGGACCCGCCGCGGTGAACGCTACACAGTCGCGCCGACAGCCCGCTGCGCCCGCCGCGGCCCGGGGGCCGGGGGTGTTCTCGCGGACGTCGGCGGACGTCGGCGGGCGCGGACGCCCCTGTGGCCGGCCGACCGGGACGACTAGGCTGACCGGCGTTGGGGCAGCCTGTGGCGCCCGACCGGCCAGTGGTGTCCGGTCGGAGCGATCACGAAGATCGTTCGACCTGTGCAAGACCAAGGAGACACCCACGTGGCAGACCGCAAGCCCATCGAGACCTGGCTGACCGACATGGACGGAGTCCTCATCCACGAGGGCGTGCCGATCCCGGGGGCCGACGCCTTCCTCCAGCGGCTGCGTGAGTCCGGAAAGCCCTTCCTGGTGCTCACCAACAACTCGATCTACACCCAGCGCGACCTGCACGCCCGGCTCGCCCGGATGGGCCTGGACGTGCCCGCCGAGCACATCTGGACCTCCGCCCTGGCCACCGCCAAGTTCCTGGACGACCAGCGCCCGGGCGGCACCGCGTACGTGATCGGCGAGGCGGGCCTGACCACCGCGCTGCACGACATCGGCTACGTGCTGACCGACACCGCCCCGGACTTCGTCGTGCTGGGCGAGACCCGGACGTACTCCTTCGAGGCGATGACCAAGGCCGTCCGGCTGATCAACGACGGCGCCCGGTTCATCGCCACCAACCCGGACGAGACCGGCCCGTCCGCCGAGGGCGCGCTGCCCGCGACCGGCGCGGTGGCCGCGCTGATCACCAAGGCGACCGGCGTGGAGCCGTACTTCGTCGGCAAGCCGAACCCGCTGATGATGCGGGCCGGCCTGAACGCGATCGGCGCGCACTCGGAGCACAGCGCGATGATCGGCGACCGGATGGACACCGACATCGTCTCCGGCATGGAGGCGGGCATGTCGACCTTCCTGGTCCTCACCGGCCTGACCCAGGCGTCCGAGGTCGAGCGCTTCCCGTACCGGCCGACCGAGGTGGTCCAGTCGATCGCCGACCTGGTCGAGCTGATCTGACGCCCCCGCGCCCCGCTCGGACCGGGCCCCGGCGCACGGCCGGGGGCCCGGTCCGGGAACGGCGGGTGACCGGCCGGCCCCGGACCGTCGACCCCGGTGCGGGGCGTCTCAACACCGCCTTAAGCCGCCCGTAACTACCCTGACGTACCGTCAGTTACCGTACTGAGAACGGTTAGCGTCCCGGACACGCCCGCTCCGCCCGACGCAAGGGAGCCCCCGATGGCCTCCGTCCACCGCACCGCCCGCGCCGCCACCGCCCGCGCCGCCGTACTGCTGGCCGTCGCCGCCCTGCTGGCCGGGCCGGCCGTGCGGCTCGCCGGGTCCGGGGAGGGCGCCGCGGTGCTCAACGGCGTGCTGCTGTCGGTGGGCTCGGTGCTGCTGCTGACCGGCGCCGCGTTCGCCGTGCGGCACCGGTGCCGCCCCCCGTCCGAGCGCTGACCGGTTCCCCGGCGGGGCCGGCCGGACCGGGCGGCCTCCGCCGCCGCGGCGGGCCGGGGTGGTTGAGTTGAGGCCATGAGCAGCACGCCCTCCGCCCCGTTCCGCGTCGGCCTGATCGGCTACGGCCTGGCCGGTTCCGCCTTCCACGCCCCGCTGATCGCCAGCACCCCCGGACTCCGGCTGGACGCGGTGGTCACCGCCGACCCCGACCGCCGCGCCCGGCTGCACCGCGACCACCCGGACGCCCGCGCCCTCGACACCCCCGAGCAGCTGTTCGAGGACGCCGACCGGTTCGACCTGGTGGTGATCGCCTCCCCCAACCGCACCCACGTCCCGCTCGCCCGCACCGCCCTGCTCGCGGGCCTGGCCACCGTGGTCGACAAGCCGCTGGCCGCGACCAGCGACCAGGCCCGCGACCTGTGCGAGTTCGCCGAGAAGTCCGGCCTGCTGCTGTCGGTGTTCCAGAACCGCCGCTGGGACGGCGACTTCCTGACCGCGGCCCGCCTGATCGCGGAGGGGCGCCTCGGCCGGGTGCACCGCTTCGAGTCCCGCTTCGAGCGCTTCCGCCCCAAGCCCAAGGCGGGCTGGCGCGAGCTGGCCGACCCGGCCGAGGTCGGCGGCACCCTGTACGACCTGGGCAGCCACCTGGTCGACCAGGCGCTCACCCTGTTCGGTCCGGTCGAGACGGTGTACGCGGAGATCGACGTGCGCCGCGACGGCGCGGTGGTCGACGACGACGCCTTCCTGGCCCTCACCCACACCGGCGGCGTCCGCTCCCAGCTGTGGACCAGCGCCCTCGCCCCGCTCGCCGGGCCCCGGCTGCGCGTCCTCGGCGACAGCGCCGGCTACGTCAAGTTCGGCATGGACCCGCAGGAGGCCGCGCTGCGGGCCGGCCGCCGCCCGGGCGCGCCGGACGGGCCCTGGGGCGACGACGACCCGGCCGCGTACGGCCTGCTCGGCAGCGACGGCGACGCCGAGTCCGTCACCACCGACCCCGGCGACTACCCGGCGTACTACGCGGGCATCGCCGCCTCGCTCGCCGACCGCACCCCGCCGCCCGTCGACCCGCGCGACGCCGTCGCCACCCTCGCCGTCCTGGAGGCCGCCCGCGCCTCCGCCGCGACGGCCTCGGTGGTCCGCCTGCCCTGACCCCCGCGTCGACGGCGGGGGCGGGAACCACGGACCACCACCCCGCCGTTGACGTACCGTCGGACCCGAACCCGGGCCCCGGCCCCGGCCCCGACCCCAGGAGGTGCGCACCGTGACGGCCACGCCGCTGCTGCTCGCGCTGCTCCGGGTCCTCACCGGCGACCTGCCCACCGGTCCGGGCGCGCTGACCGCGGCCGCCGCGCTGCTCCTGCTCGCCGCCGTCGCCACCGGCACCGCCCTCGCCGCGGCCCGCGTCCCCGGCGCCCGCACCCCGGCCGCCGTCCACGCGGGCGCCCTGCGCCGCCGGGCCTACCGCACCGCCTACCTCGCCCCGCGCGACCCGGACGCCCCGGGCCGCCCCCGCCCCCGCGCCCCGGGACGGCCGCCCGCGGCCGCCTGAGGGGCCCGTTCCTCCTCCGCGCCTCCCCGAACTCCCGCACCCCACCGGGGCCGGGAGTGCACCCGGGGACGCGCGCGAACGACCACGCACCCTCCCCGACCCCCGCCGCGCGCGCCCGCGCGCCCGGCGCCGTCGGTCCCCTCCGCGCGCCCGCCCTCCGAGCACCGTCGCCAGTCCCGCCGACTCCCGGAGAGCCACCGTGTCCGTCCTGAGCGTCCTCGACCCCGCCGTCCACCTCGCCCACGCCGGCGTCGCGGCCCTCGCCACCGCCGTCCCCACCGCGGCCGCGATCGTCCTGTTCACCCTGGCGGTCCGCGCCGCCATGCACCCGCTGGCCCGTTCCGCGGCCCGCGCCGAACGGGCCCGCACCCGGATCGCGCCCCGGGTCGCCCGGCTGCGCGAACGACACGCCAAGGACCCCGCCCGGCTGAACCGCGAACTGCTCGCCCTGCACCGCGCCGAGGGCACCGGCCCGCTCGCGGGCCTGCTCCCGGCGCTGCTGCAGGCCCCGTTCTTCTCGGTGATGTACCGCCTGTTCACCACCGCCCCGGGCCACCTGCTGGACGCGACACTCGCGGGCGTCCCGCTCGGCACCCGCCCCACGACCGCCCACACCCCGGCCCAGTTCGCGCTGTTCGCCGCCCTGGAGGCGGCCCTGCTCGCCCTGGCCTGGTACAGCGCCCGCCGCGCCGCGCACTCCCCCACGACGGCCGGCCCGACCCGCTGGCTGGCCTTCGGCACCCCGCTGTTCGCCCTGCTGCTGCCCGCGGCGGGCGCGCTCTACCTGCTGACCAGCACCGCCTGGACGACGGCCGAGCGCCGGTACCTGCACCGCTGAGCGCGGCCGGGAACGCCGCGTCCCCGGGGCGGCGGGCGCTCCGGGGACGCGGCGTGGGCCGAGCGGGTGTCAGGCGTTCTGGTAGTAGCCGAAGATGTCGACGATCAGGTTGATGTCGCCGTCGCTCTCGTTGAAGAAGTCGATGACGCCCCCTCCCGACGCGACCTGCACCAGGTTCGGCACGGTGTCGCCCCGCTTCCAGTTCAGCGAGGAAGTGGTCGGCGGGTAGACCGGGGAGGTGTTGTTGTTCTTGTAGTTGTCCAGGGTGTTCGGGTCCGAGGCGACGGACAGGTGGCCGTTGTCCCGGGTGTCGGTGACGGTGGCGTTGAAGACGAACGCCGGGATGTCGCTGCGCGTGGTCATCGGCAGGTAGGCGTAGTAGCGGCCGTGCAGCGGCAGCGCGCCCTTCCACAGCGCGGGGTCGCGGGTGTCGAGCAGCCGCTCCGGGTCGACCGGCATGAACGCGCCCTTCTCGTTGGCGCCGTAGTAGCCGACCACGTCGACGATCACGTCCGTGCCGGCCCAGGCGCCGTTGAACACCCGGATCCTGCCGTCCGCGCCGACCGGCACGACCACCGAGTTGGCGACGGTCTGTCCGGCGGTGAAGTTGAGGTTCGACGCGGTGGGCACGGCCTGCCCGCTCGGGTAGACGATCAGGTGGCCGTCCTCGCGCGGGTTGGTGACGGTGACGTTCAGCGCGACGGCGGTGATGCCGCCGCCGGGCAGGCCCGGGGCCGCACCGGCGACCTGCACCGGGACGGAGTTGCGTCCGGCGATCTGGGCGCGCGGAGCACCGGTGCCGTCCCGGGTGTCGACCAGGCGGGTCGGGCCGACGGCCGCGTAGCCGGCGGCCGGGGACGGGGTGAAGTAGCCGGTGATGTCGGCGACCAGGTCGGTCGCGCCCCAGCCGCCGTTGTACAGGTCGACGTAGCCGTCGACGCCGATCGGCACCATCACCAGGTTCGGCACGCTCTGCCCGGTCCGGTAGTTGACGTTCGAGGTGTTCGGCCGCTGGCCGCCCTCCGGGTACGCCGTGACGTGGCCGTCGGCGGCCGGGTTGGTCACCGTCACGTTCAGCACCGCGGCGGTCGCGTCCGCCGGGATGCCGTTCGCGCCGCCGACCTTGAGCCTGACCGTCCCGTACGGGGCGATCCGGCCCTTGGCCGGGACACCGGTGCCGTCCCGGCTGTCGAGCAGCCGCTTCGGGCCGTACGCGGTGTACTGCGAGCCGAGCGTGGAGACCTTCACCGTGTTGCGGATGGTGTTGCCGGTCTTCTCGTAGTCGGTGACGGTGACGGTGTAGTCGCCGAGCTTCTGGTAGATGTGCTGCGCCGTGGTCTTCACCGGCTTGTTGCCGTAGAAGTTGAGGACGTCGGTGGTGCCGTCGCCCCACTGCAGGTAGATGTCCTGGGCGACCGGCAGGGTGGTCACGTCGATGTCCATCGTGATGCCGAACGCGCTGGTGCTCCTCGCGTCGAGCGCCATCGCGAAGCCGGGGTTGTTGCTCTGGTACCTGACCGCGCCGCGGTCGGCCAGCGGGCCGTGGCCGAAGTAGTCGGTGGCCGGGACGCCGGGCGCGGACGGGTTGGCGGTGCCGATCGCTGCGGAGCCGGTCTGCAGGGCGTAGGCGACGCCGCCCTCCCAGCCGGTGTTGACGTACTGCGGCGCGACCGTCTCGACGGTGTCGTGCGCGCCCTGGGCGGGCACGGCGGCCCGGAAGGCGGCGACGGTCGGGTACCCGGTGCCGGCCCAGCGGTAAGGTCCGGCGCCGGTGGACGTCTCGGCGTAGAAGTCGTTGTAGTCGGCGGTGGTCGCCGGGGCCGACTCGGCCGCGACCGCCACGGCGGGCTGGCCGGAGTCGCAGGCGGCCGCGGCGGCCGTCTCGACCATCAGGTTGTTCTGGACCGACACGGCGGTCGAGGCGCCGTCCACGGCGACGGCGGGCAGGCAGCCGCGCTGGACGGTGTTGTTGGTGACGTTCAGCCCCTGCACGCCGGTGGCGGAGATGCCGACGGACGGCTGGTAGTTCCAGGAATTGTCGAGGGCGACGGCGTTGACCAGGTTGCCGGCCAGGGTGACGTCCTTCGCCCCCTCGGCCACCGCGATCGCCGCGGTGCCGGGGGCCGTGCCGGACATCGTGGTGTACGTCCTGGCCACGGTGACCGCGCTGGACGCGCCGTCGACGGTCAAGGCGCCGGCGGCGCCCCCGTAGAGGTGGAGGGAGTCGAGGGTGACCCGTGCGGAGCCCTTGACGGCCACGCCCGGTCCGCCGCCGCCGAAGAAGGTGAGGCCGCTGACCGTCACGTCGCTGACCCCGTCCAGGGTCAGGCCGGGCTTTCCGACCGTGTAGTCCTGCGCCATGATCCGCGGGGCGTTGGTGCCGCCGGTGATGGTCAGGCCGGAGGTGCGGACGACCACGGTCTCCGTGTCGCTGGGCGGGAGCGCCCCCTCGTCCTTGCCGTCGACCCGGATCGCGTCGCCGGGCACGGCGGCGTCCACCGCCCGCTGTACGGTGCAGAACGGCGCGGCCTGGGTGCCCGTGCCCCGGTCCGTGGTGCAGCCGGCCCGGGTGAGGACGTAGACGGTCCGGCCGGTGGACGGCACGGCGGCGGCCCGGGCGCCCGCGGCGGCCGGCTTCGCGGTGGCGGTACCGGGTGACTCCTCCTGGAGCCGGAACGACTTGTCGGCCGGGCTGGTGAACGTCTTGGCGCCGGCCGGCTCCGGCTCCCACCCCCGGGGGGTGGCGGCCTGGCCGGCGTTCGGGGCCGGGTCGGCGGCGTGCGCCGCTCCCGGCAGGAAGGCGACCGAGGCAGCGAGAGCCGCGGCGGACGCGATGAGACGGCGGTGGAGCACCGACCCCCCAGGTCTGGAAAAGTCTGAAGATCGCCTGATGGCGGCGCCAGACTACCGACCCGTACGAGGCCGAACAACTCCCTTTCCGGAACGCTCAGGCGGTGGGCCAGGCCGCCAGGTAGGTGTCGATCTCGCCGGTCAGCCGGCGCTTCGCGGCCTGGTCGAGGAAGGACGCCTCGACAGCGTTGCGGGCGAGCGCCGCGACGCCGGACTCGTCCAGGCCGAGGAGCTTCGCGGCGACCGCGTACTCGGTGTTCAGGTCGGTGCCGAACATCGGCGGGTCGTCGCTGTTGATGGTGACCAGCAGGCCGGCGTCGACCATCTGCCGGACGGGGTGGTCCTCGATCCGCTCGACCACCCGGGTCGCCAGGTTGGAGGTCGGGCAGACCTCCAGCGGGATGCGGTGCTCGCCCAGGTAGTCGACCAGCGCCGGGTCCTTCACCGACTGGGTGCCGTGCCCGATCCGCTCCGCGCCGAGCAGCCGGATCGCGTCCCACACCGTCTCGGGGCCGGTCGACTCGCCCGCGTGCGGCACGCTGTGCAGGCCGGCCGCCCGGGCCCGGTCGAAGTACGGCTTGAACTGCGGGCGCGGCACGCCGATCTCGGGGCCGCCGAGCCCGAACGAGACCAGCCCGTCGGGGGCCAGGTCGAGGGCGAGGCGGGCGGTCTCCTCGGCGGAGGCCAGCCCGGCCTCGCCGGGGATGTCGAAGCACCAGCGCAGCACGATGCCGAGGTCCTTCTCGGCGGACCGCCGGGCGTCCTCGATCGCCTCCATGAAGGCGGTGTCGGGGATGCCGCGGTTGACCGACGAGTAGGGGGTGACGGTCAGTTCGGCGTACCGGATGTTCTGCCGGGCCATGTCCTGGGCGACGCCGTACGTCAGCGCCCGGACGTCCTCGGCGTCCCGGATCAGGTCGACGACGCTCAGGTACACCTCGATGAAGTGCGCGAAGTCGGTGAAGGTGAAGTACTCGGCGAGCGCCTGCGGGTCGGCCGGCACCCGGCTGCGTCCGGCGTGCCGGGCCGCCAGCTCGGCCACCACCCGCGGCGAGGCCGAGCCCACGTGGTGGACGTGCAGCTCCGCCTTCGGCATTCCGGCGATGAACGCCTCGATCCCCTGGACACCCTCGGCCACGGCACGCTCCCGTTCTGCTCTCACCCGGACCCGGACAGACCTCGCATGCTAACCCGCGGCGGCCCGCCGCACCGTCAGCCCCCCAGGGCGGTGCTGACGGTGTGGATGAGCAGGCCGGCCAGCGCACCGACCACGGTGCCGTTGATCCGGATGAACTGGAGGTCGCGGCCGACGTTGGCCTCGATCTTGCGGGAGGCGTCGGCGGCGTCCCAGCCGGCCACCGTCTCGGAGATCAACGAAGTGATCTGCTCCCGGTAGTTGGTGACCACGTAGTCGACGGCGTTCAGCAGCCAGCTGTCGGTCTTCGCCTGGAGCCGGCCGTCGGTGGCGAGCCGGCGGCCCAGCGTGCGCAGCGCCTCGGTGAGGCGGCGGCGCAGCTCGCTGTCCTCGTCCTCGGCGGCGTTCAGCACCAGGGCGCGGACGGCCGCCCACGAGGAGGCGATCAGGTCCTGCACCTCGGGGCGGGCCAGCAGGTCGGACTTGGCGCGTTCCACCCGCTCGATGGTGGCGGGGTCGTGCTGGAGCTCGCGCGCGAAGTCGGCGAGGAAGTTGTCGAGCGCGCCGCGCGCGGGGTGGACCGGGTCGTCGCGGACGTCGCCGACGAAGCGCAGCAGTTCCTTGTAGACCCGCTCCCCCACCTGCTGGTCGAGGAACTTCGGCGTCCAGCCCGGGGTCTTGGCGGTGACCCGGGCGACCACCTCGCCGTGGTGCGCGACCAGCCAGTCGTGGGCGCGCGCCACCACCAGGTCGACCACGCCCTTGTGGCCGTCGTCGGCGACGATCCGGCCGAGTAGCCGCCCGGCGGGTTCGGCGACCGAGGTGGCGGCGGCCCGCCGGGTGACCGCCTCGGCGACCACGGCCTGCACGTCCTCGTCGCGGAGCACTTCCAGCAGGCCGCGCAGCGCGGCGGCCGCCTCGTGGGTGACGCGCTCCGGGTTGCCGGGCGCGCGGAGCCACTCGCCGAGCAGCCGGGACACCCCGATCCGGCCGAGCCGGGCCCGGACCACCGGCCCGGAGAGGAAGTTGTCGCCGACGAAGTCGCCGAGCGAGCGCCCGAAGGCGTCCTTCTTGGTCGGGATGATCGCGGTGTGCGGGATCGGCAGCCCGAACGGCCGGCGGAACAGCGCGGTGACGGCGAACCAGTCGGCGAGCGCACCGACCATGCCCGCCTCGGCGGCGGCCGCGACGTACCCGGCCCAGGTGCCCGCGCCGGACGCCTTCGCCCAGGTGGCGAGGGCGAACACCAGCGTGGCCAGGGCGAGCAGCCCGGTCGCGACGGTCTTCATCTTCCGCACACCGCGCCGCTTCTCCTCGTCGGCGGCGGTGAAGCTGACTCCTGGGGCCGTCTGGTCCGTGCTCACCCCGCCAGCCTGGCACACCGCGCGCCCGAAACGGCAGCCGCCCCGCAAATCCGCCTGCCCGGTGCCGCGGCGGCGGCGTCCTCAGCCGCCCCCGCCGAGCACGATCCGCCGCACGCCCTCCCACCGTTCGGGGTCGGTGACCCGGCGGCCGTCGAGCAGCACCCGCACGCCCGGGAAGTCGATCGCGCCGAGGTCCCGGTACTCGGGGTGGTCGGCCTGCACGACCAGCGCGGCGGCGGGCTTGCCCTGGTCGGGCGGCAGGCCGAGCGCGGCCAGCTCCTCCGGCTGGTAGAGCGGGTCGCTGACGCCGACCTCCGCCCCGGCCGCCCGGAGCGCGGCGACCAGCGGGAAGACCCCGGAGTACGCGGTCTCCTTGACCCCGCCCCGGTAGGACGCGCCGAGCACCGTCACCGCGACGCCCGCCAGCGGGCCGATCGCGCCCTCCAGCAGGCCGACCGCGTACGCCGGGACCTGCTCGTTGGCCTCGCGGGCGGCCCGCACCACGCCGGCCCCCGGGTCGTTCCACAGGTACAGCCGGGGGTAGACCGGGATGCAGTGGCCGCCGACCGCGATGCCGGGGCGGTGCAGGTGGCTGTAGGGCTGCGAGTTGCAGGCGTCGATGACCTCGGCGAGGTCGACGCCGACCCGGTCCGCGTACCGGGCGAACTGGTTGACCAGCGCGATGTTGACGTCCCGGTAGGTGGTCTCGGCGAGCTTGGCGAACTCGGCGGCCTCCGTCCCGGACAGCGCCCAGACGCCGTTGCCGCGCGGCAGGTCGGGGCGCGGGTCGAAGTCGAGCACCGCCCGGTAGAAGGCGACGCCGCGCCGGGTGGACTCCGCGTCGATGCCGCCGACCAGTTTGGGGTAGCGCCGCAGGTCGGCGAAGACCCGCCCGGTGCGGACCCGTTCGGGGCTGAACACCAGTGCGAAGTCCCGTCCGGCGGCCAGCCCGGAGCCGGCCTCCAGCCGCCGGGCGAAGCGGCCGCGGACGGTGCCCACCGGCAGGGTGGTCTCGTAGCTGACCAGGGTGCCGGGGCGCAGTCCGGCGGCGACGGCGTCGGTGGCGGCGTCCAGCAGCGCGAAGTCGGGGTTGCCGTCGGGGTCGGTGACCAGCGGGACGACGATCACCACGGCGTCGGCCCCTGCGGTGGCGGCGGCGGTGTCGGTGGTGGCGCGCAGCCGGCCGGCCGCGACGGCCTCGGCGAGCCGCTCGTCGAGGTGCGCCTCGCGCGGGAAGGGGGGGCGGCCGGCGGTGACGGCGGCGACCACCTCGGGGGCGATGTCGGCGCCGGTCACCAGGTGGCCCTTGCCGGCGTACTGCACGGCCAGCGGCAGGCCGATCTTGCCCAGGCCGACCACGCAGACGTCCAGCACCGCGTTCTGCTGCGGGGCCGCGCCCGCCGCGTCCGGCTCCGGGGCCGGGCCCGCCGGGTCCCCGGCGGGCCCCGCGTCCTGCTCCAGGAGCGCGTCCCGCACCGGAGTGCCGTGCACCGCGTCCCGCTCCGGCACCCCGTTCACCGGGCACCCCGCAGCAGCCCGGTCAGGCCGTCCCGGCGGGCCCTGCGCAGCACGCGCTTGACGGCCCACCGGGCGCGGCGCAGCGGCGCGGGGACGAGGCGGCGCCAGCCGGCCGGCCCGGGGGCGCGGCCGAGTTCGAACAGGGCGTCGGGCAGGCCGAGGCGCTTGTCGCGGAACATCGGGTGGTCGGCGTAGAGCCGGGAGCCGCGCCGGACGGCGGGCGGCTCGCCGTGGTCCTGCTCCCAGGTGATCAGGTCGCACAGGGCGAGCAGTTCGCCGCGCCGGGCCAGGGCCAGCCGGAGCCGGGCGGGGACGGGCAGGGTGCGGAACACGGCGGGCGAGCAGTGCCGGTCGGTGAACCGGCCGATCTCCTGGACGATCCGGCGCTGCACGGCGGGCGGTTCGGCCAGGAACGGCGCCTGGAGCAGCTGCGGGACGTCCCAGCTGAAGTAGCGGGCCCGCACGGCGTCCCGGTCGGGCCCGGGCAGGGCGCTGCGGTCGAGCACCTCGTGGGCGGCGGCGAAGCCGCGCAGCCGGTCCATCGGCCCGGCCCGGTGGGTGACGTTGGAGCGGTCCCGGCGCAGCACCAGGTGGTAGTAGTCGTAGTCGGCGAGGACGGAGACCTTGCGGGCGTGCAGCAGCGCGCCGAGGGTGAAGGGCTGGTCGGAGTGGATGACCAGGTCCTCGCGGCGGCGCAGTCCGTGGGCGGTGACGAGTTCGCGGCGGAACAGCTTGGTGTCGCCGAGCGCCCAGGCGAGCGCGGAGTCCGTGAAGCCGACCTGTTCGGCGGTGCGGTCGAAGATGCCCTGCGGGACGACCCGGCCGTGTTCGCCGACCTGCTTGGGGATCAGCACGTCGGACTGCCAGCGGTCGGCGGCCTCGACCATCCGCTCCAGCGCCTCGGGGCCGAGCCAGTCGTCGGCGCCTAGGTACAGCAGGTAGCGGCCGCGGGCGAGTTCGGTGCCGCGGTTGGTGGGTCTGGCGGGGCCGCCGGAGGCGGGCTGCCGGACGGTGCGGAACAGTCCGGGGTGGGCGGCCGCGTAGCGGGCGAGTTCCTCGGTGCTGCCGTCGCTGGAGCCGTCGTCGACGGCGACCACCTCCATCCGGTGCGGCTCGATGCTCTGGCCCACCAGCGAGTCCAGGCAGGCGGTCAGGTAGGGCATGGTGTCGTGGACGGCGATCACCACGCTGACGTCCGGTCCTTGCTCGGTCACGAGGTGTCAACTCCCGTACCGGCCGACTGGTCACCTTCGCCACCCGAACGGGTGAGGGGGCTCAGGCCACCGGCGCGGCGGCGCTCCCGGCGTAGATCCGGGCGATCACGTCCTCGATCGCGGGCTCCCGCAGCGACAGGTCGACCAGCGGGTAGCGCTCGGCGACGGCGGCGACGATCGGCGCGGCGCTCTGCCGGGCCGGGAAGGCCAGCCACTGGCGCGGGCCCTCGGTCTTGACCACCCGGACGCCGGGCAGCTCGATCGGCGGGTGCGCTCCGGCCAGGTCGACCACCAGGGTGCGTTCGCTGCCGCCGATCTCGTGCAGCCGCTCCAGCGGGCCGTCCAGGACGAGGCGGCCGTGGTCGATCACCATCACCCGGCCGCACAGCTGCTCGATGTCGGTCAGGTCGTGGGTGGTGAGCAGCACGGTGGTGCGCCGCTCCCGGTTGGTCTCGCGCAGGAACTCGCGGACCTTGGCCTTGCTGACCACGTCGAGCCCGATGGTGGGCTCGTCGAGGTAGAGCACGCCGGGGTCGTGCAGCAGGGCGGCGGCGAGGTCGCCGCGCATCCGCTGGCCGAGCGAGAGCTGCCGGACGGGGGTGTCCAGCAGGGCGGCCAGGTCGAGCAGTTCGACGCAGCGGTCGAGGTTGGCCCGGTACCTGGCGTCGGGGATCCGGTAGATCCGCCGGGCCAGTTCGTAGCTGTCGCGCAGCGGCAGGTCCCACCACAGGGTGGTGCGCTGGCCGAACACCACGCCGATCCGGCGGGCGAGTTCGGAGCGGCGGGCGGCCGGGTCGACGCCGGCCACCCGCAGCCGTCCGCCGGTGGGCACCAGGATGCCGGTGAGCATCTTGACGGTGGTGGACTTCCCGGCGCCGTTCGGGCCGATGTAGCCGACGCACTCGCCCTCGGCGACGCTGAACGTCAGCCCGTCGACGGCCCGCACCTCGCGCCTGCCGCGGCGCCAGCGCCCTTCGCCGGTGCGGACGGTGAAGCTCCGCCGGACGTCCTCGACCTCGATCATCGCCGTGGTTCCCCTTCCGTCAGCTTCCGGTGGAGCGGTAGGCGCGCAGCCCGGCCCGCCAGGCCAGGCCGGCCGCCAGCAGGCAGAGCGCGGCGGCCAGCGGCGCGGCGAACCGGAAGCCGACCGGCAGGCCGAGCGGGTCGGGCCGGCCCAGGACGTGCAGGGCGGGCAGCCAGTTGACGAAGGCCAGCGGGACGCCGAACACGGTGCCCGCGACGACCTCCCGGGCGAACACGGTGGGCGGGTACTGGAGCAGGGTGGCCCCGCCGTACGTCACCGAGTTCTGCAGTTCGGCGGCCTCGCCCCACCAGAACTGCACGCAGGAGCAGCCGACGAACAGCGCGCAGAAGATCAGCGTGCCGCAGAGCAGCAGCGCGGGCACCATCAGCACCCGGTCCCAGGTCCAGTGCACGTCCAGCGCGGCGAGCGACCAGCCGAGCACGGCGAGGGCCTGGAGCAGCCGGCCCAGGCGGCGCAGCGAGAAGCGCTCGGCGGCGAGCTGGGCCAGCGCGGGGGCGGGCCGGATCAGCATGGTGTCCAGGCTGCCGGCCCGCACCCGCTCGCCCAGCCCGCTGACCGAGCCGACCAGGACGTTGGCCGCGCCGAGCGCGATCGAGGAGGTGGCGTACAGGAAGGCGGTCTCCGGCAGCGTCCACCCGGCCAGCTGCCGGGTGTGGCCGAACATCAGCAGCAGGACGGTGAAGTCCAGGAAGGTGATCAGGGTGTTGGCGACCAGGCTGAGCACGAACGAGGCCCGGTAGGCCATGGTGGAGCGGATCCACATCCCGGCGATCAGCCACCAGGAGCGCACCGCCCAGCCGGCCCGGGCCGCCAGGCCCTCCGGCTCAACCACCCTGCACCACCACCCGGCGCACCGCCAGCGCCTGCCCGGCCCGGCCGAGGGCCAGCAGCGCGGCGGCCCAGGCCAGTTGGAACCCGTACAGGCTCAGCAGGCCGGTGCCGGTGCGCCGCCGCAGCAGCACGTCGGCGGGCAGCTGCACCATCGCCGAGAACGGCAGCGCCCGGGCCAACTCGCCCAGCAGGCCCGGGAAGAGGGCCAGCGGGAGCAGCATCCCGGAGAAGAACATCGACACCACGGTCATCGCGGCCCGCACCCCCTCGGACTCGTGCAGCCAGAACCCGGTCAGCGAGGCCAGGAAGCGCAGCCCGAAGCTGACCAGCACCGCCAGCGCCACCGCCAGCAGGAACTCGGCCCACACCAGCGGGCTGCGCGGCAGCGCCAGGTCGAACAGCGCGGCGCCCACCAGCACCGGCAGCGCGCCCCTGGTGACCAGTTGGAACGCGGCCCGCCCCAGGTCGGTGGCCAGCCACCAGCCCTGGAAGTCCACCGGCCGGTAGAGGTCCACCGCGATGTCGCCGCTGCGGAAGCGCGCCTGGAGGTCGTCCTGGAAGCCGCCGCCCCAGACCGCGACCGTCGCCAGCAGGGCCTGGCTGATCCAGATGTAGGTGACCGCCTGCGCGGCGTCGTAGCCGCCCAGCCCGGGCCGGGCCCGCCAGAGCGCGAGCATGGTGTACGCCAGGATGATCCCGAACACGCTGTTGGTGACCGTCCCCGCGACCGTCGCCGCCCGGTACGTGGAGTAGCGCCGGAACGCGCCCCGGGCCACCGACCAGTAGAGCGCGCCGACCACGATGCCCCCTCGCCGACGATCCCGGTACCCGGACGGCCCACCATGCTACGCCCGGCACCGGCCGTCCCGCACCCCGTTTGTTCCGGGTCCGGCCCTGTCGGCACGGCTGCTACAGGTACAGCCCGGTCGAGCCCTCCAGGTCGCCGAACCGCCCGGCCGCCACCGCGTGCAGGTCGCGCTCGCGCAGCAGCACGTACGTCGCCCCGCGGACCTCGACCTCCAGCTTGTCCTCCGGGTCGTACAGCACCCGGTCGCCGGGCTCGACGGACCGGACGCTCTGGCCGACGGCCACCGCCTCGGCCCACGCGCAGCGGCGCGACAGCTCGGCGGTCGCCGGGATCAGGATGCCGCCGGTGGAGCGGCGCTCGCCCTCGCCGGTCTCGGTCCGCACCAGCACCCGGTCGTGCAGCATCCGGATCGGCAGCTTCTCGCCGAGCCGGTCGTGCCGCCCGTGCCGGTCGTGCGGTTCGTCCCGGTCGGCCGCGGCCGTGTTCTGCGTGTCGTTCTCGCTCACGCCCCGACCGTACCGGACCGGGGAAACGGCGGGGCCCCGGGCACCGGCCCGGGGCCCCGCGGCGGGCTGCGGTCAGCCCTTGCGCCGCCGCCGCGCCGAGGCGATCAGCAGCACCACGCCGACGCCGACCAGCGCGGCCGGCACCACCCGCTCCGTCCGCAGCCGCCCGTCCTCGTCGACGAACTTCGACTTCACCTGCTCGACGGCGCCGCTCGCGGCCACGTACGCCTGCCCGGCCTTCTGCTCGACCGAGGCCCGGACCTTGGCCTTGGCCTGCGCGGCGACGGTGGCCGGGTGGACGCGCATGGCGAGTTCGTCGAGGGTCACGGCGAGCCGGTCCCTCGTCCCGGCGATGTCCGCCTCGATCTGGGCCGTCGTACGCGGTGCCGACGTGTCCTTGCCGCTCGCTGCCACTGGGGCCACCCCATCTCTGTTACCGCTAGGTACTTCTTCTCCGTCGACAGTCTGTCAGCTCACCGCCGCACGCGCGCAGCGCCACCCACCAACGGGAGTAGGTTGATCCCGCAGCACGACCACCCGTCCACTCCCGAGGAGAGCCCCGATCGTGAGCGAGCGCCTGCAGCCCGGCGACACCGCCCCCGCCTTCACCCTGCCCGACGCCGACGGGAAGGAGGTGTCGCTGGCCGACCACCTGGGCCGGAAGGTGATCGTCTACTTCTACCCCCAGGCGCTTACCCCGGGGTGCACCAAGCAGGCCTGCGACTTCACCGACAACCTGGAGGTGTTCGCGGGGGCCGGCTACGACGTGATCGGCGTCTCGCCGGACAGGCCGGAGAAGCTCGGGAGGTTCCGCGAGACCGAGCAGCTGAAGGTGACCCTGCTGTCCGACCCGGAGCACCGGGTGCTGGAGGCGTACGGCGCGTACGGCGAGAAGGTGAACTACGGCCGCACCTACCAGGGCGTGATCCGCTCCACGGTCGTGGTGGACGAGGAGGGCAGGGTGGAGCGGGCGCTGTACAACGTCCGGGCCGCCGGCCACGTCGCCAAGCTGCTCAAGGACCTGAAGGTCGGCCGGTGAGCTCCTGAACGGCGCAGCGGTGGCGGCCGACCCCCCGACCGGGTCGACCGCCACCGCCGTTCATGGGCCCGGGGCCGGGCTCAGCAGGCCCCGAGGTCCGTCCAGGCGCCCCAGGCGCCGCTCAGCGAGGGGTCCTCGTTCGTGGTCCACCACTTGTTCTGGTAGTAGTGGCCCTTCCACGACACCTTGGTGACGGTGGCGTAGACGGCGCCCGCGCTCCAGCTCGGCGCGCCCGAGCAGGTCCCGGTGCTGGCCGAGGCGGAGGCGCTGGCCGACGGCGAGGCCGACTTGGAGGGCGAGGCGGAGGCGCTGGCCGACGGGGACGCCGACTGCGAGGCGCTGGCCGACGCGGACGGCGAGGCCGACTTCGAGGGCGACGCGGACGCGGAGGTGGACGGGGACGGCGAGGCGGTGCCCGCGGTGGTGCCGCGGGTGAAGTCGCCGGTGATGCCGTACAGCGTGCCGCCGACGTTCACGGTCCAGTTGGCGGGGGTGGAGACCGGCAGGTAGTAGACGAAGGCGACGTCCACCGAGGCGCCGGGCGCCAGGGTCTGCCAGGTCGGCAGCTTCAGCGAGACCCGGTTGTAGGTGCCCTTCAGGCCGCCGACGTTGCTGCCGGTGTGGTCGGCCCGGATCACCTTGGAGCCGAAGCCGGACTGGTCGGCGGCGTTGGCGGGCGCGGAGACCGAGTAGTCGAACTGGAACTCGGTGCCGCCCGGCAGGGTGGTGGTCGAGTTGTTGACGATGTGGATCTTCGGGTTGATCGGGTAGTTGTTGTCGCCCAGCGCGAAGTCGGTGAAGGACACGTCGATCGGCAGGGTCTGCTGCGGCAGCGCGATGGTGGAGCGGGTCGCACCGTACGCCGAGGCCGACTTGAACTTGTCGTACAGCAGCGAGGTCATGGTGCTGCCCTGGACGTACTCGCCCTTGCCGCCGTTGGCGGTGGCGTCCCACTTGTAGTCGCCGGCCAGCTCCCAGATCATCGCGCCGCCGACGCCCTGGTTGACCACGTAGTCGGCCTTGGCGCCGATCGACTGGTCGTCCTCGGTGGAGAGGAAGACCTTCTTGTCGGCGTTCCACAGCCAGGGGGCGACCAGCGACGAGCTGTAGTTGCGGGCGTAGGTGCCCTTGAGCGAGGTGTCGCTCACGCCGTACTTGGCGAGGTAGTCCGGCAGGACGCCGGCCTCCAGGTTCTTGGCGTGCCACATCGGGTTGGAGCCGGCGGGCGACTCCTTGCCGTTGTCGTCCAGGTCGTGCCAGATGTTGTCGACGCCGACGGCGCCGTCACCGCAGGTGGTCAGGCCGGAGCCGGCCGGGCAGGTGGTGGTGGAGGAGGTGCCCCACAGGCCGTTGGTGCCGCCCTGCACGTTCTGGAAGCCGCGGGTGTAGTACGGCACGCCGAGGTTGATCCGGCCGGCCGGCATCGCGCCGCGGAAGTAGTGCACGGCCCAGTCGGTGTTCAGGTAGCCGATGCCGCCGTACTGCGAGGTGCCGTACACGTTGGCGGCCGCCAGCTCGGCGTCCTTGCCGTCGTCGTACAGCGCGGCGTTCGGGCCGACGTACTTGTTCCAGGCGCCGTGCAGGTCGTACGACATGATGTTGACGTAGTCCAGGTACTGGGTGACCTGGAAGGTCTCCATGCCGCGCAGCAGGTAGCCCGAGGACGGGGCGGCGACCGACAGCAGGTAGTACTTGCCGTCGGCGGCGGAGGCCCGGTCGAGCTTCTCGCGCATGGTCTTCAGCAGCGCCGCGTAGCCCTTCATCAGGGAGGCGCGCTTGGCGTTGGAGAGCGAGTAGTCGAGCGGGTTGCCCGCGTCCTTCATCGAGGTCGGGTACTCGTAGTCGAGGTCGACGCCGTTGAAGCCGTACTTCTTGATGAAGCTGACGGCCGAGTCCGCGAAGGTGTTGATGCCGGCCTGGTTGACCGACCCGTCCGCGTTGGTGGTCATCGAGTAGAAGCCGCCGGAGTTGACCCGCTGGCCCGAGTCGTCGAAGTAGCCGCCGGTCTCGGCCCAACCGCCCACCGAGATCATGGTCTTGACGTTCGGGTACTGCTTCTTGAACTTGCTGAGCAGGTTGAAGTGGCCCTTGTACGCGTACGCCGGGTCCATCTCCGCGCCCGCCACGCCGGGGAAGGTGATCCCGGTGGAGGCGTTGTTCGCGTTGTCCGTGCCGACCGACAGCGTGTTGTCGGACGCCACGTGCGCGAACGCGTAGTTGAGGTGGGTGACCTTGTCCCAGGGGATGTTGTTCACCAGGTAGGCGGGCGTGCCGTCCTTGCCGGTGCGCCAGCTGGTGAAGTAGCCGATGACGCGGCGCTGGTGGTCGGCGCCCATCTGCTCGCGCCCGCTGGTGTCGTAGACGTTGCAGTAGGGGACGTCGACACCGGGCGTGGTGTACATGCCGTCGGGACGACACGCCTGGTTGTCGACGGCGGCGGCGGACGGGGCCACGCCGAGCGTGCTCATCAGCAGGCCCGCCAGGCCGGCGGCCGCGGTGGTGGCGAAGGCCGTCCTGCGGCCCTTGGAGTGGCGGCCGGCAGCGGTGGGACGCTGCTCCACCTTGTTTCGGATCAACACTCGGTCCTCCTGGAGAGAGTGTCGTGCGCGCGGCCGAGGGAAGCCGCACACCTGTGGGGGAAGTTCCGCCGAACCTAAAAGGTCTGGACCATCCCCGTCAACAGGTCTGTACCAACTTGATATGAAGGGCCGGACCGTCCGCATTCGGACGATCCGGCCCTCACCAGGGGGAACTGACGCTACTTCATGCTTCCGGTCATCGCGTTGACGAGGGTTCCGGCGCTGTCGTCGGCCTCCAGCGAGTAGGCGAAGATGCCGCCGAGGCCCTTGGACGCGGCGTACGAGCCGCGCGCCGCGATCGCCTGCGGGGTGTCACCGGTCCACAGGCTGGTGCCGTCGTAGATCCACGAGCTCTGCGTGGTCGGGTCCCAGTGCACCGCCGAACCGCCGGTCTTGCCGGCCGCCGCCAGCTCCTTCCAGAACGCCACGCCCGCGGTCTGGCTGGTGCCCTGCGCCGCCGACGGGCCGGTCGCGCCCTGGTACAGGCCGTAGTTCGAGCCGGCCTGGACGCCGGTCCAGCCGCGGAAGTAGAACGGCACGCCCAGCACCAGCCTCTTCGCCGGGAAGCCGCCCTTGATGCCGTACGCCGGGGCGCCGTTCAGGTAGGCGTTCACCGCGTTGTCCACGGTGTACTTCTGGGTGCCCGGGGCGACCGGGTTGCTCGGGTCGTTCGGGCTGTCGTACAGCGGGTCCTGGAGGTTGGTCGGGCCGGTCGCGTCCCAGCCGCCGTGCATGTCGTAGGACATCACGTTGCCGTAGTCCAGGTACTTCCCGATCTGGTCGGTCTGCAGTAGCGCGATCTTGTCCTGGCCGGACGGCAGGGCCGCGGTGAGCAGGTACTTCTTGCCGACGGTCTGCCCGTACGCGTCCAGCTGGTTGCGGAACTCGGCCAGCAGCGCGGTGAAGTTGGCGGTGTCGGCGGCCGAGTAGTGGTTGCCGGTGTGGCCGCCCGCGGAGGCCGGGTACTCCCAGTCGATGTCGATGCCGTCGAAGATCCCCATCGCCGCGGCGGCCCCGCCGGTGGCGTCGCCCTGGATCGAGGGCAGGTTGCCCTTGATGAACATGTCGATGCAGGAGGAGACCAGCTTCTTGCGCGAGGCGTCGGTGGCCGCCGCGTCCGAGAAGTACTTGGAGTACGTCCAGCCGCCCAGCGACATGGTGATCTTCAGGTTCGGGTACTTCGCCTTGAGCTCGCGCAGCTGGTTGAAGTTGCCCTTCAACGGCTGGGTCCAGGCGTCGGTGGTGCCGTCCACCGCGATGTCGGCGGTGTAGCCCTTCTGGTAGTCCGCGAACGCGTCGCCCGCGCCGTCGCCGGCGTTCGGGTTGTTGTCGTTGGTGTCGGCGGCCTTGATGGTCTCGAAGCAGCTCAGCGTGGACGGGTTGATGTTGGCGAACGCGTAGGTCATCGTGTTCAGCCCGCTCGCCGCGCCGGTGGCGGCCATCGTCGACGGGTAGTACTTGTTCCCGTAGATGCCCCACTGGGCGAAGTACGCCGACTTCAGCGCGCCGCTCGGGGCCGCCCCGGTGGTGACGGTCACCGGCGCGGAGTACCCGCTGCTGTGGCCGTCCTTGTCGTAGCCCTGCACGGTGAAGGTGTACGGGGTGTTCGGCAGCAGCGAGGAGACGGTCACCGAGGTGCCCATCGAGGTGGCGGTCTGGGTCGTGGTGCCGCCGGTGAAGATCCGGTAGACCGCGCTGTTGCCGTTCTGCGCGTTGTCGGCGGAGGCGTTCCACTTCAGCGTCACCGCGGTGCCCGCCACGCTCGCGCTCAGCCCGGTCGGCGTGGTCACCACCCCGTCCCCGCCCGGCGTCCCGCCCTGCGAGGCACTGGCCGACGGCGAGGGGCTGGCGCTGGACGACGCGCTGGAGGACGGGCTCGACGACGGACCGGCCGACGCGGACGCGGACGCGCCGGCACTGGCCGACGCGCTCGCCGAGGCGCTCGCCGACGGGCTGGCGGAGCCCGACCCGCCCGGGCCGGTGAGCACCAGGTCGTCCGCGTAGTAGGTGCCCTGGCCGTACCAGCCGTGGGTGTAGACCGTCACCGAGGTGGTCGAGGCGCCGGTGGTGAAGGTGGTGCTGCGGTTGGCCCAGTCCGCGCCGGAGCCCCAGGCGCTGGTGTCGGTGGTGCCGGTGCCGGTGACGCCCAGGTAGGTGTAGTTGCCCTTCAGCCAGCCGCTCAGGCTGTACGTGGTGCCCGGGCTGACCGCGACGGTCTGCGAGCACTGGGCGGTGTCCGAGGCGGAGGCCGCCGCCTGCAGCGCCCTGGCACCGCCGTGCGGGGCGGTGGCAGTGACCGAGCCGAGTCCGGCCGAGCAGTTCCAGCCGGACAGCGTGCCGCTCTCGAAGTCGCCGTTGACCAGCAGGTTGACGGTGGCGGCCGAGGAGGTGCCGCCGATCGCGGTGACCAGTCCGGCGGCGCCGGCCACCAGGGCGGTCGCGGTCACCAGCGCGGCGTGGGCCTTCAGCGGGCGCCGCCCGGTCCGGGCGGCGGAGCGCGCGGTTGTGGCGCGTTCGGGCATGGGTCGCTCCAATGCTCGCGCCCGGCGTGGGGGGCCGGACGCCGTGGGGGAGGAAGACGTGCCTGGGCCCGGCCGTTGCGCACCGCCCGGGGCCCGGATTTCCGCGGATCGGCGCGAACGTACGTGGTCTGGACCACAAGGGTCAATAGGTCTGTACCAATTCTTGAACAAGTCCGGACACCCCGCACCGCCGCCCGAAAGGGTGGTGCACGCCCGCGCAACGGGCCAGTAGCATGGCGGACATCAGGTATCGGCGGTCTTGGCGGAATTGGCAGACGCCCGGGTTTTAGGTGCCCGTGAGAGCAATCTCGTGAGGGTTCGAGTCCCTCAGGCCGCACCGGCGTTGAGCACGCCGAGAGGCCCGCCCCGGGGAGCCGGGGCGGGCCTCTTCGCGCATCCGCCGTCCTCAGCCGAGCAGTTCGGCGACCACCGGCGCCAGCGAGCGGAACGCCTGCCCGCGGTGGCTGATCGCGTTCTTCTCCTCGGCGCTCAGCTCGGCGCACGTCCGGCTCTCGCCGAGCGGCTGGAGGACCGGGTCGTAGCCGAAGCCGCCCGTCCCGGCCGGCTCGGTGCGCAGGGTGCCGTGCAGCCGGCCCTCGACCACCCGCTCGGTGCCGTCCGGCAGCGCGAGCGCGGCGGCGCAGGCGAAGGAGGCGGCCCGGTGCTCCGCGGCGATGTCGCCGAGCTGGGCCAGCAGCAGGTCCAGGTTGGCCTTGTCGTCGCCGTGCCGCCCGGCCCAGCGCGCGGAGAAGATCCCGGGCGCCCCGCCCAGCACGTCCACGCACAGCCCGGAGTCGTCCGCGACGGCCGGCAGCCCGGTCGCCTTCGCCAGCGCGTGCGCCTTGAGCAGCGCGTTCTCGGCGAAGGTCACCCCGGTCTCGCGCACGTCCGGCACCTCAGGGAAGGCGTCGGCCCCGACCAGCTCGACCTCCAGCCCGGCCGCGCCGAGGATGTCGCGCAGTTCGGCGAGCTTGTGCTGGTTGCGGGTGGCGAGAACGAGTCGCTTGGTCATGGGCCCCAGCCTAGTGCGCCCCCGTCGCTCAGCCGGTGCACACCTTGCTGACCCGCCCGGCCGCGCTGCCCAGCGGCCCGAGGTCGGGCGTCCGGTTGTCGTCGAGCGCCTGCTGCACGTTGTCGATCTGGGTCTGCAGGTCGGTGACCGCCCGGCCCAGGTCGGCGTCGTTGGAGTTGCGCCCGAGCTTGTCCACGTCGCCCTTGAGGTTCTGCAGCGCCTGCCCGGCGGCGGCCGGGTCCTGGTCGGCGTTGTTGAACGCCGCGCCGAGCTGGGCGACGTGCGTGCTGACCTGCACCGCGGTGTTGGCGCAGCTGAGCGCCTTCTCGGCGGCGGAGCAGCTCACCGCGCTCAGCGGCAGGACCAGCGCCAGGGCGGCGACGGCGAGCGCGGTGGTGCGGTTGATGCTCAGCGGCTGCTGCATCGGCGAGTCCTCCAGGAGGGTGTGCGGGCTCACCCCGAACGGTAAGGCCGGGCCCGCGTGCCTGTACAGCACTCCCGGGCCCGCCCACCCTCTCTGACGGCCGTTCAGCCCCCGCGGTTCCCTACGCCTCCAGCGCCTTGCGCTGGATCTCGTCCAGCTCGGCGCAGCCCAGGCTGCCGAGGTCGAGCAGCCGGTTGAGCAGGTCGCGGTCGAACGGGGCGCCCTCGGCGGTGCCCTGGACCTCGACGAAGCGGCCGTCGGAGGTGCAGACGATGTTCATGTCGGTGCCGGCCCGGACGTCCTCCTCGTACTGGAGGTCGAGCATCGGGACGCCGTCGATGATGCCGACGCTGACCGCGCTGACGCCGCCGGTGATCGGCTGGCCCTTCGCGCGCAGCAGCTTCTTCTCCCGGGCCCAGGAGACCGCGTCGACCAGGGCCACGTAGGCGCCGGTGATCGCCGCGGTGCGGGTGCCGCCGTCGGCCTGGAGGACGTCGCAGTCGAGCACGACGGTGTTCTCGGCGAGCGCGCGGTGGTCGACCACGGCGCGCAGCGAGCGGCCGATCAGCCGGCTGATCTCGTGGGTGCGGCCGCCGATCTTGCCGCGGACGGACTCGCGGTCGCCGCGGGTGTTGGTGGCCCGGGGCAGCATGGCGTACTCGGCGGTGACCCAGCCCTCGCCGCTGCCCTTGCGCCAGCGCGGGACGCCCTCGGTGACGCTGGCGGTGCACAGCACCTTGGTGTCGCCGTAGGAGACCAGGACGGAGCCTTCGGCGTGCTTGCTCCAGTTCCGTTCGATGGTGACGGGGCGGAGCTGGTCGGGGGTGCGGCCGTCGATGCGAGACATGGGCACGAGCGTATCGGGTCGGCGCCCCGGCCCCGGCGGGGGCGCACGCGCGAGGGCCCGCCGGCCGGTGGTCCCCGGCGGGCGGGCCCTCGCGGGTGGAGCGGGCCTGCGGGGAGGCTCAGCTCACATCATGTCCTCGATCTCGGCGGCGATCGGGTCGGCGTCGGTGCCGATGACGACCTGGATGGCCGTGCCCATCTTCACCACACCGTGCGCGCCGGCCGCCTTGAGCGCCGCCTCGTCGACCTTGGAGGCGTCGTGGACCTCGGTGCGCAGCCGGGTGATGCAGCCCTCGACCTCGTCGATGTTCTCGATTCCGCCGAGACCGGCGACGATCTTCTCAGCCTTGCTGGCCATGGTCTTTCTCCCTCTGTCTCGGCGCTTCGGCGGTCGGTCGCCGGGTGCCGTACTGCGTGTGCGGTGGTGCCGGCCGGAGGTGACCCGGGATCAGTCTGCCGCGCCTTCCGACGGCGCGACCAGCATCACCCGATTCCGACCGATATGCCACGTTAGTCCACTTTCGGACTACCTCCGCGCGCGGCCGCCCCCCGGGCCGCCGGAGGATGGCGATCATCGGGCTCTCGAAACCCGCGGACCGCCACTGCCCCATAAATGGTCTACACCAATTCTAGGTGTACTCGGGACAACGCCGGACGGTCCGCAGGTGTTCCTGGCCCCACGCACGGATGAACCCAGAGGCAGCGGGAACGGCAGCGGAGGGCCGACGATGAGTTCGACAGGCGCCACAGCGAACCAGTCCACCTGGTGGCACACCTTCTACGGCGGCCTGCAGAAGATGGGCCGCAGCCTCCAGCTGCCGGTGGCCGTCCTGCCCGCCGCCGGCCTGCTGACCCGGCTCGGCCAGGACGACATCTTCGGCAAGGACGGCCTCGGCTGGAACAAGGTCTCCGCCGCGATCGGCGCCGCCGGCGGCGCGCTGCTCAACCCGGCGCTCGGCCTGCCGCTGCTGTTCTGCATCGGCGTGGCGATCGGCATGGCCAAGAAGGCCGACGGCTCCACCGCGCTCGCCGCGGTGGCCGGCTTCCTGGTCTACTACGCCGTCCTGCACGCCTTCCCCAAGGACTGCCCGACCGGCTCGACGCTCGACGGCACGATCTGCGTCAACTACACCGACAAGACGGTGGTGTCGGCCGACTTCCAGAACCCCGGCGTGCTCGGCGGCATCCTGATGGGCCTCTTCTCGGCCTGGCTCTGGGTGCGCTACCACCGGGTCAGGCTGGTCGACTGGCTGGGCTTCTTCAACGGCCGCCGCCTGGTCCCGATGATCACCGCCCTGGTCGGCCTGCTGCTCGGCTCGCTGATGGTGTGGATCTGGCAGCCGATCGGCTCCGGGCTGGAGGACTTCTCCAAGTGGCTCTCCGACCTGGACGCCGTCGGCTCCGGCATCTTCGGCCTCGCCAACCGCGCCCTGCTGCTGATCGGCATGCACCAGCTGCTGAACACCTTCGTCTGGTTCCAGTTCGGCTCCTACACCAACCCGGACACCGGCAAGTCCGGCACCGGTGACATCGGCCGCTTCCTGGCCGGCGACCCGGACGCCGGCCAGTTCCTCTCCGGCTTCTTCCCGATCATGATGTTCGCGCTCCCGGCCGCCGCGATGGCCATCGCGGCCTGCGCCAAGCCGCACCGGCGCAAGGAGATCTACGGCCTGATGACCTCGGTCGCGCTGACCTCCTTCGTCACCGGCGTCACCGAGCCCATCGAGTACTCCTTCGCCTACGTGGCCCCGCTGCTGTACGGCATCCACGCGGTGCTCACCGGCGTCTCGATGGCCGTCACCTGGGCGCTCGGCGTCCACGACGGCTTCAGCTTCTCGGCCGGACTGATCGACTACCTGCTCAACTGGAACCTGGCCACCAAACCCTGGCTGATCATCCCGATCGGCCTGTGCTTCGCGGTGGTCTACTACGCGGTCTTCCGGTTCGTCATCGTCAAGTTCGACCTCAAGACCCCGGGTCGCGAGGACGACGACGAGATCGACGACGTGACCAAGGCCTGACCTCCGCCCGGCGCACCGCGCGCCCCCGGCGGGAGACCCCTCCCGGCCGGGGGCGCCGTGCTGCCCGGACGTAGGCTGACCCGGCGTCAACCGTTCGAAGGTTTCGATTCAGCGGCGCTTGTCCCCGGCGAACCTTAAGAGGGTTCCGGTCGCTGTTCGGCGCGTGCTAGAAAGCTGGAGGAGGCCACAAGTGGTCTAGACCAGGATCGCGCTGCCGTGAGGAACCACCGCTATGAGTACCACCGCGCAGAACCCCCTGCCCGCGGCGGCGTCCGGCGGCCGGGAGCTGCGCTCCCGGGTCTTCGCGGCGCTCCAGAAGATCGGCCGCAGCCTCCAGCTCCCGATCGCCGTGCTGCCCGCCGCCGGCATCCTGCTGCGGCTCGGCCAGGAGGACGTCTTCGGCGACCAGGGCCTGGGCTGGACCAGGGTCGCCGAGGTGTTCTCCGCCTCCGGCCACGCCGTCTTCGACTGGATGCCGCTGCTGTTCTGCGTGGGCATCGCCATCGGCTACGCCCGGAAGGCCGACGGCTCCACCGCGCTGGCCGCCCTGGTCGGCTTCCTGACGTACCACCAGGTGCTCACCGCCTTCCCCAAGACCGCCTACCAGGTGCTGCCCGGCCGGGACGTCGCCGCCACCTACCAGGACCCCGGCGTGCTCGGCGGCGTGGTGGTCGGCCTGCTCTCCGCGATCCTCTGGCAGCGGCTGCACCGCACCCGCCTGGTCGACTGGCTGGGCTTCTTCAACGGCCGCCGCCTGGTCCCGATCGTGATGGCCTTCGTCGGCACCGCCCTGGGCGTCTTCTTCGGCCTGTGCTGGGGCCCGATCGGCGCCGTCGTCGACCGCTTCAGCACCTGGGCGATCGGCCTCGGCGCGCTCGGCGCCGGCCTGTTCGGCCTGATCAACCGGGCCCTGCTGCCGTTCGGCCTGCACCAGTTGGCCAACACCTTCTTCTGGCAGCAGGCCGGGCGCTACACCGTCGGCACCCAGGAGTTCCACGGCGACCAGACCCGCTTCTTCCAGCACGACCCGGCGGCCGGCCAGTTCATGTCCGGCTTCTTCCCGATCATGATGTTCGGCCTGCCCGCCGCCGCCCTCGCCATCGCCCACTGCGCCCGCCCCGAACGCCGCCGCGCCGTGCTCGGCATGATGTTCTCGCTGGCCCTCACCTCCTTCGCCACCGGCATCACCGAGCCGATCGAGTTCGCCTTCCTGTTCATCGCCCCCGCCCTGTACGTCCTGCACGCCGTGCTCACCGGCCTGTCCATGGCACTCACCTGGGGCCTGGGCGTGCACCACGGCTTCACCTTCTCCGCGGGCGTCATCGACTACGTCCTGAACTGGAACCTGGCCACCGAACCCTGGCTGATCATCCCGATCGGCCTGTGCTTCGCGGTGGTCTACTACGCCCTCTTCCGGTTCGTCATCCTGCGCTTCGACCTGAAGACCCCGGGCCGCGAGGACGACGACGGCTTCGAGGACGGATAGCCCCGGGCGCGGGTGGGGCCCGGCCCGGGCGGTCCCGTCAGATCCACCCCAGCCGCGCCGCGTGCACGCCCGCCTGGAAGCGCGACTGCGCGCCCAGCGCCGCGGTGAGGTCGGCGACCAGGCGGCGCACCGTGCGGTCGGACACCTCCAGCTTGCGGCCGATCGCCTGGTCGGTGAGCCCGGCCGCGAGCAGCCGCAGCACCTCGCGGTGGCGGTCGTCCGGGGTGGTGCGGCCGAGCAGCTCCGGCGGGACCCAGCTGGCCGCCCAGAAGTGCTCGAACAGCTCGCGCACCACGCTGACCACCGCCGGGTCGCGGACCACCACCGCGGCGCTGCCCGGCGGCTCCCCCGGCGCGGGCAGCACGGCGAGGCCCGCGTCGACCACGATCAGCCACAGCGGCAGGGTGTGCGCGACCCGGATCCGCGCGCCGGCCGCGGTCAGCGCCTGGACGTGGGCGAGGACCGCGCCCTGGTGCAGCGCGGCGGCCGGGTAGATGGTGCGCAGCGCGACCCGGTGGGCCAGCGCGATCCGCTCGCGGGCGAGCTTCTCGGCCAGGCCGCTCTCCGACTGGTCCTGGCCGGGCCGCAGCGACAGCGCCTCGGTGCGGGCGGCCCGGGCGGCGTCCTCCAGCAGCGCGGCCACCCGGTCGGTGCCGCGGACCAGCTCGTGGGCGGTGCCGGTGTGCAGCGGCAGGTAGCGGGCGTGCAGGTGCTCGACCCGCTCGCGGGTGCGGCGGGCCTCGCCGAGCAGCGCGGTGAAGCGGCGGTCGGAGTCGGCCAGCAGCTGGCGGACGGCGGTGTCGATCGAGACGGCGGCCATCCCGCTGGTGGTCGCCGACGTCCGCTGGAGCAGCCCGAGGCCGCGCAGCTCGTCCAGTGCCTGCTCGAACTCCCGTTCCTCGCAGCCGAGTTCCTCGCGCAGGGAGTCCAGCGGCAGGCCGGGGTCGGCGAGCAGGCGGGCGTACAGGGCGGTGCTGGTCTCCACCCTCCGGGAGCCTAGGGCCGCGGGCGGGGGGCGGAGCGCGGTTTTCAGCATGCGAGACGGTCCGGGCGGGCGGGCGGCGGCGGGGCGGCCGGACGGCGCGGTGGTGGGGCGGCCGGGAGCGGGTCCGCGTCCGGGAGGCGGTCCCGGCATCCGAGACGGGCGCTCCGGTGGCGGCCATGGCCTGATCCGGCGGGGCCGGGGGCCTTCGCCGGGCGGGCCGGGGTCTCCAGGATGGGCGGCATGGCGATTCCCGAGTCTTCCGTGATCTGGTTCGACGGCGCGCTGGTGCCCTGGCAGGAGGCCCGCGTCCACGTCCTGACCCACGCCCTGCACTACGGCACCGGGGTGCTGGAGGGCACCCGGGTGTTCGAGACGGCCGACGGGCCCGCGGTGTTCCGGCTGGCCGAGCACCTGGCCCGGCTGGAGCGCAGTGCGCACATGCTGCGCATCGAACTCACCTACAGCCGGGAGGAGTTGGCGGCGGCGACGGTGGCGCTGGTGGCGGCCAACGGCCACCGCTCCTGCTACCTGCGGCACCTGGCCTTCCTGGGCTACGGCTCGATGGGCCTGGACATGCGGCACTCCCCCACCAGCGTGTCGATCGCCTCCTGGGAGTGGCCCGCCTACCTGGCGGCGGGGCGCGGACTGCGGCTGATGACCAGCAGCTGGCGGCGCACCGACCCCAACGCCGTCCCCCCGGCGGCGAAGGCCACCGGCCCGTACCTGAACTCGGCGCTGGCCCGGCGGGAGGCCACCGACGCGGGCTTCGACGAGGCGCTGCTGCTGGCTCCGGACGGCACGGTCAGCGAGTGCAGCTCGGAGAACGTCTTCGCGGTCCGCGGCGGCGTCCTGCGCACCACCCCCGCCAGCGCGGGCGCCCTGGAGGGCATCACCCAGGACACCCTGCTGACCCTGGCCCGGGACCTGGGCGTGGAGGTCCGGGTGGAGAACCTGCTGCGCTCGGACCTGTACGCGGCCGACGAGGTCTTCCTCTCCGGCACGGCGGCCGGCGTCGTCCCGGTGGCCTCCCTGGACAACCGCGAACTACCGTCCTCCGAAGGCGAGTTGACCAAGCGCCTGGCCGAGGCGTACCGGGGCGCGGTGAGCGGCGCGGACCCCCGTTACCGGCACTGGCTGACGCCGGTTCACAGCGCGTAGACGGCTCCGGCGCGGGCGAGTTCGACCGGGCCGGGGAAGACGGCGGCGGCGTCGCGGCGGTTGCGTTCGGCGTCGGTCCACGGCGGGACGTGGGTGAGGACCAGGCGGGCGGCGCCGGCCTCGGCGGCGTGCTCGCCGGCCTGGGTGCCGTTGAGGTGGATGGAGTCGAAGGTCTCCTTGCCGTCCGTGTAGGCGGCCTCGCACAGGAACAGGTCGGCGCCGCGGGCGAGTTCGACCAGGGCGGGGCAGACGCCGGTGTCGCCGGAGTAGACCAGGCTGCGGCCGCCGGCCTCGATCCGGAAGCCGTACGCCTCGCAGTCGAGGTGGTTGACCCGGGCGGCGGTGACGGTGAACGGGCCGAGGGACAGCCGGGCGCCGTCGGCGAGGTCGCGGAAGTCGAAGACCTCGGTCATGCCGGGCTTCTCCGGCATGTCGTAGGCGCGGGCCAGGCGTTCGGCGGTGCCGGCCGGGCCGTGCACGGGCAGCGGGTCGGGGCAGCCCTCGACCCGGTAGTTGCGGGCGACCCAGTAGGCGCACAGGTCGACGCAGTGGTCGGCGTGCAGGTGGCTGAGCAGGACGGCGTCCACGTCGTAGAGGCCGGTGTACTTCTGCAGGGCGCCGAGCGCGCCGTTGCCGAGGTCGACGACGAGGCGGTAGCCGTCGTGCTCCACCAGGTAGCTGGAGCACGGGGAGTCCACGGACGGGAAGCTCCCCGAGCACCCCACCACGGTCAGTTTCATGCCGAGCCCTTCCCGCCCCGTCGGGCCATCGTCCGCGGCCGTCCGCGCCGCCGGTCGGGCGGGGCGGGGTTCTTCGACTCCGTCGGTGCTTTGACTGTCGAGGGTAAGGGCCGGGCGGCACTTTGCCCCCTCTCCCGTGCCGGGCTGTGGGCGGAATCACCAGGACGGGGCGGGGCCCGGTTCAGCGGCGTCCCGGGCGGGCCAGCGCCCAGCCGCGGATGGTCTCCGGGTACCAGCGGGGGTGGCCCGCGGCGTCCACCCGGTCGGGTTCGGGCAGCAGCCCGTGCCGCTTGTAGTTGCGGACGGTCTCGACCCGCACGTTGATGTGCCGGGCGATCTCGACGTAGGACCAGAGCTCTCGGCCGGGCATCGCGCCCACCTCCGGGTGACGGCGTACCAGTGGTGCGCCGCCAGCCTGGCGCGGCGGACTCCGGCGACCGGGGCGCGACCGGCGCGGTGACCGTTCCGTGACGGAGCGGTCACCGGGAACGGACAAATACCGGGATGTCACAGCGGGCCGATGATCGGACGAGCGGACGGCGCGGCCCCCTCGGCGGGGTGCCGCGCCGTGGTCCTGCCGCGGGGCTCAGGCCCAGAGCTGGCCCTGCAGCGCCTCGACCGCCGCCTCGGTGGTCTCGGCGGTGTAGATGCCGGTGGACAGGTACTTCCAGCCGCCGTCGGCGACCACGAACACCACGTCGGCCCGCTCGCCGGCCTTGGCGGCCTTGTGGGCCACGCCGATCGCGGCGTGCGCGACCGCGCCGGTGGAGACGCCCGCGAAGATGCCCTCCTGCTGGAGCAGTTCGCGGGTGCGGGTGACGGCGTCGGCCGAGCCGACCGAGAAGCGGGTGGTGAGCACCGCGGCGTCGTACAGCTCGGGGACGAAGCCCTCGTCCAGGTTGCGCAGGCCGTAGACCAGGTCGTCGTAGCGCGGCTCGGCGGCGACGATCTGCACGCCCGGGACCTTCTCGCGCAGGTAGCGGCCGACGCCCATCAGGGTGCCGGTGGTGCCCAGGCCCGCCACGAAGTGGGTGACGGTGGGCAGGTCGGCGAGGATCTCCGGGCCGGTGGTGGCGTAGTGCGCGCCGGCGTTGTCCGGGTTGCCGTACTGATAGAGCATCACCCAGTCGGGGTGCTCGGCGGCGATCTCCTTGGCGATCCGCACCGCGGTGTTGGAGCCGCCGGCGGCGGGCGAGGAGATGATCTCCGCGCCCCACATCCGGAGCAGCTCGCGGCGCTCCTCGCTGGTGTTCTCCGGCATCACGCAGACCATCCGGTAGCCCTTGAGCTTGGCCGCCATGGCGAGCGAGATGCCGGTGTTGCCGCTGGTGGGCTCCAGGACGGTGCAGCCGGGGGTGAGTCGGCCCTCGGCCTCGGCCCGCTCGATCATGCGCAGCGCCGGGCGGTCCTTGATCGAGCCGGTCGGGTTGCGGTCCTCCAGCTTGGCCCAGAGCGTGACCCGACCGTCCTCGTTCCCGGGGATTGCGGCCGAGAGCCGCGGCAACCGCACCAGTGGCGTGTTGCCGATGGCCTCGATCGGGCTGTCGTAGCGCATTACTTCATACCGCCGGCCACGGCCGGGAGGATGGTCACGCTGTCGCCGTCGGCGAGCGCGGTGGAGACGCCGTCCAGGAAGCGGACGTCCTCGTCGTTCAGGTAGACGTTGACGAAGCGGCGCAGCTCGCCGCCGTCCAGCAGCCGGGCGGCGATGCCGGGGTGGCGGGAGTCGAGGTCGGTGAAGAGCTCCCCGAGGTCGGCGCCGTTGCCGTCGACGGCCTTGGCGCCGTCGGTGTAGGTGCGGAGGATGGTCGGGATGCGGACCTCGATGGCCATGGCTGCGCTCCTGTGGAGTGTGAGTTCGGGTTGCCGGGCCGGGCGGGGCGCGGCAGGGGAGGGGGCCCCGGCGCGCGGGGCGGGTGCTGTCTGGGGCTCGCCGGTCGGTGGCTCGCCGGTCGGTGCCGCCGGTCAGTGCGCGGCGGTGCCGGGACAGATCGCGCTGGCGAGCCGGCACAGGTCGACGTGCAGGCGCGCCACGAGGCGGGTGCCTGGGGCCTGATTGCTCACATCGACGGAACGCATGGACTCATCGTATAGATTCCCGCCCCCGCTTTGACATGCTTGTCTCGGCATCCGGTCGGCGGCGTTCCGAGGGGTGGGAAAGCGGGCCGACCCGCCGCGCGCGGGCGGCCCGGGCCGGGAACGGCCGGACCGTTCCCGGCCCGGGCCGGGTCGGGGGTCGCTCAGCCCTGGTGGGCCTCGACCACCTCGACGTCTTCCTCCGTGATCACACCGTCCACGATGCGGAACGAGCGGAACTGGTAGGGGTCCTGCTCACCGGTGCCCTCGGCGGTGGAGACCAGCACGTAGTGGGCGAACGGCTCGGAGGCGTAGCTCACGTCGGTGCGGGAGGGGTACGCCTCGGTGGCGGTGTGCGAGTGGTAGATCACCACCGGCTCCTCGTCGAGGTCGTCCATCTCGCGGTAGAGCTTGAGCAGGTCGCCGGAGTCGAACTCGTAGAAGGTGGGCGAGCGGGCCGCGTTGAGCATCGGGATGAACCGCTCGGGACGCCCGGTGCCGGCCGGTCCGGCGATCACGCCGCACGCCTCGTCCGGGTGGTCGGCGCGGGCGTGGGCGACGATCCGGTCGCGCAGTTCTCGGGTGATGGTCAGCATGCGGCCAGGATAGCGAGACGTCAGTTGCCGTCCCCGGCCCGGAGGTGGGTGTGCGGGTCGGCGTGCAGGGCGGCCGGGTCGCGGCGGCGCAGTACCGCGTAGCCGACCGCCAGGCAGATCGCCCAGCCGGGGAAGACGTACAGCGAGATCCGGGCGTCGGGGTCGAAGGCGATCAGGACGGCGACCAGGACCAGGAAGGCCAGCGACAGCCAGCGGCTCCAGTTGCCGCCGGGCGCGCGGAAGGTCGGGGCGGGCAGCCGGCCGGCCTTCCAGGCGGTGCGGTAGCGGATCTGGCTGGCCAGGATGACGCCCCAGGTCCACAGGCCGCAGACGGTGGCGATCGAGGTGATGTACTGGAACGCCCGTTCCGGGACGAGGTAGTTGAGCACCACGCCGACGCCCATCAGCAGGCAGGAGACGGTGATCGCGGCGGCGGGGGTGCGGTGGCCGTTGAGCCGGGTGAGCCGCCCGGGGGCCTGCCGGCGCAGGGCCAGGTCGCGCAGCATCCGGCCGGTGGAGTACATCCCGGAGTTGCAGGAGGACAGCGCGGCGGTGAGCACCACGAAGTTGATGATCCCGGCCGCCGCCGGGATGCCGATCTTGCCGAAGGCGGCGACGAACGGGCTGACGCCGGGCTGGAACTCGGTCCACGGCACCAGCGACAGGATGACCAGCAGCGCGCCGATGTAGAACAGCGCGATCCGCAGCGGCAGGGTGTTGATGGCCCGCGGCAGGGTCTTCTCCGGGTTCTCGCTCTCGCCCGCGGTGACGCCGACCAGCTCCACGCCCAGGTAGGCGAACATGACGATCTGCAGGGTCATCACGGTCGCGCCGACGCCCTTGGGGAAGAAGCCGCCGTCCTGCCACAGGTGGGTGACCGAGGCGGTGTCGCCGGCGTCCGAGAAGCCGAGGGTGAGCACGCCGACGCCGATCAGGATCATCCCGAGGATCGCGGTGACCTTGACCATCGAGAACCAGAACTCGATCTCGCCGAACAGCTTCACCGAGATCAGGTTGGCGGCGTACAGCACCAGCAGGAAGGCCAGCGCGGTGGTCCACTGCGGGATGTCGGGCGCCCAGAAGCGGACGTAGACGGCGGCGGCGGTGGTCTCGGCCATGCCGGTGACCACCCAGAACAGCCAGTACGTCCAGCCGGTGACGAAGCCCGCGAACGGGCCGAGGAACTCCCGGGCGTACTCGGCGAAGCTGCCGGCCACCGGGCGGTAGGTGAGCAGTTCGCCGAGCGCCCGCATGATCACGAAGATCACCACGCCGGCCACCGCGTAGCTCAGCAGCAGGCTGGGCCCGGCCTTGGAGATCGCGGTGCCGGCACCGAGGAACAGGCCGGTGCCGATCGCGCCGCCGATGGCGATCATCTGGATCTGCCGGGTGCCCAGCCCCCGCTGGTAGCCCTCTTCGTCGGGGGCGGACCCGGCCGCCTCGTCCGTCACCTGCTGCGTCATCCGCCCGCCTCGCCTCCCGGTCCGCGCCGGCCGGCCGGCCGACGGGCCCCGTCTATCCCGGGGAGGCAGCAGTGAACCACGCCGGAGCCCCGGAACGCCTCATATCTGAGCTTTAGCTGAGCAATCGGACAATATGAACGAAAGAAGGGGGCCGAACGGGGGGCGCGGGCGAGGGGCGCGAGGGGGGCGTGGACGGGGGTCGGACGGGGGTCTGACGGGCCCCGTCAGCCCGCCATCGCCTCCAGCAGGCTCTCCTGCATCGCGCCCAGCCACAGGTAGGCGATCACCAGCGGCTTGCGCGGGTCGGAGTCGGGCAGCCGGTACAGGCCCTCGTCCTCCTCCTCGGAGACCTCCAGCCGGGCGCCCAGGGTCAGCCGCAGGTCGTTCAGCGCGCCCAGCCAGCGCGGGAAGTCGTCCGGCTCGACCTCCAGCACCCCGCCCGCGCCGCCCAGCCCGTCCAGCGCCCGGACCACCGCCAGCGCGTCCTCGCGCTTGCGGGCCCGCAGGTCCAGCTCGGTGTAGCGGCGGAACTCGGCGGCCCGCTCGGCGGTCCGCGGGTCCTCCGGCGCGCCCGGCCCGCCGTACCCGTCGGGGAACAGCCGCAGCAGCGCCGGGTCCTCGGGGGCCTCGCTGGGGCCCTCCGCGAACAGCGCGGCCAGCGGGTCGTCGCTGCCGCCGCCGGGCGGCGGCCCGATCAGCTCCAGCATCTGCACTTCCAGCGAACGCAGGATGGACGCCTCGAACTCGTCCAGCGCGATCACCGCGCCGCCGTCGCCCGCACTCTCGAACAAACCGGCCATGTGTGTCGAATCAGTCCCTCGTGGATGGTGGGTGACGGGCCGTCAGTCGTGCTGCAGGGTGGCCCACAGGCCGTAGCCGTGCATCGCCTGCACGTCGCGTTCCATCTCCTCGCGGGTGCCGCTGGAGACCACCGCCCGCCCCTTGTGGTGCACGTCCATCATGAGCTGGTGGGCCTTGTCCTTCGGGTAGCCGAAGTAGCTCTGGAAGACGTACTGGACGTAGCTCATCAGGTTGACCGGGTCGTTGTGGACGATGGTCACCCAGGGCGTGTCCGGTTCCGTGACCGGAACCCCCTCCGTCTCCGGGCGCTCGACCTCCACCGGCGCGACACTCACAGTCCGTCTCTCCTCGTCGACCTCGGCTTCCCCCCGGCCCATGCTTCCATCCGAGGGACCCGGGAGCGAATCAGGGTGGCCCGACACGGGGACCGGAAGAGAAATCGTCACTTTGACGCTAAGTGGTAGTAGCATCATCCCCATGGACGCCATCACCGCGCACCGCAGCTCCGCGCTGCTCACCGACCGCTACGAACTGACCATGCTGCAGGCCGCGCTGCGCAGCGGTGCCGCCCACCGCCGCTCGGTCTTCGAGGTCTTCACCCGCCGCCTCCCGTCCGGCCGCCGCTACGGCGTGCTGGCCGGCACCGGCCGGGTGCTGGACGCCATCGAGGACTTCCGCTTCACCGCCCCGCAGCTCGACTGGCTGGCCGACCAGCGGGTCGTCGACGAGGAGACACTGCGCTTCCTCGCCGACTACCGCTTCACCGGCAGCGTGCACGGCTACCCCGAGGGCGAGGCGTACTTCCCCGGCTCGCCGCTGCTCACCGTCGAGGGCAGCTTCGCCGAGGCGGTGATCCTGGAGACGGTGATCCTGTCGATCCTCAACCACGACTCGGCGATCGCCGCCGCCGCCTCCCGGATGACCGCCGCCGCGGGCGACCGCCCGGTGATCGAGATGGGTGCCCGGCGGGCCCACGAGCAGTCCGCGGTGGCCGCCGCCCGGGCCGCCTACCTGGCGGGCTTCTCCGCCACCTCCGACCTGGAGGCGGGCTTCACCTACGGCATCCCGACCACCGGCACCGCCGCGCACGCCTTCACCCTGCTGCACGACAGCGAGCGGGACGCCTTCACCGCGCAGATCGACTCGATGGGCCGCGACACCACCCTGCTGGTGGACACCTACGACCTCGGCGAGGCGGTCCGCACCGCCGTCGAGGTGGCGGGCCCGCAGCTGGGCGCCGTCCGGATCGACTCCGGCGACCTGACCCTGCTCGCCCACCGGGTGCGCCGCCAGCTCGACGAGCTCGGCGCCACCGCCACGAAGATCATCGTCACCTCCGACCTGGACGAGTACGCCATCGCCGCGCTCGCCGCCGCCCCGGTCGACGGCTACGGCGTCGGCACCAGCCTGGTCACCGGCAGCGGTCACCCGACCTGCGCGATGGTCTACAAGCTGGTCGCCCGCGAGTCGGTGCCCGGCGGCGAGCTCGTCCCGGTCGCCAAGCGCTCGGCCGGCGGCAAGACCAGCGTCGGCGGCCGCAAGTGGGCCGCCCGCCGCCCCGACCGGGACGGCTTCGCCGAGGCCGAGGTGGTCGGCACCGGCCCCGTCCCGGCCGAGCTGGAGCCGCACCTGCTGCACGTCCCGCTGATCACCGACGGCGAGGTGGTCGGCCGCGAGCCGCTGGATGCCGCCCGGGACCGCCACCGCCGGGCCCGCGCCGCGCTGCCGCTGTCGGCGACCCAGCTCTCCCGCGGCGAGCCGGTGATCAACACCGAGCGGCAGGCCAACTGAACCGCCGGACGCGGACACGGGTGGGGCGGGCTCGGACGCCGGATGGGACGGGCGCGGACACCGGGTGGGGCGGGCGCGGACGTGGCTTTGCCCGGCTTTGTCCCGCGGCGATCCCCCGGCGGCGCCCCGGCACTTTCGCGCCCGCCCCGCACTGCCTAGAGTGCCAACCGCTGTACCGTCCGGGCCCGCCCGGGCCACCCCGACGCCACCGCGGCCGAGACCCCCGGGCTCCGGGCCGCACCCCAGCTCCCAACGAGCCAACGAGAGAAGAGCCAGCCATGCACCGGGCCCTGATCGTCGTCGACGTGCAGAACGACTTCTGCGAGGGCGGCAGCCTTCCCGTCGCCGGCGGGGCCGAGGTCGCGGCCGCGATCACCGACCTGATCGCCGAGTCCGCCCCCGGCTACGCCCACATCGTCGCCACCCGCGACCACCACATCGACCCAGGGCCGCACTTCGCCGCCGAGCCCGACTACGTCCGCTCCTGGCCGGTGCACTGCGTGGCCGGCACCGAGGGCGTGGGCTTCCACCCCAACTTCGCCCCCTCGGTGACCTCGGGCGCGGTCGAGGCGGTCTTCTCCAAGGGCGCGCACGCCGCCGCGTACAGCGGTTTCGAGGGCTTCGACGAGCACGGCGGCACCCTCACCGACTGGCTGAACGAGCGCGGCGTCACCGACGTCGACGTGGTCGGCATCGCCACCGACCACTGCGTCCGCGCCACCGCCCTGGACGCCGCCCGCGAAGGCTTCGCCACCCGCGTCCTGCTCGACCTGACGGCCGGCGTCGCCCCCGCCACCACCGCCGAGGCACTGGAGGAACTGCGCTCCGCCGGGGTCGAGCTGGCCGGCACACCGGTCGTCCGCGCCTGACGGTCCGTCAATCCACCTGCCGTCCCGGCGGGTTCAGCGCTCGGTGACCACCAGCTCCACCACGTCCTCGCCGCCGGTCCCGTACGCCTGCGCCAGCTCGTCGCCGACCGCGTCCCGTTCGGCGGCGAGGCGGGCGGAGCCGACGTACACCACCCGCACGCCCAGGTACTCCATCCGGTGCTGGCCGCCGCGCACCCAGGCCGCCTCGCCCTCGCTGACGCAGCGCAGCTCGGAGTCGACCTCCACCGCCACCGCGGCCTCGGGCCAGTACAGGTCCGGCACCGCGATGTAGGTGCCGCCGCGCATCCGCAGCTCGGGGCCGGGCAGCGGCAGCGGCAGACCGCGCTCCACCGCCAGGGCCACCAGCTCGGTGAACGCGGCCTCCCGGCGCGCCGCCAGCAGTTCGTCCACCGCCGCCCGCACCCGGGGCGCCTCCAGCAGCCGCGCCTCGGCCAGTTCGGCCAGCAGCTCCGCCACCGTGCAGCCGCCGCCGCGCGCCAGCAGCGCCTCGCGCAGCAGCGCCCGCAGCAGCCCCGGGCCGACCCGGCCGGACTCGAACGCGCCCTGCTCGGCCCACTCGCTGATCGCGTCCGCCACCGCCCGGGCCACCGGGGCGACCGCCAGCCCGTGCACCGAACGGGCCTCCAGCTCCCGCCCGGTGCGCCGGATCCGCACCTGTCCGGCGTCCCGCAGCCGGCGCTGCCGGGGCACCAGCACCTCCACCCCGAGCACCGCGGGCAGCCGCGGCACCGACACGAACCCGTACAGCGCCAGCGCCGCCGCGCCGGTGATCACCGCGCCCTCGCGGGTGCCGTCCCCCGCCGGGCCGTTCTGCGCCGCGTACAGCAGCGCCGCCCACATCCGCTGCTCGGGCGTCGGCGCGCCGTCCTGCAGCAGGTAGACCCGCGGCAGCAGCCGCTGCCACGGCCCGCCGCTGCGGCAGTGCTCGCTCACCATGCGGGCCGGGACGCCGCGGGCGCGGAGCTGACTGGCCGTCACCACGTTCTGCTGGCGCCGGGCGAGTTCTTCGAGGGACACGGGCTGCTGCGGAATCCGGTAGCTCATGCCGTCCACGTTCCCCCTCGGCTCCGACACCCGACGCCTGACCTGACGACCTGTTACGCAACCGTCGTCAAACCGGGACTGCTCCGCACTAAAGTCCCCATACCCTCACCCATTCGGCGTATCGGGTGTTCACTCCGTTGCCGTAATAGATCGGACTTGTTTTCTACTATCCGATTTTCATCGGATCGACACAGCATTGCGATCCGATCGAGTCCGCGCCGCCGACCTGCGCGATCTGACCGGAAGTGATCGATCACACACGCAACGTCACACCCGCTGGCGTCGGTGGCCGTCACGAATTGCCTACCATCGGGCACATGCCCCGCGACGAGTCATCAGCCCAGCGCGCCGCCCGACTACGCCTCGGCCGCCTGCCCGGCTACGTCCGCCAACCCGACCCCGCCAGACGCGGCGGAGAGGACGGCCGTACGTACAAGAAGGGCTGGGAAGTCCGTTTCACGGCGCGCAGCGAAGAGGAGATAACCGAGATCCGCGAGCTGGTGACCGCCGCCGGATTCGCTCCCGCCCGGCCCTTCTTCAAGGGCCACCAGCTCATCCAGCCGGTCTACGGCATCGCCGCCGTGCAGGCCTACCTGGCCGCCCGGGAGAGCGTCGAGGCCGCCGAGACCACCGCCCGGACCGACCGCCGCACCGCCGGCATCCCCGAGCAGACCCGCCGCGAGCCCGACAGCGTGGCCGCCGCGGTGCGGGCCGCCGAGAGCGCCGCGGCCGAGGCCGCCGCCGGAGCGGCGGCGCGGGCGGGCGGGAGCGCGGGCGGGGCCGATGGAGGAGCCCTCGGCGGAGGAGCCGTCAGCGGAGGAGCCGTCGGCGGAGCCGCGGATGGGTCCGCCGCCGGAGCGGGCGAGGACGCGGTGCGCACCGGCGAGGCCGCCCGGCGGACGGGCAGTGAAGCGGCGGCGCGGACCGCCGGGAGTGCGGGCGCCACCGTCCGGTTCGGCGGGGCCTCCGCCACCCGGTCGGCGCGCGAGAGCTGAGCCCCGGGCCGGACCAGGGAACGTGACGGTCCGGCCCGCGGACGCGAAGGACCGGCCCGCGGACGCGAAGGCCGTGAAGGGCCCGCGAGCGGGCCCGGGCAACCCCTGAGGCCCTCGGGGTCGCCGAAGCCCTTCGCAGGCCCTACTGGCCCCACTGGAAGGCTTTCTGACGGCACGTCAGCTGCGCTGCCCGGCTTCCTGCTCTCGGCTCGCGGCTTTCGGCTTTCGGCTTTCGATTTGCTGCTTCCCGCTTCCGGCTTCCGGCTTCCGGCTTCCGGCTTCCGGCTTCCGGCTTCCGACGCCAGGACGCCAGGACGCCCGGACGCGGTCAGAGCGCCCCGGCCGGGACGTGGTCGACGTGCACGGTCACGGCCAGCAGCCGGGGGACGGCCCGGATCAGGGCCCGTTCGGCGTCCTCCGCCACCCGGTGGCCGGCCACCACCGTCAGCGCGCCGTCGACCACCACCTCCGCCTCGGCGCGCAGCGCGTGCCCGACCCAGCGCATCCGCACCGCGCCGACCCCGCGCACCCCGTCCACGCCCGCGAGTTCGCGCTCCGCCGCGTCCAGCAGCGCCGGGTCGACGGCGTCCATCAGCCGTCGGCCCACCTCGCGCACCGTGCCGCGCAGCACGCCCAGGATCGCCACCGTGATCAGCAGCCCCACCACCGGGTCCGCGTACCGCCAGCCCAGTGCGCTGCCCCCGGCGCCCAGCAGCACCGCCAGCGAGGTCAGCCCGTCGGTGCGGGCGTGCAGGCCGTCCGCGACCAGCGCCGCCGAACCGATCCGGCGGCCGGTGGCGATCCGGTAGCGGGCCACCCACTCGTTGCCGACGCACCCCGCGAGGGCCGCGGCGGCCACCGCCCACAGGTGCCCGACCGGCTCCGGGTGCAGCAGCCGCTCCACCGCCGTCCACCCCGCCACCAGCGAGGACGCCGCCACCGCCAGCACCACCGCGACGCCCGCCAGGTCCTCGGCCCGCCCGTACCCGTACGTGTAACTGCGGTTCGCCGCCCGCCGCCCCAGCAGGAACGCCACGCCCAGCGGGACGGCGGTCAGCGCGTCCGCGACGTTGTGCACGGTGTCGCCGAGCAGCGCCACCGAACCCGACAGCGCCGCGATCACCGCCTGCGCGGCGGCCGTCGCACCCAGCACCAGCAGCGAGACCCAGAGCGTGCGCAGGCCCTCGGCGGAGGACTCCATCGCCGCGTCGACCCGGTCGGCGGCGTCGTGCGAGTGCGGGCGCAGCAGGTGGGCCAGGCGGTGCCGCAGGCGGGCGCGGGCGTGGCCGTGGCCGTGGCCGTGCTGGTGGCTGCGGTCGTGACCGTGACCGTGACTGTGATCGTGATCGTGATCGCGCTGATCGTGCGGGTGAGGGTGGTGGCGCTCGGCGTGGTCGTGGGGCGCGTGGTCGTGGGGCGCGCTCCGGTGGGTGGGGAGGGTTTCCGGGCCCCGGACGGTGCCGCCGTGCGGGTGATGGTGGTCGTGGGGCTCGTGACCGGGGCGGTCCGGCCGGTCCGGTGTGTGATGGTGGTCATGCCCGTGACTCGGGATTCGCCCGTGAAGGTGAGGCCGGTCACCGATTTCGCGTTCACCCATAGGGCCTACGGTGGCACACCAACTGGCTTGCAGCCACTGCCGATGTACCACCTCTGACCAGGTGCGACGCCCTCGCAACTGCACCGGGCGAGCGACCCCTGCTGACGGGCCGTCACACAACGACCCGAATCCGACCCGGCCCCGGGCATCTCAGCAGACTTGTCACCCACCGCACCCGCCCGAGGGCCTAGAGTGAGCGCTGACGCTCCCGTCCGGACCCAGATCGAGAGGCAGCTGATGTGACTGAACGTCATGTCCCGGCCGCAGACTCGGCATCTGCTGATCGGTCCGCCGAACTTCCTTACGTGTCCGTCGAGTTCGCCGCCTTCTGCGAGCTGCACGAGCCGCGCTACCAGAGCTACGCCCGGGTCTGGTTCCAGGAGCCCGGCGCCGCCCACCGGGTGGTCCGGCTGGCCCTGCACGCGATCGCCGCGGTGTGGCCGACCGTCCTGGAGAGCCCCAACCCGGCCGCCGCGGCCTGGCAGATCCTCCGCGAGACGGTCACCGAGCAGCACGGCACCGCCGTGGCGGCCGGAGCCGCCGGGATCGCCGGGACTGCCGGGCTGCGGCCCGACGTGGAGGGCGACGAGGACCTGGCGATCCTGCACTACGTGGTCGGCCTGGCCACGCCCGAGATCGCAGACGTGATGGGCGGCGACACCGCCAGCATCACCAGCCAGCTCCGCCAGACCCACCGTCGGCGCACCACCGACTGGTGATCCCGCGGGGCCGCTGAGCAGCTGAGCCATCGAGTCCGTCCGGCGTCCCGGCCCCCGGCTCCGCGCCCCCTCGTCGACGGCACCGGCAGGGCGTGCGGGGCGGCACGCACGCCCCCGGACCGTTCCGCCCGCCCGTGGCGTACCCCCGCGAACCGGGCGCGCCCGCCCGGGCCGATCGCACCCGATCGCACCCGGAGGACCGGTGATCGACATCACGGCCGGTCGCACTACCCCCGCGGATCGGGTCGGCGAAGGATGGGGCCGTTCGATCACGCCCGGCACCCGCACTCGACACCCGCACCCGCACCCGCACCACGTGCCCGACACTCCGTGCGCGGCGCCCCGGACCCAGACGGAGACCCCGGATGTCCTTCGACCACGCCGTGGCCATGTTCCGCCACCAGGCGGACTCCTGCGCCGAGTTGGGCTCCCCGCTGTCCGCCGCGCTGCTGCACCGGGCCGCCGGTGACCTGGCCGCCGGCGGGCCGTGCGCGGAGGCGATCGCCGGGCACGAGGACGCCCCCGGCCCGAACGCCATCGCCCTGCGACTGCTCGGCGCCGTCCACGCCCTGGTGCTGTCCGGCCGGGCCCCCGACCTCGCCGCGCACTACCCCGACGCGGGCGGCCACTTCGACCCCGCCGACCCGGACGCCCCCTGGCCGGCCTTCCGCGCCGCCGTCGCCGCCCACCTGCCGTTCGTCCGCGAGTGGCTCACCCGCCCGCCGCAGACCAACGAGGTCGGCCGGTCCAACCTGCTGCTCACCGGCCTCGCCTGGGCCCAGCAACAGCTCGCCGACGCCGCCGCCTCCACCGCCACCACATCTCCGTTCCCGCTCCCCGTCCGGCTGTACGAGCTGGGATCCAGCGCGGGCCTCAACCTCCTTGCCGAGCAGTTCCGCTGCGTCTCGGAGGGCTTCTCGTACGGGCCGCCGGACTCCCCCGTCGTCCTCGCCGACGCCTGGCGCGGCGAGCCGCCCGCCTGGCTGCGCGACGCCCCGCTCCAGCGGGTGACGGAGCGGCGCGGCTGCGACCCGACACCGATCGACCCGCGCTCCGCCGACGGCGCCCTGGCCCTGCGCTCCTACCTGTGGGCCGACCAACTCCCGCGCGCACAGCGGCTGAATGGCGCACTCGCCCTCGCCGCCCGGACGCCCGCCCCGGTCGAGGCGGTCGGCGCGGCCGTGTTCCTGCGCGGCCTAGAAACGGCGCCGGGCGCGCTGACCGTGGTCTGGCACTCGGTCATGCGGCAGTACGTTCCCGTCGACGAATGGCGTTCCGTGGAAGGCGAGTTGGCACGACTCGCGGCCGCCTCGACCCCGTCCGCGCCCTTCCTTCACCTCGCCTTCGAACCCCGCCGGGTCGGCGGCGGGCACCGCTTCCTGCTCACCGCCCGACTCAGCTCCGGCCCCGGCTCGGGCTCCGGCTCCGCGATCACCACGACGCTCGCCGAGTCCGTACCGCACGGCCTGCCCGCGTGGACGCCGGCGCCGGACGACCCGGTCCTCCGGCAGTCGGACTGACGGACCGTCAATCCTTTTGCTGCCCGCCGGTGACGTCGTACCGGTGGTGGTCCACGTCGTGGAAGACGTAGCGGCCGAGGGACGCCACGGTGAACCGGGCGCCGTCGCTGCGCTCGCCGGTGCGCTCCCGGCCGGCGTCCGGCACCCCCTCGTAGGCGCGCGCCAGCCGCTCGGCCGCCGCCCCGACCTCGGCGGCCACCGCGGCCGGGTCCTGCTCCCGGTAGCGGTCCTCGACGGCGGTGGCGTCCTGGTCCCAGTCGGGGAACACCGGGTCGTCCTCGGCCAGCATCAGCAGCAGCCGCCCCTCGATCGTCCGGAACACGTCCCGCACGTGGCAGGCGTACTCGAGCGGCGACCACACCTCCGGCGCCGGCCGCTCCCGCAGCCCCCTCCCGTCCCCGCCCTCGCCGTCGGCCTCGCCCTCGGCCAGCAGCTCGGCCCAGAACCGCCCGTTGCCCCGGATCAGGGCCGGTACCGCCTCGAAGGGGATCGCCGAAGTGTCCAACCCGCATTCGGCGCAAGGACGTTCGAGGACCCAGGTCCAGTCCTTGGTGTCAGGAGTGATCATGCCCCCAGGATGGCCGCCCGGACGACCACCCGGCCAGCAGCAGGAATGCCACCGCCCATCGAGATCCCGCCAAACCCGCCGCTCAGCCCCCCAGCACCTCGGCCAGCCGCCCGGCGAGCTCGTCCATCCGCTCCGCGGGCACCGCCCGCCCGCCGGCCCCCAGCAGCCCGAACACCCGCGGCCCCCGCCACTCCACCGGCAGTTCCTCCGCCCGCGGCACCACGTGGAAGTGCACGTGCGCGAACCCCTCCGCCTCCCCGAACTGCGCCACGTACGCCTTCCGGCACCCCGTCACCACCTCCAGCGCCCGGGCCAGCCGCACCTGCCACACCCCCAGCGACGCCGCCTCCGCCCCGGTCAGCTCCGCCATCGACTCCAGGTGCCGCCGGGGCAACAGCACCAGCCACCCCGGCAGCGCGCAATCCACGGCGTGCGCCACCCGCCAGTGCTCGTCCACCGCGATCCGCTGGTACCGCGGCAACCGCTCGAACTCAGCCTCCCGCGCGCACGCGTAACACTCCCCACCCCTCACCCGGCCGCCCCCCCCCTTCCGCTCAGCCCTGCCCCGCCACGTTGACCCGGCAGACCGAGGACGTCGGCACCAACCCCGGCAGCAGCCCGTCCAACAACCGCGCACACACCTCCTGCTGCTGCTCGTCCCGCAGCCCCTCGGCCCCCGCCGTCCCCGAAGCCCCCACCACTCCCGCCACCGCCACGACCAACCCCGCCACCGCACACTTCCACCGCACCACGGCAACCACCTCCGAACATCCGACGACACAGTCCCCTCTCCCTACCCACCCGCCCTCACCCCCCACGCCCCCCTTCCCCCATCCGTGGGCGTGTCGCCCCCGCCCACGCCGACGGCCCCCCGCCGAGCCACCGGGCACCTGCCCCGTGGCCCCGCGAGGGGCCGTTCTTCCTACGCTCCGACCCGCTCAACTCCGGTACGGATTACCCCCGGCCGGCGGCTGCTGCGGATACCCCGGCTGCCCGGCCTGCTGCTGCGGCGGGTACACCGCCTGCCCCGACTGCTGCTGCGGCGGATACCCGTACCCGGCCGGCTGCTGCTGCGGCGCCTGCTGCTGATACCCGTACCCCGGACCACCGGGGCCGCCGGACGCACCCGGACCGCCCGGGCCCCCGGGCCCGCCACCGTTGCCGCCGTTGTTCTTCGAACGACGCACGAGCACCACGACCACCACGATCACGATCACGGCGAGCACACCGCCACCGACCGCGACCAGCATCCCCGTGTTGCTCTTCTCGTCACCCGCGTCACCGCTCGCCTGCGGAGTCGCCGAATTCCCGGCACCGGCCGACGGCGCCTTCGAAGCCGGGGACGACGGCGCGGACGAGTTACCACCCGTCCCGCTGTAGTCCGGCTCCGCCCGGCCCAGCAGCGGGTTCTCCTTCGGCCCGTTGTCCACCGCCGGGTTCGCCGCCAACGCCCCGGACGGGGACGCGATGCCGTACCCGTACTTGTCGTTCGGGAACGAGCCCTGACCGTCGGGCTTGAAGGCACCCTTGGTGATCCGGTTGATGACCTGACCAGCCGACAGGTTCGGGTACTTCGACCGCACCAGCGCCGCGATCCCCGACACGATGGCCGCGGATTCGGAGGTACCGGAAGCCGTCGCGTACCCCTGCTTGAGGTCGGCCCGGTGGATGCCGTCGGCCGGAGCCGCCAGGGTCACCTGCGGGCCGGTGGTCGACTTCGGCCAGATGCTTCCGTCCTCCGCGACACCCGACACCACCACCACGCCCGGGAAGCCCGCGGGGTAGTCGATCGGCAAGCCGGCGTGGTTCCCGGAGGCCGACACGAGAACGACGTCCTTCTGGATGGCGTACTCGATGGCTCCCCGGTATCCGCTGTCGCTCGGATTCCCGCCGTAGAAAGACATGTTGATGACCTTGGCACCGTGGTCGACGGCGAACCGGATCCCCGCGCCGAAGTCCACGTTCTCGGCCGAACCAAGATCGTCACTGAAATCGAACTTCACCGGGAGGATCTTCGCCTTGGGCGCGATGCCCATGACGCCGGCGTTGTCACCGTGCCCGTGTGCGGCGATGTCGGAGGCCATCGCCGTACCGTGGCCGTCGCTGTCGGTCCGGCCGTCCCCGCCCTTGCCGGTGAGGTCGAGACCGGGGAGGACCTGTCCGGCCAGGTCCGGATGACTGGCGTCGACACCGCTGTCGATGACCGCGACGATGACCTGGTCACCCTGGCTGACCGGCCAGACGTCGCTGGCCATGCCGTACTTGTCCAGCACCCACTGCTGCTGACGGTCCTGGTCCGCCGCCGCCGGGCCGGCGCTCACGCCCCACAGCAGGGCTCCCGCAGCGAGCGCGGCCAGACCGCGCACGGTTCGGCTGGTCGTCAAGCCTCGTCACCCCTCGTTGAGCGGCCGCCCCGCAGACCCTTGAGTCTGCAGGGCGGCCAGGTAATGTCCGACTGTTCTACTGACCGAACGTCATTCCACCACGTTCGGATTGGCGTTTCCGCCGGAGGCCCAGGTCTCCTCGTCCTCCACCAGGTAGTCCGGGCGTTCCGAGGTGCCCTTCTTGGCGCGCTTGCTCGACTGGCCGTGACCGGCCATGCCGGCGCCGTGCCCGGCCGCGCCGCCCTGGCCCGTGCCACCGGCGTGACCGGCACCGGAGGCTCCGGCGCCCTGGCCGAGGCGGCTGCGGCCGATGCCCGACCCGCCCTCGGAGAAGGCCCGGCCACCGGCACCGCCGTGCGCCGCCTCGCCGACCATGCCGCCGGCCCGACCCGCCAGGCTGCCGCCGGAACGGCCCCGGAGGCCCGCGCCGCCACCGGCACCGCCCGCTCCGGCGCCACCGCCGAGACCGCCGCTGCCCGTGCCACCGGCCCGGCCGCCGGCACCGGCTGCGCCGCCCGCTGCGGTGCCGCCCGGACCCGTGCCTCCGCCGCCCAGGCCGTTGGAACCGAACGTCCCGGCCTTGGACACGCTGTTGCCGCTGAACCCGGCGCGGGCACCGATGCCGGTGCCACCGGCCAGGGTCCCGCCGCCACCGCCGATCAGCCCGCCGGTGGTACCACCACCGCCGAGACCGCCACCGCCGCCACCGGTCCCGGGCACGCCGCCGGACACGGTGGGGCCGCCGATCGTCGTGGTGCCGCCGCCGCGGACGCCGCCGGTACCACCGTGGATGCCGTCGATACCCGTGCCCGGGCCCTTCGGCTGCGGAAGGGCGTTGGCCGTTCCACCGGAGATGCCCGCGTCCGTCGGACGGACCACCGCGGGCTTGACCTTGGGCGCCTGCGGTGCCCGGCTGCTCGACGTGCTCTTGAGCAAGGTCTGCGACCCGGAGGAGGAGGAACCGCTCACTCGTCCGGAACTCTGGGAAATGCCGGCCCCGACACCGGCGATCGCCGCGATGAAACCCGATGCGCCGCCGTCACTCGGAGGGGCTACCTGATTGTCCTTCGAGTTGTCGTCGAGTCCGGTCCTGAGGTTGCCCAGCCGGCTGCTGGCCGTGCTGTACTTGGCCGCCAGCACCTGCATCACGCCGACCGCCTCCTCCTTGCGGGTGTCGGCGATGCCCTGCCGCGCGTCGGCGTCGTCGACCCCGACGGACTGCTTGGCGGCGTCGCTGATCCCGTCGCCCACCTTGTCCCAGAAGCCCGGCTCCTCGGGCATCGCGGCCTTGGCCTCGTCGATCGACGCGGACAGCGTCTGCAGCGCGGTGGCGGTGTAGTTCACGTGCTCGGCCGTGGCGCTGACCTTCGCGGCGAGTTCGGTCATGTGCGCGTGGAAGGCGTCGCTGGTGCTGCCCTGCCAGGTGCTGGTGGCGTCACCGGTGGCGGTGGTCAGCGCCGAGTGGATCTGGGTCAGCGTCTCGTGGGCCCGCCGCCACGGATCGGCCGCGGCCATGACCGAACCGGAGTCCAACGAGTGGACCATGGAGATCAGTTCGGCATGGCTGTGAACGGAGAAGTCGGTGCTCCCCGAGCCACCGCCCTGGTCCATCATCCTCACTGTGCACCCTCCAGCCCGTTGTCCGTGTCCTTGGTCTTCAGCACCGTCACCACTGTGGCTTCACCGTGTTCGTCGACTGGGCCGACGTGGTGGTCCCAGCCTTCCTCGCGTCCAGTTCGGACTGGCTCCAGGTCGTGGTCCACCCGTCCTTCGACAGGGTCATGTTCTTGCGGGTGTCCTGCTCGTGTTCCTCGTAGTTCGTCGCCGTGTGGTCCGCGTTCCGCTGGGCCAGGTCGATGGCGTTCTGGATATCGGCCAGGAGGGTGCTCAACCGAAGGCGCAACGCGTCGTACTGCGTGTACAGGCCCTGCGCCTCGGCGAAACTCCCGAACGCCACCGATCCGACACCACTCGGGCCGTACACCGCACTAGTACCCGCACCACTCTCGAACTCACTCAACAGACCGCGCACTTGGGCCGCGAACGCCCGCAGGCTGTCGACCTCGACCTCGAAGCCCTTACCGCTGGTGCTCATGTGTCTCGTACCTCCCCCGTACCTGCTGCCCCGCGCGACTGCCGCTCGACCGCCTGGGGCCTGAAAGAAAGTTGGCTCCAACCTCTATGTCTAACACATGGAACGGGCCGTCAACACGCCCCCTGGTGGGTGCGGGTGGGGTCAGGTCGCGGCGAGGGCCCGGCGGCAGAGGGAGTCGGCTCGGCGGGTGGTTTCGGGGAGGCGGTAGGAGGGGGTGAGGGCGAGGGTGACGGCGGTGGCTTCGTCGAGGCCGATGCGGTGGCCGACGGAGAGGAAGACGGGTTTGACGCCCTGGCGGGTGCGCAGGGCGCGGCCGACGGTTTCGGGGCCGTCGAGGAGGGGGGTCCAAGCGCCGCGGTGGTCGTCGGGGGGCCGGTGGGTGAAGGTGAAGGGATTCTTGGCGATGCCGAGGGTGGGGAGGCCGGTGTGGACGCCGAGGTGGCTGGCGAGGCCGAGGCGGCGGGGGTGGGCCAGGCCGTAGCCGTCGCAGACGACGAGGGCGGGGGTGCGGGTGAGGCGGGAGAGGGCGTCGAGGACGGCGGGGAGTTCGCGGAAGGCGAGCAGGCCGGGGAGGTAGGGGAAGGCGACCCGGCCGACGGCGGTGGCCTCCTCGACGACGTCGAGGGTGGTGTAGTCGAGCAGGACGGCCGCGGCGGCGACGACGTCGCGTTCGTCGTCGTAGGCGACGTCCACGCCGGCGATCAACGTGCCCGGGCGGCGCGGGGGTTCGGGTCCTTCGGGGACGACCAGGGGGCGCAGGCGTTCCTGTTCGGCGCGGGCGGCCTCGGCGGTGGTGGGCCAGTCGGCGGGGACGGTCATGGCGGGGCTCCGGGGTCGGGGTCGGGCGCGGCGGGCGGCGGGCGGCGGGCGGTGGCGGTCGGCTCCCGGTGCGTTCCGCGGTGCTCGGCGCTGCCCGCCCCGCCCGCACGTGATGTCCGCACGTGATTTCCGTACGCACGTTAGCGGGCGGCCCCGGGGAGCCGTCCGGCCGGTACGGCGGCGCGCTGCCGGGGTGTGAGTCCGTGCGCCCCCCGTGCCCCGGGGCAGGTCAACTTCCGGCGGTTAGCCTGTACTTGCTGTTCCCGCTCCGCCCGTTCCCGTCGAGCCGGGTCCCCGCCCGCGCTCACCCGCCGCTCACCCGCCGTTCCCCGTCGCTCTCCCCGCTCCGCGCGAAGGGTCGTCCGCCATGCCGCGCCCCGCCGTTCCGTCCCGTGCCGTCACCGCGTCCCGGGCTGCCGGGCTCGTGTCCGGGAGTCGTTTCAGTGCCGTGCAGTTGGGGGTCGGCGCGCTGATCGCGGTGGTCGCCGCGGTGGCGCTGCTGGCCGTGTCCGGGGAGACGGGGGTGTGGCGGATCGCGGTGCTGATCGGCTTCGCCGTCGCGCTCGGGACGCTCTCGGCCGTCCTGCTCTCCCCCGCCGCCCGCCGCCGTCCGCCGCGGGCGCTCGCGGCCGGGCGGGCCCCGTGGGCCGCCGAACAGCCCGCCGCGGCCACCGCCGCCCGGCAGCCGGTGTACGCGCACCAGTCCCGCTGAACCCCCGCCGCTCCGGTCCACCGGAGGCGTCCGGAGCAGGGCGGGGCACGCGAAGACTCCCGGGCCGGCGGCAGGTGAACGACTGCCGCAGGCCCGGGGCCCAGGGAGATGCCCGACCGGTCGTCAGCCGGTCGAGACCACCACGGTCTTGGCCGCCTTGTCGTGGACGCACTGGCGGTAGGGCTTGTCGAAGACGCCGAACAGCCCGTCGATCGCCCACCAGAGGCCGCCGCAGCAGATCAGCGCGGGGACGATGAAGGTCGCGGCGCGGGTCCAGGCGGCCGCCGAGGTGGGGGCGGAGCCGTCGGCGAGCATCGCGACCCGGACCTTCATCAGCTTCTTGCCGAGGGTCTGGCCGTCCCGGCTGAGCATCAGGCCCTCGTAGACCAGGTACAGCGCGCAGCTGAACCAGAAGGAGCCGATCCAGCCGCTCTGCTTGTTGAAGTGCAGGAACGGCAGCAGCACCGCCACCGCGATGACCTGCACCATGACGTAGTCGACCAGCCGGGCCAGGATGCGCGCGCCCCAGCCGCCGAGCGCGGGCATGCCGGGAACGGGCCCCGGACCGGGGCCGGGGCCGGGCCCGCCGTAGGGCGAACCGTAGGGGTCACCGGAGCCGCCGGGTCCGCCCGGGCTGCCGGGAGCACCGGGCGGGGGGCCGTAGCCGGGGGGCTGGTCGCGGTCGTAGGGGGAGCCCGAGCCGGCCGGCGCACCGTACTGGCCGCCGTAGCCGGGCGGGCTGTCGTACGGGCTGCCCGAGGACGGGGGCTGCTTGTCGAAGGAAGGCCGTCCGCCCTCCTCCGGCTCGGTTCCGGAGGGGTCGCTGGTGCTCATGGCACGAGTAGACCACCGGGAATACTACGATGTTGGGATATTTGATCCGTTTCCGCCCGTTTCGCAGTGTTCCGTTCGGACAGGTGGCGGACCACGGGCGGCTGACGGCGGGTCAGCCGCGTTCCACCCGCACCACCCGGGTCCGGGCCGCCCGGTCGTGCCAGCCGCGTCGGGCGGTGCGGTCCAGCAGCGCGGCGGCGGGGCCGAGCAGGACGGCGGTGCCCAGGCCGCGCACCAGCCAGCGGACCAGCGAGCGGCCGAACCCCGGCGCACCGGCCCCGCCCGCGGCGACCACCCGGACCCGGGCCAGCCGCTTGCCGAAGGTCTGCCCGGTCCGGGCGATCGGCAGCACCTGGTAGAGCAGCCCGAACACCAGCAGCACCCCGAGCAGCACGCCCACCCGGCCCAGCACCGTCCCGTCCAGCAGCCACACCTGGTGCTGACGTCCCGTCATGCGCGCGGCCAGCTCCGCCTGGTCGATCTTCTGCTGGACGTGCGCGCGCACCGTCCCGGCCAGCGGCACCGCGACGGCCGCGCCGACCACCGCCGTGACCGCGCCGTCCACCAGCCAGCCGAACGCCCGCGCCCCCACCCCCGCCGGTACGGGCGCCGGGGCCGCCGGCCGCCGCTTCCCGACCCCGGCGGCCGGAGCGGGACGGCGGGCGGACGCCCCGGTCCGGGGTGCCGCGGGCTCCGCGGCCCGACGCGGCGGACGGACCCGCTCGCTGGTGACGTGCGCCGTCCGCGGCTCCCGCCCGGGCGGCTGGGCCTTGGCCGCGGCCGGAGTCCGTACGGGCTCGGGCTCGGGCTCGGGCTCCGGCGCGGGCTGAGGCGTGGGCGCAGGCTCGGGTACGGGCTCGGATGCGGATTCCTGCTCGACGCCCCAGGACACCCAGCGCGGCGCCCCGCCGGTCTCCATCAGTCCGCGCTGCGCCTGCGGATCGGCCCGCCAGCCCGAAGCGGGGTCGGCCGAGGACGGCTCCGGCTCCGGCTCCGACAGCGCTTCCGTCAACTGCTCTGGCGTCGGCACCGGTTCGAACAGCGCCCCGGGCCCGGCGGACAGGCCCACCGAACCGTCGCCGCCGTCACCACCGGCCCCGTGCCAGGGCGTACCGCCGAGCGGCTGCGCGGCCCGCGGTTCCGGCTCCTCCGCCACGGGCACGGGCAGTTCCAGCGGCCGGACGGCGGGCTCCACCCCGCGCACCCCGCGCACCTCCCGCCCGCCCTGCGGCGCGACGACGGCACCGGCCGGGGCGTCCGGTCCCGCACCGGCACCCGCGCCGAGGTTCAGCGCGGCGGCGGTGGCCCAGGACTCGGCGGTGACCGGTTGCAGCCCGCTCCCGGCGACCGCCCACGGGGCCGCCTCGACCGGGCGCAGCGGCTCCACCGCGTTCCGGGGGCGGACCTCCAGCTCCCCCGGCCCGGCGGTCGCCGCGTACTCCCCCGCGCCGGAGCCGGTGCCGGTGCCGGGGCCCGCGTCAGGTCCGCCGCCGGGCCCGGTCGGTACCGGCCCGGTCGGCTCCGGCCCGGTCGGCTCCGGGTGGACCGGCACGGCGAAGACGGCCTGGGCGGTGGTCTCGTCGAAGTAGATCGGTCCGGTCTCGACCAGCGGGCCGGTGGGTGCGGCGGGGACGAGGCCGGGCGGGGGGTTGTAGGGGGGCGCGGTGAGGTAGCGGGCGACGAAGCGCGGCGGGTCGAGCGGTTCGCCGGGGGCGGGGGCGGGGCGGCTGGTGCCGGGGACCCAGGCGTGGCCGGCCCAGTAGCGGAGGAACCCGGGGACCGAGGGGTCGGGGTAGTAGCCGGGCGCTCCGACCTCCCCGGCCAGGGTCGCGCCGAGGGTCGAGCCTGCGGTGGAGGGCCGGTCCGTCATTGCGTCGCGTCTTCCTTCGTACCGGCACCGCGGCGTGCGGGTCTGCGGACGTGCGTGGGGGGAGCCGCGGGCGGAGAGTCGCCGGGCAGTCACAAAGGGTAGTACCTGGAGCGACCTCGTCCCCCTGGTTCACCGGAACTCGTGAAACGAGCGGGGACACGTGGTACCGCAGGTTCCCCCGGTGGTGGTGGGGGGCGGCCCGGGGTGGTGGCGGGCGGTGGTCGGCGCGGTCCCGGGTTCCGGTGTTCCCGTCCGGAACAACCGGGGCGGGGCGGAAAAGGTTCTGGAGGTTCGGCGGGAAAAAAGTTCGCCGGAAAGTCTCGGAACCCGTGTAAGAGTCCGCGGCGGCCCCGCTCTCGGCTGGTGCGGGGCCGAACGGCGGCCCCGGGTGGCGGAGAGGTGAGGGCGATGGCCGGACAGTCGACCGGAGTGGTGGAGCAGGAGCTGGAGCTGAGCCTGGTGCTGTCGCCGGAGCGCAGTGTCCCGGTGGCGGCGCGGTTGTCGTACGGGAGCCACGACCCGTTCGCGGTGTACGTGACGTTCCACCTGGACAGCGGGACGCCGGTGACCTGGGTGTTCGCCCGGGAGCTGCTGGTGGAGGGGACGTTCCGGCCGTGCGGTCAGGGCGACGTGCGGATCTGGCCGATTCGGTCGGGGCGGCGCAGCCTGCTGTGCATGGCGCTCAGCTCGCCGGCCGGCGACGCGCTGCTGGAGGCGCCGCTGCCGACGGTGGCGGCCTGGCTGGAGCGGGCGCACCGGCTGGTGCCGCCGGGGGCGGAGCTGGAGGCGATGGACCTGGACGGTTCGCTGGCGGAGCTACTGGCGTGAGGGGGCGTGCGGGTCGGCCCCGGGCGCTGGCGGCGGCGCACGCACGACCGGCCCACGGACCCGCGGCGGGCCCGACCCGTCCGCCCGGCCGTCCGCCGGAGCGCCCGCCCTCGGGGCGTCCGGGGCGGGCCGAGACGCCGGGACGGGCGGAGGGGGCGGGACGGGCGGTCGGCGCCGGGGTTCAGCGGGCCGCGGGGGCCTTCTGCGCACCGGCGCTGCCGAGCCCGTCCACGCCGGTGCGCGGGGCGGGGACGCGCACCAGCGGGGCGCCGGCCGCGCGTCGCCGGGAGCGGACCCGCAGGGCGGCGACGGCCAGGAAGCAGAGGCCCATCAGCGGGTAGACGCCCGCCGGGAACTGCTTGAGCGGCGTCAGGTGCAGGTCCAGGTCGCCCTTGTGCGGGACGATCCACATCGCGAAGGAGAGGAAGCCGAGCAGCGTCAGGCCGAAGATGACCCGCCAGCGCCGGTGCCGGACGGCGGCGGGACGGGAGCGCTCGTGCGCGGCCTCGGCGGCGAGCAGTACGAGCACGGGGACGCACCACACCCAGTGGTGGGTCCAGCTGATCGGGGAGACCAGCACGGCGGTGACCAGGGCGGTGCACACGCTCCAGGCGTCGGCGCGCGGCGACCAGTGGGCGCTGCGGTGCGTCCAGACGGCGACGGCGAGGCCGGCGGCGGCGACCAGCACGCCGAGCAGGGTGGCGGCGGCGCCCGGGGTTTCGAGGTGCGTCAGCCGGGCGACCAAGCCGCGCAGCGACTGGTTGTCGACGATGACGGTCTTGCCGACCCGGCTGGAGTCGAACAGGTACGTCGTCCAGAAGCCGCGGGTGGCGTCGGGGAGGAAGAGCGCGCCGATCAGGAAGGTGCCGACGAAGGTGGCGCCGGCCACGAACGCGGCCCGGACCCGGCCGGTGATTAGCAGGTAGACGGCGAACAGGCCGGGGGTGAGCTTGATCCCGGCGGCGATGCCGATGGCGACGCCCTTGCTGCGGGCCCGGTCGGGGCGGGTGAGGTCCCAGAGGATCAGGCAGGCCAGCGCGAGGTTGATCTGGCCGTAGCGCAGGGTGGTGAAGACCGGTTCCAGCCAGACACCCAGTCCGGTGACCAGCAGGATGCCGATCGGCCGCAGGTCGCGGCGCGGCCAGCCGACCAGTTTGAAGGACAGGTGGGCGAGGGCGGCGAGCAGCAGCACGTTCCCGGCGGTGACGGCGACGCGCAGGAACGGCAGGCCGAACCAGGTGGTCGGCACGAACAGCATCGCGGCGAACGGCGGGTAGGTGGCGGGCAGGCTCCACTCGGTGACCCGCAGCGCGTACAGGTCGTGGCCGTCGGCGACGGCGGCGCCCTCGGCCCGGTAGACCACCATGTCGACCATCGAGGTGCCGACGAAGTGCCGCACCGTGGCGTAGGCGAGCAGCGAGACCAGGGCGACCGCGCCGGCCAGCAGCAGCGGGCGCCGGGGGGCGGCGCGCAGGGCCTCGACGGCGGCGGTGAGCTGTCGGCCGGGGGCGGTCAGGGCGCGCTGCCAGGCCGGGACGGGCGGCCGGTCGGGGCTGCCGGGGGGCGTGCCGCGTTCCGCTTGCACCGTGCTCACTGTCTTGCTCCGTCCGCCGTCGACCTCAGCTGGGCCAGCAGCCGACACTACCCGAACGGCCGTCGGCCGCCACCGGTCGCGGTCGGCCGACGGGAACGCGCGGATCCGGGGCCGCGCACCCCGGCGGTGGCAGGCGTCGGGCGGGGCGTCGGGCGCCCTCGTCCGGGCCGGGGCGTCATGAGGAAGCGTTGGCCGACGCTTAGGACGTGTTTAAGGGAGGGGAGTGACGCCGAGCCGTCGCCCCCGCGGTGACGGCTCCCGTGCCGGCACCGGTGGTCCCGGCCCCCGGCCCTCGCGGAGGGTCGCAGTCCTCGCGGAGTGCCTCAGTCCTTGCGGATCAGCCGGCCGGTGCGGCGGCGCTGCTGCCTGGGCAGTTCGACCGTGGTGCGGGTGTTGAGCCGCACCGCGATCTCGGCGCCGCCGAGGACGGCGGAGCGGCCGAGGACGACGTCGCCGCCGGTGCCCTCGGCGAGCTTGCGGACGATGTCCAGGCCGAGGCCGGTGGAGCCCTCGCCGCCGTGCCCGGCGCCGCGGCGGATCGCGGTGTCGGGGTCGGTGAAGCCGGGCCCGCCGTCGCCGACCAGGAGGGTGACCGCGTCCTCGGCGGTGATCAGGTCGACGGCGAAGGGGGTGCCGACGGCGGTGTGCCGGAAGACGTTGCCGAGCAGCGCGTCGACGGCGGCGGCCAGGTCGCCGCGCTGCACCAGGACGGGCGCGGGCGCCTCGTCGCCGGCCAGCTGCCAGGGGCGTCCCTCGTCCTCGGCGAGCGCGGACCAGAACGCGACCCGGTCCCGGACCACCTCGACGGCGTCGCAGCCGAGCACGACGGGCGGGGCGTCCACCGGGTCGCGGCGGGCGGAGCGGATGATCTGGTCGACCTCCCGTTCGAGCTGGGAGACGGCGTGCCGGGTGGCGTCGGCGGCGTCGCCCCCGCCGAGCGCGGCGGCGTTGAGCCGGAGCACGGTGAGCGGGGTGCGCAGCCGGTGCGACAGGTCGGCGGCGAGTTCCCGTTCGGCGGCGAGCAGGTGGACCACCCGGTCGGCCATGGCGTTGAACGCGTAGGCGGCCTCGCGGAGTTCCTCGGGCGCGCCGGCCGCCTCGCGCCCCTCCACCGGGATCCGGACGGTGAGGTTGCCGGAGCCCAGCGAGCGGGCGGCGGTGGCCAGTCGGCGGGCGGAGCGGATGATCCGGGTGCCCATCCGGTCGGCGACCGCGACGGAGACCGCGACCAGGGCGAGCGCGACGCCGGAGAGCACCAGCCAGGCGGTGCCGACGCCGCGCGACAGATCGGAGTCCGGGACGAACACCTCGACCATGGCGACCCGGCCGTCGTCGACGGCGACCGGCTGGAGCAGCGCGTAGCCGCCCTCGACCCGGACGGTGCCGGCCCGGACGGTGCGGGTCCAGCCCTGGCTGTCGGCGCTGGGCAGCTGGTCGTTGTCGGTCCGGGCGCTGCCGACCGTCGCGCCGCCGGGCAGGTGGACGGCGATCCGCTCCCGGGCGCCGGAGTCGGTGGAGGCCATGGCCTTGGCGATGGCCTCCTGGTCGGTGGTGATGGCCAGCGCCGGGCCGAGAGCGGCGGCCTGCCGCTCGGCGGCGGTGAACGCCCGGTCGCGGGCGGTCTGCTGGACCATCAGGCCGAGCGGGATGAGGAAGGCGAGCGCGACCATGACGGTCCCGGCGATGGCCGCCTTGACCATCGCCCAGCGCAGCGAGCGGAGGACGCGTTTCACGTCGCGCCCCCGACCGGCCCGGCGGGGGCCTCCAGCCGGACGCCGACGCCGCGGACGGTGTGCAGGTAGCGCGGGCTGGAGGCGGTCTCGCCGAGCTTGCGGCGCAGCCAGGACAGGTGGACGTCGATGGTCTGGTCGCCGCCGTAGGTCTGCCGCCACACCTCGGCCAGGATCTCCTTGCGCGGGACGACCACGCCGGGGCGGGCGGCGAGGAAGGCCAGCAGGTCGAACTCGCGGCGGGTGAGGTCGAGCCGCTGTCCGTCGAGCAGGGCCTCGCGGCGCTGCGGGTCGATGGCGAGGCCGCCGACCCGGAGGATCTGGGGGGCCGTCAGGGCGCCGCCGCCCAGTCTGCGCAGGACGGCGGCCATCCGGGCGGTCAGGTGTTCCCCGGAGAAGGGTTTCACCAGGTAGTCGTCGGCGCCGTCGTTCAGCAGCCGGACGATCTCCGCCTCGTCGTCCCGCGCGGTGGAGATGATCACCGGGACGTTGGTCAGTCCGCGGATCATCTTGAGCGCCTCGCTGCCGTCCAGGTCGGGCAGGCCCAGATCGAGGACCACCAGGTCGCAGCCGACCTGGGCGACCTCGCGCAGGGCTTCCAGCGCGGTGCCGACGGAGCGCACGGCGTGGCCGGTGTCGGCCAGATGGCGGATCAGGGCGGAACGCACAAAGGGGTCGTCCTCGACCACAAGCACTGTTGCCATGGGGCTGCACGGTACGGCATGGCAGCCTACTGGTCTGTACCTCGGGGGCCCGTGAGCGGCCCGGTCCGGGGCCCGGCTTGAGCTTCTCTGAAGCCGGCCGCGCTTTTTCCACAAGGTTTCTGCGAATTGCCCGGCCCACTGACCTGCCCGTGACCTTCGTACGGCAGGATGGGCCCGCGATGCGGAGCGGACTGGTTCAACTGGGCGCCTGGACGGCGGCCACCGGAGCAGCGGTGGCGTTGTCCTGGCTCGGCGTGCACGCGGTGCTCGTCGACACGGTGTTCGAGCAGCCGGTGGCGGTCCAGCTGCCCTCGGTGGCCTCCTCGACCCCGGCGGGGACGCCCCCTCCGCCCGCCCCCAGCAGCGCTCCGCCGCCGTCCGCGGCGGCGCCGAGCCCGAGTCCGGACCCGGACCCGGACCGGGCGCCGGGGGCGACCGCGCCGGCCCGGTCGACGGCGTCCGCGACCGCGACCGCGACGGCCCGGAAGAGCGCCAGCCCGCCGAGCACGGTGCACAGCTACCCGATGCTGGGCGGCCGGGTGGCGCTCGACGTGCGGCCCACCGAGGCCCGGCTGGTGTCGGCGGTGCCGGAGGCCGGCTGGTCGATGCAGGTCTGGCACGGCGACCAGTGGCTCCAGGTCAACTTCTCCCAGGACGACCGGGTCTCCACCCTCATGGTGTCCTGGAACGGGACCGAGCCCAACGTGCAGACCTTCGTCGTGGGCAACTGACCGGTCCCCGGACCGGACCGGCCGCACCATGTCGCTCGACGCCCGACCGCCCGCACCGTCCGCCCCGCCCCGCCCCTGGAGCCGCCCCGTGCCCCCGCAGCCCGACGCCATCGACGCGCTGGACGGAAAGCTGATCCGGCTGCTCGCCGAGGAGCCGCGGATCGGCGTGCTGGAGTGCTCGCGCCGCCTGCAGGTGGCGCGCGGCACGGTGCAGGCCCGGCTGGACCGGTTGCAGGCGCGCGGGGTGATCGGCGGCTTCGGCCCGCAGGTGGACCCGGCGGCGCTCGGCTACCCGGTGACGGCGTTCGCCACCCTGGAGATCTCGCAGGGGCAGGGCGCGGACGTCCGGGCGCACCTGGCGGCGGTGCCGGAGGTGCTGGAGCTGCACACCATCACCGGCCACGGGGACATGCTGGTGCGGATCGTGGCCCGGTCGAACGCGGACCTGCAGCGGGTGATCGACCGGGTGGTGGGGTTCGACGGGATCGTCCGGGCGTCCACCGCGATCGCGCTGGAGAACCCGGTGCCGTTCCGGATCCTGCCGCTGGTGGAGCAGGCGGCCGGGAACGGGTCCTGACCGGGGCCGCGCCCGCGCCGTGACGCCCTGCTGGCGCGACGTCCCGTCAGCAGTGCGGGACGGCGGTGCCGTTGTTCAGTGCCTGGAGCGCGGCGATCGAGTCGGCGAGGGTGTCCACCGGCACCAGCTGGAGGCCGTCGGGGGTGTTGACCTTGCCCTGCGCGCACTCGCTGCGCGGCAGCAGGAACACCGTGGCCCCGGCCGCGCGCGCCGCCCGGGTCTTGAGCGGGATGCCGCCGACCTGGCCGACCCGCCCGTCCGGGTCGACCGTGCCGGTGCCGGCCACGTCCCGTCCGCCGGTCAGGTCGCCGCCCCTGCCGTCGCCGGCGATCTTGTCGACGATGCCCAGCGCCAGCATCTGGCCGCCGCTCGGGCCGCCGATCCGGCCCAGGTCGATGTCGACCTTCACCTGGTCCGGCGACAGGTGCAGGTAGTTGAGCGCGGCCAGGGTGGCGCTGTCCTGCGACTGCGTCATCTGCTGCTGGGTCGCCTCGTCGGCCTCGCCGCTGTCGCTCTCCGGGTAGACCTCCTCGGTGGGCACCACGGCCTGCTTCGGGTCCACCCAGGCGGTCAGCGAGTCCCAGAGGGTGTTGCGCTGGCCCGGGTTGGTGGCCTCGACGGTGACCACCCGCAGCTGCCCGGTGGTCGGGCGCTGCGGCGTCCCGCTGATCCGGATCACCGGGTTGTCCCCGTTGTACGCGCCCAGGGTGTCGGCGGTGTCGCCGGGCGACTCCAGGGTGTAGGGCAGCGGTACGAACGCGGCCACCGCGAGCAGTGCGAGCACCGGCAGCGCGCAGAGCGCGAGCGCGCGGGTGCGCGGGGCGGTCAGGGCCGGGGGCAGGTTCTGGGAAGGCACACCCCGCATCCAAACACACCGCGCGGCCCGGTACGGACGGCCGCGCGGATCGGGGCCGGTCACGCGGATCGGGGCCGGGACCGGGACCGGCGGGTTCAGCGCAGTGCGTCGGCGACCTCGGTGGCGGCCTCGATCACCCGCGGGCCGACCCGCTCCGGGACGAGGCCGTTGAGCATCACCACGCCGACGCTGCCCTCGATGCCGCTGAGGCCGATCAGCGCGGCGGCGGCCCCGCTGGCCCCGGACTGCTCCTCGGCCCGGGTGATCACGCAGCCCTGCTCGGGGCGGCGCTGGCCGGGGAAGCTGCGGGCCTCCAGGATGGCCCGGCCGGCCGCGCTCTCGGAGAGCGGGTGGCGCAGGCCGGTGCGGTAGGCGACGTGGAAGTCCGTCCAGGTCGGTTCGACCACGGCGACGGCCAGCGCCTCGTTGCCGTCGACCAGGGTGAGGTGGGCGGTGGCGCCCAGGTCCTCGGCGAGCGAGCGCAGCGCGGGCAGCGCGGCCTCGCGCAGCAGCGGGTGGACCCGGTGGGCGAGCCGGAGCACGCCGAGGCCGACCCGGGCCCGGCCGCCGATGTCCCGGCGGACCAGTCCGTGCTGTTCCAGGGTGGCGAGCAGGCGGTAGACCACCGTCCGGTTGACGGCCAGCCGGGCGGCCAGCTCGGTCACCGTCAGCCCGCGCTCGGAGTCGGCGAGCAGTTTCAGTACCCGGACACCCCTGTCCAGGGTTTGGGAAGTCTCAGCAGTCACGAGGCGCCAGGTCCTTTCCGCGGCAAGTCCGACCCTACGACACAACTGCCGTGGGCCGCACCGGAATTGGTCGCGCGCAGGAAGGGTGTCCGGCGCGGGAGTCCGACCTCGGCGACGTCGACGGGGCGCGGGGCTCCGCGGTACCCGTCCGAACCGGTGGGTGGGGTCCGGACGAGTGTGGGGAGACGCTAATGAACGGGGACGCCCGGTGGAAGTGGTTGTCCAAAATTCGGGCAGCATCGATGAAAAGTCGTGATGAAAAATCGGATAAGGCGCCCATAACTCGCGCCGCAAGCGCTCAAGCGTCCGCTATCTGTGCGCCGCCGCGTCGAGCGCACCGCCGGTCGGGCCGTCCGGCCGGGGCGCCCCGGCCGGACGGCCCGGAGCGCTCAGAGCAGGTTGCGGCCGACCGTCCAGAGCGCGGCGCCCGCGAGCAGCGCGGCCACCGCGCGCGGTCCCGTCCGCAGCCGCCAGTGGCGCCCGGCCAGCCCGTGCCGCAGCCGCACCGCGAACCAGGCGGCGACGAACGGCAGGGTCAGCAGCAGCGCGGCGTTGTCGTGCCAGGCGGCGGCGAGGTCGCCGTGCAGCAGGTCGTACGCCATCCGGGTGCCGCCGCAGCCGGGGCACTGGAGGCCGGTCAGGCGGCGCCAGGGGCAGAACGGCAGCAGCTGGCCCGGCCGGTGCGGGTCGCGCGAGGAGAGGTACGCCGCGCCGGCCGAGCCGGCGGCGAGCAGGCCGAGCGGGGCGGCCGCGGGGTGGCGCAGCAGGGCCGCGAGGCGGCGCGGGCCGGTGAACGGCCGCCGGCCGGCGCCCCCGTCGCGGTCGTCCGCGGGGTGGGGGGGCCGGCCGGCCGGTTCGGTGGGCACGTCAGGGGCGCAGCAGGCGGCCCTGCGCGTCGGTGCGGGTGTCGCTGACCAGGAAGATGATGCCGTCGATCAGCGCCCAGAAGCCGAGGCCGCCGCAGGTGAGCAGCTGGGCGACGCCGATGCCGACGTGGCCGGTGTAGAAGCGGCCGATGCCGAAGCTGCCGAGGAAGATCTGCAGCAGGCCGGCGACGAGCTTCGACTTGTCGGACAGCGGGGGGTTCTGGGCGGGGTTCGCCACGGTGGTGCTCCTCAGGGGAATGCGCGGGCCGGCCCGCCGCGTGGGCGGCGGCGTCGGCAGGTGTGACCGCATGCCGGGGCGTCCCCATGCATGGCGTCCCCCCCAGCACCGGCATGTGGAAGATTAGCGGATCATGTGATCACATGTCTCCACACTTTCTTTGCCAAGTGTTGAAGGTGTGGCTGACGCCCCGTCAAGCCTGGTTGGCCCACTCCCGGATCCGGCCGATCCGCGCCTTGAGCTGGTTGGCGGTGGCCTGCGCGGTGAGCGGGCCACCGCACTGGCGGCGCAGCTCGTTGTGGATGGTGCCGTGCGGCTGGTCGGTGCGGTGGTGCCAGGCGGCGACCAGCGCGTTCAGCTCCTTGCGCAGTTCGCGCAGCTCCTGGTGGGTGACCACGGGCCGTTCGTCGGCGGGGAGTTCCAGCAGGTCGGCCTCCTCGGCGGGCTTGGTCTTGGAGCGCTGGATCTGCCGGTGCTGGCGCTTCTGCAGCAGCATCTGCACCTGGTCGGGTTCGAGCAGGCCCGGGATGCCGAGGTAGTCCTCCTCCTCCTCGCTGCCGGGGTGCGCCTGCATGCCGAACTCCATGGCGTTGTACAGCACCCGGTCGAAGACCGCGTCGCTGCCCAGCGCCTCGTAGGAGAACTCCTCCGTCCCGGTGTCCGCCCCGTCGTTGGCCTTCTCGGCCTCGGCGAGCAGCCGGTCCTCCTCGTCGAACAGGCCCTCGCCCTCCTTCTTCGGGCGGTCCAGGACGTGGTCGCGCTGGAGCTCCATCTCGTTGGCGAAGCCGAGCAGCATCGGGATGGTCGGCAGGAAGACCGAGGCGGTCTCGCCGCGCTTGCGGGCGCGCACGAAGCGGCCGACGGCCTGGGCGAAGAACAGCGGGGTGGAGATCGAGGTGGCGTACACGCCGACGCAGAGCCGGGGCACGTCGACGCCCTCGGAGACCATCCGGACCGCGACCATCCAGCGCGAGGTGCCCTCGGCGTAGTCGGAGATCCGCTGGGACGCCTCGGCCTCGTCGGAGAGCACCAGGGTGACCTTCTCGCCGGTGATCTCGCGCAGCAGCTTGGCGTACGCGCGGGCCACCGTCTGGTCGGTGGCGATCACCAGGCCGCCGGCGTCGGGGATGCCCTTGCGGACCTCGGTCAGCCGCCGGTCGGCGGCCTGGAGCACGGCCGGGATCCACTCGCCCTGCGGGGAGAGCGCGGTGCGCCAGGCCTGGGCGATCAGGTCCTTGGTCATCGGCTCGCCGAGCCGGGCCTCCAACTCGTCGCCGGCCTTGGTGCGCCAGCGCATGTTGCCGGAGTAGCTGAGGAAGATCACCGGCCGGACCACGTGGTCGGCCAGCGCGTGCCCGTAGCCGTAGGTGTAGTCGGCGACCGACTTGCGCAGGCCGTCGCTGCCGGCCTCGTACTGGACGAACGGGATCGGGTTGGTGTCGGAGCGGAACGGGGTGCCGGTGAGGGCGAGCCGCCGGGTGGCCGGTTCGAACGCCTCGAAGCAGGCCTCGCCCCAGGACTTGGAGTCGCCGGCGTGGTGGATCTCGTCCATGATCACCAGCGTCTTGCGGGCCTCGGTCCGGTTGCGGTGCAGCATCGGGTTCACGCCGACGCCCGCGTACGTGATCACGATGCCCTGGTAGTCCTTGGACAGCGGGCCCGAGGAGTACGCCGGGTCGAGCCGGATCCCTATCCGGGCGGCGGCCTCGGCCCACTGCTTCTTCAGGTGCTCGGTGGGCGCGACCACGGTGACCTGCTGCACCAGGTGGTTGTGCAGCAGGTAGGACGCCAGGGTCAGGGCGAAGGTGGTCTTGCCGGCGCCCGGGGTGGCGACCGCCAGGAAGTCCCGGGGCTGCTTCTCGATGTACGAGTCCAGCGCGCCCTGCTGCCAGGCCCGCAGGCGGCCGGCGGTGCCCCAGGGGGCGCGGCCCGGGAAGGCCGGGGAGAGGTGCGCGGCGGCGGCGGTGCCGCTCGGGCGGGGGTGGGCGCTGTCGGCGTGCGAGAACAGCGGGGACATCGCGGAGGAGGCGGCGGTAGTCACGGTCTCCGAACGGGGTCGTCGCAGGTCAGGGCCCATGTGCGGCCCTTCCCCCGCGGGCGGCGGGCGGTCGTGGAACCTGCCCAGCCTAGCCCCTCCCGACACCCGGACGGCCGCCGCGGCACGCCCCTGTGGCGCGCGTCCCAGGATGATCGTCGGCTTGTCACCCGACCTTCACCGGGCCGGGCCGCCCGCCCGGGGCGGTCGCCTCCCCCGCTCCCGCGCGCCCCTCACGGCCGCCCGTCGGCGGGCGGCGGCCGGTCCGGCGCCCAGCCGGGGGCCGGCCGGCCGGAGGCGTCGCGCGGCACGGCCCGGACAGTGAACCGGTCGTCCTTCTCGCCGGCGACCCGCTGGCGCACCTCGCAGGCCGCCGCCGCGGCCACCGCCTCCGCCCGCCGCTCCGCGCCGTCGAACGGGGCGAGCAGCAGCCCGGCCAGCAGCGCCACCGCGCTGCCCGCCAGCGCGGCCAGCCGCAGGTTGACCCGGCGCAGCAGCGCCAGCCGGCCCCGGCAGTCGGCGCAGCCCGCCAGGTGCCGCTGGACCCTCCGCCCGGCCCGGCCGCGGGCCTGGCCGGCCAGCGCCGCCCAGTGCCCGGCGCAGCCGGGGTCGCGCGGGTCGCCGGGGTAGGCCCGCAGGTAGGCGAGCCGCAGCCCCTCGCGGGCGCGGTGCAGCAGGACGGCGGCGGCGCCGCGGCCCACCCCGAGCCGGGCGCCGACCTCGCCGGGCGGCAGTCCCTCGACCTCGGCGAGCCATAGCGCGCGGGCCCAGCGTTCGGGCAGTTGGGCGAGCAGTCCGCGCATCCGGTCGGTCTCGGCCACCCGGGGCGCCGGGTCGGCGGACGCCGCGCCGGCCGGTTCGGGCAGCACGCCGACGGCCCGCTCGCGCACCGGCGCGGCCGCCAGGTGCCGGACGGTGGCGGCCAGGTAGGCCCGCGGGTCCTCGATCCGGTGCCCGGCGGCGATCCGCCGCCACACCCGCAGGTGCGCCTCGGCCACCAGGTCCTCGGCCCGCCAGCGGTCGCCCCCGGTCAGGCCGCCGGCGTACCGCAGCAGGCCGGGGTGGTGGCGCCGGTACAGCTCGGTGTACGCGGCGAGCGGGGCACGCTCGGCCGTCCGTGCGCGTTCCTCGATGGTCGCGGCCCTCCCCTGAGGTCGCCGGACGGGGGTTCGTGGGGGCCCGCGCGGCTCCCGCGATCCTGCCCGGGCGGCCCGCCCCTGCCCATGGGGTGGCCGCGCCGTTGACCCGGAATGCCCGGATTGGTCCGCCGTGGTGTGACGCAGATCACTTCGGGGAAGTGGGAAACCGGTGTAATCCCCGCCGCCCTTCCTGACTCTTCACCACCAGGGGGCGGCACCGGTCGCACCCGCACCAGCACGCACCCTCGGGAGGAACCGCCGTGTCCGCAGCGCCCGCACCGGTCGAGCAGACCACGCACGCCCGGCTGATCGTCAGCACCCACCGCTCCGCGCTGCTGCGGGTCACCCTGCGCTACCGGGCCGAGGACCCGCTGGCGGTCCGGATGGTCTTCCCCACCGAGTACGCCCTGGACCCGGCCGACCCGGACGGCACCGCGCTGGACCTGCCCGCGCTGCCGGTCGGGCCGCCCACGGCGGCCGGGCCCGCCGAGGGGGTCGAGTGGGTGTTCGCCCGCCAGCTGCTCGCCTCCGGGATCGACCTGCCCAGCGGCGAGGGCGACGTCCACATCCGCCCCGCGCTCGGCGCCCGCACCGTGGTCGAGCTGCGCTCCCCCGAGGGCGTCGCGCTGCTCCAGTTCGACCGCGTCGAGCTGCGCCGCTTCCTGTGGCACAGCTACCTCGCGGTGCCCGAGGGCCAGGAGCTGAGCCACCTGGACTGCGACCGGGCGCTCGCCGAGCTGCTGGCCTGACCGGCCGCGCCGGGACGGCCCCGGCCGGGCCCGCGCTCAGGCCCGCCGGGTGCGGACCAGGTGCGCGTACACCACCACGTTCCCGTCGTAGCCGCCCGCCCGGGTGAAGCCCCCGCCGCAGGTGATCAGCCGCAGCTGGGCGTCCGGGGTGGCCGCGTACACCTTGCGGTCGGGGAAGTCGCTCTTCGGGTAGACCTCCACCCCGTCGACCTGGAACCAGGCGCCGGCCCCGTCCGCCCGGGCCACCTCCAGCTGGTCGCCCTTGTGCAGCGAGCCCAGCCGGTAGAACACCGCCGGGCCGTGCGCGTTGTCGACGTGCCCGGCCAGCACCGCCGTCCCGCTCGACCCGGGCGCGGCGCCGTCCCGGTACCAGCCGGCCAGGTTGCGGTCCTCCTCCGGCGGCGGTTGCAGCCGGCCCTCGCCGTCCAGCCCGAGCCGGGCCACCGGCGCGTCCACCCCGAGCACCGGGATCCGGACCCGTACCGGCGGCGAGGGCGGCAGCGCGGGGACGGCCGGGCCGACCGGGGTGCCGTCGTACGCCTGCGCGGCGACCGGGGCCGGCGGCAGGGTGCCGGTCAGGCCGCCGTTCAGCAGCCACGCGCCCGCCAGGACGGCCCCCGAGGCGGCCACCGCGCCCGTCCACGTCCGCTCGCCCACCGCACGCCCTCCGTCCGCCAGCGACTCCGGCCCCGACCCGCCCAGTTCACCCGGCGGCCCGGGTTCGGGCACCCGGTGGGTTCTGTCCGGGTGACCCGCCGTCAGCGGGTGCGGTCGCCCCGCCGCAGCCGGGGCCTGGTCAGGAAGCCCTCCGCCAGCGCGTTGGCCAGGCCGATCGCGGGCAGCTCGGAGGGCTTCTCGTACAGCACGTAGCGCGGCTCCCAGGCCGGCCGGTAGCGCGCGTTCGCCCGGTACAGCGACTCCAGCTGCCACCAGCGGGACAGGAAGCGCAGCACCCCGCGCCACAGCCGCAGCACCGGCCCGGCGCCCATCCGCGGCTCGAACGCCTCGCGGAACATGGCGAAGTTCAGCGACACCCTGGCCACCCCGAACTCCCCCGCGCGGCGCAGCAGTTCGGCGACGGTGTACTCGACCAGGCCGTTGTCGGACTCCCGGTCGCGGCGCATCAGGTCGAGCGAGAGCCCGTCCGCGCCCCAGGGGACGAACGACAGCAGCGCGGCCGTCCGCCCGGCCTCGTCGCGGCACTCGGCGAGCAGGCAGTCGCCGTCCGCGGGGTCGCCGAGCCGGCCCAGCGCCATCGAGAAGCCGCGTTCGGTGCGGCCGTGCCGCCAGGCGTCGGCGAGCCGGGCCAGACCGGCGAACTCCTCGGGCGGGACGTCCCGGTGCCGGCGGACCACCACGGTGTACCCGGCCCGGGCCAGTCGGCGGCAGGTCTGCCGCAGGCCGCGCATCTCCCGGCCGTCCAGGGTGAAGCCGGCCGCGGCGACCACCGCCTCGTCGCCCAGGTGCAGCGCGCGCAGCCCGGCCGTCCGGACGTACACCGTGCCGGCGCGCTCGTCGGCGCCGGTGACGGCGGGGATCCAGGCGTGCGCGCGGGCCCGGCGCAGCCACTCCTCGATCGCCTGCGGCCAGGCCTCCGGGTCGCCGACCGGGTCGCCGGAGGCCAGCGCCACCCCGTTGACCACCCGGTAGGCGACGGCGGCCTTGCCGCTGGGCGAGAAGCACACCGCCTTGTCGCGGCGCAGCGCGAAGTAGCCGAGCGAGTCGCGCCCGCCGTGCCGCTCCAGCAGGTCGCGCAGCGCCCGTTCGTCCTCCGGGCGCCGCCCCTCGGCGCCGCGCGGGGAGCGCAGCAGGATCCGCAGGGTGAGCAGCAGCAGGGCGGTGGCCAGCAGGTTGAGGCCGAGGTCGAGCCAGCCCGGCACGTCCACGTCGGTGACCTCGACCACGCCGGAGACGGTGACCAGCCGCAGCACCGCGTACCGGGCCGCCGCGCCCCAGCCGGGCACCGCGCCGGTGTGCGCCAGCCGGACGGCGACCGCGCCCAGGCCGGTCAGCAGCGCCCCGCCGAGCAGCAGCACGGCGGCGGCCAGCGACAGGTTGCCCCGCCCGCCGCGCACCCGGAACACCGGCCGGGCCGCCAGCAGGGCCAGCAGCAGCGCCACGGTGAGCCCGGTGGAGACCTGGTTGAACGGGTGGGCGCGGTACTCGGGGAAGGCCAGCGCCACCGCGTAGACGGCGGCGTGCCCGGCGCTGAGCGCCAGCGCGGCGATCCAGGCGGCCCGCTTGCGGCGGCGCAGCATGACCGCGAGCAGCCCGGCCAGCAGCGCGGTGGTGAAGCCGGAGGTGACCAGCACGGGGGTGAAGTACTCGCCCCGGTCGGCCCGCTCGACCTGGGCCCGGAACGGGGCGACCACCGCGCCGAGCAGGTTCAGCAGGGTGGCGATCCGCAGGTACCAGCGGGCCGCCGCGGCGCAGCGCAGCCGCCAGGGCGCGGGCGGGCGCCCGACGGGCGGCTCGGCCGGCCGCCCGGCCTGCCGCCCGACCGGCTCCGGAGCGGTCGGGGCCTCCGGGCTCTCCGGGGTCTCCGGGCTCTCCGGGTCGGCGTCGGGGGTGCCGGCCACCAGGTCGTACGCGGCGGTCTTGGCGGCGACCAGGCGGCGGTGGATCCGGTCCTCGCGGCGCTCGGCGCGGGCCAGTCGGCGGGGGCGGGAGCGGTAGCGCCAGCGGGCCCACGGGCTGGCGGGGCGGGCCAGCCGGACGGCGCCGACCAGGGCCAGCGGCCAGAGCATGATGCCCAGCAGCCCGGTCCAGGTCTTGCCCTTGAGCAGGGTGACCACGACCAGCGCGAGCAGCACGGACGCCCCGGCCAGGGTCGGCCCGTCGGGGTGCCGGGCGAAGCCGCCGAGCGGGAGTTCGCCGAGCAGCAGCAGCCCGATCGTCACGACGGCCAGCACCACGGCGTCCACCGAGGTGCGGCCCTGGGTGGACCAGTAGACGTCCTTGAGGTGCAGGACCAGCGCGAACTCGTCCAGCACCAGGCCCGCACCGACGCCGAACCCGAAGCCGAGCAGGTTCCACCAGGCGCCGCCGTCCCCGCGCACCGCGAACGCGGCCACCCCGCACACCAGCAGCAGGGTCTGGCCGAACACCACGTGGTGGATGTGCAGCCCGCCCGGGGCGACGTTGCCCGGCCACCAGCGGACCCGGGCCCGGATCAGCCGGGTGCTGAGCCGGATGAACAGGAACGACAGCACCAGGCCGAGCAGCAGCAGGAACAGCGGCTCCCGTCCGGTGTCGACGATCCGGTCGCGGTAGGCGTCGATCAGCGACTGCCACATCGGCGGGTGGGACCTCCGTGTCTGCGGGCGGGCGGTGCCGTCCTCGGCCGCTCCTGACGTCCAGTCAACTCTCCGGCGGCGCCGAGGCCCCGGTCCGGTGCTCCGAACAGGTGAGCGCCCCGGCGTGGCGTCCCCCGGTCATCCGTACCCGGGGCGTGCTTACCGGCGCGATGTCCGGACGCGTGCCATGCTGAGCCCGACTCCCCCGGACGACGCATCTCGTCATTTCATCTGATGATCCGTTACTCCGGTCGGTGCCTCCCCTTACTCCCTGGTGAACGGATGTGAGACATGGACGCCCTCTCCCGCAGGACGCTGCTGGCCGCCGGTGCGGCGACCGCCGCCACCCTCGCCGCCGGCTGCGCGAGCTCCTCCGGGAACGGGGGCGCCGCCCCGCCGGCGCAGGCCGACGGCCTCGCCGCGAACGGCAGCCCCAGTGCCGTCCCCAAGCCCCCCGCCACCCTGATCGGCGACGGCTCCACCTCCGACACCGGACCGCAGCCCAACCAGCCCCAGGCCGTCCCGCTGGAGCCCGGCCAGCGGCCCCCGCAGTTCGTGGTCTTCTCCTGGGACGGCGCCGGCGAGCTCGACAACCAGCTGTTCAGCCGGTTCCGGAAGCTCGCCAAGGAACACGACGCCACCATGACCTTCTTCCTCAGCGGCATCTACACCCTGCCCGAGTCGAAGAAGACGCTCTACCACCCCCCGCAGCACTCGATCGGCGCCTCCGACATCGGCTACCTCAGCGACCAGCACATCCGCGCCACCATCGAGCAGGTCAGCGCGGCCTGGCTGGAGGGCCACGAGATCGGCACCCACTTCAACGGCCACTTCTGCGGCGCCAACGGCGGCGGGAAGTGGTCCCCCGAGGACTGGGACAGCGAGATCCAGCAGGCCATGGACTTCGTCATGAACTGGCGCACCAACACCGGCAACACCGACCTGCCCGCGCTGCCCTTCGACTACCGCAAGGAGCTGATCGGCGGCCGCACCCCCTGTCTGGAGGGCCAGCGCGGCCTGCTCCCCACCGCCGTCAAGCGCGGCTGGAAGTACGACAGCTCCGGCCCCGGCGGCCTCCAGATGTGGCCGCAGAAGTTCGCCGGCGGCGCGCTGTGGGACATGCCGCTGCAGTCCATCCCGTTCCCCGGGCACAGCTTCCAGGTGCTCTCGATGGACTACAACATCATGTACAACCAGTCCGGCGACAACACCAAGGGCGACCCCGGCAAGCAGGCGTCCTGGCAGAACCAGGCCCGCGACTCGTACCTGGCCGGCTTCGACCGCGCCTACAACGGCAACCGGGCGCCGTTCATCATCGGCAACCACTTCGAGCAGTGGAACGGCGGCATCTACATGAACGCCGTCGAGGAGACGCTCAAGCAGATCGCCGACAAGCCGGAGGTCCGGATGGTCTCCTTCCGGCAGCTCGTCGAATGGCTGGAGGTCCAGGACCCGGCGGTGCTCAAGAAGCTCCAGGCCCTCGCCCCCGGCCAGGCCCCGGCCGGCGGCTGGAACGCCTACCTCGGCGGCTCCGGGTCCGGCGGCCCGGCGGGCGGCGCGGCGTCCCCGTCCGTCCCGGCGGTGACGGGCGGCAAGTAGGCCCCCGGCCCCGCGTTCCCCTCCGGCCGGACCCCGGTGCTCCTCGACCGGGGCCCGGCCGGAGCGCTGCCCGGCCGGCCCCCTCCGTCGCCCCCTCGGCTCCCCGTCAGGACTTCCCGGCCGCCGTCGCCCGCCCCGAGAGCGCCGCGCCGGCCAGGGCCACCAGCGGCATGGTCAGGAACACCGCGGCGAACGCCCCCGCCGGCAGCGACGCCCCGCCGTGGGCCGCCGCGCCGACCGCGCCGCCGCCCAGGGCCGCGAAGAGCACCCCGGCCAGGCCGGTCAGCAGGACGTTGCCCAGCGCGTCGCTGAGTTGCAGGGCGGCCGAGTTGCCGCCGGTCTCCTCCGGCCTGGACAGCTTCATCATCAGCACGCTGATGCTGGCGATCGCCAGGCCCATCCCGGCGCCGCCGACCGCCCAGAACGCGGCCGTCACCCAGACCGGCACCGCCGGGAACAGCACCAGCGCCGCCCCGCCGACCGCCACCGCCGTCGACACGAAGCCGATCCGGATCAGCGCCGCCCGGTGCCGGTCCGCGCCCGGCCGGCCCTGCAGCCAGGAGCCGAACGCCCAGGACAGCCCGCCGGGCGCCAACGTCAGGCCCGCCAGCGTCACCGACAGCCCGCGCTGGGTCTGCATCATCAGCGGGATGAACAGCTCGGAGGCGAAGAACGCGCCCGCCGCGACCCCGCGCAGCAGGATCACCGTCGGCAGCCCGCGCGCCGCCAGCAGCGTGCCGCGCGGCAGCAGCCGCAGTACCGCCGGGCCCATCAGCGCGACCCCGGCCGCGGCCGGCAGCACGGCCCACCCGTCCAGCCGCTGGCCCGCGTACTGCAGCAGCGCCGCGCCGAGCGCGACCATCGCCGCGTCCCCGGTCCGCCGCCAGTCGTACGGGGCGACCCGGCGCGGCGGCCGGGACCGCTCCGAGCGGCGCAGCGCCGGGCCCATCACGGCGAGCGGCGGCAGCACCAGCACCGGCACGGCGAGGAACACCCAGCGCCAGCCGAGGTGCTGGGTGACCGCGCCGGAGATCACCGGGCCCAGGATCGAGGGCAGCACCCAGGCCGCCGAGAAGGCCGCGAACACGGCCGGCCGCAGCCGCTCCGGGAACGCCCGGCCGACCACCACGTACAGCGCGACGATCACCAGCCCGCCGCCCAGGCCCTGGACCGCCCGGCCGGCGACGAACATCCACATGTTCACCGCCGTGCCGGCCGTGACCAGCCCGGCGGCGAACACCGCGATGCCGCTGAACAGCGGGGCGATCGGGCCGCCGCGGTCGCACCACTGCCCGGAGACCACCAGGGCCAGCAGCGTGGTGGTGAAGTACGCGGAGAACGCGAAGGCGTACAGGCCGATGCCGTCGAGCTGCTGGGCGGCGGTCGGCATCGCGGTGTTGACCGCCGTGGCCTCGAAGGCCAGCAGCAGCACCACCGACACGATGCCGAGGGTCAGCGCCCGCCAGGGGCCGCTGAGCACCCCGCCGGTGCCGTCGTCGTCGGGGTGGAGGGGGTGCGCGGGTGCTGCCGTCTCGGCCGGGGAGGTGCTGGTCACCTCGACATGGTAAGTGCCGTGGCCGCGTTTCGATCCTGACCTGCGGGCGGAACGGGGCCTCCGTCCGACGGCCTAGGACCACCCCGCCGGCCTGTCAGTGCCGGTCTGTCAGTGCCGGTCCGCCAGTACCGGTCCGTCAGTACCGGTCCGCCAGTACCGGTCCGCCAGTACCGGTCCGTCAGTACCGGTCCGTCAGTACCGGTCCGTCAGTGCAGCGCCTTGAGCCCGACCACGCCGGACAGGATCAGCACCAGGCAGGTGATCCGGGCCGCGCTCACCGCGTCCCCCAGCGCCACCATCCCGTACACCGCGGTGCCCACCGCGCCGATGCCCACCCAGACCGCGTACCCCGTCCCCAGCGGGATGCTCCGCATCGCGTACGCCAACCCGCCCATCGACAGCGCCAGCGCCACCACGAACACCGTGCCCGGCACCAGCCGGGAGAACCCCTTGGACGCCTCCAGTGCCACCGCCCACACGGTCTCCAGCACTCCGGCGACGATCAGAACGACCCAGGCCATGACGACAGACTCCTCCGCAGTAGTCGAACCACCTACCGCGCCGTCTTGTCGTGCCGGGTACGACGCACCTCGTCCGGGACGCGCCGCGAACGGCCGCCTCACCATCGACGGTAGCACGGCGGCGACACACGGAATTCATGAACGGATATTGACTCCGCCCCGCTTCCGCCCGCTATAGTGAATTCACCGGAGCGAAGGAACGAGCCGGTGCGAACCCGGACGACAGGAGATGGCGATGAACAGGAAGACGGTGGCCCTCGCAGCGCCCCGCACCTGTGCCCCCTGTCCGGGTCGCACGCGTTCCTGTCGTCGCGGCCGCTGTTGCGCTTGATTCGCAACCTCCCTGTCCCGCGGGCTCGTTGACGCCCGCGCGTGCTCACCCGCCCCACCCCTGACCATGTGCCCGAGTGGCTGAGGGAACCGCCTGCAAAGCGGTTTACACGGGTTCGATTCCCGTCATGGTCTCCACGCACTCCATCCGCGATTCACCGGCCGCCCGTCGTTCCCGCGCGGGCGGCCGGTGAATTCCACGCCGTTTTCCGGCTTTTCCCTTTCCCTCTTCCTTTCCTTTTCGACCGCCCGGAAATTCTCCCGCCGGCCCGGCCGTTGTACCGGTCATGCCCTCCAGTGACCGCACCGTGCCGCGGGTCGAGCCCTGCGGCAAACGCATCCGCACCTACCTCGGCGGGCTGGCGGTGGCCGACACCACCCGCGCCCTGCTGGTCTGGGAACGCCCGCAGTACCCCGTCCACTACGTCCCGGCCGCCGACGTCCGCACCGACCTGCTGACCCCGGCCGACCGGGCCGCCGACCGTCCCGCACTCGGCGACGCGCTGGTCTTCGACCTCGCCGCGAACGGCCGCACCGCCGCCCGCGCCGTCCGCCAGTACCCCGACTCCCCCGCCGAGGCGCTCCGCGACCACTTGCGCTTCGACTGGGCGGCGATGGACGCCTGGTACGAGGAGGACGAGCAGGTCTTCACCCACGCCCGCTCCCCGTACACCCGGATCGACATCCTGGCGTCCTCCCGCACCGTCCGGGTCGAACTCGACGGCACCCTGCTGGCGCTCTCCCGCTCCCCGCGGCTGCTCTTCGAGACCGGCCTGCCCACCCGCTACTACCTCGCCCCCACCGACCTGGTCCTCCCGCTCTTCGAACCGGGCACCCGCACCACCCACTGCCCCTACAAGGGCGCCGCCGACCACCTGTCCGTCCGGATCGGCGGCACCCTCCACCCGGACGTCGCCTGGACGTACCCCACCCCATTCGCCGAATCGCAGAAGATCGCCGGCCTGGTCGCCTTCTACGACAACCGGGTCACCCTGCACGTCGACTGAGCGCCCCCGCGGGCACGACGGCTACGACGACGGCGGGCGCCGGCCGACGGTCCTCCTGGACCACCGACGGCGCCCGCCGCACACCCCTACCGACTCCGGTCGAGCCGACTGCTACTCGATGACGCCGGGGTTGGCCTCGCCACCGCGCCAGGTGTCCTCGTCCTCGACCAGGTAGTCGGGACGGTGCCCCTGGTTCTTCTTCTTACTGCCGCCGCTGCCCGAGCCGCCGTGCATCCCGGCCGCGCCCGCCTGCCCGGCACGCCCCTTCCCGATGCCCGACCCGCCCTCGGTGAACGCCCGTCCACCGGCACCGGCCGCCTTCGCACCGCCGATCGTGCCACCGGCCTTGCGCACCAGGCCGCCGGCAGCGCTCTTGCCACCGGCCGCACCGCCCCGCGCACCACCGGCGCCACCGCCGTGCATGCCGCCCATCCCGCCGGCACCCGCGACACCGCGGGCCCCCGCGGCACCCGAACCCGAGCCACCGGCCCCGGAACCGGCGGCCCCACCAGCGGCGCCCCGGCCGGCCCCACCCGCGGTACCCGAGCCACCGGCCCGACCACCACCGGCGCCACCGGCCCCGGACAACCCGCCGGTCGACACCCGGCCACCACCGCCGAGCCCGCCACCGGGCAGGTACCCACCGCCCAACCCACCGGGCACGTACCCGCCACCACCGGTCCCACCGCCAGCGGACCCACCACCGGGCAACGTCCCCACCCCACCGGGCAGCCCACCGACCGACCCCGGAGGCGTCAACCCCACGGACGGCGGGTCGACCCCCAGGATCCCCGTGGACGGCGGCACCGGAGTCGGCGTGAACGTCGGCGGAGTGAACGGCGGCAGATCCCCACCGGGCGGCACCGACCCCACCGGCGGCACCACCGGCACCACCGGATGCCCGGGCTGCGTCGGCTGCGGCACCGAGGGCAGGCCCGGCGAGACGTTCGACGGAGTCGTCTGCTGCGGCGGCACCCCACCCGGGTACTTCGGGTTGGGCATGCTCGGCGGCGTGTGGCCGGGAGGCACGACCGTGGCGGGCGGGTCCGGCGGGAAGTTCTTCGACGGGCTCGTGACCTCGTGGTCGCCAGTACCCATGTACGACGCGGCCTCGGTGTACTGCGGGCCCAGGTGCTCCATCACGCCGATCGCGTACTGGTGCGCGACCTCGGTGGCGGACAGGTCGTGCGCGTTCTTGTTGACCGCGTCGATCCGGTTCATGCCCGACGCGAGGTCGCGCTTGAACCCCTCGTCCGAGCTGGCGAAGCCGTCGCTCAAGGTCTTGCCGACCCGGTCCATGAAGCTCGGGACCTTGATCTGGTCCATGGTCGACTTGGTCTGCTCGAGCGCGGTCGCCGCGTAGGTCATCGCGACGGACGTGTTCTGCGCGTGCGCGGCGGTGCTGACCATGCCCTGCTGGATCTGCGAGCCCTTCGTGGCGAAGCCCTGCGAGGCCGCCCCGGTCCAGTTCGCGGTGGCGTGGTCGATCGCCGCCTGAAGATCGGCGGCGGCCTGCGTCAGCTCCTGGTGCACGTTCAACCAGTGCTGCCCGACTTCCTTGATCCGCTCGGGACTTGAGCCGGAAACCATGTTCTTGAGCGGGATCAGGGCGTAACTGTCGAATGGAGTCGTGTCGGCCATCTCTGACTCACCCTGCCTGAATCTGGTTCATGGTTGACTGGCCGTCGTCCTCACGCCCCACGTAACGGTCGTGGACGAGCTGGGTCTTGTCGCCGTACTCGCTGATGAGCGCGTCGATGGACGAGATCGTCTGGGTCAGGAACGCCTGCATGTTCCCATGCGCGCTGTACAGTGCTCGGGCCTCGACGAAGTCACCGCCGAAGGCATCCTGAGTGATGTCGGTCTTGTACTTGGTGTTGGTCCCGCAGGTGCTGATGTTCTGCTGGAGGGCCCGCAGTCGCTTGACGACTGCCTCCAGCTCTGCAGGGTTGACGCTGTATCCGTCGGACACGAGGCCCTCTCCCCCTGGAGTGTCGAAACTTCCCCGTGGTAACTCTCTGGCTGACGGGTTGTCCCAGTCAGAGCGTTCGATCGTATCGCGTTCGGACGATGCCCTAACACACCGTCAACGCGATTGGTTGCCGTCCTGGTACGGATTGTTGTAAGGCGGCTGCTGCGGTGGGTAGCCGTACGGCGGCGGCTGTTGGCCCGGTTGACCGTACGGCTGCTGCTGGGCCGGGGGCCACCCCGGTGCAGCACCGTACGAGACCCCGGCCTGGGCCTGGAAGCCCTGTGCGCGGTTGCGGTTGCGCTTCCGGCTGCTGGACACCGCGATCGCGATGACCACGATGAGCAGCACGACCAGCCCACCGCCGATGGCGAGGACCAGGGGCAGGGCCGATCCCGACGACGACTGCTTGACGCCCGGCACCGCCCCTGGGGAACCGAGCCCGCCCGTCCCCACTCCGTCACTGCCCGGGTCCTTCGTCTCCTGCGTCGCCCCGGCACCGGCCGACGGAGCGGCGGCACCGGCGGCCGCCGCGAGCGGCCCCTGCGCGGATCCGGCCGGAACGTTTGCGGTCAGGGCCTGGTACGGGCGGACGACACCGTATCCGTAGTGGCTGTCGGGCAGTTTGGAGGCGCCCGCAGGAGCCGCGGCCGTCTTCACCAGCCGGTTGGCCACCTGACCCGGCGTGAGGTCGGGGTACTTGGCGAACACCAGGGCCGCCGCGGCGGAGACGTAGGCGGTGGAGTCCGAGGTGCCGTCAGCCATGCAGTACTGGGAGGTGCAGGAGCCCGACCCGCCGCTGCCGGCCATCACGATGTCGACACCCGGTGCCGTCAACATGACCTCGGGGCCGTAGTTCGACTGCGGCCAGATCCTCTGGTTCTTGTCCACGGCACCGACCGCGAGCACCCCGGGAACGTTCGCCGGAGGACGGACGGGCCCCCCGTCGTTGCCGGTGCCCGCCACGATCAGCACCTTGTGCTGGAGCGCGTAGGCCACCGCATCGGTGAAGGAGTCCTGCTCCACCAGATCCGTGACCTGGGAGATGTTGATGACCTTGGCACCGTGGTCGACCGCCCACTTGATGCCCTGCGGCATCGCGCCGCCGTCCCCGTGGAAGATCGGCAGGATCTTGGCTCCGGGCGCGAGGCCGGTCACGCCCTCGCCGTTGCCGTGCCCGTGACCGGCGATCAGGCTCGCCATGCCCGTCCCGTGCTCAGTGGTCGGCTTGATCTCACGTCCCTGGCCGCCGGGGTCGTACCCGGGCAGCAGCGACCCCGACAGGTCCGGATGATTCGCCTTGACCCCGGTGTCGATCACCGCGACGATCACGCCGTCGCCCTTGCTGACCGACCACACCTTGTCCAGGTCGAAGTACGCGTTCGCCCACTGCGCGTCCCGCACCTGGTCCGCCGACGCCGCCGGTGCGCCGGCGAACAGCATGCCCGCTGTCAAAGCGGTCGCGCCGAGCGCGCCCGTCAGTCTGGCCAGCCCCATCAAACACCCCGTCAGTAGACAGCCCGTTCGCTCTCGCAGCGCCCCCGGAACACAGGACGGTTCGATCGTATCGTCCGTCACCCGCCCTGGCACCGGCCTCTCGTGGCAGGGCCACTACATTTCACCGCCCCGCGGCGACTGCGGACGGCCGGGCGGCGTTTCCGACCGCGCGCCACCGCGGCACCGGCGATACGGGGTGGGGCCGGACGAGGGCCGCTGGACGCCCACCGCCGGGGAACCGGTCTCGTTCGTGCACCGCCGGTGGGGGAAAGGGCTGGTGGAGGTGGTCGGGGGCTGTGCTATGAATGGCGCGTCGTTCGTCCTTGGGGGAACTCTTGACGCATCCGCCGCAGTCCGGCGCGCCCGTGCCGGGGCAGCAGTCGTACCCGGGGTTCCCGCCCCCGCCGTACCAGGGCCAGGGCTGGCAGCCCGCGTACCCGCCGCCGCAGCCGCCGGGGCGGGGGTCGCGGGCGCTGGGGGTGCTGGGGATCGCGCTGGTGGTGCTGGTGGTGGTGGCCGCGGTGGGCGGGACGGCGTACCTGCAGGTGGGGCGGAAGGGGGCGACGACGCCCGCGTACGTGGTGGAGCAGGAGAACTGGCGGCGGGTCGCGGACGGGTTGACGCGGGCGCTGGCGGCGGGGGACGAGGAGGGGTTCGTCCGGCCGTTCGCGGCGGGGGAGGTGAAGGAGCGGCAGCGGCTGGTGTTCCGGAACCTGCTGAAGGTGCCGTGGGAGACGGCGCGCTGGGAGGTGTCGAACTCGCCGTTGAACGGGCGGCTGCGGGTGGACTTCGTGCACCAGGTGAAGGACGTGGACAACCTGCCGATCGCCGAGGAGTACGGGTGGCAGGTGCTGCCGGTGGAGTCGGGCACCGAGGTGATAACCGGGGTCGGGGCGGTGCGGGACCACCAGGGCAAGAGCCTGGACGCCGGCTACTACCCGGCCCCGTGGGACGTGTACGACGACCTGTCGGTGCGGGTGCGCGACCACCTGGTGGCGATGGCGGACAAGGGCCAGGAGGCCGAGCTGGACCGGGACGTCGACGTGCTGGCCCGGGCGGCGGGGGACGACCTGGCGGCCTGGCAGCAGTACGCGCCGGTGCCGGCCGGCGGCCGGCGGGGCGCGCGGGGGTTCTTCGTGGTGCTGGAGAAGAACCGGGAGGTCTACAACAAGCTGTACCAGGGCGACGGGAAGCAGGACGACAGCCTGGAGGCCGGCGTCAACATGCCGGTGGTGGCGGCCGAGGGGGCGGCCCGGAGCACGGCGGGCGGCGGGACGGCAGGCAGCGGGACGGCGAGCGGCGGGACGGCAGGCGGCGGGATGACGGTCGGCGGCAGCCGGATCGTGATGGACACCACCGACAGCCGGTTCACCGGCTCGCGCTGGCAGGACGGCGTGACGGACATCGGCCGGCACGAGATGGCGCACGCGATCGTCGCGACGCTGCTGTCCGAGTGGCCCTCGCCCACCGGCAAGGGGCAGCCGCACGACTGGGTGGCGGAGGGCTTCGCCGAGTTCATGGCGCTGCGCGGCGAGGACGCGGCGGCCCGCGACGAGCTGGTCGGCGACCTGCGCGAGGTGCGCTTCGACGGCGGACTGCCGGGCGAGCAGGGCGAGTTCTACGCGGACACCGCCGGGGCCAGGTCCGCGAACTACGCGCTGAGCGGCGACGCCGTGCGGTACCTGGCGGCGACCTACGGGGAGGCCCGGGCGTTCGCCTTCGTCGCCGCGCACTACGCCAGGCCGAGCGAGTACGCCCAGCAGCTGGCCGAGGCGACCGGCGGGAGCGCCGACGCGTTCCAGGCGGCCTGGGCGGAGCACGTCCGCACCACGACGGCGGCGGCGGCCGCCCGGAAGAAGTGACGGGGCGTCAGACGGGCAGCGTGGCGTCCTCCGGCGGGATCGGCAGCCGCCCGACCGGCAGCCCGGTCGCGGCGCGGACGGCGGCGGCGACCGCCGCGGGGGCGACCACGGCGGGCACCGCGCTGACCGCCTTGGCGCCGAACGGGGCGACCACGTCGCGCTCCTCCAGCAGGGCGGCGATCCGGACGTCGGGGGTGTCCAGGGCGGTGGGGAGCCGGTAGCCGGTGAGCGAGGCGTTGACGGGGACGCCGCCCTCGGTGCGCAGGTTCTCCAGCAGGGCGAGTCCGACGCCCTGGGCGACGGCGCCCTCGATCCGGTCCTCGATCTGCCGGGGGTTCAGCGCCCGGCCGACCTCCTGGGCGACGGTGACGTCGACGACCCGGACGGCGCCGAGTTCGATGTCGACGTCGACCACGGCGCGCATCGCGCAGAACGCGATGGAGACGAAGGCGTCGCCCTGCCCGGTCTCGGGGTCGAGCGGCTCGGTGGGGTGCGGCCGGCACTGGGCGGTGGCCCAGAGCTCGCGGCCCTCCAGGGCCTCGCTGACCGGCATGCCGAGCACGCCGTCGTACGAGGTGATCTTCCCGTCGGTGATGGTGAGCAGTTCGACGGACATCCCGAAGTCGGCGGCGATCGGCTGCAGCATCTGGTGGCGGACCATCAGCGCGGCCCGCTCGACGGCGCCGCCGGAGACCCAGGTGTGCCGGCCGCGGGAGGCGGGGCCGGCCGCGGACTGGTCGGAGTCGACGGGCGCGATGTACACCTCGCTGACGCCGAGCACCGACTGGACGATCTGCCGGGCCAGGGTGGCGAAGCCCTGGCCGGAGTCGACGGCCGCGCAGATCACGGTGGCGTGGTCGCCGGAGACCCGGACGGTCGCGGTGGAGACCTCGTCCTCGCCCTCGGCGCCGAGCATGTGCACCATGCCGACCGCGTAGCCGATGCCGCGGCGCACCGCGGCGGGGTCGCCCGCGCCGCCGGGGCCGCCGGGCAGCAGCCAGTCGGCCTCCGGGTCGTCCAGCGGGAGGGCGGGCAGCGGGGAGGCGTCGAGCGCGTCGAGCAGGGCCTCGACCGGGGCGGGGCAGGTGACGGCCTGGCCGGTGGGCAGCGGGTCGCCGGTGGTCATGGCGTTGCGGCGGCGGATCTCGACCGGGTCGATGCCGAGCTGCCTGGCGAGCTGGTCGAGCTGCGACTCGTACGCGAAGCAGGTCTGCAGGGCGCCCTCGCCGCGCATCCGGCCGGCCGGCGGGTTGTTGGTGCGCACCGCCCAGGCGTCGACGAAGACGTTGGGGCAGGTGTAGGGGCCGACCGAGAAGGCGACGGCGGCGGCCAGCGCCTCGGCGGAGACGTCGGCGTAGGCGCCGCCGTCGAGCAGGATCTGCGCCTCGACCTTGACCAGCCGGCCCTCGGCGTCGGCGTGGTGGCGGTAGCGCAGCAGGGCGGGGTGCCGGGTGGGGTGGGACTGGAAGGACTCGGCGCGGGTGAGGGTCATTTTGACCGGCCGGCCGCTGCGCAGCGCGAGCAGGGCGAGGGTGACCTGGAAGGAGAGGTCCTCGCGGTCGCTGGTGGCGCCGGGGACGCCGGTGACGACCAGGCGGACCCGGTCGGGGTCGAGGCCGAGGCGGGCGGCGGTGCGGTCGCGGTCGCCGTGCGGGTCGGTGGAGGACAGGTGCAGTTCGACGCCGCCGTCGGGGCGGGGGACGGCGAGTCCGGCCTCGGCGCCGATCGGGGCCGGGTCCTGGCGGCCGACCTGGTAGAGGCCCTCGACGACGATCGCGCCGACCGCGTCGGGGTCGCCGGTGCGCAGCGGCAGGTGGCGCAGCAGGTTGCCGTCGGGGTGCAGCGGGGGGGCGTGGAAGGCGGCCTCGGGGTCGGTGACGGGCTCCAGCGGCTCGTACTCGACCAGGATCGCGGCGGCGGCGAGCCGGGCGGTGTCGGGGTGGTCGGCGGCGACCGCGGCGACGGGTTCGCCGTGGTGGCGCACCACGCCGGCGGCGAGGACCGGGCGGTCGGCGGCGGCCGACCCGGCGGGGCCGCCGTCGGGGGTGCCGTCGGGGCCGGCCGGGAGGTCGGCGGCGGTGACCACGGCGTGCACGCCGGGGATGGCGAGCGCGGGGGCGGTGTCCACCGAGACGATCCGGGCGTGCGGGTGCGGGGAGCGCAGCACGGCGCCCCAGAGCAGCCCTTCGGCCCACAGGTCGGCGGCGTAGGGGTAGATGCCCAGGGCCTTGGGGAGGGCGTCGGTGCGCAGCGGGGAGGTGCCGAGGCCGGTGGTGCCGGTCTCGTGGTCCGCGGGGGCGGCCGCCGGGAGCTCGGTGGCGGAGGTCATGCGTTCTCGTCCTCGTGGAGGCGGATGCCGTGGGCGGGGGTGGCGTCGTAGCCGGTGGCGTCGTGGCCGGGGTACTGGCCGTACCCGTCGGTGGCGTAGACGGTGCCGTCGTAGGGGCCCGCGTCCTGGTAGGCCGTGGTGCCGAACGGGTCGGTACCGCCGGGACCGGCGAACGGGCCGGGAGCACCGGCGCCGCCGGGGGCCCCGGGGTCGGCGGCCCAGTCGGCCGGGACGGGGGTGCCGTGCGGCGGGGTGGGCGGGTAGGCGTAGCCGCCGGTGCGCAGGGTGCCGTCGTCCTGCCCGGCGGGGGGCGCGGGCGGGGCCGGCTGGTCGGCCTCGTGCCAGAGCTCGGAGTCGGCGTACAGCGGGAGTTCGCCGGCCTGGTCGGGGTAGGACGGCGGCCCGGCGGCGGGAGCGCCGGCCGGGGGCGCCTGTCCGGCGGCCTGCTCGGCGGCCTCCAGTTCGGCTTCGAGGGCGGCCTCGCGGGCGTCGGCGACGGCCTGGACGGCGGCCAGCGCGCCCCGGTAGCCGGTGCAGCGGCACAGGTTGCCGCACAGCGCCTGGCGGGCTTCGACCTCGCCGGGCCGGTGGTTGCGCTGGAGCAGGTCGTGGACGGCCATCGCCATGCCGGGCGTGCAGTAGCCGCACTGGACGGCGCCGGAGTCGGCGAGCGCCTGCTGGACGTCGCTGGCGCCGCCCGCGCCGGACAGTCCCTCGACGGTGTTGATCTCGCTGTCGGCGGCGAGCGCGGCGGGCACCAGGCAGCCGTTGACCAGCTGTCCGTCGACCTGGATCGAGCAGGCCCCGCACTCGCCCTGCTCGCAGCCGTCCTTGGCGCCGGCCAGGCCGAGCCGCTCGCGCAGCACGTACAGCAGGCTCTCGCCGATCCAGGCGTCGGTGACGGGCCGGTCCACGCCGTTGACCCGCAGCGTGTACGAGGCGGTGGGGCGCACGTCGGCGGTGAGCGCCCCGGGGTGGTTCAGCAGTTCGTCCGTCACTTGAGCGCCCTTCCCAGTGCCCGGCGGGCCAGCACCGCCACGGTACGCCGCAGGCGGGCCGCAGCCGCGCCCGCCCCCTCTCCGTGCGCCCCGTTCTCGGGGACGCACGCGCCCGCCACGTACTCGCCGAACGCGGCGAGCGCGGCGGGGTCGATCAGCACCGCGCCCTCGGCGCCGCGGGCGTCCCAGTCGATGCAGCCGGCCACCCAGCTCTCGGCCTCCAGCGGCCGCAGCGGGACGGGGGCGACGGCGCCGACGGCGCAGCGCACGCCGCGCCGGGCGGGGTCGAGGACCAGGGCGACGGAGGCGGTGGCGCGGGCCGGGCCGCTGCGGCCGGTGGACTTGAGGAAGACCTGGGGGGCGTGCAGCAGCGGGACCCGCACCCAGGTGAGCAGTTCGCCGGGGCGCAGCGGGTCGAGGCCGGTGAGCAGGTGGCTGATCGGCACGTCGCGGACGGCGCCGGCCCGGGCGAGGGTGGCGGTGGCCTCCAGGGCGGCGAGCACCGGCAGGGTGTCGCCGGCCGGGTCGCCGGCGGCGACGTTGCCGCCGAGGGTGCCGACGTTGCGCACCTGCGGGGGTCCGGCGGTGCGGGCGGCGTCGGCGAGGGCGGGGATGAGCGCGGCGAAGTCGGGGCGGTCCATCCGGGCGTGGGTGAGCCCGGCGCCGAGGACGGCGGTGCCGCCGTCCTCGTAGCGCCAGCCGCGCAGTTCGGTGATCCGGCCGAGTCCGATCAGGGCGGCGGGCCGCAGCCGCCCGGCGTTGACGGCCTCCATCAGGTCGGTGGCGCCCGCCACCGGCACCGCCCCCGGGGTGGCGGCCAGCGCTTCGACCGCCTCGTCCACCGAGGCCGGCAACATGATCGTCCGGTTCACCAGGTTCCCACCGTGCTCCATTTGCAGTGCGGACTGCCGCCCGTAGGGTACGGGCGATCGGTGCGGGTTGGGCAACTCTGGCACACAAAGACCGCTGATCATTTCCCGGGTGGCGGACAGGTCCGAACAACTCGGGACAACTCCGGGCGCGACCGCGATCAGGTCGTGGCCGGGGTGATCGGTTGTTCACCCGGTCATGACGAGCGGTCCTCGCCCGGAGTTCCCCGCCGCTGACGCTCCGTCACCGGCGTCAGGGGGCGGTGTGCTCGCCGGACGGTCCGGGCGGGCCGTCCAGCGGGCGGCCGACGATGCCGGGCTTGCGCTGCCAGGGGAGCGGTCCCCCGGGGCGGCGGTACTCGATGCCGAGCGCGTCCAGCCGCGGGTAGTGGCCGGCCATCCGGCGCTCGAAGTCCGCGAAGTCGCGGTCGGCCGGTTCGCGCGGCAGGTCGGACCAGGCGACCTCGGCGAACGCGGCCAGCCGCGGGAACGCCTTGTAGTCGACGTCCCGGCCGTCGTTCATGAACTCGGTCCAGAGGTTCGCCTGGGTGCCGATGACGTGCGCGGCGGCGGCCCCGTCGAGCTGCGGCGGGACGGGCTCGAAGCGGTAGACGTCCTCCAGCGTGCGCACCCAGCCGACCGGGACGGGCTCGTCCGCGCCGTCGGCCTGCCGGTGGTCGAGGTAGACGTGCTGCTCGGGGCACATCACCACGTCGTGCCCGGCGTTCGCGGCGGCGATCCCGCCCTCGTAGCCGCGCCACGACGACACGGCCGCGCCGGGGGCCAGGCCGCCCTCCAGGATCTCGTCCCAGCCGATCAGCCGGCGGCCGCGCTCGGCCAGCCAGCGGTCGAAGTGCCGGATGACGTGGCTCTGCAGCTCGAACTCGTCCTTCAGGCCGAGTTCGGCGATCCGGGCCTGGGCGGCGTCGGACTGCTTCCACTGGTCCTTGGGGCACTCGTCGCCGCCGAGGTGGACGAAGGTGGAGGGGAAGATCTCCAGCACCTCCTCCAGCACGTGCTCGTAGAAGCGCAGGGTGGCCTCGGAGGCGTTCAGGATGTTCGCGCTGACGCCCCAGTCGGTCCAGGTGCCGAGCGCGGCGGTGTCGACCACGTCGGTGTTGCCGAGCGCGGGGTAGGCGGCGATGGCGGCCTGGTTGTGGCCGGGCAGGTCGACCTCGGGGACGACGGTGATGTGCCGGGCGGCGGCGTAGGCGACGATCTCGCGCAGGTCGTCCTGGGTGTAGTAGCCGCCGTGCGGCTGGTCGTCGTGCCGGCCGCCGGCCCGGTAGCCGACCATCGAGCGCTCGCGCCAGGCGCCCGCCTCGGTGAGCTTCGGGTAGCGCCGGATCTCGATCCGCCAGCCCTGGTCGTCGGTCAGGTGGAAGTGGAAGACGTTGAGCTTGTGGGCGGCGAGCTGGTCGATGAAGCGCAGCACGCCGGCCTTGGGCATGAAGTGCCGGGAGACGTCCAGCAGGGCGCCGCGCCAGCCGAACCGGGGCGCGTCGCGGATCTCCACCGCGGGGACCTTCCAGTCCGCGCCGGGCAGCGGGGCGCTGCGGTACGCGGCGGGGCCGAGCAGCTGGCGCAGGGTCTGCGCGGCGTGCGCCAGGCCCGCGGCGCTGCCGCCGGTGAGCCGGACGGCGGCGGCGTCGGCGCTCAGCCGGTACTCCTCGGCGCCGAGCTCCGGGTCGAGCGCCAGCCGCAGGTCGCCGTCCTGCCCGGCCGGGGCCGGGTCCAGGTCGAAGCCGGTGGCGGCGGACAGCTCGGCGCGCAGCCGGCGGGCGGGGGCCTCGGCGCCGGGGGCGGCGGCGATCCGGGAGCCGGCGTGCAGGACGAAGGGCGGGGCGTCGCTGCGGGCCTGGACGTGCGACGGGGCGGGGATGAGGTCCATGCGCCTCATCCTGCCCCGGACCACCCCGATTGGCATAGACCACTCGGGAGGTGTTCGCGCAGGTCGTGCGCCGTCAGTCCTTCTTGTCGTCCCCGCCGGGGTTGTTCAGCCCGTCGAAGATCTCCTTGCACATCGGGCAGACCGGGTACTTCTTCGGGTCGCGCCCGGGCACCCAGACCTTGCCGCACAGCGCCACCACGGGGGACCCGGAGAGCGCGCTCTCCATGATCTTGTCCTTCTGGACGTAGTGGGCGAAGCGCTCGTGGTCGCCGTCCCCGTGCGACGTCTGCGGGACGGGCTCGACCAGGGTGCCGGTGCCGAGACCGCGCTCGGGCTCAAGAGTGCTCATGGGTGCCAAGTCTATGGGGGCCGCCCGGGACCGGGCCACCGCGTGCGCCGGGCTCCTCGGTCAGTTCAGCAGCGGGTCGTCGGGATAGGTGGCGAGCATCGCCAGCGGCCCGCGCTGGCGGCGCAGCACCTCGCGCCACAGCCGGTCCGGCTCGGCGCAGGAGACGTCCCCCGCCTCGCAGTCCACCAGGTGCCAGGCGCCCTCGGCGAGCTCCTCCTCCAGCTGCCCGGGCGACCAGCCCGAGTAGCCGGCGAACACCCGCATCCCGCCGAGCACCCCGGCCAGCACCTCGGGCGGCGCCTCCAGGTCGACCAGGCCGATCGCGCCGTGCACCCGGCGCCAGCCGAGCGGCGCGGCACCGTGCTCCTCGCCGGGGACGACGGCCACCGCCAGCGCGGAGTCCAGGGCCACCGGCCCGCCCTGGAAGAGCACCGGCGGGTCGCCCGCCAGCGGCGCCCAGCCGTCCAGCACGGCGGCCACGTCCACCGGCGTGGGGCGGTTGAGCACCACCCCGAGCGCGCCCTGGGCGTCGTGGTCGAGCAGCAGGACCACCGACCTGGTGAAGTTCGGGTCGGTCAGCACGGGCGTCGCCACGAGCAGTCGCCCGGTGAGCGAGGGGGCCGCTTCCATGTCTGACATCATGCCCCGTACCGGCCCTCCCCGGACACCCGGCGGTCCACCCCGCGGGCCACCCGTCCGGCCCAGTGGCGATGCCGCGGAGCCTCCCCCACAGCATGATCACCATGAGGACACACCGGAACCAATCGCCCACCCCCTACCATCTAGTGGTGGTGAAGGGCCCTTCCCCCAACTCCGCAGCCGAAAACCTCCCCTGCGCACCCGGATTGCGAGAACGATGACCGACGACGTCCTGCTGGTCCACGGCGGAAACCCGCTCGAAGGCGAGATCCAGATCCGCGGCGCCAAGAACCTGGTCCCCAAGGCCATGGTCGCCGCGCTGCTCGGCCAGGGCCCCAGCAGACTGCGCAACGTCCCGGACATCCGGGACGTCAAGGTCGTCCGCGGCCTGCTGCAGCTGCACGGGGTCACCGTCCGCACCGGCGACGAGGACGGCGAGCTGATCCTCGACCCCTCGCACGTGGAGTCCGCCAACGTCGCGGACATCGACGCGCACGCCGGCTCCTCGCGCATCCCGATCCTGTTCTGCGGCCCGCTGCTGCACCGGCTCGGGCACGCCTTCATCCCGGGCCTGGGCGGCTGCGACATCGGCGGCCGGCCGGTCGACTTCCACTTCGAGGTGCTGCGCCAGTTCGGCGCGACCATCGAGAAGCACCCGCAGGGCACCTACCTGGTCGCCGCCCAGCGGCTGCGCGGCACCAAGATCGAGCTGCCCTACCCGTCGGTCGGCGCGACCGAGCAGGTGCTGCTGACCGCGGTCCTCGCCGAGGGCGTCACCGAGCTGCGCAACGCCGCGATCGAGCCGGAGATCGTCGACCTGATCTGCGTGCTGCAGAAGATGGGCGCGATCATCTCGCTGGGCACCGACCGCACCATCCTGGTCACCGGCGTGGACGAGCTGGACGGCTACACCCACCGGGCGCTGCCGGACCGCCTGGAGGCGGCCTCCTGGGCGTGCGCGGCGCTGGCCACCAAGGGTGACATCTACGTCCGGGGCGCCGAGCAGATCCCGATGATGACCTTCCTGAACACCTTCCGGAAGGTCGGCGGCGCCTACGAGATCGACGACGCGGGCATCCGGTTCTGGCACCCGGGCGGCGAGCTCAAGGCGATCGCCCTGGAGACCGACGTGCACCCGGGCTTCCAGACCGACTGGCAGCAGCCGCTGGTGGTGGCGCTGACCCAGGCCACCGGCCTGTCGATCGTGCACGAGACGGTGTACGAGTCGCGGCTGGGCTTCACCGGGGCGCTGAACCAGATGGGCGCGCACATCCAGCTCTACAGCGAGTGCCTGGGCGGCACGCCGTGCCGGTTCGGGGCGCGCAACTTCATGCACTCCGCGGTGGTCTCCGGCCCGTCCAAGCTGATGGGCGGCGAGCTGGTCATCCCCGACCTGCGCGGCGGCTTCTCGTACCTGATCGCGGCGCTGGCCGCCGAGGGCACCTCCACGGTGCACGGCATCGACCTGATCAACCGCGGCTACGAGAACTTCATGGACAAGCTGCGCGACCTGGGCGCGCACATCGAGCTGCCCTCGGAGGCCGAGGCGCCCGAGGTCCGGCTGACCGCCTGAGCGCGGCGGGCCGGAAAGCCGGTGGCCGGCCTCCCCGAGGGGAGGCCGGCCACCGGTGCGTTCAGCTGCGGGGGGTCACTTGCCCTTCGCGGCTTCCTTCAGCTTCGAGCCGGCGCTGACCTTGACGCTGTAGCCCTCGGCGATCTGGATGGGCTCGCCGGTCTGCGGGTTGCGGGCGGTGCGGGCGGCGCGCAGGGTGCGCTCGAAGGTCAGGAAACCGGGGATGGTGACCTTCTCGTCGCCCTTGGCGACGACCTCGCCGGTGATCTCGGCGAAGGCGGCCAGCACGGCGTCGGCGTCCTTGCGGGTCACCTCGGCGCGCTCGGCCAGCGCGGCCACCAGCTCACTGCGGTTCATGTGTACTCCTGTGGTCTGTTGCTCTGCCGTGCGCGGAGGCATGGCCGGTCCGCGCGACGGTGCTCGTTCAGGCGAGGGGTTGGTCAGGGGCCGGGCTCGCACCGCGAAGCGCCACAAACTGCCCGCCTGGGTACGAATCCTGCCCCGACCGGCACTGAGAAAGCCAATCGGGAACCGGCGTGGTTGACCCGAACAGCGCCCGCCGGACGGAGGTGTGACGCTCCGTCGGCTCCGGAGTGTCCGGAGCGGGCGGCGGCCGGGACGACACGCCGTGGCGCAACTGGGGACGTACCGTACTTGTCGGACACGCCTCCCCGTCGCAGGGCTACCGTACGCCCTGGCACCGACAAGCCCAAACACGCCCCTTGCCCTTGTGTCGCAAGGGCTCCGCGCGGTTCGCCGCGAGCGGGGCCCGGCGGGCGGGCCGGGCCCCCTCCGGACTCAGAACCGAACGGCCGGGAAAGTGCCGGTGTCGAGCGTCCCGACGATGCCCGCGGTGGGCCTCTCCGGGGCGGCCTCCGCGTCGCCCCGGGCGGCCACCGCGGCGTCCCGGACGGCCGCCGCGACGGTCTTGGCCACCCCCGGGTGGAAGACGCTGGGGATGATGTAGTTGGGGTTCAGTTCCTCGTCGGTGACGGTGGTGGCCAGCGCCCGGGCGGCGGCCAGCATCATCTCGGTGTCCACGCTGGCGCTCTGCGCGTCCAGCAGGCCGCGGAAGACGCCCGGGAAGACCAGCACGTTGTTGATCTGGTTCGGGAAGTCGCTGCGGCCGGTGGCGACCACCGCGGCGGTCTGCCGGGCCACCGCCGGGTCGACCTCCGGGTCGGGGTTGGCCAGCGCGAAGACGACCGCGTCCTTGGCCATGGTGGCCAGGTCGTCGCCGTCCAGCACGTTCGGGGCGGAGACGCCGATGAACACGTCGGCGCCGGCCACCGCCTCCTTGAGGGTGCCGGTGCGGCCGGAGCGGTTGGTGTTCTCGGCGATCCAGCGCAGGCTGTCGTTCAGGTCGTCCCGGTCCCGGTGGACCACGCCGCGGACGTCCGCCACGGTGGCGTGCTCGACGCCCGCGGCCATCAGCAGCTTGAGGATCGCGGTGCCCGCGGCGCCGGCGCCGCTCATCACCACCCGGATCTCGCCGATCTCCTTGCCGACCACCTTCAGCGCGTTGGTCAGCGCGGCCAGCACCACGATCGCGGTGCCGTGCTGGTCGTCGTGGAAGACCGGGATGTCCAGCGCCTCGCGCAGCCGGGCCTCGATCTCGAAGCAGCGCGGCGCGGAGATGTCCTCCAGGTTGATGCCGGCGAAGCCCGGCGCGATCGCCTTGACGATCGCCACGATCTCGTCGGCGTCCTGGGTGTCCAGGCAGAGCGGCCAGGCGTCGATGCCCGCGAACCGCTTGAACAGCGCCGCCTTGCCCTCCATCACCGGCAGCGCGGCCTTCGGGCCGATGTTGCCCAGGCCCAGCACGGCCGAGCCGTCGGTGACCACCGCGACGCTGTTGCGCTTGATGGTCAGCCGGCGGGCGTCCTCCGGGTTCTCCGCGATCGCCATGCAGACCCGGGCCACGCCGGGGGTGTAGATCATGCTCAGGTCGTCGCGGTTGCGGATCGGCAGCTTCGAGGACATCTCGATCTTGCCGCCGAGGTGCATCAGGAAGGTGCGGTCGGAGACCTTGCCGATGCTCACGCCGTCGATGGTGCGGAGCTTCTCGACGATCTCCTGGCCGTGCGCGACCGAGGAGGCCGCCACCGTGACGTCGATCCGCAGCGCCTCCAGGCCGGAGGCCGTGACGTCGAGACCGGTGACCGAACCGCCGGAGGACTCCACCGCGGTGGTGATCGAGCTCACCGCGTTGCCGGTGGCCGGGACCTCCAACCGGACCGTGATCGAGTTCGAGACACTGGGCACCGTCGCCATCGACGTCCTTCTTCCTGAATCAACAAACTGTTGAAGTTCCATGCCGCTCGGCATGCTAGACCTCGATGGTCGCACCGACCAAGGGCCCGCCAGAAATAACGTGCGCGGAGTGTGCGGACCCGACAAACCGGCCGGAGCGGGACGCGGCCTCCTTGCCCGTCGGCACGGATGCGTTACATTGGAACGGCACCGGCTCGATCCAAGCCCCCGGGCCCAACCTTCGTCCCTTCGAGGGACCACTTGCCGCGAGGCGAGCATGGCGGGCCGGTGTTCAACGTGGCGGAGGCCCCCACCCGACGGGTGGGGGCCTCCGTGCTGCCCGGCTACTTCAGCAGCGCGGGGACGCCCGCGGCGTCCGGCAGGTCGTCCGGGCCGGACAGCACGGTCAGCCGCTGGGTGGCCCGGGTCAGCGCCACGTACAGCACCCGCAGGCCCGCCTCCGACTCGCCCGCGATGCCGGTCGGGTCGGCCACCACCGTGGCGTCGTACTCCAGGCCCTTGGCCTCCAGGCTGCCCAGCGCCACCACCCGCCCGCCCAGGCCCTCGGCCCAGCCCGCCGCCTCGGCCCGGCGGTCCATCGGGACCACCACCGCGACGGTGCCGTCCACCTCGGCCAGCAGCCGCTCCAGCTCCGCCCGGGCCGCCGCGCCGAACGCCGCCGGGTCCGGCTCGCGGACCGCCGCGAACCGCGGGTGCGCGCCGGTGGCCCGCACCGCGCTCGGCGACGGGGTGCCCGGAGCGGCCAGCTCCAGCACCTTCGCCGCCACCTCGGCGATCTCCGCCGGGTTGCGGTAGTTCACCGTCAGCGTGTGCCGGCGGCGCGGCTTGCCCGCCAGCACCTCGTCCATCGCCGCCTGCGCCTCCTGCGGGAACGGCCAGGACGACTGCGCCGGGTCGCCGACGATCGTCCAGGTCGCCATCCGGGAGCGCCGCCCGACCATCCGCCACTGCATCGGCGTCAGGTCCTGCGCCTCGTCGACGATCACGTGCGCGTACTCCCGGCGCTCCTCCGCGACGCGCTCGCGCCGGCCGTACGTCCGCTCGCCGTACGTGGTGACCTCGTCCAGGCCGGTGAGCGCGTCCACCGCGTCCACCTCGCGGACCTTCGGGCGGGCCGGCTCGCCGAGCAGCACCTGGAGCTCGTCCACCAGCGCCACGTCGTGCGCCGACAGGGCGCCCGCGCCGCGCTCGTCCAGGTGCCGCCAGGACGCCGCGAGCAGCCGGGCCTCCTCCGGGGTGACCGCGCGGCGGGCGATCCGGTTGGTGTGCCGGTGCTGCCGGAGCGTGGCCAGCACCCGGCGCGGGGTGACGGCGGGCCACCAGGCGTCCAGGAAGTCCAGGAACACCGCCTCGTCGGAGACGTACTCGTCGAAGGACTCGCGCTCCTCCTGACGCTGCTCGCGCTCGGCGTACGTGTTCGGCTTCGGCAGGTCGCGCACCGCCTCCGACCAGAGCGCGTCCAGCAGCAGGCGGCGGGCCCGCGGGCGCAGCAGGTTCAGCGGCGTGCCGCCGCCGCCCACCACGTTGCCGCGCACCGCCTTCAGCCGGCCCGCGTCCAGCCGCAGCGCCCGGCCCCGGGCGAAGACCCGCAGCTCGGCGGGCGCGCCCAGCTCCAGGGCCCCCCGGGCGGCCCGGCGCAGCAACTGCACCATCCGCGCCGAGCCCTTGATCCGGGCCACCTCCGGGCTGTCGTACCGGGTCGCCTCGATCCCGTCGACCAGGCTGCCGACCGCGCGGATCGCCACCTGGCCCTCCTCGCCCAGCGAGGGCAGCACGCCCTCGGTGTACGAGACCAGCAGCGGGGTGGGGCTGACCACCAGGATGCCGCCCGCGTACCGGCGGCGGTCCTGGTAGAGCAGGAACGCGGCCCGGTGCAGGGCGACGGCGGTCTTGCCGGTGCCGGGGCCGCCGGTGACCAGGGTCGCGCCCGCGGCGGGCGCCCGGATCACCTCGTCCTGCTCCTTCTGGATCGAGGAGACGATGTCGCGCATCGAGTGGCCGCGGGCCCGGCCCAGCGTCGCCATCAGCGCGCCGTCGCCGACCACGGCGAGCTCCTCGCCGTCCAGCGTCGGCGCCAGGTCGGGACGGAGCAGGTCGTCCTCGACGCCGACCACCTTCCGGCCCTTGGACCGGATCACCCGGCGCCGGACCACCCGGCCGGGCTCCAGCGGCGTCGCCCGGTAGAACGGCGCGGCGGCCGGGGCCCGCCAGTCGATCACCAACGGGCCGTACTCGGCGTCCAGGACGCCCAGGCGGCCGATGTGCAGGCTCTCGGCGACGGCCGGGTCGGCCGGGTCCAGCGGAGTCTGGGACGGGATCCCGTGCTCCTCCGGCGCGTCGGCCTGCTGGAGGTCGATCCGGCCGAACAGGAAGTCCTCGAACTCGTTGTTCAACCGCTGCAGGTGGGCGCCGGCCCGGTACACCTGCGCGTCGCGCTCGGCGAGCGCGCCGGGGGTGCCGACCTGCACCCGCTTGGCGGCGTCCTCCAGGATGTACTCGGCCTCGGCCAGCTTCTCCTCCAACCGCCGGTAGACGGTGTCGAGATGCCGCTGCTCCCCGGCGATCTCGCGGTCGCGGACAGTGTCGGATCGGTGCTCGGTAGAACCGTGCGCGCCCAAGGAGCCCCCAAAGGTGCGGAGAAAAAGGCGGACGGAAGATCCTACAGGGAACCGGGGACCGCTCCGAACGGCGGGGCGGGCGGGGAGCGGGAGCGGGCAGGGGCGGGGGCCCGGGCCTCAGTGGTCGAGGGTCAGCCGGTACCCCCGCTTGACGACGGTGGTGATCAGCCGGGGCGCGCCGAGCGCCTGGCGCAGGCGCGCCATCGCGGTCTCCACGGCGTGCTCGTCGTCGCCGCTGCCGGGCAGGGCGCGGAGCAGGTCGGCCCGGGGGACGACCCAGCCGGGGTGGCGGGCCAGGGTGCGCAGCAGGGCCATGCCGGCCGGGGGGACGGGGCGCAGCCGGCCGTCGACCAGGGCGGCCTGGCCGCGCAGTTCGAGCAGGTGGCCGGCCACCCGGAGCGGGCGGGCCCGGCCGGGCAGCGCCGCGGTGAGGGTCTGCACCATCGCGCCCAGGCGCATCCGCTCGGGCCAGACGGTCGGGACGTCGAGCGCGTCGAGCGGGGCGGAGGTGACCGGGCCGACGCAGACCGCGAGGACGTCGCGGCGCAGGGCGTGCAGCAGCTCCTCGGTGCGGCCGCGCTGGGCGGCCCGCTCCAGCAGGCTGATCGCGGCGGGGGCGGAGGTGAAGGTGACGGCGTCGAGCGCGCCGGCGCAGGCCGCGTCGAGCAGGCGGTCGAGCGGGCCGAGGTCGACGGGCGGGAGCCAGCGGTAGACCGGGACCTCGACGACCTCGGCCCCGGCGGCGCGCAGCGACTCGACGAAGCCGGGCAGCGGGGCGCCGTGCAGCTGGACGGCGATCCGGCGGCCGTCGACGCCCTGGTCGAGCAGGTGGGAGAGCACCTCGGCGGAGGACTCGGTGGCCGCGGAGAAGGACTCGCGCAGCCCGGCGGCCCGGATCGCGCCCTTGGCCTTGGGGCCGCGGGCGAGCACCGCGGCGTGGCCGAGCGCCCCGCGCAGTTCGTCGCCCAGGTCCCAGCCCTCGGCGGCCTCCAGCCAGCCGCGGAAGCCGATGCCGGTGGTGGCGACCGCCAGGTCGGGCGGGTCGGCGATCAGCGCCCGGGTCGCGGTGTGCAGTTCGGTGTCGTCGGCGAGCGGGACGATCCGCAGGGCGGGGGCGCGCAGCACGCTGGCGCCGCGGCGCTGGAGCAGGGCGGCGAGTTCGTCGGCGCGGCGGGCGGCGGTGATGCCGACGGTCCAGCCCGCGAGCGGGCCGGCCTCGGTGCTCTCGGTGCTCCCGGCGGTCCCGGCGGTCCCGGGTCCGTCCGGCTGGCGTCGGTTCGGGTCGGCCATGCGGTGTCGTCCTTAGCTGCGCGGCCCGGGTGTCCTGGCTGGGGACGGGCCGCGGTCGGGTGGGTGATCAATCGTGTCCGGTCGCGGTGTCACCCCCGGGTCGCTCCGATTACCGGCGTGTTTCGCCGCTGGTCGGGGCGGTCCCGGGGGCGGGGCGGTCCCGGGGGGCGGGGGGTCAGACCCGCGCGAGGGCGGCGCCGTCGCCGGCGGCGGCGGGGGTGCCGGCGGGGCGGCGGAGGTACACCGTCCAGGTGAGGGCGGAGCAGACCGCGTAGGCGGCCAGGAAGGAGGCGAAGGCCGGGGTGCCGGACCCGGCGACCAGGAAGGACTCCCGGAAGGCCAGGTTGATGAACAGCCCGCCGAGGGCGCCGACCGCGCCGATCACGCCGATCGCGGAGCCGGACATCCGCCGGGACCAGGCGGCGGCCTCCTCCGCGGTGGCCCCGGCGGCGATCCGGTCCTGGGCCTTGGCGTCGAAGATGCCGGGGATCATCTTGTAGGTGGAGCCGTTGCCCAGTCCGGCGAGGGCGAACAGGGCGACGAACCCGACCAGGAAGACCGGCAGCGAGCGGATCGACGAGGCGTAGGTGACCACGCTCGCGGCGGCGGCCATCGCGGCGAAGTTCCACAGCGTGATCCGGGCGCCGCCGAACCGGTCGGCGAGCTTCCCGCCGAGCGGGCGGACCACCGAGCCCAGCAGCGGGCCGAGGAAGGTGAGCTGGGCGGCCTGGAGCGGGGTGCGGCCGAACTGGTTCTGCAGCACCAGGCCGAAGGCGAAGGAGAAGCCGATGAAGGAGCCGAAGGTGCCGACGTACAGCACCGACATCAGCCAGGTGTGCCGCTCCCGGACGACCGCGGCCAGCGAGCGGGTGTCGGCCCGCACCGGGGCCAGGTTGTCCATGAACAGGGCGGCGCACAGCGCGGCGAGCACGATCAGCGGCAGGTAGACGCCGAGGACGATCCGCGGGTGCCCGGCCCCGGCCCAGGCGATCACGCCGAGCGCGACCAGCTGGATGACGGGCACCCCGATGTTGCCGCCGCCCGCGTTGAGGCCCAGCGCCCAGCCCTTGTGCCGGGCCGGGTAGAAGGCGTTGATGTTGGTCATCGAGGAGGCGAAGTTGCCGCCGCCGAACCCGGTGAGCGCCGCGACCAGCATGAACGCGGTGTACGAGGTGCCGGGGTGCATCACGTACCCGGCGGCCAGGGTGGGCAGCAGGAGCAGCAGCGCGGAGACCACCGTCCAGTTCCGGCCGCCGAACCGGGCGACCGCGACGGTGTAGGGGATGCGGACGAAGGAGCCGACCAGGGTGGGCATCGCGACCAGGAAGAACTTCCCGGCCGGGTCGATGCCGTACTCCTTGCCCATGAAGAGCACCATCACCGACCACAGGCTCCAGATCGAGAAGCCAACGTGCTCGGAGAGCACCGAGAAGGCGAGGTTGCGGCGGGCGGTGCGGCGGCCGGTGGCCTCCCAGAACGCGGTGTCCTCCGGGTCCCAGCGCCGGATCCAGCGGCCGCCCGTCCTGCCGCGCGTGGTGGTGCCGTCCATGGGCTGCTCCTTCGCGTTCCGTTGCCCTGTGCCACTGACGCTAGGAGTCCACGATTTCGGAACCGTTGTGCGGTGTGAAGGGTGCGGAACCGTCCTCTCACCCGGGGCGGGGCGGGGGTGTGAGGGGGCCGGAACGCACGAGAGCCGCCCTCCGGACGGAGGGCGGCTCTGCGGTGCACATGGGGCGGTGGAGATGCCGGGAATCGAACCCGGGTCCAGTGAAGTGGATTCAGGACTTCTCCGAGCGCAGTCCGCTGTGATTTTCTCGGCCCTGGCGGTCACGCGGACAAGCCGCCAACAGGCCCAGCCACTGTTTGGTTTCCCCGCCACCCCCGTGGCCCGGGTGGCGGGTTGAGTTCCCTAGATTATGCCAGGATCCGGGTCGGGAACGCCCCGGGCTGACACCCATTCACTTTCGCAGATCAGGCTGCGAGAGCGAACTGCTGGGAATCGCGCTTAGAGTTGGCGATTATTTTTTTGCGACAGGTGGTTAACGAGATCATTGCCGCGTTCCTCGGCTCGCTTCTCCTGTTTCGACTGTCACTGTCGAAACCGATCATCCCCATGTTGTGTTGAGAAACAGCGCCGGCGGGCGGGCCCGCCGGGTGGTGCGCTGCCATAGTACTCAACCCGCGCGTCAAGGGTCCAGCGCATTAACGGTCGGCGCGGGCCCGGCGCGGGCCCGGCGCGGATCCGCACCGGTTCGCGCCGGTCAGTTCGCGCCGGGCAGGCCGGTCCGCTGGGCCAGCCAGGGCAGCGCCAGCCTGAAGCCCGCGCCGCCGAACTGCCAGTCGTGCTTGCCGGGGTGCACCTCCACCTTGGTGTCCAGGCCGGCCTGCCGGGCGGCCCGGTCCAGGGCCTGGGCGTTCTCCAGGTGCTTGCCGCCCTCGTCGGCGCCGACCAGGAAGTAGCCGCCGGAGCCGCGGTAGGCGTCCTTCCCGGCCCGGCCGAGGACGGTCAGCGGGTCGTGCGCCTCCCAGGCGGCGGCGTCCCCGCCGTACAGGCCGTCGACGGTGGCCTGCCGGCCGCCGAGGTTGGGGCCGAGGTCGCCGGAGATGTCGACGAAGTGGCCGAACACCTCGGGGTGCACCACGCCCAGGTCGACCGCGCAGGTGCCGCCCATCGACCAGCCGACCACGGCCCAGGAGCGCGGGTCGGTGGCGGTGCCGAAGGTCCGGGCGACGTACGGCGGGACGTCCTTGACCAGGTGGTCCTCGGCGTTGCCGTGCTTGCCGTTGACGCACTCGGTGTCGGTCTTGAAGTTCCCGGTGGCGTCCGCCATCACCAGCACCGGGGCGTAGCCGTTGTGGGCGGCGGCGTACGCGTCGGCGGTCTCGACCGCCGCGCCGGCCCGGATCCAGTTGTCGGGGGCGGCGAACTGGCCGCCGATCATCTCCACCACCGGCAGCTTGGGCCGGGCCTTGCTGCGGAACCAGGCCGGCGGCAGGTAGACCAGTTCGCGGCGGTGCTTGAAGCCGCTCGGCTCGGCGGGGACGTCCACCGCGACCACCCGGCCCTCGGTGGCCCGGCCGACGGTGGCCAGGGCCTCCTCCAGGGTCATCTGCTGCGGCACCGGGGCGTCGGACAGGTCGCCGACCGCCGCCTCCACGTCGGGGTAGTAGCCGGTGGAGATGTTGATCGAGTTGGCCGCGCACAGCAGGGACATCGCCACCGCCACCGGGACGGCGGCCAGGTTCCACCACCTGGAGCGGCGCACCCCGGCGGCCAGGCCGCCCAGGCCCAGCAGGGCGCAGCAGACCCAGAGCCAGAGGCCGGGCGGCAGCGGGTCCTGGACGTCGCCGAACGCCAGCACCAGCAGCGCGGCCAGCCCGGTGCCGGCGGCGGCCCCGCCGACCACCCAGGGCAGCCGGCGGCGGACCCAGAACGGGCTGCCCCTGAACAGCGCCGCCGCGACCGCCACCACGGCCAGTATTCGGAAGGTCCACGGCAGCCAGCCACTCAACAGCGAGATGTCCACCCGGAGATGATACGGAGACGCTCCATCACGCCGGTTGGCCGGGCCCCGTCAGGCGCTTGACGGCGGATCAGCCCTGGCCGGAGCGGCGGCGGGCGGCCGCCACCGCGCGGTCGGACTCGCGGCGGTCCTGGCGCTCGCGCAGGGTCTGCCGCTTGTCGTAGAGCTTCTTGCCGACGGCGAGGGCGAGTTCGAGCTTGGCCCGGCCGTCCTTGAAGTACAGCGACAGCGGGACGAGCGTGTGGCCGCTCTCCTTCGCCTTGGACTCGATCTTGCGGATCTCCATCTTGTGCAGCAGCAGCTTGCGCTTGCGCCGCGCCGAGTGGTTGGTCCAGGTGCCCTGGGCGTACTCGGGGATGAAGACGTTGTCGATCCAGGCCTCGCCGCCCTGGATGTACGCGTAGCCGTCGACCAGGTTGGCCCGGCCCTCGCGCAGCGACTTGACCTCGGTACCGGTGAGCACCATGCCGCACTCGTAGGTGTCGAGAATGGTGTACTCGTGCCGCGCCTTCTTGTTCTGCGCGACCAGCTTCTTGCCCGTTTCCTTTGCCATAGCCCGGCCATTCTCGCACTTCGGCGGCGGACGCGGCAGCCCCTTTACGGCGCGGCGGGCGCGGGCGGCGCGGAAGGGGCCGCGGCGGGGCCGGGGCGGGGGCCGTCGGGGGCGGTGGCGGGCGCGGTGGCGCCCGGGCCGGCGGTGGGTGCGGCGGCGGCGGGCGCGTCGGTGGCGTCGGGGGCGGAGCCGCGCAGCCCGGCCAGCACCTTGAGGGCGAGCGCCTGCGGGTCCTCGCCGGCGGCCGGCACGTCGGGCTGGACGCCGGTGCCGTCCGGGGAGCGGCCGGCCGGGGTCTGGTAGCGGCCGACGGTGAGCTCCAGCACGGAGCCGTCGGCGAGCCGGCTGGGCTGCTGGACGGTGCCCTTGCCGAAGGTGCGGCTGCCGACCAGGACGGCCCGGCTGCGGTCCTGGAACGCGCCGGCCAGCAGTTCGGCGGCGCTCATGGTGCCGCCGTCGACCAGCACCACCAGCGGGACGGCGGTGTCGCCGCCCGGGGCGGCGGTCAGTTCGCGGTGCTCGCCGTGCACCTGGTAGCTGGCCACCGGCCCGCCGTCGAGGAACACCGAGGCGGTGCCGACGGCCTCGCCGACCAGTCCGCCGGAGTTGCCGCGCAGGTCGAGCACCACGCCCCGGGAGCCGGCCGCGGCGGCCCGCACCTGGTCGGCGACGCCCTCGGTGAAGGCGTGCACGGCGATCCGGACCACCCCGGGCGCCGGGTGCGCGACCTCGACCTCGCGGGTGGACAGCTCGGCCCGGGTCAGGGTGAGTTGGCGCACCGGCCCGGCCGCGTCCCGGACGCCCACCGCGACCGCGCTGCCGGCCGGGCCGCCGCGCAGCCGGGAGACCAGTTCGGTGACCGGCAGTTGCTCGGCGGCGGCGCCGTCCACGGTGACCAGCAGCTCGCCGGGCGCGATGCCGGCCCGGGCGGCGGGCGAGCCGGGCGCCACCTCGGCGACCAGGGTGGGCCCGCCGGCCTCCCGGTCCACGCTCAGCCCGACGCCCGCGTACCGGCCGCCGGTGAGGTCGGCGTACTGCTGCGGGCTCAGGTAGGCCGCCCAGCGGTCGCCGCTGGCGCCGACCAACTGCCTGGCCTGCTGCGGGGTGAGGTCCGCCCCCGCCAGGTCGGCGGCGGGCGGCAGTCCCTCGGACGACGAGGGGGCCCGGAGCGAGCCGTCCGGCTCCCCCCAGGCCCCCGAGGCCGCTCCGGCGAACAGCACCGCGCCGAACACCAGGCCCAGCGTCATCCCCTGGCGTACCCGCGGTGCAGTCGGCATGTGCGCGAGTCTAGTGCCGCGACGGGCACGTGGACCTGTGACGCCGACGACCCGTCAGACCTTCAGGTACTTGCGCAGGGTGAAGAACGCGGCCACGCCCGCCATCGCCATGCCGACCACGACCAGCAGCGGGATCACCGCCAACACCGAGGACAGGCCGATGAAGTGGATGAACGCCACCTTCTTGGCCAGCCACTCCTGGACGAAGAAGTGCCCGCCCAGCAGCAGCGCCGAGGCCAGCGCCGAGCCGAGCAGCGCGGCGAACGCGGCCTCCGCGATGAACGGCATCTGCACGTAGAAGTTGGACGCGCCGACCAGCCGCATGATGCCGGTCTCGCGGCGGCGGCTGAACGCGGACACCCGGACGGTGTTGACGATCAGCAGCAGCGCGACGAACAGCATCAGCACCATGATCACGAAGGCCGCGGTCTGCAGGCCGCGCAGCAGGCCGAACAGGTTCTCCAGGATCTTCCGCTGGTCCTCGACCGACTTCACGCCGGGCTTGCCGGCGAAGGCGCTCTGGATCACGTCGAACCGGGTCGGGTCGTTCAGCTTGACCCGCCAGGACTGCGGCATGGAGTCCGGACCGACCGCCGCCAGCAGCGGGTTGTCCGGGTTGCTGTCCTTGAAGTGCTTGAACGCTTCCTGCGAGTTCTCGAAGGTGTAGCTCTGCACCAGCGGCATCTTCGCCAGGCCGTCCTTGACCGCCTGGATCTGGTCCTGGGTCGCCTCGCCGTCCGCGCACTGCGGCGAGTTGTGCTCCGCCTTGGTGCAGAAGTAGATGCTGACCTCGACCTTGTCGTACCAGTAGTCCTTCATGGAGTTGACCTGGTCGCGGACCAGCAGCGAGGCACCGGCGAGGGCGAGCGACAGCGCGACACTGACCACGACGGCGATGGTCATGGTCAGGTTGCGGCGGAGACCGACGCCGATCTCCGACAGAACGAACTGGGCGCGCATGCTTCTCTCTTCTAGCTCTGGTAGCCGTAGACGCCGCGGGCCTGGTCACGGACCAGCAGGCCCTTGTCGAGCTCGATGACGCGCTTGCGCATCTGGTCGACGATGGCCTGGTCGTGGGTCGCCATCAGCACGGTGGTGCCGGTCCGGTTGATGCGGTCGAGCAGCTTCATGATGCCGACCGAGTTCTGCGGGTCGAGGTTGCCGGTGGGCTCGTCGGCGATCAGCAGCATCGGGCGGTTCACGAACGCCCGGGCGATCGCCACGCGCTGCTGCTCACCACCGGACAGCTCGCCGGGCATCCGGTCCTCCTTGCCGCCGAGGCCGACCAGGTCGAGCACCTCGGGCACCACCTTGTTGATGGCGCTCTTCGGCTTGCCGATGACCTCCAGGGCGAACGCCACGTTCTGCCCCACCGTCTTGTTCGGCAGCAGGCGGAAGTCCTGGAAGACCGTGCCCAGTTGGCGCCGCATGTGCGGCACCTTCCAGTTCGAGAGCTTGCCCAGGTCCTTGCCCAGCACGTGCACCGCGCCGGTGGACGGGCGCTCCTCGCGCAGGCACAGGCGCAGGAACGTCGACTTGCCCGAACCCGAGGAGCCCACCAGGAAGACGAACTCGCCCTTCTCGATCTCCAGCGAGACGTTGTCCAGGGCCGGACGGTTCTGCTTGGGATAGGTCTTGGAGACGTTGTCGAATCTGATCACGGCTGCATCACGGGGGCCATCCTAGGTGGATCGGAGCCAGTGACCTTACGCGATGCCCAACCGCACCCGCAGTCGCGGGGCGCGTACTGAACGTGGTTTCGTCAGGTGTTGTTCGGGTTCGCCCCGGAAATTGCGAGGTACGTCACAGATCGATAACCCTTCTCCTCCGGGAGCCGAGGGGTACGGAACCTGGCAGAGTGGTAAGCAGTCGGAACCGAATCCGCCTCCGGCGCGTTGGCTATGCAGCAAGGAGGAGATCGCATGACCTGCGACCAACTGGTGTGCGCCAACTGCAACGGCCGCGTGATCGACGGCCGCTGCCCGGTGTGCCGCGCCAACCGGGCCCGGCTCCAGCAGGAGCCGCACGGGCCGTTCGCGACGCTCAACCCCGCGGTGCTGCTGGGCCTGCTGTTCGTCGCGGTGCTCATGCTGGCCCTGCTGCTGCTGCACTGACCCCGAGCGCTGAACGGGAGGGGCCCCACCGCCGCGGCGGTGGGGCCCCTCCCTTGCTGTTCGGGCGTGCTCAGCTCTCCCGCTGCTCGCGCCACCGGATGCCGGCCTCGATGCTGCGTCCGACGTTCATCTCAGCCGGCCTCCTCACGCCGTGGAATCAGCTCTCCCGCTGCTTGCGCCACCGGATGCCGGCCTCGATGAAACCGTCGATGTCCCCGTCCAGCACGCCCTGCGGGTTGCCGACCTCGTACTCGGTGCGCAGGTCCTTGACCATCTGGTACGGGTGCAGGACGTAGGAGCGCATCTGGTTGCCCCAGGACGAGCCGCCGTCCTTGAGCGCGTCCATCGCGGCGCGCTCCTCCTGGCGGCGGCGCTCCAGCAGCTTGGCCTGGAGGACGTTCATCGCCGAGGCCTTGTTCTGGATCTGGGAGCGCTCGTTCTGGCAGGAGACCACGATGCCGGTCGGCAGGTGGGTGATCCGGACCGCGGAGTCGGTGGTGTTGACGCCCTGGCCGCCGGGGCCGGAGGCGCGGTAGACGTCGATCCGCAGGTCGCCCTCGTCGATGTCGACGTGGTCGGAGGTCTCGACGACGGGGAGCACCTCGACGCCGGCGAAGGAGGTCTGGCGGCGGCCCTGGTTGTCGAACGGGGAGATCCGCACCAGGCGGTGGGTGCCCTGCTCGACCGAGAGGGTGCCGTAGGCGTAGGGGGCCTTGACGGTGAAGGTCGCGGACTTGATGCCGGCCTCTTCGGCGTACGAGGTGTCGTAGACCTCGGTCGGGTACCCGTGCCGCTCGGACCAGCGCAGGTACATGCGCATCAGCTGCTCGGCGAAGTCGGCGGCGTCGACGCCGCCGGCCTCGGCGCGGATGTTGACCAGGGCCTCGCGGGCGTCGTACTCGCCGGAGAGCAGGGTGCGCACCTCCAGCTCCTCGACGGCCTTCTTGACCGACACCAGCTCGGCCTCGGCCTCGACGCGGGTGTCCGCGTCGTCCTCGGCCTCGGCCAGTTCGAACAGGACGCCCAGGTCCTCGACCCGGCCGCGCAGGGTCTCGAACTTGCGCAGTTCGCCCTGGAGGAAGGAGAGCCGGCTGGTGACCTTCTGTGCGTTCGCGACGTCGTCCCACAGGGTGGGGGCGGCTGCCTCCTCCTCCAGGGTCGCGATGTCGGCCCGGATCTTGTCCAGGTCGAGGACGGCCTCGATCGACGCCATGGTCGAGTCGAGGTTCTTGAGCTCTTCGGAAGGATCGACGGCTGCCACGCCTCAAGGGTAATGGTTCCGCGGGGGGGCTCGGCTACAACCGGGGGTACCAGGTGGTGCGCACCGCCGCGGAGGGGCCCGCGGGGGGCTCGGCGGCGAACGCCGTCCACGCGGCGGCGGCGCCCGCCAGCAGCAGGACGACGGCGATCAGCACGGCCAGGGTGCGGCGGCGGCGGATCATCTGGGCCCGGGTGCGGCGGTGCGGGCCGGAGCCGGGGCGGTCGCGCTGGGCCCGGGACTCCTCGGCGTAGGAGGCCAGCTCCTGGGCTGAGGGGCGGCGCAGGCTGGTGTGGGTGTCCCGGGTGGAGTCGGGCTGCGGGCCGGGCACCAGCGGGACGGCGGGGCCGCGGCGGCGGCGGTGGGCGCCGCCGGCGAGTGCGTCGCTCTCGGCGTAGACCGCCTCGCCGGGGGTGGGCACCTCCTCGGCGGCGGCGCGCTGGGCGGGCACCGCGAGCGGGCCGAGGCCAGCCAGCTCGGGGAGCAGGGCGCGCAGCCGGGCGGCCAGCTCGGCGGCGCGCAGCCGGGAGGCGGGGGCCTTGGCCAGGCACTCGGAGATGATCCGCCACAGGCCGTCCGGCATGCCCTCGACCGGGGGGACGTTCTCGGTGACGTGCCGGCGCAGCACCGCGCCGGTGTGGCCGCCGCCGAACGGGGTGGCGCCGGTGAGCAGCTCGTACAGCACGGTGGCGGTGGCGTAGATGTCGACGGCGGCGCGCGGCTCCAGGCCCTCGATGATCTCGGGGGCGAGGTAGTCGGGGGTGCCGATGATCCGGGTGGCCCGGGTGCGGCGGGGGGCGTCGACCAGGCGGGCGATGCCGAAGTCGGTGAGCTTGGCGCGCGGGGCGCCGCCGGGGCCGGGCGGGGCGGCGAGGTCGAGCAGGACGTTCTCCGGCTTGACGTCGCGGTGCACGATGCCGGCCGCGTGCGCGGCGGCCAGGCCGTCGGCGACGTCGGCGATCACCGAGGCGGCGACCAGCGGGCTGAGCACGCCGTCGCGCTCCAGCCGGGTGCGCAGGTCGCTGCCCCGGACCAGGTCCATCACCAGGGCGAGGTCGCTGCCGTCGACCACCATGTCGTGGACGCCGACCACGTGCGGGTGGTCGAGGCCGGTGAGGGCGGCGCGTTCCTGGACGAAGCGGCCGACCAGCACCTGGTCGGCCGCGAGGTCCTCGCGCAGCAGTTTCACCGCGACCGGGCCGTCCGGGCCCTCGCCGAGCCACACGGTGCCGGCCGAGCCGCGGCCGATCACCTGGTGGACGGTGTACCGGCTGCCGATCTTGCGTGCCAATGCTGCTCCGTGGGCTCGTGAGGTCGGTGCTCGCCGAACAACCTACGCGCCCGCGACGGTCGCGGGGGCCGCGGAGGGCCCCCGGCGAGGTACCGATCCGGTGGAATTTCGCGGGATTGTCGACAAAGCGTCAATTACCCGGTCAGGTGTGGCTGGTGACCCAGTTCCGGGCCGTGTCGTACCAGCCGACCACGTTGTCCCAGTAGTGCGGCAGCGGCGTGAAGTTCCACAGCGCCAGGCAGCCCACGGCCAGCACCACCAGCACCAGCAGGCAGCCCTTCAGGCAGCCCAGGCCGGGGATGCGCATCCGGTTGGGGCTGCGCCGCCGCGGCTCGCGCTCGCGTTCGCGCTCCCGCTCGCGGGGCGGCTCCGGCTCCGGGCGGCGCTGCGGGGCCGGCGGCTCGGAGCGGCGCTGCGGGGCGCCGTAGCCCTGCGGCTGCCCGCTGTAGGCGGCCGGCGGCTGCTGCTGGGCCTGGTACGGCGGCGGGGCGACCGGCGGACGGCCGCCGGAGCCCGGCCGGGACTGCCGGCCGCCCTGCGGCGGGTGCGGCTGCTGGGCCTGGTACGGGCCCTGCTGCGGGGCGTAGCGGCCGTCCTGCGGGGCGTACCGACCGTCCTGCGGGGGCCGCTGGTAGGACTGCGGGGCGGCCGGCGGGCGGCCGGCGGGGCCCGGCTGCGGGTACTGGCCGCCGTGCTGCGGGGGCTGGCCGGCCTGGTACGGGCGCGGGGCGACCTGCGGCTCGCCGGAGCCGTCCGGCTCGAACCAGCCGACCTGGGTCTGCGCGTTGCGGTCCCGGGCGGCGCGCAGCTGGGTCTGCCAGGGGTGCGGGCCGTCCGGCTGCGCGGGGGCCTGCTCGGGGGCGGGCGGCACCGCGGGCATCACCCGGGTGCGCTCCGCGGCCGGGGCGGCGGGCGGCGGGCCGATCAGCTGGGTGCGGTCCTCGGCGCCGGGCGCGGGCGGCCGGTGCGCCATGACCTGGGTGGCGGCGGCCGGGTCGTACCCGACCCCGGGCAGGGTGGCGTCGTGCGGGGAGACCGCGGGGGCGGCCAGCGCCGGGTCGGGCACCAGCAGGTCGCCGACGGCCAGCGCGGCCTCCACCGCGGCCGGGGCGGAGTGCACGCCGACGCCGGCCGCGACCACCCGCAGCGCCTCGGCCAGCGCGACGGCGGTGGGGCGCTGGGCCGGGTCCTTGCGCAGGCAGCGCTCGACCACCGTCCACAGCGGCTCGGGCATGGTACGGGGGCGCTGCGGCTCCTGCGCGAGGTGCGCCTGGAGGATCGCCAGCGGGTTGTCGCCCTGGAACGGCGGGCGGCCGGTGACCAGCTCGTACAGCATGATGCCGGCGCCGTAGACGTCCACCGCGGCGGTCTGCGGGCGGCCGCCGGCGGACTCGGGGGCGACGTAGGCGGGGGTGCCGACGAACTCGTGGGTGCGGGTGATGCCCGGGGAGTCGGCGAGCCGGGCGATGCCGAAGTCGGTGAGCATCGGGTGCATCCGCTCGTCGCCGTCCACCGCGAGGGTGGCCAGCAGCACGTTGGCGGGCTTGAGGTCCCGGTGCACGACGCCGTCGGCGTGGCTGGCGGCCAGCGCGTCGGCGATCTGGGCCATCAGCAGCGCGCCGGCGATCGGCGACAGCGGGCCGGACTCGCGCAGGTAGCGGTACAGGTCGGGGCCGTCGACCAGGTCCATCACCAGGGCGAGCAGCTCGCCCTCGACCACCAGGTCGCGGGTGCGGACGATGTTGGGGTGGGTCAGCCGGAGCAGGACGGAGCGCTCGCGCAGGAAGCGCATCACCACGTCCGGGTCGGCGGCCAGCTCCTCGCGCAGCACCTTGACCGCGACCGCCTGGCCGGGCACCAGGCCCGGCACGGCGGCGTCCTCGCGCACCCGGCCGCGCCAGACCGTGCCGGTCGCTCCGCGCCCGAGGCTCTCCTCCAACAAGTACTTGCTGCCGACAGGCCGCACCTGTGCACTCCGTTCGGTCACCCGGCGCCCGCTGCCGGGGCCGCGTTCCGGCACTCCCCCGTTCCCGTGAACGGCGCCGGGGCCTGGGGAGTCCGCCCGGGCGGACGGGCTCCCGTGTGTCCGGCAACTCTAACGGTGCCCGAGCGGGTTTCCGAGGTGTTGCCCGGCCGGGGCGCGCGCGGTCGGCCGGCGGGGTGCCCGGGGCGCCTTGACCTGACTCCCCGTCGGATTCACCATGGCGATGATCGCAAGATCGTCAAATCCGGTACCGTGCGCGGACTGTCCGTCCCGAGTGGCAGGATGGCACGCACCACACGTGTGCAGAAGGGACCCCGGGCGAGATGCAGATCCGGCTCACCGTCCTTCGACCGCGCAGCGGGCCGGCCGCCCCCGGCAGCGCCGGCAGCTCCGGCAGCTCCGCCGACGTACTGGTCACCGCGCCGGCCGGGACGGCGCTCGGTGCCGTCGCCGCCGCGCTGGCCGGCGCGGTCGGCGTCCGCGGTCCCCGCTCCGCCACGCACGTCCACCTCTACGACGGGGAACGGCGCCTGGACGAGCAGACCCCGCTCGGCCACCCCCCGCTGGTGGACGGCGCGGTGCTCGCCCTCGGCGAGCCCGACCCGGACGCGGAGGGCCCCGACGAGCGCCCCGCCGCCGAGCTGCGGGTGGTCGGCGGCCCCGACGCGGGCGGCGTCCACCGCCTGCACGGCGAGCGGATCCGGATCGGCCGCTCCGCCGAGGCCGACGTCCCGCTCGACGACCCCGACGTCTCCCGGCTGCACCTCGCCCTGCACCTGGCCGCCGACGGCCGCGCCACCGTCCAGGACCTCGGCTCCACCAACGGCACCCGGCTCGACGAGCACTGGCTGCGCGAGGAGAGCACCGACGTCGCCCCCGGCACCCTGCTGCGGATCGGCGAGTCCACCCTCCAGCTCGCCCGCGCCGAGGACATGGCGGCCCGGCCCACCGCACCCGACGGCGAGGGCCGCCTCCGGCTCGCCCCGCGCACCGGCGCCCGCACCGCCCCCGGCCGCCCGGCCGCGCCCGCCGGGCCGCCCGAGCCCGCCCCGGCCCCCGCCGCCGCCGGGCGCGGCGGCCGCTGGCTGCGCCGCGGCCGGAACGAGCCGCCCGCCGCCGACACCGACCGCCAGCACGACGCCGCCCGGCTGCGCCAGGCCGCCCACCAGCGCGAGCGCTGGCCCGACCCGGCCGCCCTGCTGCTCACCGCGCTCGGCACCGGCCCCCGGCTGTGGGAGCGCGGCCCCGACCACCCCGACGCGCTCACCCTCCGGCTCGGCACCGCCGACCTGCCCGGCGGCCCCGGCACCGCCCCCGGCAGCCTGCTGCCCGCCGTCCCCGTCACCGTCGACCTGCAGACCGCCGGCAGCCTCGGCCTGGCCGGCCCGCGCCACCGCCTCACCGGCCTGGCCCGGGCCGCCCTCGCCCAGCTCGCCGCCCTGCACCCGCCCAGCGGCCTCGCCCTGGTCGTGGTCGCCGCCGAGCGGCCCGCCGAGGACTGGGCCTGGGCCCAGTGGCTCCCGCACCTGCGGCCCGCCCACGGCCAGTCCTGCCGCCTGCTGTACGGGCTCGGCCCCGAGCAGGCCGAGGCCCGCCTCACCGAACTCGCCGCCGCCACCGCCGGCCCGCCCGCCACCGTCGTCCTGGTCGACGGCGACCCGGGCACCGAGGCCGCCCGGCACGCCCTCGGGCTGCTGCTGCGCCAGGGCCCCGCGGCCGGCGTCTTCGCCCTCTGCCTGGCCGAGTCCCCCGAGGAGCTCCCCACCGGCCTCGGCGCGCTGGGCACCGTCACCGGCGAGGTCTCCACCCGCCTCACCCTCGACCGCCCGGCCGCCGGCGCCCGCGAGCGCCTCACCGACGTCGCCCTCGACGCGGTCTCCCCGGCCTGGGCCGAGCGCCTCGCCCGCACCCTCGCCCCGCTCACCGAGGCCGACACCGGGGCCTCGCCGCGCGGCCCGCTCCCCGAGGCGCTGCGCCTGCTCGACCTGCTGCGCTCCGAGTCGCTCTCCCCGGCCCGGCTCGCCGAGAGCTGGCAGTCCCTGCCCGCCGGGGCCGGCGGCGCCGCCGCCCTGCTCGGCACCGCCCGCGGTCCCGGCGGCGAGGAGAACTGCGCCGTCGACCTCGCCGAGGACGGCGACCACCTGCTGATCGGCGGCGGCCCCGGCTCCGGCAAGTCCGAGCTGCTGCGCAGCCTGGCCGCCTCCCTCGCCGTCTCCGAACGCCCGGACCGGCTCGCCCTGCTGATGGTCGACGGGGACCGCGCGGAGGACGGCGGCCTGGCCGCCTGCACCGACCTCCCGCACGTCACCGGCCACGTCAACGCCGCCGAGGACCCGCGCGGCGCGCTGCTCGCCGCCGAGCGGATCAGCGACGAACTCGCCCACCGCGAAGCCCTGTTCGACGGCCTGACCTTCACCGACTGGCACACCAGGCGGGCCCTCGCCCTCGCCCGGACCCCGGCGCTGGTCGGCGGCCCGGCCGACCCGGCCGCGCCGCTCCGGGTGGTCGAACCGCGCCGCTCCCCCGACGCGCCCCCGGCCGACGCGGCACCGCCCCGGCTGGTCGTCCTGGTCGACGACTACGACGCGCTGCTCGGCCCGGCCTCCCCCGGCGGCCGTCCGCTCGCCCGCGCCCTCGCCGCCGTCGCGGTGCACGGCGCCCGGCTCGGCGTGCACGTGGTCGCCGCGACCGGCGCGCCCGAGAGCACCGCCGGCACCGAGCTGGACGAGGCCGCCCAGCTGCGGATCGCGCTGCGCACCGAGCAGGCCGGCGACTCCGACCTGCTGATCCACCTGCCCGACGCCGCCGCGCTCCCCGGGGCGACGCCCGGCCGCGGCTACCTGCGCCGCCCGGACGGGGCGGTCACCGCCTTCCAGGGCGCCCGGGTCAGCGGCCGCATCCCCCGCACCGCGACCCTGCGGCCCACCGTCGTCGCCCAGCGCCTGGAGGACCACGGCGCCGCGCCCTCGCCCCGCCCGGTGCGCGAACTCGGCAACGGGCCCACGGACCTGGCGCTGCTGGCCTCCGCCCTGCGCCGGGCGACGGAGAGCTGAGGGCCGGGTGCCCGGCGGCCCGGGGAGCCGCCGGGCACGCGGCCGGGGGGGGGGGGGGGGGGGCCCCCCCCCCCCCCCCCCCCCCCCCCCCAACACCCCCCCCCCCCCCCCCGGGGGGCCCCCGGGGGGGGGGGCCCCCCCGGGGGCGGGGGGGGGGGGGCCCCCGGTGTTGTGCGCAACCCC
>NZ_JBIVXY010000014.1:56785-226794 GCF_044769485.1 Kitasatospora sp. NPDC090308 | reverse complement strand
GGGGGGGGGGGGGGGGGGGGGGGGGGGGGGGGGGGGGGGGGGGGGGGGGGGGCGGCCCGCCCCCCCCCCCCCCCCCCGCCTCCGCACACCGCGTGTCACACCGCCGTCACTGAGACGTGAATCACCCGTGACCCGGCACCTCTTGGGGAACCGGCTCCGCTCCGGTTACGGTCGTATGCATAGCAGGCGCTCGGCCGAGCAGGCAGGCGCAGTTCGACTAGCAGGCGGCTTGCCCATATACGGGCAGGTCCCGATAGCATCCACCCGGACAGCAGCCGTCCACACAACTCGATCCCCGCGGTGGCCCCCAGTCCAGGGGCGATTCACTGTCCCCGCGCGGGCCGCGACTAAAGGTCCTCGATGCCCATCAGCCCGTCCCCTCACACCTCCGCCCAGGGTCCCGGACCCGAGGGTCGGCGTCCCCGCGTGACCATCGCGCGCGGTGCCACCCCCTGGTTCGTTCCCACGCTGGCCACCGCCGCCGTGACGACCGCCCTCACCCGGCGTTCCGGCAAGTGGGCCCTGGCGGCCGTGCCCGCCTGCGCCCTGAGCGCTGGCATGCTGTGGTTCTTCCGCGACCCGGAGCGCGAGATCGGCGCCGGCCGAGTCATCTCCCCGGCCGACGGCGTGGTCCAGTCCATCGACGAGTGGCCGGACGGGCGCACCCGCGTCGCCATCTTCATGAGCCCGCTCAACGTCCACGTCAACCGGGCGCCGCTGGCCGGCACCGTGACGTCCGTCGAGCACATCGCCGGTGGGTTCGTCCCGGCGTTCAACAAGGACAGCGACCGCAACGAGCGCGTCGTGTGGCACTTCGACACCGAGCTCGGCGACATCGAGATGGTGCAGATCGCGGGTGCTGTGGCCCGCCGCATCGTCCCCTACATGGACGCCGGCACCAAGGTCGAGCAGGGCGAGCGGGTCGGTCTGATCCGCTTCGGCTCCCGCGTCGACACCTACCTGCCGGCGGGCGTCGAGGTCGGCGTCACGGTCGGCCAGAAGACCACCGCCGGGGTGACTCGCCTTGACCGTGACTGATCCGGAAACCCTCATGGAGCTCGACGACGAAGAGTCGACCGAGCTCCGCCGTCGACGCTGGGCCCGGGACCGCGAACTGCGCGCCCCCCGCTCCCCCCAGCACCTGTCCACCGCCGACTTCCTGACCCTCGGCAACGCCGTCTGCGGCTTCCTGGCGATCTACTCGATCACCACGGGCATCCTGATGCCGCACCTCACCGACGAGTCGACCGCCCCGGTCAAGCACAGCGCCGCCACCGCGGTCACCCTGCTGCTGATCGGCTCCATGTGCGACCTCTTCGACGGCCTGGTGGCGCGCAAGCTGCGCTCCTCCGCGCTCGGCGCCGAGCTCGACAACCTGGCCGACCTGATCAGCTTCGGCATCGCGCCGGCCTACTTCGTCGCGGTGTGGGGCCTGGTCTCCCCCGGCTCCAACCAGCAGCTGTCCGCGTTCATCGCGCTGACCGTGCTGCTGGCCGTGGTGCTGCGGCTGGCCCGCTTCTCGGCGGTCAAGATGCGGCCCGGGATCTTCCAGGGCATGCCCTGCCCGATGGGCGCGATGACCGTGCTGGCCATCGTGCTGCTCGACCCGCCGTTCGTCCCCGGCCTGCTGATGATCTTCGGCGTGGCCTACCTGATGGTCAGCCGGATCGAGTACCCCAAGCCGCAGGGCCTGCTCGCCACCGCGACGCTGGCCTGGATCGTGGTCTCCATCGGCTGCCTCGCCTCCTGGGCGGCGGGCCTGCCCGGCGGCGACACGCTGATGCACATCGGCGCGGTCGCCCAGATCGCGCTGGCCGCGATGGCGCCGCTGCTGGTCATCCGCCGCAAGGTCGGCGAGAAGGTCGGCGTGGTGCGGGCGCGACGGGCCGAGAACCGGGGCTGACGCCCCCCGCGGTACGCGAAGAGAGCCGCCCTCCCGGAGAACTTCCGGGAGGGCGGCTCTTTCCGCTGTGGCGTTCCGCGCTGTGTCGTTCCGTGCTCTGGCGTTCCGCGCTGTCGTCGCGTTCCCCTTCGCGGAGAGGCGGCTACGCGCCGCCGTTGTGCACCGAGAAGGCGCTGCGGCGGGCGGCCCGGGCCACCGCCGGGTCGGGGTGGACCGAGGCGACGGCCGTCAGGACGCTCGCGGCGCGCGGGTGGCCGGACTGGCGGGCCCGGTGGAACAGCCGGACCGGCTCGCCGGCCGACGCGCCCTCGACGTGGCCGACCAGCAGCGCGGTCTCGCCGTGGTCGAGCACGGCGGCGGCGGTGTCCACCCACAGCCAGGCGGCGTCCTCCGCGCCCAGCACGTCGGCCGGGGACACGCCCTCCTCGTCCAGCTGTTCGGCCAGCCAGAGCAGCGCGTAGGGGCGCAGAACGGCCTCCTCGACCGCGCCCCGCACGCCCTGCTCGGCGGTGGAGCCGGCCACCACCCGCAGCGCCTCGAAGGCGAGGCCGCGGACCAGCGCGTCCTCGCCGCGGGCGGCTTCCAGCAGTTCGGCGACGGCGCGGTCGGCGGGGCGGGCGGCGACCCAGGCCCGGAACTCGGCGCGGGCCGGGCCGGGGCTGTAGTCGGCGCAGGCGCTGAGCAGCTCGGCGGCGCTCTGCTCGATGTGGCCGGCGGCGGTCTGCGCGACGGTGCAGATCTCCTCCAGCTTGGCCCGGACCGCCCAGTGGCCGAGCGGGGAGAGCTCGGCGGCCTCGTCGCGGCGGCCGAGCGCGCCGACGGCGGCCAGGCCGTCGAGCATCCAGTCGAGCACGGCGGCGACGTCGGCGGGCGAGTGCGGGGTGTCGATCTGCGGCTCGCGGCAGGTGCCGCGGACGGCGGAGACCGCGAACGCGGCGTGCGGGACGGGCGACAGCGGGAAGGTGCCGGAGCTGGGGCCGAGGCGGCGCTCGTCGAGGCCGCGGCGGAGCAGTTCGAGCAGTTCGCTGTCGGCGACCGGGCCGTCCACCAGGTGCAGGAAGGACAGCAGCTGGGGGGCCTGGTCGACGGCCTGCCCGGCCAACTGGGCGAAGACGCCGCGCAGCGCGGCGGGCGGGACGGGGGCGAGCAGCGTCCAGGCGTCGAACAGCGCGGACCAGCCGCGGACCACCGCCTCATCGTCGTGCTCCCAGGCGTGCAGCCGCCAGCCGGGGCCGGCACCGCCGTCGCGGAGTTCGACCAGGCCGACCAGCAGGGCCTGGCCCCAGGCGTTGGCGGCGGCGCCCACGGTCATCGCCAGGGCGCGCCCGGCGGCGCGGGCGTCGTCGGGGAGCAGTTCGCCGCGCTTGTCGACCTCGGAGAGCTCGCCGGCCCAGCGGGCGACGCGGACGGCGTCGGCCAGCATCCGGCGGGCCAGCGGGGCGAGCTCGGAGGGGGCGGGGAAGCCGTCCGGCACGGGCGCCCGGCCGCGCCCCGGCTTCGCGGGGACCCGGCGGCGGGTGGCGGCGGCGGGTGGGGTGCCCTCCGCACGACCGACGGCCGCCGTTCCGGGCAGACGGGTCACCGTCGCACCGGTGCGGTGGGGCGGGTGCGGGGCATCACGGTCGCGCGGGTTCCGAGACGTCACGCCGTGCAGTCTTCCCCTTGTACGGGCCTTCTGTCACATCGACTGCCGCGCTGTCTCGGCCCGATGTCCGAACGACTCGAACGGTGGGGGGACGAGTCGCCGCGAAACGGGAGGAATCACTCCGCTTTTCGGCGTGGACATGGCGGATATCGTGACCGCTCCGAGACGGAGACGCGGGGGGCGGCGCTCCGGTTCCCGCCCGCGCGACGGGGTCGCGGCGGGGTCGCGGCGGCGGCGTTCGGCGGGGCTGACGGGGGCTGACGGGGGCTGGCTCACCGGCGGCGAGGGCGCACGGGAGCAGGGCTCAGAGCAGCGGGGCTCAGAGCAGCGGGGTGAGGAAGCGGCGCAGCGCCTCGGTGTACCCGTCCGGGTCGGCGTTCCACAGCGCGGCGTGCTCGGCGTGCGGCACCGGGTGCAGGCTGACCAGGTCGTCGCGGCCCTCGGCCAGGCGCCGGGCGGCGCTCCACGGGGCGACCGGGTCGTCGGGGCTGTGCAGCAGCAGCGCGGGCGAGGCCAGGTCGGCGCCGGAGGCGATCCGGGCGAAGTCGGCGAGGTCGACGCCGGTGCGGCCCTGGGCGGCGAGGGTGCCGAGTTCGCCGAGCGCGGGGGACGACCAGCTGCGGGTGGTGCCCCGGCGGACGGTCTCGGACCAGTCCAGCACCGGGGAGTCCAGCACCAGTCCGGCGATCCGGTCGCGCCAGGTGGAGCGGGCGGCGGTGTGCAGGGCGATGGTCGCGCCGACCGACCAGCCGTACAGCACCACCTTGTTGGCTCCCTGGGCGAGCGCGTACCGGACGGCGACGTCGACGTCCTGCCACTCGGTCTCACCGAAGTGGCCCAGGCCGTCGGGCGGGGCGGGCGTGCCCGCGTCGCCGCGGTAGCTGACGGACAGCGTGGGCAGCCGCAGCGCGTGCAGCAGCGGCAGCACCGGCAGCGTCTGCTCGCGGTCGGCGCCCGGGCCGTGCACCAGGACCACCCAGGTGCCGCGGATGCCGGCGGTGCGCCAGGCCGGGAGGTCGCCGAGCTCGCCGGCCACCGCGACCTCCGCGTAGTCCAGGCCGAGGGCGGTGCGCGGGTCGCCGAGCAGCACCCGCGGGGTGACCCGGACCTCGGTGCCGACCGCCAGGGTGCCGCCGTCGGCGCGCTCCAGCCGCCGGACCACCCGGTCGCCGGCGGCGTCCAGCACCTCGCCGACCACGGCGTGGCCGCCCTCTCCCCACTCCAGCGCGTAGTGGCCGGGGCGCAGGGTGTCCGGGGTCGCGGTCAGCACCACCCGCCCGGGCCCCAGCGCGTGCACCTTCACCTTCACCGGCGCGGGCCCGAACCCCCCGCGCGCCGGGCCGGGGCGCACCACCCGGTCCGACACTCTCCGGCCGAGCAGCAGGAAGGCCGCCGCTCCGGTTCCTGCGGCGGCGGCTGCGACGACGGCGGCGGTTCCCCAACGCATGGCGGTCTCCCGGGTCCTGGCGGTCCTGTCCTCCCAGTCCACCTGCCCGCAGGACGGACGGCGAATCGGGGCGGCGCGGCGGGTGACGGGACGGCGCGGTCGTCGCACCCGGGATTCACCGGGCGCGGATGACCTTCGGGTCCGGCGCTTGGCTGCTGTACGCGGTTCGCGCGGCAAGAGCGCCCGGTGGTCGAGCGGACGTGGTCGCACGGGTGGCGGCCGTCGAGCGGATCACGGCCGGCGACCGCACCCACGGGGAGGGGAGGCCGCCGGTGAACGCCCTGGAGGACGTCGCCCGGGTGGCGGTCCTGCGCGGGAAATTCGACCTGGCTCGGCGCTTCCGGCGCTTCCGGCGCGCATGCCCGCGACGGCGTGTTCCTCGACGCCCTGGAGCTGTACCACGACGAGGAATCCCGGCTCCGGCAGCGCAGCGGGGAATTCACGAAACGGACGATCGCCCACGGCGCCGACCGGGCGGCGTCCGTCCCGGACGCACGGTGCCGGGACGGTCCCGGGGCAAGCGCCGCCGCTGCCCGGGACCTCTTTCGCGGGCCGTCCGGACCGGTTGCCGAGCCGGGGGTGGCAGCTGGGGAACGGCATCCGGATGTCCAGCAAAGACGTGCGCCGGTTGCGGCAGCACGGCCATCCGGAGGTGTTCCTCCGCAGTCTGCCCCGCCTGTCCTCCACCGGCCTCGAACCGGCCTCGAACCCGCCTCGAACCTGCCTCGAACCGGCCCAGGAGATCCTCGCGGATGCGGGCGCGGACACCGGGCTGCCGGCGACCGCCCCGGTCGGATCGTGGACGGTCCGGCCGGTGGGGCGGCCGGGATCTGTCAGTCCGTCGGGCAGGAGCGGCACCGGCCGAGGCCGGCGGTGCGCCGGCGCCGGGCCGTGCGGCTGCGGGGACGCGGGAGGACGTCCGTCCCGGGTCACGGGGAGGGGTCGGGCAGGAGCGGGCGCATGAAGGTGCGTTCGTAGCGCAGGACGCAGCCGCTGTCGTCTCTGATGTGGTCCGCCTCGATGAAATCGGGATCCTTGCCGAACAGGGTCCGGTACTGCTCGTAGGCTGCGAGGCTGGGGAAGCTGAAGAGGGCGAGCGCCTTGTCGCTGGCGCCCTCCGCCGGCAGGAAGTAGCCGTGGTGCGTGCCGCCGTGGCGGTTGACCAGCTCCATCCAGCGACGCCCGAACCTCTCGAATGCTTCGATCTGCGCCGGATCGATCACGTACTCCACTACGCAGGTAATCATGCGTCGAGGCTAGCGAGTTGGCGTGTGGGGGCCATCCCCCGCTCCCGCCGGATCAGCCGCCGGCCGGTCGGACGCGGTCTCAGGTGCGGTCGTGGAGGGTGACGTGGTAGCCGTCGGGGTCGGCGAAGGTGAAGGTCCGGCCGAAGGGGCCGTCGATCGGCGCGGAGACGATGGTGTGGCCGTCGGCGGCGAGGGCGTCGTGGACGGCCTGGACGTCGGTGGCGTGCAGCCAGATCGCGGTGCCGATGCCGGGCCGGGCGGCGGAGTCGAGGTCGGTGCCGGGGACGACCTCGCGGAGGGCGAACGCGATCGGCCGGGTCGCGAAGACGACGGCGTGCGGCGGCCCGGCGGGTGAGCGGACGAGGCCGAGGTAGCGCTCGTAGAACGCCTGCGAGGCGGCGAGGTCGCGGGCCTGCAGCGAGATGAAGTCGGGGCCGGTGGCGGGCATGGCGGTGCTCCTTCCCTTTGTGTCAGATTCCTGACACGCACCAACGTATGTCAGACTGCTGACATGAGTCAAAGCGGCACCGGCCCCGGCATCGACCTGGACAGCTCACTGGGCTACCTGCTGAAGGAGGCGTCGAGCGTCCTGCGCTCGGCCATGGAGGAGGTGCTGCGGCCGCTCGGCATGACGGTGACGCACTACTCCTGCCTCGAACTGCTGGCCCAGCGGCCGGGCCTGTCCAACTCCGAGCTGGCGCGCGGCGCGTTCGTGACCCGGCAGTCGATGAACGTGCTGCTCCAGAACCTGGAACGGGACGGCTACGTGACCAGGCCCGCGGAGCCCCCGGTCGGGAAGGCCCTGCCCGCCCGGCTCACCCCCCGGGGGCGGCGGAGCCTGGAGCGGGCGAGCGCGGCGGTCCGGTCCGTCGAGGTCAGGATGCTGGCGGGCATGACCGAGGCCGAGCGGTCGGACGCGTTCCGGAGCCTGCGGAGCATGGTCCGCTCGCTGCGCGACGGCCCGGACGGCCCGGACGGTCCGGGCGACCAGGACAGCGGCGGCGCGCCCGCCGCGCACCCCGCCTGAGCTGGCGCCTTGGCCCCGGCGGCCCGTCCGGCGGCGCCCGGTGCGGGGTGTGACCAAACCCTCCGCCGGCTCGGTTGACTGCCCCGAAGCGGGCGTGGTGGGATCTTCGGGCCAAACGGAGGCAAGCAGAGGAAGCCGGTGCGAGTCCGGCGCGGTCCCGCCACTGTGACCGGAACACCCCGCGCGGGGTGACCGGAAGTCAGGAGACTCTGGCCCCCGTTCCGTCGATCCAGGGCGCGGACCCTGAGTGAGGACACAACGCCATGGGGGCAGCCCCGTACCTGGTGGGCGCGGCCGCGGGATACCTCGCGGACGCCCGGTTCGGAGATCCCCGGCGCGGCCACCCCGTCGCCCTGTTCGGCACCGCCGCGGCCCGGCTGGAGCGCCGCCTGTGGCGCGACCACCGCGGGGCCGGGGCGCTGCACACCGCGCTCGCGGTCGGCGCGGTCGCGGGCGGCGCGGGGCTGGCCGTCCGGGCGGTGCGGCGCTCGCCGCTCGCGGCGGGGGCGCTGGCCGCCGCGGCGGCCTTCACGGTGCTGGGCGGAACGTCGCTGACCCGGGAGGCCCGGACGATCGGGCGCTCGCTGGCGGACGGCGACCTGGCCGGGGCCCGGGAGCGGCTGCCGCACCTGTGCGGGCGCGACCCGTCCGGCCTGGACGAGCGGCAGGTGGCCCGGGCGGTGGTCGAGTCGGTCGCCGAGAACACCGCCGACGCGGTGGTCAACGCCCTGGTGTGGGGCGGCGTCGCGGGCGTGCCGGGGCTGCTGGCCTTCCGGGCCGTCAACACGCTGGACGCGATGGTCGGGCACCGGTCGGCGCGCTACCGGCGCTTCGGCTGGGCCGCGGCCCGGCTGGACGACGTCGCGGGCTGGCCGGGCGCCCGGCTGACCGCGCTGCTCACCGTCGCCGCGTCCGGCGCGCCCGGGCGGACCTGGCGGGTCTGGCGGCGGGACGGCTCCGCGCACCCGAGTCCCAACGCGGGCCAGGCGGAGGCCGCGTTCGCGGGCGCGCTGGGCGTCCGGCTGGGCGGGACGCTGCGCTACGGCGAGCGGGTCGAGCACCGACCGGTCCTCGGCGCGGACCTGCCGCCGGTCGGCGCCCCCGACATCGAACGGGCCTGCCGCCTCTCGCGCCGGGTCGGCGCGCTCGCCCTCGCCACGACGCTCGCCGCGCGGGCCGTCCTGGCCGGGCGGCGCGGGTGAGCCCGAGCGCGCGGGTGAGCCCGAGCGCGCGGCGCGCGCGGGCGGTGCGACCGGCTCCGGCCCCGGCACGTCTCGGCGGACCGCCCGCCTCCCCCGCCTCCCCCGCCTCCTCGGGGCGCCGGAGGGTGCCCGCTTCCCGCGGTTCCTCGCACCCCCGGCCCGTGCCGGACGAGCCACCGCGCCGCCGGCGGCCCGCGGCCCCGGCCGCCGCGGCCCGGGACTCCGGCCGACCGCCCTCCCCTCTTCCCCTCCGTCCCCTCCGTTGTGAAGGAGTCCTGCCGTGAACGGCGCGCTGCTGGTGGCCGGTACGACCTCGGATGCGGGGAAGAGCGTGGTGACGGCGGGGATCTGCCGGTGGCTGGCCCGGCAGGGGGTGCGGGTGGCGCCGTTCAAGGCGCAGAACATGTCGCTGAACTCCTTCGTGACGGTCGACGGGGCGGAGATCGGGCGGGCGCAGGCGATGCAGGCGCAGGCGGCGGGGGTGGCGCCGGAGGCGGCGATGAACCCGGTGCTGCTGAAGCCGGGGGCCGACGGGCGCAGCCAGGTGGTGCTGCTGGGGCGGGCGGTCGCGGAGGTCGGGGCGCTGGACTATCGGGAGCGCAAGCCCGTCCTGCTGGAGCGGGCGCTGGAGTGCCTGGCGGACCTGCGGTCGCGGTTCGACGTGGTGGTGTGCGAGGGCGCGGGCTCCCCGGCGGAGATCAACCTGCGGGACCGGGACATCGCCAACATGGGGCTGGCCTCGGCGGCCCGGCTGCCGGTGGTGGTGGTCGGGGACATCGACCGCGGCGGGGTGTTCGCGTCGATGTTCGGGACGCTGGCGCTGCTGTCGCCGGACGACCAGTCGCTGGTCGCGGGGTGGCTGGTCAACAAGTTCCGCGGGGACGCCCGGCTGCTGGCGCCGGGCCTGGAGATGCTGCGGCAGCTGACCGGCCGCCCGGTGCTGGGGACGTTCCCGATGCTCCAGGGGCTGTGGCTGGACGCGGAGGACTCGCTGGACCTGGCCTCGGTCGCGGCGCGCCCGGCGGCGGGCGCCCCGGTGGGGGCGCAGGTGCTGCGGGTCGCGGTGGTGCGCTTCCCCCGGCTGTCGAACTTCACGGACGTGGACGCGCTGGCGCAGGAGCCGGGCGTGCTGGTGCGCTGGGCGACCCGCCCGGAGGAGCTGGCCGACGCCGACCTGGTGGTGCTGCCGGGCACCCGGGCCACCGTCGCGGACCTGGCCTGGCTGCGGGCGCAGGGGCTGGCGGAGCCGCTGGCGGACCGGGTCGCGGCGGGGCTGCCGGTGCTGGGGGTGTGCGGCGGGTACCAGATGCTGGGGCGGGAGATCCTCGACGAGGTGGAGTCGAAGGCCGGTGCGGTGGACGGCCTGGGGCTGCTGCCGGTGCGGGTGGTGTTCGGCGCCGAGAAGGTGCTGGCCCGGCCGTCGGGGGTGGCGCTGGGCGAGCGGGTGGAGGGGTACGAGATCCACCACGGCGTGGTGGCGGTGGAGGGCGGCGAGCCGTTCGTCGCGGACGCCGCCGGCCGGCCGCTGGACGGCTGCCGCACCGGCGCGGTGTGGGGGACGACCTGGCACGGCGTGCTGGAGAACGACGCGTTCCGGCGGGCGTTCCTGGCCGAGGCGGCCCGCGCCGCCGGGCGGTCCTTCGTCCCGGCGCCGGACACCTCCTTCGCCGCCGCCCGCGAGCGACGGCTGGACGCGCTGGGCGACTTGGTCGCGGAGCACGCCGACACGGACGCGCTGTGGAAGCTGATCGAGAACGGGGCACCGGCGGGTCTGCCGTTCGTGCCGCCCGGGGCTCCGGCCCCACTGGAGATGGGGAGTGCCAAGTGACCGAGGCCCGTTATCCGTTCACGGCGATCGTGGGCATGGACGACCTGCGGCTGGGGCTGCTGCTGAACGCGGTCTCGCCGGCCGTGGGCGGGGTGCTGGTGCGCGGCGAGAAGGGGACCGCGAAGTCGACGATGGTGCGGGCCCTGGCGGGGCTGCTGCCGTCGATCGACGTGGTGGCGGGCTGCCGGTTCGCCTGCGACCCGGCGGCGGTGGACCCGCAGTGCCCGGACGGGCCGCACGCGGGGGCGGGCGAGGACGAACGGCCGGCGTTCCTGGTGGAGTTGCCGGTGGGCGTCTCCGAGGACCGGGTGGTCGGCTCGCTGGACCTGGAGCGGGCGCTGGCCGAGGGCGTGAAGGCGTACGAGCCGGGCCTGCTGGCGAAGGCGCACCGCGGGGTGCTGTACATCGACGAGGTGAACCTGCTCCAGGACCACCTGGTGGACCTGCTGCTGGACGCGGCGGCGATGGGCCGCTCGTACGTGGAGCGCGAGGGCGTGTCGGTGCGGCACGCGGCGCGGTTCCTGCTGGTCGGGACGATGAACCCGGAGGAGGGCGAGCTGCGTCCGCAGCTGCTGGACCGGTTCGGCCTGACGGTGGAGATCGCGGCGACCCGGGACGCGGACGAGCGCGCCGAGGTGGTGCGCCGGCGGCTCGGCTACGACGCCGACCCGACCGGCTTCGCGGCCCGCTGGGCCGACCGGGAGCGGGAACTGGCCGAACGGATCACCGCCGCCCGGGAGTTGCTGCCGAGCGTGGAGCTGTCCGACCTGGCGCTGCGGCAGATCACGGCGGTGTGCGCGGCGTTCGAGGTGGACGGCCTGCGGGCGGACATCGTGATGGCGCGCACGGCGGTGGCGCTGGCCGCCTGGGCGGGCCGCACCGAGGTGCGGGAGGAGGACGTCCGCACCGCCGCCCGGCTGGCGCTGCCGCACCGGCGGCGGCGCAACCCGTTCGACGCGCCCGGACTGGACGAGGAGCAGTTGGACCGGACGCTGGCCGAGCACCGGCCGGAGGAGCCGGAGGAGCCCCAGGGCCCGCCGGAGGACGACGGCCCGGACGGCGGCGGACCGGACAACGGCGGACCGGACAACGGCGACGGCGGCGGTCCGGACGGCGGTGGCGGCGCGCCGGAACCGTCCGGTCCCGACGACCTGCCCGCGCGGGAGGATTCGACCGAGGCGCCCGCCCCGCCGCGGCAGCGCCCGGGCGGCGGGCGGGAGTCGGCGCCGGTGGCGGCCGACCAGCCGTACCGCACCCGGTTGTTCAAGGTGGACGGCACCGGCCGGGGCGCCCAGGGACGGCGCTCGCCCGCCGAGACGGAGGCCGGGCACACCATCCGGGCCCGCCGCCCGCGGGGCCGGCTGTCCCGGCTGCACCTGAGCGCGACGCTGCGCGCGGCGGCGCCGCACCAGGCGGCGCGCGGGCGCAGCGGCCGGGCGCTGGTGCTGCGCCGGGACGACCTGCGCGAGCAGGTGCGCCGGGGGCGGGAGTCGAACCTGGTGCTGTTCGTGGTGGACGCCTCGGGGTCGATGGCGGCCCGGCAGCGGATGACGGCGGTCAAGGGCGCGGTGCTGTCGCTGCTGATGGACGCCTACCAGCGGCGCGACAAGATCGGGCTGGTGACGTTCCGGGGCGCGGACGCGGAGTTGGCGCTGCCGCCGACCTCCTCGGTGGAGGTGGGCGCGGCCCGGCTGGAGCAGCTGCCGACCGGCGGCCGGACGCCGCTGGAGGCGGGCCTGCTGCGGGCGCACGAGGTGCTGCGGGTGGAGCGGCTGCGCGACCCGGACCGCCGTCCGCTGCTGGTGGTGGTCACCGACGGCCGGGCCACCGGCGGCCGGGACGCGCTGCCGCGGGCCCGCCGGGCGGCCGGGCTGCTGGCCGCGCAGGGCGTGGCCGCGGTGGTGCTGGACTGCGAGTCCGGCCCCGTCCGGCTGGGTCTGGCGAGGGAGTTGGCGGCGCACCTGAACGGTGACGCGGTGAGCCTGGACGAGCTGCGGGCCGAAGGGGTGGCCTCGCTGGTGCGGGAAGCCCGGACGACCATGACGACGACGACGCGAAAGGCGGCGTGAGCGGTATGCCCAAGGGAGTGGCGGAGAACGTCCCGGACGACGGGCTGACGACCCGGCAGCGGCGGACGCTGCCGATCACGGCGGTGCACACCGGGCCGGGCAAGGGGAAGTCCACGGCGGCGTTCGGGATGGCGCTGCGGGCCTGGAACCAGGGCTGGCCGGTCGGGGTGTTCCAGTTCGTGAAGTCGGCGAAGTGGAAGGTCGGCGAGGAGAACGCGCTGCGGGTGCTCGGCGAGTCCGGGCAGGGCGGCACGGTGGCCTGGCACAAGATGGGCTCGGGCTGGTCCTGGGTGCAGCGCGACATCGAGTCCTCCGAGGAGGCGGCCCGGGAGGGCTGGGAGCAGGTCAAGCGGGACCTGGCGGCCGAGACGTACCGGTTCTACGTGCTGGACGAGTTCACCTACCCGCTGCACTGGGGGTGGATCGACGTGGCCGAGGTGGTCGGGGTGCTGCGGGACCGCCCGGGCAGCCAGCACGTGGTGGTGACCGGCCGGTACGCGCCCGAGCCGCTGCTCGAACTGGCCGACCTGGTCACCGAGATGACCAAGGTGAAGCATCCGATGGACGCGGGCCGCAAGGGCCAGCGCGGTATCGAGTGGTAGCGAGTTGAACGACGTGATACCCCGCCTGGTGGTCGCCGCACCCTCCTCGGGCGCGGGCAAGACCACGGTGGCCACCGGACTGATCGCGGCGCTGGCCGCGCGCGGGCTGGCGGTCTCCCCGCACAAGGTCGGACCGGACTACATCGACCCCGGCTACCACGCGCTGGCCGCCGGGCGCCCGGGCCGCAACCTGGACGCCTGGATGAGCGGCCCGGAGCGGATCGCCCCGCTGTTCGCGCACGGCGCGGCCGGGGCGGACGTCGCGGTGGTCGAGGGCGTGATGGGCCTGTACGACGGGGCGGCCGGGCGGGGCGAGCTGGCGTCCACGGCGCAGGTGGCGAAGCTGCTGCGGGCGCCGGTGGTGCTGGTGGTGGACGCCTCCTCGCAGTCCCGGTCGGTGGCGGCGCTGGTGCACGGCTTCGCGTCCTGGGACCCGGAGGTCCGGCTGGCCGGGGTGATCCTGAACAAGGTCGCCTCCGACCGGCACGAGACGCTGCTGCGCGAGGCCCTGGAGGAGGGCTCCGGGGTGCCGGTGCTGGGCGCGGTGCGCCGGGCCGGGGCGGTCGACACGCCGTCCCGGCACCTGGGCCTGGTGCCGGCCGTGGAGCGCTCGGCGGAGGCGCTGCGGGCGGTGCGCGAGATGGGCGAACTGGTCGGCCGGTCGGTCGACCTGGACGCGGTGCTGGCGCTGGCCCGCACCGCCCCGCCGCTGTCCGCCGCGCCCTGGGACCCGGCGGCCGAGGTCGAGCCGCTCACCGGGCCCCGGCCGCGGGTCGCGCTGGCGGGCGGCGCGGCGTTCTCCTTCTCGTACGCGGAGAACGCCGAACTGCTGGCCGCCGCCGGGGCCGAGGTGGTGCCGTTCGACCCGCTGCACGACGAGCGGCTGCCCGAGCGGACGGCCGCGCTGGTGATCGGCGGCGGCTTCCCCGAGGTGTACGTCACCGAGCTGAGCGCCAACGCGGCGCTGCGCGGGGCGGTCGCCGCACTGGCCGCGAGCGGCGCGCCGGTGGTCGGCGAGTGCGCCGGACTGCTGTACCTGGGGCGGGAGTTGGACGGCCTGCCGATGTGCGGGGTGCTGGACTCCACGGCCCGGATGACGCCCCGGCTGACCCTCGGCTACCGGGAGGCGGTGGCGCTCGCCGACTCGCCGCTGGCGGCGGCCGGCACCCGGGTGCGCGGCCACGAGTTCCACCGCACCGCCACCGACCCGGCGGCCGGCCCGTCCCCCGCCTGGGGCTGGCGCACCCCCGCCGGCCCGCACACCGAGGGCCACCTGCACGGCTCGGTGCACGCCTCCTACCTGCACCTGCACTGGACCGGCGCGCCCGCGCTGCCCGCCCGGCTGGTCCGGCACGCCGCCGCGTGGGCGGCCGGGCGGGGCTGAACCCGGACGCGGGCGGGTGACCTGGGCCGGACGCGGCCGGGGCCGGGTGACGGGGTGTCACCCGGCCCCGGCGGGTCGGCGCGGGACGCGGCGGGGTCAGACCGCCTGGTTCGAGGGGTGCTTGGCGGGCTCCTGGTCGTGGGTGGCCAGGCCCAGCCCGCGCCGCAGGTCGAGGATCAGGTCGTCGCCCAGGTGCTGGTAGCCGGCCGTCAGCTCGCGCTCGACGTCCTCGGCGCCGGTCAGCTTCCCGGCGGCCCGGAAGTGCCGGGCGGCCTCCCTGGACTCGCCCACCAGCCGGTCGACGGTCTTCCGGTCGGCGGTGGTCCACTGCGCCCCGGCGAGCAGCGCGGCCTGCTTGTCGGCGGCGGCGGCCAGCCCGTCGGCCCAGGTGCGGAACGCCGCCGGGTCGTCCGCGACGTCGAGGTCCTCGTTCGGGGCCTCGGCCCAGGCCCGGTCGAACTGGTTGGTGGCCAGCAGCAGGTGCAGCTGGTCGGAGGTCAGGGTGGTCTGGTCCTTGCGCAGCGGGGCGGTGAGCGGCTCGCTGTCGGTGAAGAAGCAGACCAGCCGCCGGCCGCCGACCGCGTCCCAGCTGTTCCGGTCGGGGTAGACGTAGCGGTAGTCCAGCGAGTCGCCGAGCGTCCAGGTGTCCATCACGTACTGGTCGACGTGGTCGGAGCAGCCCTTCTCCGCCTCGTCCTCCAGCACGCTCGTGAACGGGTAGTCGCCCGTCTCGACCGGGATGCCGGTCCAGAAGACCTCGCCCTTGTGCGGCTGCGCGCAGTCGATCCGCTTGGTCACCAGCGTCCCGACCAGGTCGAAGCACTCGCCGACCTCCAGCCGCAGCGCGGAGGCGGCCGGCACCACCGCGGAGCCGTTGCGGGTGGAGGTGGGGCGGCCGTCGCCGTCGTCCTGCCCGGAGGCCGGGTCGAGGGCGTTGGCGACCAGCACCACCGCGAAGAGCACCGCCCAGATCGAGCCGATCACGATGGCCGAGACCGCCAGGCCCCGGCCGCGCTCGCCGGTCCGCTTGATCTGGCGCAGCGCGATCGGGCCCATGATGACGGCGGCGGTGCCGAAGAAGCACAGGAAGCTCACCACCAGCGAGGCGATGGCCAGCCCGTTGGTGTACAGCGACCGCTGCTGCGGGAACGCCGGGTAGCCGGGCGCCCCGAACTGACCCGGCACCTGGCCGGGCACCTGACCGAGCACCTGGCCGGGGTACGGGCCCGGGCCGGGGTACGGGCCCTGCGGGGGCGGGAAGGCACCGCTCCCCCACGGCTGCCGGCCGTCCGGGGCGGGGGCCCACGGGTTGGCGGCGGGCCCGGCCGCCCCGGTCTCCGCCGCACCGGCCGCGGGGGCCGTGGCGCCGGGTGCGGGGGCCGCCCACGGGTTGGCGGCGGGCACGGGAGCGGGCGAGGGCACGGGAGCGGGAGCCGCGGCGGCCGCCTCGGGGGCAGCGCCGGGGGCGGGCATCGCCCATGGGTTGACCGGCTGCGGGGCGACGGGCGCGGCGGCGGCATCCGCAGTGGGCTCGGCGACGGGTACGGCGTCGGCGACGGGCTCGGCGGTGTCGCGCTTCGCGAAGGAGACGGCGGGGACGCTCCGCTGGGCCTCAGCGGTCGGCCCGGCGCCCGCCTCCGCCTCCACCTGCGCTCCCGGCCCCGGCCCCGGCCCCGCCTCAGCGGCCTCGGCGGCCACGGCGGCGGGCTTCTCCAGCGAGAGGGCAGGCGGGGCAGCCGGAGCGCCGTCCCGGGTGTCGGCCCGGGCGTCGGCCGGGCCGTCCTTCCCGGTGCCCTCCTGGTCGAGCGGCATGAATGGTCCCCCCTGCGAGTGAAACGGGTCGAGGCTGCGCGAATATAGCGGACCGGGCCGTCGGCGCCCCACCGAGTTCCCCACCTGCGGCTGTGCCGCAGGCACATGGTCATTGCATGCAATGCATGCAGCGCTCTACGCTGGCCCGGTGCAGACCGAGAGCACCCGCGTGCGACTGCGGGAACTGATCCTGGACGGCCACTACCCGCCGGGCTCCCGGCTGGGCGAGGTGGAGGTCGCCGGGACGCTGGGGGTGAGCCGCACACCGGTGCGGGAGGCGTTCCGGGCGCTGGCCTCGGACGGGCTGCTGGCCCCGGCCGGGCGGGGCGTGCGGGTGGTGCGGCTGGACGGTGCGGAGCTGGTGCACGTCTACCGGGTGCGGGCCGCGCTGGAGGCGCTGACGGCCGAGCTGGCGGCCGAGCGGCAGCGGGCGGGGCGGCTGGCCCCGGCCGAGCTGACCGACCTGGCCGCGCTCGCCGACCGCACCCACCGGGCCACCGTGGACGGGGAGTTGACCGCGGCGGTGCGGCTGAACCGGGCCTTCCACCGGCGGGTCGCCGAGCTGGCGGCCAACCCGGTGGCGCTGCACAGCCTGGACCGGCTGTGGGACCAGATCCAGGTCTCCACCCGGCGCACCCTCGGCCCGCCCGGCCGCACCGCCCTGGTCGACGCCCAGCACCGCGACCTGCTCACCGCGATCACCGCCGGGGACGGGGCCGCCGCCGCGGCGGCGGCCCGCCGGCACGTCCTGGACACCTGCGCGGCCGACCGACCGGCCGCGCCCGACGACACGGAGTGACCCGCATGGCCTTCTCCCACGACCACCACTACGCGGTCCGGGTCGAGTGGACCGGCGACCTCGGCACCGGCACCGACCACTACCGCTCCTACGCCCGGGACCACACGGTCTCGGCCGAGGGCCTGCCGGACGTCCTGGGCAGCGCCGACCCGACCTTCCGCGGCGACCGCTCCCGGTGGAACCCGGAGCAGCTGCTGCTGGCCGCGCTGGCCCAGTGCCACCTGCTCTCCTACCTGCACCACTGCGCGGTCAACGGCGTCGTGGTCCGCTCCTACGCGGACGACTCCACCGGCACCATGCGCACCGAGGGCAACGGCGGCCGGTTCACCGAGGTGGTGCTCCGCCCGCGGATCGAGGTCGCCGAGGAGTCGATGCGCGCCCAGGCGCTGGCCCTGCACGGCCCGGCGTCCCGGGACTGCTTCATCGCCTCCTCGGTGAACTTCCCGGTCCGCCACGAGCCGGTGGTGACCGTCCGTCCGGCCGGCTGACCGGCTGACCGGCTGAACGACCGTCCGCGCCGCCGGCTGACCGGACCGGCTGGGCAACCGGCTGACCGGCCGCACCGGCGCCCGCGCCGCCGGGCAACCGTTCCGCCGGTCGGTACGTCCGGGTATTTTGACACTCACGCACACGTGCAGGTCAGGAAAACGGGGGCACCATGGCGATCGAACTGCCCGGCGAGGTGGTGGACTTCCTCTCGATCATCGGCATCAACTGGCCGACGGTGAACGAGGACAAGGTCCGCGAGTTCGCGGGCCACGTGCGGGAGTTCGCGGAGAACGTGGACGCCTCGCACCAGCAGTCCACGGCGACGATCCAGCAGCTGGGCCAGGCCTACGAGGGCGCCTCCTACGAGGCGCTGCTCGCCAAGTGGGCGGCCGTCTCCGACCAGCACCTGAACGAACTCGTCCAGGCCTGCCACGTGGTGGCGCAGGCACTGGACGCGGCGGCGGACGTGATCGTGGCGATGAAGGTGGAGACCATCGCCGAACTGGTCGCGCTGGCGGCCGCGTTCGTCGCCGACCAGGCCGCCGCGATCGCCACCCTCGGCGCGGCCGAAGCCGCGGTGCTCCTGATCGAGGAGGCCGCCAAACGCCTGATCAACTACCTGGAACAGCAGTTGGAGCAGTACGTCATCGGCCAGGTGGTGGAAGCCGCCATCAACCCGCTGGTGGACACCGTCGCCAACGCCGTCCAGGGCATGGTCTTCCAGGCCGCCGAAGGCGCGCTCGGCGTCTCCGCCGGCGGCGCGGGCGGCACCGGCTTCCGCATCGACCCGGACGCCCTGGACGAACACGCCCGCACCATGCACGACCACGCCGAGACCGTCGCCGGCCACGCCCAGGTCTTCCAGTCGAAGATCGCGGGAGTGAGCTTCGAGTGAGCAACCGGATCGTCAGAGCACTCGAACACGGCGCGCAGAAGCTCGGCAGGACACTCGCCGAGGACGCCGGCAAGGCGTTGAAGTCCTTCTACCGCAAGGCCGGCGACAACCTGAGGACCGTCGCCAGGAACACCCGCGAGATCGAACAGAAGCACGTCAAGGACCTGGAGAAGATCCTCAAGGGCGAGGGCGGGGACGGCGTCCCGCACCCCCGTTCGGGCGGCGGCGGGCGCGGGTCCGCCCCGCACAACGAGGGCCGGGGCCGCGAGCGGGTGGCGGACCCGCACCGGCCGGGCCGGCCGCCCGAGTCACGCTGCCAGGGCGGCGAGCCGGTCGACGTGGCGACCGGCGTGATGTTCATCGAGCAGCAGGACGTCGCCCTGCCCGGCGCGCTGCCGCTGCTGTTCAAGCGCTCCTACGAGTCCGACCACCGGGCCGGCTGGTGGATGGGCCCGGCGTGGGCCTGCACCTTCGACGAGCGGCTGGAGATCGACGCCGAGGGCGTCGTCCACCTCACCCCCGACCGCACCGCCCAGGCGTACCCGCACCCCGCGCCCGGCGAGCCCAGCCAGGCCGGCGCCGGCGCCCGGCTGGACCTCGCGCTCGCCCCGGACGGCGGCGGCTACACGCTGACCGACCGCGCCGGGGGCCTGGTCAAGGAGTTCACCCGCCGCCCGGCCGGGGACGTCGCCCTGCTGACCGCCGTCCGGGACCGCTCCGGCCACCGGGTGGACCTCGTCCACGACGCCGACGGCGTCCCGCTCTCGCTCACCCACTCCGGCGGCTACCAGGTGCTGGTGACCGTCGACGGCGGCCGGATCACCGCGCTGCGCCTGGCCGGCGCGGGCGAGGAGGGCCGCGACCTGCTGCTGGCCCGGTACGGCTACACCGACGGGCACCTGAGCTCGGTCTACGACTCCTCCGGCAAGCCGCTGCGGTTCGGCAACGACGCCGCCGGCCGGATCACCGCCTGGACCGACCGCAACGGCACCGAGTACCGCTACAGCTACGACGCCCGGGACCGGGTCACCGACGAGGGCGCCGCCGACGGCACCCTGCGCTTCCGCTTCGGGTACGGCGAACCGGACCCGGACACCGGCCTGCGGACCACCACGGAGACCAACGCCCTCGGGCACACCACCACCTACACCGTCAACGAGCGCCACCAGATCACCGCGATCACCGACCCGCTCGGGAACACCACCCGCTTCGAACGCGACGCGCACGACCGGCTGCTGTCGCGCACCGACCCGCTCGGCCGCACCACGCACTTCGCCCACGACGGCGTCGGCGACCTGACCGCCGTCACCCGCCCGGACGGCGAGCGGTCCACCGCGGCGTACTTCGGCGACACCAGCCTGCCCACCGAGATCACCCGGCCGGGCGGCCTGACCTGGCGCCAGACCTACGACGCGGCCGGCCGGCGCACCTCGGTCACCGAGCCGACCGGCGCCACCACCCGCTACCGGTACGACGAGGACGGCCACCTGGCCGCCGTCACCGACCCGCTGGGCCACTCCACCCTGGTGCGCTGCAACCCGGCCGGCCTCCCGGTCGAGATCACCGACCGGGACGGCGCCACCACCCGCTACCGGCGGGACGCCTTCGGCCGGATCACCGCCGTCACCGACCCGCTGGGCGCCGTCACCCGGCTGGAGTGGACCCCCGAGGGCCGGCTGCGCGCCTGCACCGCGCCCGACGGCACCACCGAGACCTGGACGTACGACGACGAGGGCAACCTGCTGGTCCGCACCGACGGGCTGGGCCGGGCCACCAGGTACGAGTACACCCCGTTCGAGACGGTCGCCGCCCGGACCGACCCCGACGGCACCCGGCTGGTCTTCGACTACGACGCCGACATGAACCTGGTGGCCGTCACCGACCCGCTGGGCCGCCGGTGGAGCTACGCGTACGACGCCGCCGGGCGGCTGGTCGGCGAGCGCGACTTCGACGGCCGGACGGTCGGCTACCAGCTGGACGCGGCCGGGCAGGTGGTCGCCCGCACCACCCCGACCGGCAGCCTGGTCCGCTACGCCTACGACCTGCTGGGGCAGGTGGTCGCCAAGGACGTCGACGGGGCCGCCACCACCTACGCCTACGACCCGGCCGGGCACCTGCTGCGGGCCACCGGACCGGACGCCGAGGTGCTGCGCACCGTCGACGCGCTGGGCCGCGTCCTCACCGAGACGGTCGACGGCCGCACCCTCACCCACACCCGCGACCCGCTGGGCCGCAGCGTGCGCCGCACCACCCCGGCCGGCCACGCCAGCGACTGGGCCTACGACCCGGAGGGCCGCCGGACCGCGCTGGCCACCGCCGCCGGCACCCTGGAGTTCCGCTACGACGAGGTCGGCCGGGAACTCGAACGCTCCCTCGGCGAACGGCTGATCCTGGCCAGCAGCTGGGACACCGAGCACCGGCTGACCGGCCAGATCCTGCGCTCCGAGCGGGACGTCCTGCAGCGCCGCGACTACGCCTACCGCGCCGACGGCCTGCTGACCGGCGTCGACGACCGGCTGAACGGCCTGCGCACCTTCGAGCACGACGCCGCCGACCGGGTCACCGCCGTCCGGGCCGAGGGCTGGACCGAGAGCTACGCCTACGACCCGGTCGGCAACCTCACCGAGGCCGACTGGCCCGCCACCGGCGCCACCGAGGCCGCCCGCGGCACCCGCGTCCACACCGGCACCCGGCTCACCGCCGCCGGCCGGGTCCGCTACGAGCACGACGCCGCCGGGCGCACCGTTCTGCGGCAGGTCACCCGGCTGTCGCGGAAGCCCGACACCTGGCACTACAGCTGGGACGGCGAGGACCGCCTCACCGGCGTCACCACCCCCGACGGCACCCGCTGGCGCTACCTGTACGACCCGTTCGGGCGGCGGACCGCCAAGCACCGGCTGGCCGCCGACGGGACCACCGTCGAGGAGCGCACCGAGTTCACCTGGGACGGCTCCGTCCTGGTCGAGCAGACCACCTCGGCGCCCTACCTGCCCGGCCCGCACACCCTCAGCTGGGACCACAAGGGCCTCCAGCCGCTCGCCCAGACCGAGACCATCACCGACCGGGAGCAGGTCGACCGGCGCTTCTTCGCCATCGTCACCGACCTGGTCGGCACCCCCACCGAACTCGTCGACCCGGCCACCGACACCATCGCCTGGCGGGCCACCCCCACCGTGTGGGGCCACACCACCTGGCCCGGCGACAGCACCACGTACACCCCGCTGCGCTTCCCCGGCCAGTACTTCGACCCGGAGACCCGGCTCCACTACAACCTCAACCGCTACTACGACCCCGAGACGGCCCGCTACACCAGCCCCGACCCGCTCGGCCTCAGCCCCGCGCCCAACCCGCACGCGTACGTCCACAACCCGCACACCTGGGCCGACCCGCTCGGCCTGATGCCGGAGGCGTCCGGCGACCTCAAGAAGGAACTGATGGAGCTGGGCAAGAAACGCGCCCAGCAGGTCGCCGCCGGGCTCGGCGAGGACGAGACGCCGCCGGGCGCCTACACGGTGGGCCGCGACCGCACCACCGGCAGGACCTACTACGGTGAGAGCGGCCCGGAGACCGGGCACCACCAGAAGGTCAACGAGGCGATGCCCGCCGAGTCGCAGCGCACCGACGGCCGGCCGCCGGGGGTGTGCGGCGAGCCGCGGATGTTCACCAACGCGGCCAAGGACGGCGCGGACCCGAAGAACATCGACCTGGTCACCGTCAACACCAAGGGCAAGAAGTTCAAGATGTGCGAGAACTGCGGAAGTTGGGTCCCCCACTTCGGAGGCGAGGTACTGACCGGATGAGCGGCACCGACGGGCGCACGGGCGTCCCGGCCCTGCGGGAGGCGCTGGGCGGCGCGGCGGAGGTCGAGGTCCACCCGTTCGACCCGGAGCGGGCGTGCGCGGACTACGCCGAGGAGGGCTACCAGGTCACCGACCGGCTGCGGGAGTTCCTGGCCGCCTGGGGCGGGCTGACGGTGACCTGGCGGTTCCGCGGCGCCGAGACGGCCCTGACCACCGCGACCGGGCCGACCCTGGAGTCCACCCACGCCTTCCCGCGCAGCGTGGGGATCTGGTCCCGGCGCCTGGGGCAGCAGGTGGCCCTGGTCGGCACCGCCTTCGGCACCGAGGAGGCGCTGCTGCTCGCCGAGGACGGCGACGTGCTGCTGGTCGGCGACGCCGGCTTCCAGCGGGTCGGCCACGGCTTCGCGGAGGCGGTCCGGCGCCTGGTCGCCGCCGACTACGACCGGACGTTCTTCTGGCCCGACCCGCCGGCGCCCGCCGCCGGTTAGCTCCGGTCCGGGTATTCGGCCGGTCGGCCCAGGTCACGGCGGTGCAGGCCGGCCGGCCCGGCGGCGGCGGTCAGCACGGTCAGCGCGGTCAGCACGGTCAGCGCGGTCAGCACGGTCAGCACGGTGATCCACCGCAGCGGGGCCGCCGCGACCGGCCCGCCCGGCCGGTGCGGGAGGCGCAGGACCGGGCCGCGCCAGGAGACCGGCACGAAGACGCCGAACCCGGTCCGGCCGTCAAGCCGTCAATTTGCAAGTCTCTCGGGATGGTTGCGCCGTCAGCCCAGGTAGGCCGGGGCGACCGCGGAGCGGACCAGCAGCGCGGGCGCGCCGGTGCCGTCGGCCGGGACGGTCCACAGGTCGGAGCCGTAGTCGCCGGGCATCGAGTAGAGCAGGGTGTGGTCGTCGGACCAGAGCGCCTGGTCGTCGATGTTGCGCTGCTCGGCGGTCGCGGTCTCGGTCATGGTGGCCAGGTCCAGCACGTACAGCCGCCACGGGGCGGCCGGGTCGGCGTCGGCGACCCGCTTCTTGTAGGCGACCCGGGTGCCGTCCGGCGACAGCGAGGGGCACTCGACGTTCTGGTGCAGGGTGGTGAGCGTGCGGGCCGCCAGGTCGCCCCTGACCAGGTAGGTCCGGCCGCCGGTGGCGACCGTCGCGTAGAAGCCGCTGTCGTCGGCGAAGGTCACGCCCCAGACGTTGACGTCGGCGGCCTGCACCTGGTGCCCGTCCCGGATCACCCGGAAGTTCTCCAGGTTGTCGTAGAACGTCCAGTCGCGGGTGTCGACGATCGCGGTGCGGGTGGAGAAGTCGGTGCCCGCGTACGAGTCGCCGCTGACGAACACCGTCCAGCCGACCAGGTGCCCGGACGGGGAGACCCGGGCCCGGGTCGGGATGCCCGGGGCGGGGAAGCGCCGGACCTCGTGCAGCGCGGAGTCCAGCACCGAGGCGTGGTAGGTGTCGTCCAGCGCGCCGCGCTCGGCCTGCAGGCAGATGCCGGTGCCGCCGGCGGCGTGGAAGCGCAGGCACTTGACCCCGGACGCGGTGCGCGGCCCGTCCGGGTCGTCGGCGGGCACCGCGGCGACCTCGTCGCGGTGCGGGCCCCAGGCCAGGTTGCGGATCAGCAGCCGCCGCCCGCCGGACGCGTCCAGCGCGACGCTCCCCTCGTGCACCGGCGGCCCGCCCGCCTGCTCCTGGTCGCGGCGGTCGGAGCGCTGCGCGGCGTACCGCACCGCGACGGTGCCGACGGTGGCCAGCAGCAGCACGGCGAGCAGCAGCACCAGCAGCTTGCGCCGGACGGACGCGGGGCCGTCGGGGGCGGTCGCGGACGCGTCGGGGCCGGGGGCGGAACCGGGGTCGGGGTCGACGGCGGCGGGAGCGGTCATGCCAGTGCCCTCCGGGCGGGGATGCGGGGCGTACGGGGCGGGTCGGTGCGGGGGTCGGTGCGGGGGTCGGTACGGGGTCGGGTCGGTACGGGTGACGGCCGGTCAGGCGGTCTCGGCCGGGCCGGTGGTGGGGCGCAGCAGCCGGGTGGCGGCGAGGGCGGTCGCGGCGAGGGCCGCCGCGGTGACGGCGAGGGCGGGGCGGGGGCCCCAGACCGACCAGGCGGCGCCGAAGGCCAGTGAGCAGGTGAAGCGGGCCAGCGCCTGGCCGGTGCCGACCAGGGCCTGGCCGGCGCCCTGCCGGTCGTCGGGGACGGTGGCGGCGGTGGCGGCGGCCAGCACGCCGTCGGTGGCGGCGTAGAAGGTGCCGTGCAGCAGCAGGACCAGTGCCGCGGCGGGCAGCCCGCGCAGCGGGGAGAGGACCACCGCGTAGCCGCCGAGCAGGACGGCGTGGCCGAGCAGGAACAGGGTGCGGCGGCCGATCCGGTCGGCGGCCAGGCCGAGCGGGACGGCGAGCAGCAGGAAGACCGCGGCGGTGCCGAGCGGTAGCAGCGGGAACAGGTGGGCGGGCAGGTCGAGTTGGCGCTGGAGCAGCAGGTAGAGGAAGGAGTCGCTGACGGTGGTGAGGCCGAGCAGCACGGCGGCCAGGGTGAGCCGGCGCAGCGCGGGCCGGGACAGCAGGGCGAGCGCGTCGCGCAGGGTGGGCCGGGGCCCGGTCGGGGCGGCGGCGGCCTGGCCGTCCCGGGTGGGCCGGGCCGGGACGAACAGCACCAGCAGCAGCACGCCGAGTACCGCGACGCAGCCGGAGACCGTGAACACCGCGCCGTAGGAGGACCGTTCGGCCCGGTCGTCGGCGATCCGCAGGACCGCGAAGGCCAGCAGCGGGCCGATCAGCGCGCCGGTGGTGTCCATCGCGCGGTGCACGCCGAACGCCCGGCCGCGGTGCTCGGGCGCGGTGGCCAGCGAGATCATCGCGTCGCGCGGGGCGGTGCGCAGGCCCTTGCCGGTGCGGTCGACCGCCAGCACGGCGCCGATCAGCGGCAGGGTGTGGACCAGCAGCAGCAGCGGTTTGCAGAGCGCGGACAGGCCGTAGCCGAGCCCGGCGACCAGCTTGTGGCCGCGTCCGCCGCGGTCGGCGAAGTGGCCGCCGAGCAGCCGGACCAGCGCGCCGACGCCGTTGTTGATGCCGTCGAGCAGGCCGAAGCCGAGCGGGGACAGGCCCAGCGCGGTGACCACGTACAGCGGCAGGACCGCGCTGACCATCTCCGAGGAGACGTCGGTGACCAGGCTGACCGCGCCGAGCGCGAGCACGGTGCCGGGGACGGCGGCGCGCCGCCCCGGGCGGGTGCCCGGGACGACGGCCGCGGCGCGGTCACTCTTGGTGGAGCGGGCGTCCGCGAGGTACATCGGGCGTCAGTTCCAGATGCCGGTGATGTCGGTGGCGGAGGCGGCGTTGCCGGCGTGGGTGCTCAGGCCCGCCAGGTCCTCCAGGGTGCGCAGCACGTTGTAGTGGTTGTAGGTGGTGGAGGTGCTGGAGCCCGCGATGACGTGCTGGCCGTAGACCAGGGTCGGGATGCGGTTGCCGGAGAGGCTGTTGTCCTCGTCGAAGGTGACGATCAGCAGGCTGTTGTGGGTCTTGGCCCAGCTGGCGTACCCGCCGAGGTTGTTCTTGATCCAGGTGTCGCCGGTGGAGACCGAGCAGTCGTGCATGTCGCTGCACAGGTTCGGCACCACGAAGGAGACCTTCGGCAGCGTCGAGTAGTCGGTGGGGAACTGGGCGAAGGTGTACGCGGTGCTGGTCGGCACGTTGGAGAAGCCGAACCACGGGTTGTGCTTCTGCGCGTACTTGCCGCTGGAGCAGACCGTGGAGCCCTGGCTGGGCAGGGTCTCGTTGTACGAGCCCCAGGTCTTGCCCGCGGCGATCAGCTCGGAGGCCAGGTTGGCCGCGCTCTTCGAGCCGACGCCGACGCAGCTGTCGTCCGTGCGGCCCTGGTTGGAGCCGGAGAACAGCATGTAGTAGTTGGGCTCCGACGGGTGGGTCAGGCCGTAGGACTGGGTCAGGCTGGCGCCGCCGGCCTTGATCGTGTTGTTCAGGTACGGGGCGCTGGAGCTGCCGACGACCTGGCTGTAGGCGTGGTTCTCCATCACCACGACGATCACGTGGTCGGGGCTGGGCAGCGCGGCGGCCTGCGCGGCGGTGCCGGTGGCGGCCCACAGGCCGAACGAGGCGGCGGTGAGGGCGGCGGCACTGCCGATCGCGGTCAGGCGGCGCTTGGCGCGGCGGCTGAGCTGAGCGGACATCTCGGAGGTCCTCCGGGGGCGGGGAAGGTGCCGGACAGGGGTGGTGGAGCGCCCGAAAGGCTAGGGCGGAGTCCGTGGCCACCGGGACTTTTGACACATGAAGAACAAGCGAACGGTTGGCGGGCCGCCGGCACCCCGCCGACGCTTTTCGGCCGACCGGGCGACGCTTCTCACACCTGTCCCGATTGACCCTGCTCGGACCGACATGGTGGGATTCCAGGCGGCCCGGCGGACGACCGGCACGGAGCGGAACGGACGGGAGGCCGGGCGTGGCGGACGGCGCACCCGACCCCCCGGCGCGCGCCCCGCGGCTGGTGCTCGGCCTCGGACTGCGGCGCGGCACCCCCGCCGCCGAGCTGCTGCGCACCGTCGACGCGGCGCTGGCCGCCCTCGATCTGGACCGCACCGCCCTCGCCTTGGCCGCCACCTTGGACGGCAAGCTCGACGAACCCGGACTACGGGCCGCAGTAAGGGAGTTGGGCGTCCCGCTGACCGGTCACCCGGCCGCCGTGCTGGCCGCCGTCCCGGTGCCCGGCGGCTCCGCCCGGGTCGCGGCCGCGGTCGGCACCCCCAGCGTCGCCGAAGCCGCCGCGCTCGCCTCGGCCGGGCCCGGCGCACGCCTGCTCGCCCCGCGCACCGCCACCGCCTCGGCCACCGCCGCGCTCGCCGCACCGCCCCAGGAGGACAACAGGTGAACCAGCAGCCCGATCTGCGCCATCACGGCGACGCCGAAGTGCGCGCCGCCGGGCTGGTCGACCTCGCCGTCAACGTCCGCACCGGCACCCCGCCGGCCTGGCTGCGCGCCCGCCTCGCCGCGACCCTCGGCGACCTGGCCGCCTACCCCGACGGCACCGCCGCCCGCGCCGCCGTCGCCGCCCGGCACGGCCGGCCCGCCGCGGAGGTGCTGCTCACCGCGGGCGCCGCCGAGGGCTTCGTGCTGCTCGCCCGGGTGCTGCGACCGCGCCGCGCGGTGGTCGTGCACCCCCAGTTCACCGAGCCGGAGGCGGCGCTGCGGGACGCCGGGCACCCCGTCCACCGGGTCCTGCTGACGCCCGAGCAGGGCTTCCGCCTGCCGCCCGGCGCGGTGCCCGAGGACGCCGACCTGGTGGTGGTCGGCAACCCCACCAACCCCACCTCCGTCCTGCACCCGGCCGCCGCCCTCGCCGCGCTGGCCCGGCCCGGCCGCACCCTGGTGGTCGACGAGGCCTTCATGGACACCGACCCCGGCGAGCCGCAGAGCCTCGCCGCCGTCCGCGACCTGCCCGGCGACGTGGTCGTGCTGCGCAGCCTCACCAAGACCTGGGGCCTGGCCGGCCTGCGGATCGGCTACCTGCTCGCCCCCGCCCCGCTGGTGGCCGCGCTGGCCGCCGCGCAGCCGCTCTGGCCGGTCTCCACGCCCGCGCTGGCCGCCGCCGAACTCTGCTCCGGCCCGGCCGCCCTGGCCGAGGCGGACCGCGCCGCGCGCACCACCGCCGCCCACCGCGAGCACCTGCTGGCCGGGCTGGCCGCGCTCCCCGGCGTCCGCGTCCACGGCACCCCGGCCGCGTCCTTCGTGCTGGTCCGGCTGGCGGGCGCCGACGCCGTCCGCGCCCGCCTGCGCGAAGCGGGCTACGCCGTGCGGCGCGGCGACACCTTCCCGGGCCTCGGCCCGGACTGGCTGCGCCTGGCCGTCCGCGACCCGGCCACCACCGACGCCTTCCTCACCGCGCTGCGAGCCGCGCTCGCCGCGCGCTAGCCACCCGCCTGCGCACCCCGTAGTAGCGGGCCACCAGGATGCCGATCAGCGGCCCGAGCAGCAGCACCGGGGCCGAGAACGCGGCGGCCAGCGAGTGCCCGGTGGCCAGCGAGACGGCGAACCAGACGGCGTACACCACCAGGAAGACGAAGACGGGCCACAGCAGCGCCCGGCGCGGGGAGATCACCTGGTTGCTCATCCGATCTGTCCTTTCGAAGCGGAACGTCCCGGCCGCCGCACCCGGCGCGCCCGCCCTCCGTTCCGATCGCCCCGTCGGCGGGGGTGCCGGGCGGCTGGTACCGGTTCGGGTGCCCGGGGGCGGACGGTTCATGCCGTCCGCCCGATCGGCCGTCAACTCCCGGGCGCCCGCCGCCCCGTCAGTGCAGCGTGACCGCGTCCCCCGGTTCCACCGTCCCCGGGACGACGACCTGGGCGTAGGCGCCCAGGCAGGGCAGCGGCGGCAGTTCGGGCAGCGGCCGGACCCGGTTCTCCCGGGCGGGGCGGCGCAGCGCCTCCGGGTCGGCGGGGAGGGCGCCGTGGGCCAGGGTGGGGATCGCGCAGCGCGGGGTGGCGGCGATGACCCGCAGGCGCAGGCGGGGGCCGACGGCGAGTTCGCGGCCGATCCAGGCGTTCTCGGCGTACGGCTCGCCGTCGTGGTCGATCACCAGGTTGGGGCGGTAGCGGGCGGCGGGGGCACCGGCCAGGCTCGCGGTGGTGACCAGGTGCAGCGGGGCGAAGTCGAAGAAGCTGCCGGGCGCCGCCGCCCCGCCGAACTCCTGCACGGTGTACTCAACTTCGGCGTCGATCCCGGCGGCGAGCACCTGCTCGGGGACGGAGCGGCGCAGTGTCGCCCCGGGCGGGCGCTCCTCGATCAGGCGGACGGGGCGGCCGAGCAGGGCGGAGATCGCCGCGTCGTCGAGTGCGGCGCCGTCGGGGCCGGTGATCCGCACCCCGCCGTCCTCCGTCTCGGCCCGCAGCGTGAGCAGGCGGCGCCAGGTGCGGGGCTCCTTGGCGCTGGCGATCCGGCCGTCGGTGAGGTCGAGCAGGGCGTAGCGGCGGTCGCCGTCCAGGCCGCCCGCGTCGATCCGGGCCCGGGCGACCTCCTCGCCGAGCAGCGACTTGACCGGGTGGCGGTGCAGTGCGGCGAGTCTCAACTCCCGTTCTCCTCGGCCCAGTCGGTGAGCGCGGCGAAGTCGGCGGGGCGCAGCCCGCAGCGGTGGTCGACGGTCAGGGTGAGCGCGGGGGCCGGGTGGTGGGCGGCGATCCAGGCGGTGTCCTGCGGTTCGATCTCGTCGTCCACCCAGGCGAAGGGGCGGCCGGCCGCCCAGGCGACCAGGTGGCGGGTCTTCCAGTGCAGACCGTCGGGGTCGCCGTGGTGCATGGACGGCCAGTCGACGTAGGGGAGTTCGGGCAGGCCGAGGAGCGGGGCGAGGTGCTCGTTGGCCTCGTCCTTCCAGGTGGTCGCCCAGACGAGCTCGTAGGGCAGGGCGCGCAGCGCCGGGCCGTGCCCGGGGTGCAGCCAGACCCGCAGCGGCCTGGGGGTGCGGATGCCCGCGGCGCGCTGCCGCTCCCGCCAACTGCGCACCGGCAGGCGGTGGGTGAGGTAACCCTCGGGACGGCGGTAGGGGCGGCCGACGTACGGGGCGAGCGGGCCGTCGACGTCGAGCAGCAGCAGCGGACGGGTCACCGGGCCTCCTCGCGGGCGAGCCAGGCCCGGGCGGCGGCGATCCGGCGGCCGGTGGCGGGGTGGGTGGCGAGCAGCAGCTCGACCGCCCGGGGCGGGTACGGGTCGGCGATGTTGGCGACCGCGAGGCGGCGCTGCATGGCGATGAACTGCTCCGCGTCGCGGGTGAGTTCGAGGGCGTGCCGGTCGGCGCGGGCCTCGATCCGGCGGCTGGCGGCGCACTGCACGGGGATGCTGAGCGCGCCGAGCAGGACCGCCAGGGCGGCCAGCAGCGGGAGGGAGCGCGGGTCCTGGGCACGGTCGGCCCCGGCCGCGTCCAGCAGCGGACGCCAGGCCAGCAGAGCGGCCAGCACCGGCACCACGACGGCCGCGCCGAGCGCGCCCAGGGCGGTGCCGGTGGCGACGTCCCGGTGCTTGACGTGGCCGAGTTCGTGGGCGGCGACCAGTTCGATCTCGCGCGGTTCGGCGGTGGACAGCAGGGTGTCGTACACCACGATCCGCCGGGTCGGGCCGAACCCGGAGACGTACGCGTTCAGCGCGGTGGTTCGGCGGGAGGCGTCGGCGACCAGCACCTCGCGCACCGCGACGCCGTCGCGGCGGGCCAACTCCAGCAGCGCGGCGCGCAGTTCGCCCTCGGGCAGCGGGGTGAACCGGTTGAACAGCGGCTCCAGCACCAGCGGGTGCAGGAAGGACAGCACGACGGCCAGCAGCGCGGCCCCGACCGCCCCCGGCACCCACCAGCGGCCCGGCCAGCGGCCGATCAGCGCGTACAGCCCCAGGGCCAGCGGCAGGAACAGCGCGAGCGTGACGGCCGTGCCGCGCACCACGTCCACCGCCCAGCCGCCCCACCCCTGCGTGACCAGCCCGTACCGGGCGGACACCGCCCGCACCCGGGCCGAGAACGGCAACGCCACCACCCGGCCGAGCAGCACCAGCGCCGCACTCCCCGCCACCACCTCGGCCGCCCAGCCACCCCCGAACCAGCCACCGACCACACCCACCAGGCCCGCCCCGGCCGCGGTGAAACCGAGCACCACGCTCAGCACCAACCCGGCCACCTGCCCACCCAGCGCCCACGGCAACCGGGCCCGACGCAGCGCCCGGCCCCGGGCCAGCTCCCCCGGGGTGAAGTCGGCATCAGCGGGCGCGGTGTCGGTCATGGGCCCAGCCTAGGGCCCGCGACGCCCCTCGGGAGGGGGTGCGCGGCCCGACCGTGCACCGGCCGAAGACCGGAGCCGGTCCGAACCGGTCCGGACCGGGCAGCCCGGCGGCGCTCGCCCCGACGGGACGGCCGCCTCGGCGGGACCCTCTCCCCACTCCGGCACCCACCGCACCCCGCCCGGCCGGAGTTCCGACGCACGCAGCACACGGACGAGTTCGCACCGGTCCGGGGCCCGGGCGCAGCCCGACGGACATCCGCGCCGCCGCCCCGGCGGGAGGCCCGGGCCGGTGGAAAACCGCTCGGGGCGAGGCCCGGCCAGGCGGCCGTCCCGGCGTGCCGTCCCTGTCTTCCGCGCCGTCCGCGCCATCCGCCGCCCCGGCGGGCGACCCCGACCGACAGGACCTGACGGCCTCCACCACCGACCCGGCGCACCAACCGTCACCGACCCGTCGCCATCCGCCCCGTCCGCCGTACCGCCGCCCCCGGCGGGAGGCCCGGGCCGGTGGGAAACCCACTCGGGGCGAGGCCCAAGTAGGGCCTGACGGCCCGCACAGCCGTCCCGGCGTGCCGTCCCTGTCTTCCGCGCCGTCCGCGCCGTCCGCCGCCCCCGGCGGGCGACCCCGACCGACAGGACCCGACCGCCTCCACCACCGACCCGTCGCCCCCGACGGGCGACCCCGACCGACGGGAAACCCACTCGGGGCGAGGCCCAAGTAGGGCCTGACGGCCCGCACAGCCGTCCCGACGTGCCATCCCTGTCTTCCGCGCCGTCCGCCGCCCCGGCGGGCGACCCCGGCCGACGGGACCCGACCGCCTCCACCACCGACCCGGCGCACCAACCGTCACCGACCCGGCGCCATCCGCCCCGTCCACGCCGTCCGCCGTACCGCCGCCCCCGACGGGGGACCCGGGCCGGTGGGAGACCGCTCAGGGTGGGGGGAGGGGGCGGCCTACGATGGCCGGATGGTCGAGGAGAGCTTGCGGGTCGCGCTGGAGTTCCGTCGCGGGTTCGCCCGGCGGCAGGCTGCTGAGGTGGTGGAACTGCCGGGCGGGTTCGGGGTGTTGAGCGAGGAGTTCGGTTACTCGCACGAGCACAACCAGCTGGTGCTGGACGCTCCGCCGAGCGGGGTGGACGTGGCGGGGCTGGCCGAGGAGGTGCTGGGGCACCTGGGGCACCGGCGGATCTCGGTGTTCGACGACGCGTCCGGGGTGGCGCTCGCGCCCGGGCTGGCGGCGGCCGGGTACCGGCACGAGACCGAGGTGGTGATGGTCCACCGGGGGCCGGTGCCGTCCGGCGGGGGTGCCGGGCCGGTCGGGTTGGAGGAGCTGGCCCCGGCCCTGGAGCGGCAGTGGCGCTGCTGGCTGCCGTGGGCCGCGGACGAGTCGATCGCCCAGTTGGTGAACCGTCGCACCGCCCGCGCCGGGGGCGCCGAGCGGGTGCTGACGCTGGCCGCCCGGGACACCGACGGCGAGTTCGGCTCCTGGGCCGACCTGTACCAGGACGCCGCGGGCACCGCCCAGATCGAGGACCTGGCCACCGCCGAGGACCGCCAGCGCCGCGGCCTGGCCGACGCCGTGCTGGCCACCGCGCTGCGGCTGGCCGCCGACCGCTCCCCCGGCGGCCTGCGCTTCCTGGTCGCCGACGCCGAGGACTGGCCCCAGCGGTGGTACGCCCGGCGCGGTTTCGTCACGGTCGGCCGCACCCACGGTTTCGTCCGGATGTGACGCCCGGCGGGCACGCGGACGCAGCGGCCCCGGACGCGGCGGCGCCCGCCGTCCCCTCGCGGGGGCCGGCGGGCGCTGTCGTGCGGTACGGGGCGGGTCAGACCTGGCCGGCCTTCTCCAGGGCCTCGCAGCAGGTGTTGACCAGCAGTCGGGTGACCACGTACGGGTCGACGTTCGCGTTCGGGCGGCGGTCCTCGATGTAGCCCTTCTGCTCCACCTCGACCTGCCACGGGATGCGGACCGAGGCGCCGCGGTTGGACACGCCGTAGGAGTAGACGTTCCACGGGGCGGTCTCGTGCTTGCCGGTCAGGCGGGACTGGATGTCGTCACCGTACTGGTTGACGTGCTCCAGGACCTTCTCCTGGGAGGCGCCGAGCGACTCGCAGGCGGTGATGATGGCGTCGTAGCCCTCGCGCATCGCCTTGGTGGAGAAGTTGGTGTGCGCGCCCGCGCCGTTCCAGTCGCCCCTGGCCGGCTTGGCGTCGAGGGTGGCGTCGATGCCGAACTCCTCGGAGGTGCGGTAGAGCAGGTAGCGGGCGATCCACAGGTCGTCCGAGACGGTCAGCGCGTCGACCGGGCCGATCTGGAACTCCCACTGGCCGGGCATGACCTCGGCGTTGATGCCGCAGATCGCCAGGCCGGCGTCGATGCAGCGGTCGAGGTGCAGCTCGACGATCTCGCGGCCGAAGACCTCCTCGGCGCCCACGCCGCAGTAGTAGCCGCCCTGCGGGGCCGGGTAGCCGCCCTCGGGGAAGCCGAGCGGGCGGGAGCCCTTGAAGAAGGTGTACTCCTGCTCGATGCCGAAGATCGCCTCCTGCGCGGCGTAGCGCTCGGCGACCTCGCGCAGCGCGGCGCGGGTGTTGGTCTCGTGCGGGGTGCCGTCGATCTCCAGCACCTCGCACAGCACGAGGATGTTGTCACCGCCGCGGATCGGGTCCTTGACGACCTTGACCGGCTCCAGCACGCGGTCGGAGGCGTGGCCCTCGGCCTGGTTGGTCGACGAGCCGTCGAAGCCCCAGGTGGGGATCTTGTCCGCGTTCGGCAGCACCCGGGTCTTGGAGCGGAGCTTGGCGGTCGGCTTGGTGCCGTCGATCCAGATGTACTCGGCCTTGATCGCCACTGCGGTGATCCTCACTGCTTGGGTGGTGGGGTGCCCGCGTAGCGTCGCAAGCCGCCGTTTCCCGGTTGTTCCTCCGATGTAACGCCCATGTGAACCAACGGTCCGCAGCGGCACGCTCACCCACCGGGAGTGCCTGTCTCACGATGTGGTCACCTCGGTGAGACAGAAGGGGCGGAACGGACGCCCGCGCGGACGCCCGTCCCGCCCCCGACCAGCGGTGACGCGTCCGGGTCAGCGGTGCCGCGCGTGCGCCGCCCGGCGCCGCCGCGTCATCCACACCGCGGCGGCGCCGGCCACCAGCAGCGTCCCGCCGCCCGCGGCCAGCACCGTGCTGCCCGAGGAGCCGGTGTACGCCAGTTCCTCCTTCGCCGCCTCGGGCACCGCGCGGTTCTGCGCGGACGCCGGGGCCGCGGGCGCCTTCGACGGCGAGGCCGCGGGCGAGGAGACCGCCGCGGCCGGGACGACCGCCGCCACCGGCTTCCGGCAGGACACCGAGGCGACCGTCACCGTGCCGTTCACCTTGGCCACGTTCAGGTTCAGCGGGTTCAGCGCGACCTTCACCTCCAGCGCGGCGGCGGCCGCCGTGCTGCCGGTCACGGTCTTCTTGGCGAACTCGACGTCCACCGAGCCGATCGCCGGAACGTCCACGTGCGTCGGCGAGTTGAGACCCACCGTCACCGACTTGCCCAGCACCGTGAGCCTGGCCGGCGCGACGACGTCCGCGGTCGGCTGCCCGTCCACCGGGCAGTTCGCCTCGGCGCTCATCGCCTCCAGCCCGAGCAGCGTGGTCAGCGGCAGGCCCGGCACGTGCAGGTCGGCGTTCACCAGCTTCACGGACGCCGCGGCCAGCCGGTCGTCCGCCCTGGTGACCGACTTGCCCACCTCCGCCTTCACCAGCGTCACCGGCCGCCCGCCGTCCACCCCGTCCACCTTCGCGGTCAGCACCGCGCCGTCCCGCTGGGCCGGCGACTCCACCCGGTTCAGCGCCACGTCCACCGGCACGTTCACCGTGTTCAACAGGGTGACGTCCAGGTCGAGTCGGGCCGTGACCGCGCTGGCCTTCCCGGGCTCGGCGGGGGTGCCCCCGGCATCGGCGGCGAAGGCCGCCGGGGACGGCAGCGCGACCGCGAGCGCGGTCGCCGCGAGGGCCGAGGCGGCGACCGAACGCAGAACAGACATGGCAGGAACCCCCACACGTGGTGAACGGAAGAGCGCGTCCGCAACCTCACCCGGCGCACCGCACGGGGAGGGGACTCGCGCTCTCGACTGCCGTCAGTCTCTTCGAACAGTGCGTCACTCCAGCAACACAGAGCGTCATTTCACTCCTTCGGGTGAGGTTGACGCTCCGAGCTGACCGTTGTCGACGCATCCGGTGCGAGTTCGTTCGCGGAAGTGGCAGCCGGAATCCGGGAATTCCACATCGGCGGACCGGAACGCGCATCAGTGCGCCGGGGCGGAGCAGAAGAGGAGCGAGTCGGGCCGCCACCGAGGAGGCCCGAACCGGCCAACTGGAGGATGACCCATGGCGACCGCCCACAGCAGTGCCCGACCCTGGGCCTCCACCGCTCCCCGGCGGCGGAGCGGCACGACCGGCCGGACGACCGCGCGCCACCGGCCCCGGCCCGCGGAGCAGCCGGTGTCGGAGCGGCCTGCGGAGCAGGGGCAGCAGCCCACCGCCGAGGACTGGCGCCACCGCGCCGCGTGCGCGCAGGAGGACCCGGAGCTGTTCTTCCCGGTCGGGACCGGCGGCTCCGCCCTGCGGCAGACCGAGCGGGCCAAGACCGTGTGCCACGGCTGCCCCGTGCTGAAGCAGTGCCTGAGCTGGGCGCTGGAGTCCGGCCAGGAGTACGGCGTCTGGGGCGGCACCGGCGAGGAGGAGCGCCGCGCCATGAAGCGCCGCGCCGCCCGGGAGCGGACCCGCGGCGCGCACTGACCTCCGCGACCCCGGACTCCCCGTACCGCCGGGGGAGTCCGGGGTTCGGCGTTCGGGGTCCGGCGTTCAGGTCAGGGCAGCCGCCAGTCGACGGGCTGCCCGCCCTGGCGGACCAGCAGGTCGTTGGCCCGGCTGAACGGCCGGGAGCCGAAGAAGCCGCTGTTCGCCGAGTAGGGGCTGGGGTGCGGCGATTCGATGCTGGGGACCTGGCCGAGCCAGGGGCGCAGCTCGCGGGCGTCCCGGCCCCACAGGATCGCGACCAGCGGGCCGCCGCGGGCGGCGAGCGCCCTGATGGCCTGTTCGGTGACGGCCTCCCAGCCCTTGCCCCGGTGGCCGTTGGTCTTGCGGGCCTGGGTGGTGAGGGCCCGGTTGAGCAGCAGGACGCCCTGGTCCGCCCACGGGGTGAGGTCGCCGTTGGAGGGCGCCGGGAGGCCGAGGTCCTGGCTGTACTCCTGGTAGATGTTGACCAGGCTGGCCGGTACCGGCCGGACCTCGGGCGCGACGGAGAAGCTGAGACCGACGGCGTGCCCTGGGGTGGGGTACGGGTCCTGCCCGACGATCAGCACCCGGACGTCCGCGAACGGCTGCTGGAAGGCCCGCAGGACCTGCGGGCCGGGCGGCAGGTAGGAGCGGCCGGCCGCGATCTCGGCGCGCAGGAAGTCCCCCATCGCGGCGACCTGTCCGGCGACCGGCGCGAGGGCCTGGGCCCAGCCGGGTTCAACGACTTCGTGCAAGGGTCGAGCAGCCATGACGGCAGCCTATCGGCCGGACCGACAACCGGAGTTCACGAGGGCCCGCACGCCGACCACCGGGGCCGGGGCCGGGACCACCGGGCCGGAACGGGACGCCGGAGGCGGCGGGCGGCGGTGCGCCGGGCGGTCCGGCGGCTCGGCGCGGCGGCTCGGCGCGGCGGCTCGGCGCGGTGCGGCGCGGAAGGCTTCGCGTTCGGCACCGGGCACGGGCGCGGGGCTCACACCGGCTTCCCGTTGAGCACCACGTGCACGGGCGCGGCCAGGACCCGCAGGTCGGCGCGCGGGTCGGCCGGGTAGAGGACGAGGTCGGCGGGGGCGCCCTCGGTGAGGCCGGGGCGGCCGAGCCAGGCGCGGGCGGACCAGGTGGTGGCGGCGAGCGCCTCGACGGGGGTGAGGCCGGCGCGGGTGAGTTCCCTCGCCTCCTCGGCGACCAGGCCGTGGGCGAGCGAGCCACCCGCGTCGGTGCCGACGTAGATCGGGACGCCGGCGTCGTGCGCGGCGCCGACGGTGTCGTAGCGGCGGGCGTGCAGGCGGCGCATGTGGGCGGACCAGGCCGGGAACTTGGCCTCGCCGCCGTCGGCGAGCTTCGGGAAGGTGGCGATGTTGACCAGGGTGGGGACGATGGCGACGCCGCGTTCGGCGAAGGCCGGAATCAGGTCCTCGGTGAGGCCGGTGGCGTGTTCGACGCAGTCGATGCCGGCGGCGAGCAGGTCGGGCAGCGCGTCGGCGGCGAAGCAGTGCGCGGTGACCCGGGCGCCCTCGGCGTGGGCGGCGGCGATCGCCTCGGTGAGGGCGTCGCCGGGCCAGCAGGCGGCGAGGTCGCCGACGCCGCGGTCGATCCAGTCGCCGACGAGTTTGACCCAGCCGTCGCCGCGCCGGGCCTCGGCGGCCGCGTACGCGGCGAGGTCGCCGGGTTCGATCTCGTGGGCGTAGTTGCGGATGTAGCGGCGGGTGCGGGCGATGTGCCGGCCGGCCCGGATGATCTTCGGGAGGTCGTCGCGGTCGTCGATCCAGCGGGTGTCGGCGGCGGAACCCGCGTCGCGGATCAGCAGGGTGCCGGCGTCCCGGTCGGTGCGGGCCTGCTGCTCGCTGGTGTCGCGGTCGACGGCGCCGTGCGCGTCCAGGCCGACGTGGCAGTGGGCGTCGACCAGGCCGGGCAGCGCCCAGCCGGTGAGGGTGGCGGTGGGCTCGGCGGCGGGGCGCTCGAAGGTCACCCGTCCGTCCACGGACCAGAGTTCGTCCCGGACGTCCTCCGGGCCGACCAGTACCCGGCCCTTGATGTGCAGCACCGCGCGGTCCGTCATGCCTGGCACTGTACTCGGCGTGCTCGGCGGCACCCGGCGCACCCGGCGTCGGTCGCGGGCCGGCGGCCGATCTGCGGCAGACTGGTCGGCGGCGACCTCACGTCCCCGGCCCGCCCCGGCGGCCCTCCGCTGCACCGAAAGGCTCCCCCGCATGCTGCTCGACCTTCCCCCGCTGACCGCCGCCCGGTTCGCCGCGATCGAGGACGGGGTGGCGGCGCTGCTGCGCACCGGCAACGACGTGATCGTCACCCAGGGCGAGGCGCTGCTGCCGCTGGAGGCGGCGATCAAGGGCGCGGCGCACCCGGGTTCGACCGCGCTGAACGTCGTCACCGGCCCGTACGGGCAGACCTTCGGCGGCTGGCTGCGCGCCGCCGGGGCGAAGGTGGTCGACCTGGTGGTGCCGTTCGACGAGGCGGTGAGCGCCGAGCAGGTCGCGGAGGCGCTGGCCGAGCACCCGGAGATCGACTTCGTGTCGCTGGTGCACGCCGAGGCGGCGACCGGCAACACCAACCCGGTCGCGGAGGTCGCCGAGGTGGTGCGGCGGCACGGCGCGCTGCTGATGCTGGACGCGGTGGCCTCGGTGGCCGCCGAACCGCTGCTCACCGACGAGTGGGGCGTCGACCTGTGCGTGATCGGCGGGCAGAAGGCGATGGGCGGCCCGGCGGGCGTCTCGGCGGTGTCGGTGAGCGAGCGGGCCTGGCAGCGGATCACCGCGAACCCGGCCGCGCCGCGCCGCTCCTACCTCTCGCTGCTGGACTGGAAGGAGCGCTGGACGGACGCCGGGCGCACCCAACTGCCGCACGCTCCGGCCCAGTTGGAGATGCTGGCGCTGGAGGAGTGCCTGGCCGCGATCGAGGCCGAGACGCTGGACGCGGTGATCGCCCGGCACCGCGCCGCGGCCGCCGCCACCCGCGCGGGCGCCCTCGCCCTGGGCACCGTCGCCCCGTACGTGCGGCGCGCCGAGCACGCCGCCCCGGTCGCCACCACGCTGCGCACCGCCCTGGGCGCGAGCGCGGCCGACCTGGCGGCCGAAGTCCGCCGCCGCGCCCCGCAGTTGCCCGTGCAGGCGGGCGGTGCGCTGGCCGCCACCATGCTGCGGCTCAACCACTACGGCCCGGCGGCCAACCCGGAGACCGTGCTCGCCACCCTGGAGCTGCTCGCCGAGGCCACCGGCGCCCCGGCCGCGGCGGCGGTCGCGGCGGCCACCGAGGCGTGGGAGCAGGCGATCTGACGTACCGTCAGTGGTCGAGCCAGGAGACCGGCAGCTCTTCGCACAGCGCGTCGAGTGCCTCCCCGCTGACCGCCCGCATCGCCAGCCAGGAGCCGTCCCGCACCACCAGCAGGCCCTCCGGGCGGGCGAAGAACCGGGTGTCGACGCCGGGTTCGTGCAGGCGCGGCAGTTCGGTCCAGTCGGCGAGGTCGGCGAGGTCGGCCGGGTCGACCTCGCCCGCGTCCACGTACGCGTCCTCGTCGAGCAGCGGCTCGGTGAGGACGACGGACAGGCACTCGGTGGAGAACCGGGCCGTCCAGGGGGTGATCTCCAGCGGCACGGACGGGGCGACGTCCGGCCAGCCGACGGTGGGCGGGTCGTCCTGGCCGAGGGCGGCGAGCGGGATGCCCCAGTAGGCGCAGGACTGGTTCTCCACCCGGTGGACCAGGCAGCCCCGGTCGACGTACAGCTCCGCGGGCGGCAGCAGGGTGTCGTGGTTGCCGGTGAGGTCGGGCCGGTTGCCGATCAGCCGGTGCGCCTCGCGCAGCGCGGCGGGCAGGCGCAGGCCCAACCGGGCCTCGGCGGCGTCGAGTTCGGCGTCGAGTTCGGCGTCGATTCCGATCCCGGCTCCGGCCCCGGTTCCGGCCCCGGTTCCGACTTCGGTTCCGGCCCCGGGGCGCAGCGGGGTGCCCCAGAAGGCGGCGATCTCGGCGATCAGCCGCCAGGCGGCGGCGCGGTCGGCGAGGGCGGCGGGCAGGTCGCGGGCGAGGTCGAGCGTCATGCCCGGCAGGGTAGCCCCGGGCGGTGACAGGGTTCGGCCGCCGGTGGTCCGCCGTTCACCGGGCGGGCGGGTGGCGTACGCCCGCGGGGTCTTGGCTGGGCAGCCCGCGAAGTTGGCTGTACAACTTCCGGTACACCTGGAGGCTGCCCGATGTCCGTGCCCCACCCGTACTGGCTGCGCGACAACTGCCCGTGCGCCGACTGCCGAGACCCGCGCGGCGGGCAGAAGCTGTTCCAGATCGGCGACCTGCCGGACGACCTGGCCGCCGCCGAGGCGGTCGAGGACGCCGCCGGTCTGACGGTGCTGTGGTCCGACGGCCACCGCTCGCACTACCCGGCCGGGTGGGACGCGCCCACCGGCCCCGACGAGCGCACCGAGCACGCCAAGCGGCTGTGGGAGGCCGCCGACTTCGCCCGCGGCCTGCCCGAGGCCGACTGGGCCGGGTACCTGGCCGACCCGGAGGAGCGGATCGCCGTGCTGGCCGCCGTCCGCCGCTGCGGCTTCGCGCTGCTGCGCGGCGTCCCGGTCGAGGAGGGCCGGGTACTGGCCGTGGCACGGAGTTTCGGCTACGTCCGGGAGACCAACTACGGCGAGCTGTTCGACGTCCGGGTCGAGCCCGACCCGGCGAACCTGGCCTTCACCGGCGCCGCCATCGCCCCGCACACCGACAACCCCTACCGGGACCCGGTGCCCACCCTGCAACTGCTGCACTGCCTGCGCAACGACGCCGAGGGCGGCGACTCCGGCCTGGTCGACGGCTTCCGCGCCGCCGCGCTGCTGCGGGACGAGGACCCGGCGGCGTTCGCGCTGCTCACCCGCACGCCGGTGCCGTTCCGCTACCGCGACCGAGGCGCCGAACTCTCCGCCGAACGGCCGCTGATCGGACTCGACCCGCGCGGCGCGATCCGCGAGGTCCGCTTCAACAACCGCTCCACCGGGACGCTGCGCGGCCTGGCCCCCGCCGAACTGGACGCCTTCTACGCCGCCTACCGCCGCTTCGCCGCGATCACCCTGCGCCCGGAGCTGCGCCTGGACTTCCGGCTCGCCCCCGGCGACTGCCTGCTCTTCGACAACACCCGCCTGCTGCACGCCCGCACCGCCTTCGCCGGTGGCGAAGGCGGCGGCACCGGCCACCGCCACCTCCAGGGCTGCTACGCCGACCTCGACGCGCTCTCCTCCACCCTCGCCGTGCTGCGCCGGAACACCACCGCCCTGGACGAGTTGGAGGCCCTGTTCGAGGGCGAGGGCGCCGGCGAGTACCTCGGCGAGGCCGTCACCATGGCCGCGCACATGCTCCAGGCCGCCGCCCTGGCCCGCGCCGCCGGCGCCCCGCCCGCGCTGGTGGCCGCCGCCCTGCTGCACGACATCGGCCACTTCCGGGGCAGCGGGCTGGAGTTGATGGCCGGCACCGACAACCGCCACGGCGCGACCGCCGCCGCCCGGCTCGCCCCGTACTTCCCGCCCGCCGTCACCGAGCCGGTCCGCCTGCACGTCGACGCCAAGCGCTACCTGTGCGCCACCGAGCCCGGCTACGCCGCCCGCCTCTCCCCCGCCTCCGTCCACACCCTGGCCCTCCAGGGCGGCCCGATGCCCCCGGCCGAGGCCGCCGCCTTCGCCGCCCACCCCCACCACGCCGACGCCGTCGCCGTCCGCCGCTGGGACGAGGCCGCCAAGGACCCGGCTGCCGAGACTCCCTCCTTCGCCGAATTCCGGCCGCTGCTGCTGGAGTTGATGCGCTAACCGCGAACGAGGGCCAGCTCGAACCAGACCTTCCGGCCGGAGAAGCTGTGCTCGGCACCCCACCGGGCGGCGAGCCTGCTCAGCAGCAGCAGGCCCCGGCCGGTCCCCTCCTCGCCGTACGGTTCGACGGCCTCCAGGTCGGGCAGTTCGCGGTGGTCGTCGGTGATCTCGACCAGCAGGCGGTCGGTCGCCAGCAGGTACAGCCCGATCGGGCTCATCGCCACCCCCACCGCGTCGGTGACCAGTTCGCCGATCAGCAGTTCCGCGGTGTCGGCGATGAACCCCAGCTCCCACTCGACGAGTTGGCTCCGCACCAGCCGCCGGATCAGCGGCACGTCGCGCGGCCGGGGCCACACCTCGTAGCGGGCCGCCCTCACCCGCCGGGCGCCGTCGAACGCGGCGACCAGCACGGCGAGGTCGTCCCGGCGCTCCGCCGCGCCCGGCGCCTCGAAGGCGAAGTCGCACAGCTGCTCGGGCGACCACCCCGACCCGATCAACTTCGCGCAGTGGTCCGCCAGTTCGACCTGACGGCCGGTGCACAGCACCAGCGCGGAGCCGTCCGGCACCTCGATGGTGCGGGCGGTGAACGGGACGCCGCCGACCCCGATCGGGGCGCCGGCGGGCAGGTCGACCTCCGTCGAGCCGCCGCCGGGGTGCAGCAGGACAGGCGGCAGGTGGCCGGCCGTGGCGAGTTCGCAGGTGCGGGCGACCGGGTCGTAGACCGCGTACAGGCAGGTGGCGAGGTGGTCGTCGCCCAGGCGCTGGGCCAGGTCGTCCAGGTGCCGCAGCAGCCGGGCGGGGGGCACGTCCAGCAGGGTGAAGGCCTGCACCCCGGCCCGGAGCCGGCTCATCGCCTGGACGGCGGGCAGGCCGTGGCCCAGCACGGCGCCGACCACCAGGGCGATCCGGTTGCCGTGCAGCGGGACGGCGTCGACCCAGTCGCCGCCGGCCCCGTCCCGGTGCCCGCCCGGCCGGAAGCGGTGCGCCAGCCGCACCCAGGGCGCGCCCGGCAGGGTGCTCGGGATCATCGACCGCTGGAGCGCCCGCGCCAGCCGGGCCTCCGCCCGGTGCAGCCGGGCGCTGTCCAGCAGCAGCGCCCCGCGCTCCGCCAGCCCGGCCAGCAGCCCGGTCTCGGCCCGCCCGTACGCCGCCCGGCCCGCGCCGCCGACCAGCCGGAGCACCCCGAACACCTCGCCCCGGACGGCCAACGGCAGTGCCAGCAAAGGCTGTTCGGACAGTTCGGCGTGCGCGGGAGCGCCCTCCCGCAGGAGCCGTTCGACCTGTCCGCGCGGCACGGCGACCTGGCCGCGGGCCGGGCCGTCGGGCGGTTCCCCGGCGGCGGCGAGCCGGTGCAGGAGGACGGCGTCCGGGGTCCAGCCGTCCGGCGACTCCTCGCCGTCGACGAACGCGGTCCGCACCTCGACGGTGGCCGCGGCGGCCCAGCCCGGCACGAAGACCGCGCACAGTTCGGCGGCCGTGGTCTCCGGGTCGGCCCCGGTGCCGACCGTCCGGGCGAACTCCCGGGTGAGCACCGCCGCGGGCGACTCCAGCTCCGCCCGGTAGCCGAACTCCCGTTCCTGGCGGGCCCGCTGGGTGACCAGCGCGGCCTCGGCGGCGAGCAGGCGGGCCTCCAGCCGGACGCACTGCTCCTCGGCGTCGTGGCGGAGCGACTGGGCCCGGGCGAGTTCGGCCCGCAGCAGGTCCAACTCGCGTTTCAACGCCCGCAGTTCCTCCCGGGCGTACTCGGCGCCGGAGCCGTCCGAGCGGCGTTCCAGCCCGCCGGGGCCGGGGTCGTAGCGAGCGGCGGCCCGGTCGGCTTCCAGTTGCCGGTAGCGCTGTTCGGCCTGCGCGGCCTGCGCCTCGGTGGCCTCCAGCGAGCGCAGCAGGTGCCGTTCCCGGACGCCCGCCAGCTGGAGTTCGCGCTCCGCCGCGCCGAGCCGGTCGCGCAGCTCCTCCACCTCGTGCCGGGCCGCGTTGCGCACCCGCAACGCCGCCATCCGCAGCCGGTGGGCGTGCTCCCGGACGTCCGGGGAGACCGACTGCCCGGTGGTCGCGGCGACCTGGCCCAGCAGCTCGTCGACGAAGTCCTTGGGGGCGATCCGCGCCCCGCTCAGGTAGCGCGAGACACTGCCCTTGTCGCGGCTGCACCGGGCGGCGTACCGGGTGAGCGAGACGCCCAGGGCCCGGAACAGCTGGTCGAGGAAGGCGGTGAAGGCCGCCACCTCCGGTTCCCCGCCCGGCAGTTCGAGTGCCATCGCCCGCCCTCCCCCGTTGCCGGACATCGGCAATCCGTTGCGTCTGGCGCAACGCCCGGCCTCCCCCGAAGAGTAGGGGGAACCCGCAACGGCCCGCAGCGAAAGGCACCTTGATGTTCACCGAAGTCGTCCGCGCCCTGGCGGCCTGCCAGCGCCCGGTCATCGTGGCGCTGGCCCTGCTGCCGGTCGTCCTGGTGACGGCGGCCTGCCTGCCCGCCGTCCTGCTGCTGCCCGCCTTCCCGGGCGGCGTCCGCCAACTGGCTTTCCTACTGGCCCAGCTGCGGCGCTGGACGGAGGCCGTGCTGGCCCGCAGTTAGCCCGGGAGCGCCGCCGTCAGGTCGATCTCGACCAGTTGGCCGGTGTAGCCGAGCGCGGTGACGCCGAGCAGGGTGGAGGCGGTGGTGAGGGCCGGAGCGAGCGGGGAGGCGGTCAGCCGGTCCCAGGCTCCGGCGAGGACCTCGCTGCGGTCGCTGACCACGTAGACCACCGAACGCACCACCCGCTCGGGCCCGACGCCGATCGCGGCCAGCGCGGTCATCGAGTTGGCCACCACCTGGTCGATCTGGGCGTCCAGGCTCCCCGCGCCGACCAGCTTCTCCTCGCCGTCCAGCGGGCACTGCCCGGCCAGGTGCGCGGTGCGCCCGGCCTCCACCACGGTGATGTGCGCGTAGCCGGAGGTGGGGTGGAGTTCCGCCGGGTCGATGCGCGTGATGTCGGTCATCGGGCGATTGTCACTCCGGGCGGTCCGGCCGGCACCTGGTTTTCGGCCGTCGTGGTCAGTCGTCGTCGCGGGCGTGCCGGGAGAGGGCGGAGGAGGCCAGCGAGTTGTGGATGGAGAAGGCGACGGTGCCGGGCAGGTAGCGGTCCTGGGACCACTCGACGGGGGTGCCGGTGGGGTCGGTGGTGCGGCGCTTCTCGCGCAGCAGCGGGCTGCCGCGGCGGCAGCTGAGCAGGCGGGCGTCGTCGGCGTTGGCGGCGACCACGTCGATGGTGTGGTCGGCGTCGGTGAACAGGATGCCGTGCTCGCGCAGGGGTTCGGTGTGCGAGACCACGTCGGGCGGGAGCTGGGCGACCAGTTCGCCGACCAGGGGCGGGTAGACGGTGCGCTCGACCATGACGGGGACGCCGGAGAGGGTGCGCAGCCGGAGCGTCACGTAGACCTCGGCGCCGGGGTCGAGGCGGAGCTGTTCGCGTTCGGCGGCGTCGGCGGGGCGGCGGATCAGCGATTCGAGCCGGCCGCCGGGCTCCTCGCCCATCGAGCGGGCCCAGTGGGTGAAGGAGAGCAGTTCGGAGAAGGACTGGACCCGGGCGCTGCCGAGGACGACCCGGCGGGTGCCGCGGCGGGAGGTGACCAGTCCGTCGGCGCGCAGCATGGCGAGGGCCTGGCGGACGGTGCCGCGGGAGACGCCGTACTGCTCGGCGAGGGCGCCCTCCGCCGGCAGGCGTCCGGCTTCGCCGAACGAGCCGGAGGTGATCGCTTCGCGCAGGTCGGCGGCCACCTTGCGGTAGAGCGAGCCGGCGGCGCGGTCCTGGTCGAGTGCCACGTGCGTCGAGTTCCCTTGGCTGGTACGGAGGTTGGGCCGTGTCCTGCGCGTGACCGCGCGTACACCACTGACTGTAGCCCGTGCGGCCGGGGCGGCCCGACCCGGGCGCGACCGTTCCCGCAGCCGACCCCCGTCCTGGGCCGTCCGTTCACCTTCCCGTCACCGGCTTCGGGCGTACTTGCTTCCGGCGACGGAAGTTGGCTGGCCAACTTGGCCGGACAACCGGACGCGCCGCGCACCGCACACCCCTCGTGATCTCTGCAGCTCCACTTCCTCCAGGAGACCCTCCCGTGACCGTGCACCGCCACCGCGCCGCCGCCCTCGCGGCCGTGCTGACCGCTGCCGCGCTCTCCCTCTCCGCCTGCGGCTCCGCCGGCTCGTCCGCCAAGTCCGGCGACACCGCCAAGGACGGCGGCGCGGTGAACGCGAAGACCGCGACCTCGCTGGCCGACTTCGGCGGCATGGACGGCCTGGTGGCCGCCGCGAAGAAGGAGGGCAAGCTGCACGTCATCACCCTCCCGCGCGACTGGGCCAACTACGGCAAGCTGATGGACGACTTCAAGGCGAAGTACGGCATCGAGATCGAGGACGAGAACCCGGACGGCTCCAGCCAGGACGAGATCAACGCGATCAAGTCCCGCAAGGGCCAGGACCGCGCCCCGGACACCGTCGACCTCGGCTCGGCCTTCGCGCTGTCCGCCGCCAAGGAGGGCATCCTCGCCCCCTACAAGGTGGCCGGCTTCGACAAGATCCCCGCCACCATGAAGGACCCGAACGGCCTCCAGGTCAACGACTACGGCGGCTACGTCTCGATCGGCTGCGACGCCAAGAAGGTCGCCGTCTGCCCGAAGACCTTCGCCGACCTGCTCAAGCCGGAGTACAAGGGCCAGGTCGCGCTGAACGGCAACCCGACCAAGTCCGGTTCGGCGTTCGGCGGCGTGTACGCGGCCGCGCTGGCCAACGGCGGCTCGCTGGACAACGTCCAGCCCGGCATCGACTTCTTCGCCAAGCTGAAGCAGTCCGGCAACTTCAACCCGGTCGAGTCCACCCCGGCCACCATCGAGAAGGGCGAGACCCCGATCTCGATCGACTGGTCGTACCTGAACGCCGGCTACACCGACGAGTTCAAGAACAAGGGCATCGACTGGCAGGTGGCCGTGCCCAGCGACGGCTCCTACGCCCAGTACTACAGCCAGGCCATCAACAAGGACGCCCCGCACCCGGCGGCGGCCCGCCTGTGGATCGAGTACCTGTACTCGGCCGAGGGCCAGAACGGCTTCCTCGGCGGCTACGCCACCCCGGCGCTGTTCGACGCGATGAAGGCGGACGGCACCCTGGACGCCGCCGCCGCGGCCAAGCTGCCGGTCGTCGAGAAGCCCTTCACCACCTTCCCCACCCCGGAGCAGGTCGACGCGGCCAAGAAGGTCGTGACCGACACCTGGGCCAAGGCCATCGCGGGCTGATCACCGACATGACCACGGCTCCCACCCCGGTGCCGACCCCGGCCGCCGCTGTCCCCAGCGGCGGCCCGGGGACTCCCGGCGCCGCCACCCCGTCCCCCACCCCGCCGCCCGTCCGGCGCCGCCCGCTGCGCGGCGGCTCCTGGCTGGCCACCGTGCCGCTGCTGGCCTTCTTCCTGGTCGGCTTCGGCCTGCCCGCCGTCGCCATCGTCACCGGGGCGTTCACCGTCTCCAGCGACGCGGAGAGCGGCGCCGGCTCGTTCACCACCGCCAACCTGACCGACTCGGTGCAGGGCGCGTACTGGACGGCGCTGGTCTCCAGCGTGAAGCTGTCCGCGCTGACCGCGCTGATCGGCACCGTGCTCGGCGTCCCGATCGCCCAGGCCGTGCTGACCTCGCGGTTCCGGCTGCTGCGCGAGGCGGTGCTGACCGCCTCCGGCGTGCTCGCCAACTTCGGCGGCCTGCCGCTGGCGTTCGCCTTCGTCGCCACCCTGGGCAACGCGGGCGAGCTGACCAAGCTGTTCCACCTGACCGACCACGGCTGGTCGCTGTACAGCTTCACCGGCCTGACCGTCACCTACCTGTACTTCCTGGTGCCGCTGATGGTGCTCACCATCACCCCCGCGCTGGAGGGCCTGCGGGTGCAGTGGCGCGAGGCCGCCCAGAACAACCGGGCCACCGCCCTCCAGTACTGGCGGCACGTCGCGCTGCCGATCCTGTTCCCCTCGCTGCTCGGCGGCTTCGTGCTGCTGTTCGGCTCGGCGTTCGCCGCGTACGCCACCGCCGCCGCGATGGTCGGCGCGACCGTCCCGCTGATCAGCCGCCAGATCGCCGACGCGCTCTCCGGCAACGTGCTGGTCGGCCAGGGCAACCTGGCGCTGGCGCTCAGCCTGGACATGATCGTCGTGGCCGTCCTGGTGATGGCCGTCTACCTGCCCCTCCAGCGCCGGAGTGCCCGATGGCTCAGCTGATCTCCCGCCTGCGGGTCTGGCGCGGCGCGGTCCTGTTGCTGGCCGGCCTGTACTTCGCGGTCCCGCTGGCCGCCTCGGTCTGGTTCTCGATCGACGACGTCAACGGGATCTCCTTCGAGGCGTACACCGGCCTGCTCTCCGCCCCCGGCTTCACCGACAGCCTGGTGCTCACCCTGGAGCTGGCCGCCGTCACCGTCGTGGTGCTGCTGCTCCTGCTGGTGCCCGCGATGATCGCGGTCCGGCTCGGCTCGCCCCGGCTGCGCCCGGTGCTCGAGGTGGTCTGCACCCTGCCGCTGGTGGTGCCGCCGGTCGCGCTGACCGCCGGCCTGATCGGCGTGCTGCGCTGGGGCCCGGACCACCTGATGGACACGCCGCTCTTCCAGACCTTCGTGTTCGTCCAGCGGCCGGAGTTCCCGCTCGTCCTGGTCATCGCGTACGTGCTGATGGCGCTGCCGCTCGCCTACCGCGCCCTGGACTCCGGGCTGCGCGCCGTGGACGTGCGCACCCTGGTCGAGGCCGCCCGCAACTGCGGCGCGGGCTGGCCGCGGGCCGTCCTCTCGGTGATCGTGCCGAACCTGCGCGGCGCGCTGCTGAACGCCGCCTTCCTCACCCTGGCCCTGGTCCTGGGCGAGTTCACCACCGCCTCGATCCTCGGCTACCAGCCCTTCGCGGTGTGGATCTACTCGGTCGGCAACAGCCGGGGCCAGATGTCCGTCGCGGTGTCCGTGCTCAGCCTGCTGATCACCTGGGTGCTGCTGCTCCTGCTGGCCGCCGCCGGCCGCGAGCGCCGCCACCAGACCGTCGCCACCTCCTGACCGCTCCCGGAGACCGCCACCCATGAGCACCGCCACCGCCCCCCTCGCCCAGGACGCCGCCACCGGCGGCGCCACCGTCGAATTCCGTTCGCTGCGGCGGACGTTCGGCACCACCACCGCCCTGGACGGCCTCGACCTGACGGTCCGCCCGGGCGAACTGCTCGCCCTGCTCGGCCCGTCCGGCTGCGGCAAGACCACCGCGCTGCGCGTCCTCGCCGGGTTCGAGACCCACGACTCCGGCGAGGTGCTGGTCGACGGCGAGGACATCACCCGCATCCCCGCCCACCGGCGCGACGCCGGCATGGTGTTCCAGTCCTACAGCCTCTTCCCGCACCTGACCGCCGCCGACAACGTCGCCTTCGGGCTGCGGATGCGCGGCGTCGGCAAGGCCGAACGGCTGCGCCGTGCCCAGGAGTTGCTGGAACTCGTCGGCCTCCCGCAGCGCGCCGCGCACTACCCGCACCAGATGTCCGGCGGCCAGCAGCAGCGCATCGCGCTGGCCCGCGCGCTCGCCCTCCGGCCGCGCGTCCTGCTGCTGGACGAGCCGCTCTCCGCGCTCGACGCCAAGGTCCGGCTCACGCTGCGCGAGGAGATCCGCCGCCTCCAGCAGGAGCTGGGCATCACCACCCTGTTCGTCACCCACGACCAGGAGGAGGCCCTCTCGATGGCCGACCGGGTCGCCGTCCTGCGCGCCGGGCGCCTCGAACAGTGCGCCACCCCTTCGGAGTTGTACTCCCGGCCGGCCACCGCGTTCGTCGCCGAGTTCGTCGGCACCATGAGCCGCATCCCGTGCTCGCGCACCGCCGACGGCGGAGTCGAGGTGCTCGGCCGCCGCCACCCCGTGGACGGGGCCCTGCCCGCCGACGGCGAGCTGCACGTCCTGGTCCGCCCGGAGGACGTCGAACTCGCCCCCGCCGAGGACGGCACCGCCCTGGTGGTCGCCGCCTCCTTCCTGGGCGCCGTCACCCGCCTCACCGTGCGCCTGGCCGACGGCACCGAGATCAAGTCCGACCTCCCCACCGGGACCGCCGCCACCCTGCCGCTCGGCACCCGCGCCGCCCCCACCCTCCCCGACCGCCCCGTCCTGGTCGACCGCGCCCCGGCCGCCCGGCCCTGACCCCGGTTCCCCGCGCCCGGCACCGACCGGGGCGCGGGGAACCGCGCGGAGCGGACGGCCACCGGTCGGGGACCGCGCCCCGCGCCCCGCTCCGTCCGCCGCGCCCCGCCTGCCCCGTCCGCCTCGCACGCCCCGTGCGCCCGAAACCACCCCGTAAGGTACCGCCATGCCTGCACCCCGCCCCGCCGCCGTCCTGTTCGACATGGACGGCACCCTGGTCGACACCGAGCACCTGTGGTGGCAGGCCGCGGCCGAACTCGCCGCCGAGCTGGACCTGGCCCTCACCGACGCCGACCTCCCGGACGTCCTCGGCCGGGCCGTCGAGCACACCGCCGCCCACCTGCACCGCAGCAGCCGCACCTCCCGCCCGGAGGCCGACCTGGTGGCGCACCTGAACGACTCCTTCGCCGCCAAGGTCGGGGCCGAGGTCGTCCCCCGCCCCGGCGCCCTCGCGCTGCTCGCCGCGCTGCGCGACGCGGACGTCCCGACCGCCCTGGTCTCGGCGTCCCCGCGCCGGGTGGTCGACCTGGTGCTGCGCGCCATCGGCCCGCACTGGTTCAGCACCACCCTCGCCGCCGAGGACACCCCCCGCACCAAGCCCGCCCCCGACCCGTACCTGGCCGCCGCCGCCCGGCTGGGCCTGGCCCCGGCCGTCTGCGTCGCCGTCGAGGACACCCCGACCGGCGTGGCCTCCGCCCGCGCCGCGGGCTGCCCGGTGCTGGCGGTGCCGTCCGCCGTCCCGATCCCCGCCGCGCAGGGCACCACCGTGCTGGACAGCCTGGCCGACGCCGACCTCCCCTTCCTCGCCGCGCTCTCCCCCGCCCGCTGATGCCGTACCTGCTGCTCGCCCTGGCGATCACCAGCGAGGTCTGCGCCACCAGCCTGCTCAAGCTCACCGACGGCTTCTCCCGGCTGTGGCCCAGCCTCGCCGTCGCGGTCGGCTACGCGCTCTCCTTCGCCCTGCTCGGCCGGGCCCTCAAGCACATACCCGTCTCGGTCGCGTACGCGGTCTGGTCGGGCGCGGGCACCGCCGCCGTCGCGGCGATCGGCGCGTGCTTCTTCGACGAGGCGCTGGGCCGCCTCCAGTGGTGCGGCCTCGCCCTGGTGATCGCCGGCGTGGTGCTGCTCAACCTCCGCTCCACCCACTGACCTGCCCGAATCCGGTTGACCGCAGCCGGGGCGGACCAGCAGGATCCGGGGCCATGAGCGTCGAATCCACCCTGGTCAGGGCCGAGGCCGACCTGCGGGAGGGCCGCGAGCCGCTGGCCCGCCGCCGACTGCACGGCCTGCTGTCGAACGACCCGACCGACCTGGCGGCCCGCCGCCGCCTCGCCGACGCGTACCGGCGGACCGGGCAGCTGGACGAGTGCGGACGCTGGAGCTACCTGGACGAGGAGCTGTCCGGCCTCGAACTGGCCGCCTTCGAACGGCGCTTCCGCGACCCGGCCCGCCGCCTGGCCGTGCTGCGCTGGCCCGACCCGGCGCGCCGCCCGCCGTCGACCCCGACCGCCCGCCGCCGCCTGGCCGCCCTGTACCGGGCGGCCACCGGCACCGCCCCCGACTGGCCGGAGCACCGGGAGGACGCCGCGGCCCCGGCGCCCGCGACCGTCGGCCCGCCGGCCCCCGCGCCGGTCGCGCCGGTCGGCCGCCGACCCGCCCGGCGGCACTGCACCGAGGCCGACCTCCACCCCCAACGGCCCGCGCACGTGGCCGCGTTCCACCTCACCCTGGTGCTCGTCGCCGTGGCGGCGGTGCTGCTGGCGCTGGTGCTCTGACGGCCGTCCGCTACTTGAGCGTGCCGCGCAGTGCGTCGACCCGCTGGGCGGAGGCGGTGAAGTCCTTCCGGTCGAGCTGGCCCGAGGCCAGCGCCGAGGCCAGTGCGGCGGCCGCCGCGTCGCCCTGGGCGACGTCCCGGCCGGAGCAGAGCAGCAGGTCGACGCCCGCGCGGGCGACGGCGAGGGCGCGCTGCTGGGTGCCGCCGACCGGGTCGAGGGCCTTGGCCTCGATCGCGTCGGTGACGGTGACGCCCTGGTAGTGCAGGCGGGTGCGGAGCTCGTCGCGGACGATCGTGCCGGACATCCCGGCGGGGGTGCCGGGGTCGAGGGCCGGGTAGACCGCCCAGGAGAACATCACCAGCTGGACGCCGGCGGCGATCGCGTCCCGGTAGGGGCGTTCGTCGACGGTGCGCAGCTGGTCGAGCGAGGTGTCCAGGGTGACGGGCTGCTCGTCGGTGTTGGCCCCGGCGGGGGCGCTGCCGAGGCCGGGGAAGTGCTTGGCGGTGGCGGCCACCCCGGCGCCCTGCTGGGCCTTGAGGAAGGCGGATCCGAGCCTGCCGACGGTGGCCGGGTCGGTGCTGTAGGAGCGCTGCGCGGAGTCGGCGAAGTCGCCGGGGGTGCGGTAGACGTCCAGCACCGGCGCGAGGTTGAGGTTGAGGCCGAAGGCGGCGAGCGCGGCGGCGGCCTCGTCACCGGTGCGGGTGGCGGCGGCCGTCGGGTCGGCGGAGCGGCCGACGTCCTTGGCGGACTGCGCGGGCCCGCCGGGCACCCGCCGGACCACGCCGCCCTCCTGGTCGGTCATCAGCAGCAGCGGGCGCGGGGCGGGGCTCTGCTGCTCGGCCTCCCGCAGCCGGTTGACGGCGGTGCGCAGCGCGTCGCCGCCGTTGCCGACGTTCTCGGCGAAGAAGATCACCCCGGCGACCCGGCCCTCGCGCACCCGCTGGAGCAGCGTGTCGGGGACGGTGGTGCCGGGGTACGAGTAGACGATCCGCTGCCCGGCGAGCTGCGCGTCGCTCGGGCCGGTGGTCGGCGCGGCGCTGGACCGGGTGGGCGCGGGGGTGGGGCTGGGGCTGGGGGTCGGCGTCGGGGAGGGCGTCGGGCTGGGGCTGGCGGGCGGGCTGCTCCCGGTGGGTTGGGCGCCGCCGGTCGCCGTCCCGGCGCTGCCGGACGGGGCGCCGCCGCCGTTGCCCGAGGAGCCGCAGCCGGTGAGCAGCGCCAGTCCGAGGGTGAGCACTCCGAGCGAACGCAGTGACCGCAACATGCCATCAGATAACCACGCAAAAGCCGCGCGGACCAGTACCGCCCGGCCCCGGGGCGTCGTCGGGGCCGGGCGGTGGTGCCGGGGTGAGGCCCCGTCAGCGGGTGGCCGTCAGTGGGTGGCCGTCAGCGGGCGGCCAGCAGGGCGGGCAGTTCGGCGACCGAGGCGAGCACGTGGGTGGCGCCGTCGGCGCGCAGCCGGTCCGCGTCGTGCGCGCCGGTGAGCACGCCGGCCACCACCGAGGCGCCGGCCCGGCTGCCGGTGAGCATGTCGTAGCCGGTGTCGCCGGCCACCGCGACCTGCCGGACCGAGTCGGTGCGGGTGCGCAGCAGCGCGGTGAGGGCCAGGTCCGGGTAGGGGCGGCCGCGGCCGGCGTCGGCGGGGCAGAGCGTCAGGTCGGCGATGTCCTGCCAGCCGAGCGCGGCCAGGATGCGGTCCTGGGTGGTGCGGGCGAAGCCGGTGGTGAGCGCCACCTTCCGCCCCTGTCCGCGTAGTTCGGCGATGGCCTCGGCGGCGCCGGGCAGCGCCTCGCAGCGGCCCTGGTCGACCAGGCCCTCGTAGGCGGCCTCGAAGGCCAGGTTGGCGCCCTGCGCCCGGTCCTCGTCGCCGAACAGGTGCCGGAAGACGGAGATCTTGGACTCCCCCATGGTGGCCCGGACGTGCGCCAGCATCGCGGCGTGCTCGGGGCTCCCGGTCTCGACCCCCTGGGTGCGGGCGGCGGCGTCGAACGCCAGCTCCACCAGGCCGTCGTCGGCGACGGTGGTGCCCGCCATGTCGAGCACCACCAGGGTCACATCGTGCGCGTTCATGTCCAACCTTCTTGTCACGCAGGTACGTTGACGTCGGTGCCGGGGCCTTCCGGCCCCGGGTGCGCGGGCCGCGGGCTCAGAGGCCCGCGGCGTCCGCGGTGGTCTCGGCGATCGCCGGGGAGCAGGTCATGCCGCGCCCGCCGGGGCCGGTGACCAGCCAGGCGGTGTCGGCGAGCCGCTGGCGGTGGACCACCAGGGCGGGGTCGGTGCACTGGGCGTAGACCCCGGCCCAGCGGCGGCGGGTCCGGGGCAGCGGACGGCCGAGCAGCTCCCCGGCGACCTCGGCGAGGTGGTCGTACGGGTCCTCGACCACGTCGAAGCCGAACGGCTGGTCGTACTCGTGGGTGTCGCCGACGGTGAGTCCGCCGTCCCGGCGCTGCACCATCAGCAGCTGCATCCGGTGCTGTTCGGCGACGGGGGGCTGCGGCTGGCCGGCCCGCAGGGCGTCCAGCTCGGGTCCGGCGAAGGCGGGGTAGTAGCGGAAGGAGTCGCCGTCGGCGACCGAGGTGGTGAGCGGCTCGCCGAGCGGGTCGGTCTGCATCATCTGGAGGCGGACCCGGCGCACCGGCAGGTCGGGGGCGAGTTCGCGGACCAGGCCGCCGAGCCAGGCGCCGGTGCACAGGATCACCAGGTCGCCCTCGTGCAGCTGCCCGTGGTCGTCGCGGACGGCGCGGTCGCCGACCAGGTCGCGGACCTCGCGTCCGGGCAGGAAGGTGTAGCGGCCGGTGGCCTCCAGCGCGGCGCGCAGCGCGGGCTGGGCGACGCGGGGCTCGACGGCGGCGTCCCGGGTGCAGTGCAGGCCGGCCAGGAACTCGCCGCGCAGCGCGGGGTTGAGGGCGCGGACCTGCTCCGGGTCGAGCAGCCGGTAGCCGCGGGCCTCGGCGTCGGGGAGCTTCGACGCGGCTTCGGCGACCGCGAGTTCGGCCTCGGTGCGGGCCAGGGTGAGCGAGCCGTTGGGCCGGAACCACAGGCCGGGGACGCGCTCGCCGATCCGCTCCCACAGCTCGCGGGCGCGCAGCGCGGTCTCCAGCTCCGGCCCGGCGGCCCGGCCGCTGACCCAGACCAGGCCGAAGTTGCGGACGGAGGCGCCGCGGGCCTCGGTCTCGCGTTCCAGGTGGACGACCTCGTGGCCGCGCTCGACGGCCTGCCAGGCGTGCATGGTGCCCAGCACGCCCGCTCCTACGACGATGACTCTCATGCGGACAGGCTCGGGCGTCGAGGTGGCCGCCGGGCGTCGGGCTCCCTTCAGGAAGGTGAACCGCCCGCAAGAGTTGTCCATACAACCTGGCCACCCCGACGCGCCGGGCACCCCGCCCGCCCCGGCTCGGTCCAGCCCGGCACGGCTCGGCTCAGCGCAGCTCGGCTCAGCGCAGCACGGTTCGGCCCAGGGCAGCTCGGCTCAGCGCAGTACCCGCGCGCGCAGGTACTCGCGCCGCCCGAACCGCGGCTCGTCCACCGCCGTCAGCTCCTCCACCTGGAAGCGGTACAGCGCGGCGGGCCCCCGCCCCGCCAGGAACTGGGCGGCCACCTCCGGGTCGGCGGCGAACGCCGGGTAGCGGCCGCGGTAGGCCGTCAGCGCCGCCTCGGCCTGCCGCCCCCAGGCCTCGCTCGCGCTGCCGGTGAGCTGGATGCCGCGCAGCTGCTCGCCGTACGCGGGCGGCTGCAGGTGGACGGTGGCGGCGGCCCTGGCCTCCTCGGCCAGGTGCAGGCTGTGCCGGGTGGAGCGCTCGCTGACGAAGTACAGCACCAGGTCGGAGTCGAAGGCGTAGAAGGCCAGGTTGGCGTGCGGGCCGCGCTCGTGTCCGGCGGTGGCGAGGCTGAGCACCGTGCTGTCGGCGAGCAGGCCCTCCACCCCCTTCCCGAGCTCGTCCGCGGGCCAGTTCCCCTGGATGACGTCGAGTCGGTACGGCATGGCACGTCCCTCCGCAGAGCTGCAGGAAAAAGCGAGCCGGGCGGGGGAGTCACCCCTGCCCGGCTCACATGCTCTCCCCGGGCGGCGCGGCGGCACAAGAGGCCGACCGGCCCGGATCGGCCGGGTCACCGGCACCCCGCTCCAGGGGCTCCGACCGGCCCGTTCCCGGCCTCCGACCGGCCTCCGACCGGCCCGGATCGACCCGGGCCTCCGGGCGGCCCGCCCGGACCGCCCGGACCGCTCAGACCGCCCCGGCGCCCAGGACCGGCCCCAGCGGACCGGTCCGCAGCCGGTCGACCAGCGGGGCGGCGCGCCCGGCCAGCAGTGCCGGCGGGACGGCGACCAGGACGCCGAGCAGCGCGGCGGCCAGCACGTCGTGCGGGTAGTGCGCGCCGACCCAGACCCGGGAGGCGCCCATCAGCACGGCGGCCAGCAGGGCGATCCAGCCGATCCGGCGGTCGGCGTACCAGAGCGCGGCGGCGGCGGAGAACGCGGCCACCGTGTGGTTGCTGGGGAAGGACCAGTCGCCGGCCGGCGCGCAGGACTCGACCACGAAGCTGCCGGGGAGCTGCCGGCACGGCCGGACCTCCTCGACCAGCGACTTGAGCACCGAGTTGACCAGGTAGGCGACCACCACGATCAGCGGCGAGGCCAGCACCCGGGCCATCACCGCCGAGTCGGCGGCCCGGGCCCGCCACCAGGCCCAGAGCATCAGCAGCGCGAACACCGCCATGCCGTACGCGGACCAGGCCCTGGTCAGCTGGTCGAACCAGTGCGGCGCGGACTCGGCCCACCCGGTGACCCGGGTGTAGAGGCCGCCGTCGATGCCGCTGCCGTCGTAGGCGAGCAGGTCGGCGGGGGGAGGAACATTCGGGATCACAGGGACAACATGTACCAGAACGGACGCGGCGGGCGGTTCACCCACCGCTCCGGGGAGCGGGATCAGGGGCAAGGCTGGCGGACCTCCCGTTACGTTGGGGGGCGTCCACGCGGGGAGGCACCCCAACGTCTACAGTGTTGTAGACGTCTACAGGACTGTAGACGAATCCCGGAGGTTCGCGCGACATGACGGACACGCCCGCCCGTCGGCCCGCGGGGGAACTGGAGGCCCAGGTCCTGGCCGCCCTCTGGGCCGCCGACGGCCCGCTCACCCCGCAGCAGGTCCAGCACGCCCTCACCGCCGACCTGGCCCGCACCACGGTCGCCACCATCCTGGCCAGGCTGCACGAGAAGGGCACCGTCACCCGCACCAAGGCGGGCCGGGCCTTCGCCTACACCCCGACCGTCCAGGACGCCGACGGCCTCGCCGCCCGCCGGATGCGCACCGAACTCGACCGCGGCCGGGACCGCTCCACCGTCCTGGCCCGCTTCGTCTCCGACCTCTCCGGCGAGGACGAGCGCCTGCTGCGCGAACTGCTCGGCGAGCAGCCGTGACGATCGCCGTCTGGGCCCCGCTGCTGCTGCCGCTGCTCGCCGCCCCGCTCGCCCGCCGCCTCGCCGACCAGCTCGACCCGCGCGCCGCCGCCCTCACCCTGGCCGCCACCGCCGTCGCCCTCGGCACCGCCGCACTGGCCTCGCTCGGCCTGCTCGCCGTCACCGGCCTGCTGCGCCTGCCCCCCGCCGCCGCGCTCGCCCACCTCTCCCCCGCGCACTGGCACCCCGGCGAGCTGACCGCCCCGGAGTGGGGCCCCACCGCGGCCGCCGCCGCACTCGCCCTGCTCACCACCACCGCCCTGGCCGCCCGCACCGCCCACCACCAGCACGCCGACCTGCGCCGCGCCCGCGCCGCCACCGGCGACCCCCCGCCCGGACCACGCGCCCTGCTGCGCCGCCCCGACCCGGCCGCGCCCGCCGCCCTCACCGTCCTCACCGACGACCGGGCCGACGCGTACGCCCTGCCCGGCCGCCCGCCCCGGATCGTCGCCACCACCGGCATGCTCGCCGCCCTCACCCCGCCCGAACGCGCCGCGCTGCTCGCCCACGAGCGCGCCCACCTGACCGGCCGCCACCACCTGCTGCTGGCCGCCGGCGAGTACGCGTCCGCCTGCCACCCGGCGCTGCGGCCGCTGCGCCCGGCCCTCGGCTACCACCTGGAACGCTGGGCCGACGAGTGCGCCGCCGCCGAGGTCGGCGACCGCGCCCTCACCGCCCGGGCGATCGGCCGCGCCGCCCTGGCCGCCGCCCGCACCCCCGCCGCCCCGCACCCCGCCCTGGCCTCCGCCGCCACCACCGGCCCGGTCCCCCGCCGCGTCCGCGCCCTGCTCGCCGACCGCACCCCCACCCGCTCCCGCCGCGCCCCGCGCGCCCTCGCCGTCCTCGCCCTGGCCGGCTGCCTCACCGCCACCACCGCCGCCACCGCCGAAGCCGGCCACGACTTCCACCGGGCCGTCGAAACCGCCCAGGCCCGACCCGCCGCCGACCACGACTGAACCGGCCCCGTCCTCGCCCTGGCCGCCCCCGCCGCCGCGCCCCGCTCGCACCACCCCGCGCGCCCGGGGCGCGGCGGCGGGGAACAGGCCAGTCTGCCGCAGCCGCCGGAGCCCGCACGACTCTTTCCGCCGCCCCGGCGTGTCCGCTCCGGCCCCCCGTAGGCTGGCAGCGGGACGGGGAGACGGGGGACGGCATGCAGCGGATCGGAGGCGGCGGCACGCCGCCCGCCCGGGCACCCCGCCGACCGGTCCGGCTGCGGGCGCACGAGCACCCGCAGCGGCCGGAGGTCCGGCCGGAGATAGGGGACTCCTGGGCCCGGCTGCGCGGGCTCGGGCTGGACCCGGAGCGCGGGCGGGAGGTCCGGCGGCTGCGTCCCGGCGAGCTGGAGGAGACCCGGCACGCCACCGGTCTGGAGCAGGTGCTGCCGGTGCTGCGCGCCGCCCTGTTCACGCCGGGCGAGCAGGCGCCGGTGGTGCTCGCGGTCGCCGACCCGAAGGCCCGGGTCCTGTGGCTGGAGACCGGGCGGCGGCTGCGGCGGGACGCGGACGCGATCGGGTTCGAGCCGGGCGCGCTCTGGTCCGAGGACGAGGTCGGCACCAACGGCCTCGGGCTGGCCGCCCGGACCGCCCGCCCCAGCACCGTGCACTCCGCCGAGCACTACCTGTACAGCCACCGCAGTTGGAGCTGCGTGGGCGTCCCGATCCGCGACCCGCGCACCGGCCGGTCGGCCGGGGTGGTCGGCCTGAGCGGCCCCGCCACCGGCGACCACCCCTACCTGCGGCAGCTCGCGCTGACCGCCGCCCGGCTCGCCGAGACCGAGCTGCGGGCGGGCCACCTGGAGGCGCTGCACCGGCTGCGGACGGTCGCGGTGCCGCTGCTGGCCCGGTTCGGCGGCCCGGCCCTGGTGGTGGACGGCGCGGGCTGGACGGCCGCCGCGACCGGCCTGCCGGGGCCGCCCCGGCTGGCGCTGCCGCCCGGCAGCTGGGGCGTCGGCGGGGTGCACTGGGTGCCGACGCTGGGCGAGTGCGCGGTGGAGCCGCTGGCCGACGGCTGGCTGGTCCGCCCGGCCGCCCCGCGCCCGGCCGAGCTCGCCGCGCAGGCCGGGTCCGCCGTCCTGGAGCTGGACCTGCGCCGCCCCGGGAGCCCCGAGCTGCGGGTGCGCGGCAGCGCGGGCGCCTGGTCGCACTCGCCGAGCCCCCGGCACGCCGAACTGCTCCTGCTGCTGGCCCTGCACCGGGACGGCCTGAGCGCCGCCCGGCTCGCCGAGGCCCTGTTCGCCGACCCGGCCCGCACCGTCACCGTCCGCGCCGAACTCTCCCGGCTGCGAAGGCACCTGGGCGCCCTGCTGGCGGCCCGGCCGTACCGGCTGACGGCCGGCGCCGAGACCGCCGTGCTCGGCCCGGACGACCCGCACGACCTGCTGCCCGGCTCGGTCGCCCCGGCCGTCCGGGAGCTGCGCGCGGACTTGGCGCGCGGCGCGCTGCGGCTGCCGGGCCGACCCGGCGGGGCTCAGCCGCCGGCCAGCAGCTCGGCCAACTCCTCGTCGCTGGGCAGCAGTTCGGGCGCAGCGCCGTCCGGCACCACGGCGTAGGTGCGTTCCAGCCAGGATTCCACCTGCGGCCGGGACGCCTCCAGCAGGGCGCTGCCGTGCGGGGACTCCAGCGCCAGGTGCAGGGTCGCGCCGTGGCAGGGGCAGGACGCCGGCCACAGCTTGACGTCGCCCTGTCCGCTGAGCGATTCCAGGCCGTCGCGCAGCAGGTCCCGGGAGAAGACCCAGTCCGCCTCGTCGGGACGCCCCAGGTGGAAGGTCAGCCGCACCTCGTACGGCGCGGCGGCCGCGTACCGGAACCGGGTGCGCACCTCGCCGACCAGGTCCTGGTCCAGGGCGATCCGCAGGACCAGCACCTCCTCGACCACCGCGGGGGGCGCGGCGGCCCCGTCCCGGTCGCCGCCCGTGGGGGTGGCGGCGACCGGCTGGTCGGAAGGGGCGGGCAGGGGGTCGCACGGCATGACGATCTCTCCGAAGCGGCTGGGTACCGCACCAGCGTGCTCCGGCGCACCGCCGCTCGCAACGGTTGCAGGGGGTTGCACGGGGTGTTTCGGATGGCCTGTTCAGGCCACACCGGTGGCACCGGCGTACGCCAACTCGCCGGTCCACCACGGGACTCGATCCGGCCCACAGGTTTGGCCCGGGATCTGGCGGCCCGTCAGACCGCTGGTAGTCTCGTCCCTCCCGCCCCGTTCGTCCGGGCCCGTCCGGGCCGCGCACGGGCCGCGGCGTCGTGTGCGGACCTGTCAAGGAAGGGGAGCCCGGTGGCGCTCCGCGAACACCCCGGGCCCGTCCGCGCGGGCCGCTCCGGACGGCACGGCCGGCCCGGGCCCTTCGGCGGGCGGCTGCGGCTGCCCACCATCCGGTTCTCCGGCGCGGCGGTGGCGATGTCCACGGTGGTCGGGATCAGCCTGGCCACCACCTGGCTGCTGAACGAGCAGCAGCAGGTCGGCCGCCGCATCGGCGTCACCGTCGGCGGGCCGCCCGTCCCCAGCCCGGACGCCCCGCCCACCGGGAGCACCGCCCCCGCGCCGGGCAGCACCCTGCAGGCCGCCCCCGCCACCACCGGCGGCGCGAACGGCGGTGCCACCCCCGTCACCAGCCCGCACCCGGCCGCGGCCACCGCCTCCGCCCCGCCCGTCCGCCCCGCCGACGCACCCGCCCCCGGGCCCTCCCCCGCCGGCACCCCCGCGCCCGGCCCGTCGCCCTCGCCCTCCCTCTCCGCGCCGCCCGCGTCGTCCGCCCCGGCCGACCCGGGCCCCCGGCCGCCCTCGCTGGGCCCGAGCCCGTCGGCCGCCCCGTCCCGCACCCCCGCGCCGTCCGCCTCCGCCCCGCTGCCCCTCACCCTGCACGGCACCGGCCAGGCCGACGCGCTGGGCCCGGTCGGCACCCGGCACACCCTGCGGCTCGACCTCGACGAGGCGATGACGGCGCTCCAGGTCGAGTTCCGGCTCAACCGCCCGGCCGCCCTCCCCGGCACCACCCCCGCCACCGACCTCCCCGGCGCGGTCGTCACCATCGCCCTCGAACGCGACACCCTGGTCTACCGCTTCACCACCCCCGCGGACCTCCCGCTGCGCCCCGGCAGCTACACCTTCACCATCACCGGCGCCGCGGCCGACCCCACCCCCGGCGCCCCCGGCGCCCCCGCCACCCCCGCCACCTCCGAGACCTGGACCGCCTCCGCCTTCGCCCTCCCCACCGCCCGGGCCCTCACCGCCCGCGGCACCTTCTGACCCCACCGGCGGGCCGCACCGCCGGAGCCGGCCGGGGGCCGGGAGGGGCCGCAGGCGACGACGCGCCCGCGACCCCTCCCGGCCCCCGCGGGAACCCCTACGCCGTCCGGAACGCCGCCCGCACCGACCGGGTGCGGCGCAGGTCGTCCGTCGCGTCGGAGAGGTTGCGCCGCAGCGCGGGCGTCAGCGCGGGGTCGGCGAGCACCGCCTCGGCGGCGGCGACCACGTCGGGGGCGGCCTCGGCGACCGGGAAGAGCGCCTGGCCGAGCAGCCGGGCGACGGTGTCGGTGCGGTCGGCGGCCTCGGTGATCCGCTCGAAGAAGCGCAGCGCGTACGCGTGCTGCCGGTCCGGGTCGCCGGAGGCCCAGAAGCCGCGGGCGGTGGCCTCCAGGATCCGGTTGGAGGCCGCGTCGGGGGTGAAGAGCAGGTCCCAGGCGCGGGCCTTGGCGGCCTCCTCCGGGCGGGCGGCCCGGGCCCGGGCGGCGCCGAACTCGGCCTCGCTGCCCGGTTCGCGGGCCGTCTCGGCGGCGATCGTGTCCTCGTCGAGCGCGCCGAGCGCGGCCAGCCGGGCCAGCCCGGACCAGCGCAGCTCCGGCCCGACGGACAGCCCGTCCGGCACCCCGTCGCCGGCCAACCAGCCGCGCAGTTGGGCGAGTTGGTCATCACCGCCGCTGCTCTCGACGGCGGCGCGCAGCGCGGCCAGCCGGATGCCCTGGCTGCCGTCGCCGGCCAGCAGGGCGCGGGCGGCGCGGCTGACGGCGGCCAGGCCCTCGGCGCGGCGGGCCGGCGGCAGGTAGCGGCCGGCCACGTGGGTGCGGGCGAAGGCGAGGACCGTCTCGACGATGCTGTCGGAGGTCTCGGCGGGCAGGTGCCGTTCCATCAGGTCGAGGTACTCGGCGGGGTCGAGTTCGGCGTCCCGGACCAGGTCGCGGGCGTGCTCCCACAGGACGGCGCGGGTGACGTCGTCCTCGATCGCCGACAGCGACTCCCGGACGGCCCGCCAGGAGTCCGCGTCCAGGCGGATCTTGGCCCAGGTCAGGTCGCCGTCGTTGGGGACGACCAGGGTCGCGCCGGCCTCGACCAGGGCGGGCACGGCGACCCGGCGGCCGGGGCCGAGCTCGACCGGGACGCGGCCGACCGGGACGACCCGGCCGTCCTCGACCCGGTAGCCGCCGACCTCGATCAGGTGCGGCCGGCTGCCCTCGTTGACGACGGTCAGCGCGGTGAGGGTGCCGTCGGCGGCGCGCTCGGTCTCGGCGCGCAGCGTGTCGACGCCGCTGGTGCGCAGCCAGGCGTCCGCCCAGCCGTGCACGTCGCGGCCGCTGCTGGCGCTCAACGCGGCCAGGAAGTCCGGGAGTTCGGCGTTGCCGTAGAGGTGGTCGGCGAAGTACGCGTTGAGTCCGGCGAAGAAGGCGTCGTCGCCGAGCCAGGCGACGAGCTGGCGCAGCGCGGAGGCGCCCTTGGCGTAGGAGATGCCGTCGAAGTTGACCATCGCCTCGGCGACCGAGCGGGTGCCGTTGCCGGCGACGGGGTGGGTGGAGGCGCGCTGGTCGGCGTCGTAGCCCCAGCCCTTGCGCTGCACCGAGAAGCCGGTCCAGGTGCCGGTGAAGCGGGTGGCCTCGGCGGCGATCCGGTAGCCGAGCATCTCGGCGAACGACTCGTTCAGCCACAGGTCGTCCCACCAGCGCATGGTGACCAGGTCGCCGAACCACATGTGGGCCATCTCGTGGCAGACCACCATGGCGCGGCGCTCGCGCTCGGACGCGGTGGCCGGGGAGCGGAACAGCATCTCGTCGCGGAACACCACGCAGCCGGGGTTCTCCATCGCGCCCCAGTTGAACTCGGGGACGAACGCCTGGTGGTACTCGCCGAACGGGTAGCGCTCGTCGAAGAGTTCGTGCAGCCGGTCCAGCGAGGCGGCCGTCACCTCGAACAACTCGGCCGCCTCGCGGTCGAGTTCGGCGGCCAGCGAGCGGCGGGCGTGCAGGCCGAGCGGGATGCCGTCGTGCTCGCCGTGCACCGAGTGCAGCGGGCCGCCGACCACGGTGAACAGGTAGGTGGAGATCGGCTTGGTCGGGGCGAACTCCCAACGCCCCTCCTCCGCCCTGGTCCTGGCGCCGTTGCCGACCAGGGTCCACTCGGCGGGGGCGGTGGCGCTCAGCGTGATCGGCGCCTTCAGGTCGGGCTGGTCGAAGCAGGCGAACACCTTGGCCGCCAGGTCGGGACCGCAGGTGGCGTACACGTACACCGCGCCGTCGGCGGGATCGGTGTAACGGTGCAGGCCCTCGCCGGTGCGCGAGTAGCGCATCTCGGCCTCGACCAGCAGTTCGTTCTCGGCCCGCAGGCCGGGCAGCGCGAGGCGGTTGCCGTCCAGGGCCGCCACGTCCAGCGGCTGCCCGTTCAGGACGGCGCGCCGCAGGACGGCCGGGTCGATGTCGACGAAGCTGTCGACGCCCGGCTCGGCGCACCCGAACCGGATCACGGTGGTGCTGCCGAACCGCTCCGGCCCGCCGGTCAGGTCGAGGTCGACGGCGTATCCGCGGACCTCCAGCAGACGGGCACGGACAGTTGCTTCGGATCGTTGCAGTGCTGGCATGCCCGCATGCTCGCCGAGCCCGCCGGGGGCGGGCAAGCCGGTTCGGCCCGGATTCGCTCGCGGCGTATCCCGGCGGGCCGGGCGGGTTGGCTAGGGTGGGGACGGCGGCGATTCGAGGAGGAGCACGTGACGACTGTTCTGGCGCAGGGCGGCAACGCACCCCTGGGGTCGGCCCGGGTCGTGGTCGAAGTCGCCGCGCCCAAGCGGCTGGACGTCTCGGGGCTGCTGCTCACCGCGGCCGGCAAGGTCCGTTCGGACGCCGACTTCGTCTTCTTCAACGCCCCGCAGGGCCCGGGCGTCACGCACCGCCCGGCGGCCGGCGGCACCCCCGACGCGATCGCCGTCGACACCGCGGCGGTGCCCGAGGAGATCACCCGGATCGTGGTCACCGCCTCGCTCGACGACCGGCGGGCCACCTTCGCGGGCACCGAGCCCACCGCGACCGTCCGGGACGCCGACACCGGCCGCGAACTGTTCGCCTTCACCCCGCCGCGGCTCTCCCGCGAGACCGCCCTGGTCGTGGTCGAGGTCTACCGGCGCGGCACCGAGTGGAAGGTCCGCGCGGTCGGCCAGGGCTACGCCAACGGGCTGGCCGGCATCGCCACCGACTTCGGCGTCGCGGTCGAGGACGCGGCCCCGGCCGACGCCACCGCCGACGCCGCCACCGGTTCCTCCCCCGCCGCCCCGGCCGCCCCGCCCGTCCCCACCACGCCGCCCACCGCCCCGCCGAGGCCGAGCACCGCGCCCCAGGGCTCCGCCACCCCGCCCCCCATGCCCTCCGGCTCCCCCGCCGTCGGCAAGATCACCCTCGACAAGGGCCGGGTCAACCTGGTCAAGGGCGGCTCGGTCTCCCTGGAGAAGGCCGGCAAGCCCTTCCTCGCCTCGGTCCGGATGGGCCTCGGCTGGGAGCCCGCCGGGCGCGGCCGCAACATCGACCTCGACGCCTCCGTGATCGCCTTCGACGCCCAGCGCGCCAAGATCGACACCGCCTGGTTCATGAAGCTCTCCGTCTTCAACGGCGCGATCGCCCACTCCGGCGACAACCTCACCGGCAAGGGCGGCGGTGACGACGAGGCCATCACCGTCCACCTCGGCGGCCTGCCCCCCGAGGTCTGCGGCCTGGTCTTCGTGGTCAACTCCTTCTCCGGCCAGAAGTTCACCGACATCAAGAACGCCTACTGCCGCCTGGTCGACGCCGCCACCGAAGAGGAACTCGTCCGCTTCGACCTCGCCCAGTCCGAACCCCACACCGGCGTCGCCATGTGCAAGCTGGTCCGCCAGTTCTCCGGCGAGTGGGTGATGACCGCCCTCGGCGAGTACGTCGACGCCAAGACCGCCCGCAGCATGGTCAAGCCCGCCGCCGCGATGCTCTGACCCGCCGACCCTGCCCACCCCGCGGCCGGCTCCTCATCGGCCACGCCGACACCCGAGAGCCCCGCCGGACGCGTCGCGCCCGCCTTCACTCCTCCGCTCGACTCCCCTGCCTTGAGCTCCACTTGACGCCGGCGTTCCCCCGGGCCCGCCGCCTTCCACTTCCCCGTCCGCCCCGGCCGGGGTATGACGACCGTTACCGCCTGCGCACGCTCCGAACCTGATCCCGAACTGCTCAGCCAGGGTCGGCCGCCGTCCCCGTCGCCCGATTGCGTTCGGCGGCGATCTGCTCGGCCGTGCGGCGACTGACGCACCACTCCGGCCGCCCCATCGCGGTGATCCACCCGCCGTCAGGTCGGCGCACGCCCCACAGCGGCACGCCGTCCGGACCCCGCCGCAGCTCCTCGACCTGGTAGGCGGCCGCCTGCCGAGCGCTCACGCGGACCCCTGCAACGCTGCCTGCTGCGGGCAGGTCCCGACGTGGAACTCCGCCCAGAGGTCCCGGCGGCCGGACGACGAACTCCGACCGCCGAACCGGGCGGCGGTGCGCGAGAGCTGCTGCACGATCTCCCCTTCGAGGACCCGATCGGCACCGGTGAGGTCGATCCGGAGGCGGAAGCACGCACACGCCACCTGCCCGATCGACACCTCCCTCCCCAACACGGCGGCAAGCCGGGCGGCGTGGCCGAAGACGGCGACCGCCTGCTCGTCGGCGCTCACGCCGGACGGCGGCCGGCCAGGCCCCGCGCCGCGGCTTCGAGGTAGTCGTCCCAGCAATCGCTCGCGCCCGGATCGCGGTCGCGGCCGGTGCCGGACACGCAGCGGGAGCACTTCCCGCACGCCCGGTACGTGCCGTCCTTCCCGGTCGGCGACTCGACGCGGCGGGTGCTACCGGTCACGGCCGACCTCCAGGTGGCTGGTGCACACCACGGTGTCGAAGTCGTGCACCGCACCCGACATCTCACCGGGGACGGTGATGCCGCCGCCGGGGTGGAGCGGGGACTCGGTCGAGCCGCAGACGCGGCATGCCTCTCCCTGGAGGCGCGCAGGGCTGATGCCCCGGTCAGGCGGTGTCGCTGTCACGTCCGCTACGATCCCCGCCCGCAGCCCGAGGAAGTGACACCACCTGTGTCACTCGTCAGACGGCCTTCGCCCACCGGGCCATCGCCAGCAGTTCCTCGTCGCGGCCCCGGGTGAGCCGGACCAGGGTGGCCAGCTCCGCCCGGACCTGGCCGTGCTCGCGCACGTGCTGAGGCGCGATGCGGCGGGCGACCAGCAGGGACTCGCGGGCGTGCTGGGGGTGACCCAGCGCTACCTGCGCCCGGCCGAGGTCGATGTAGTAGTGGCTCCTGCGTTCGGCGGGCAGGTCTCGGGGCGGCACCCACCGACCGGCCTCCGCCACCGCCCGGCCCAGGCCGACCGGGTCGGCGAGCTCGACGGCCACCGCGAGCTGGTGGATGCGCACCGAGTCCGGGCCGACCGCGGTCCCGTCGTACAGCCGCTCCGGGACGTCGCGGGCGAGCCGCTCGGCCTCGGCCAGGTGCAGGCGGGCACCGTCGCCGGCGCGTGCCCGGCCGGCCACGACGGCGGCCCGCATGTGCAGGGCTGCGGCTGCGGCGGCCAGCGGCACCGTGGTGGGCGGCGGCATCCGGTCCGCGGCCTGCTGCAGTGCCCGCAGGCCCGCGCCGAGCTGGCCGGTGGCGAAGTAGATCTCGGTGCGGACGTAGGCCGTGGTGGCGGTGAGCGCCGGGTCCTCGGCGGTGGCGGCGGCCCAGCGCATCAGCTCGATCAGGCGACTGGACAGGTCGCGGTAGCCGTACTTGTAGGCCGCGGCGTCGGCGGAACGGACGGCCAGTGCGAGCAGGTGGGCGGCCCGCCGACGGCCGGTCCCGGCGGTCTGGTCGACGACGCGGAACAGTTCCTCCAGCAGCGGCGCGATGTTCCCGGCAATCAGGCTGTAACGGGAGTTGACCCGAGCCTCGGTCATCTCCTCCACCGCGGCGGCGAGTTCGCGCAGCGGCCGCACCGGGCCGTCGTCCGGCAGGTCGTAGACGGCGATCGCGGCCTGCAGTGCGGGGATCGCCTGGTGCACCCGCGAATCCGTGCGGCCCGGGCCACCGGCCAGATCCTCCGGGGTGGTGCGCAGGGCCCTGGCGATAGCAGCCAGGACGGCGTCACCCGGGCTGCGGGTACCTGCCTCGACGGCGCGGATCATGCTGACCGAGACGCCGGACGACTCGTACACCTCGCGGCGGGACAGGCCGGCGGCGGCGCGGGCAGCAGCTACGCGATACCCGAGATGGGCGGCGGCGGTACCAGGCATGCTCGGCACGGTACCCGCGCCGTCACGATCTCGGGTGCGGAACCGCCCCGGCGAGACCGGGGCGGTTCACCTTGGTTGACGGGCGATCAGGTCTGCGAGGTCCGTCAGCGAGTCGACCGTCCAGTCGGCGTCCGGCGCGGGTGTGGTCAGGCCGATCGGCCCGCGGCGCAGGTGCGCGGCCCGCAGCCCGACCGCCCGGGCTGGGGTGATGTCGTTGGCCGGGTGGTCGCCGACGTAGAGGATCTGCTGCGGGGCACCGGGCGCCCACTCGGCGATCCGGCCGAAGAACCCGGGCGACGGCTTGGAGACGCCCCAGTCGCCGCTGGTGGCGATCGCGTCGGCGGGCAGGTCGAGCCCGCGCAGCAGCTCGGCCACCTCGCGGTTCTGGTTGCCGGCGATGCCCACCCACACCCCGGCGTCGCGCAGTTGCTGTAGCGCGGGCCGGACGTCCGGGTACAGGTCGGACTCCTCGATGTGGTCGCCCTGCCCGGCGGCGTGGCGGGCGCGCCACTCGGCGGCGATGTCGATACCGGGCCGGATGAGGCGGACCGCTTCGGCGTTGTCGAGGCCACGGGCGAGGACGTGCCCGACGAGCGCTGACACGGTGTGCTGCGGGACGTCCAGCCAGCGGGCCCAGTCCGCCCAGTAGCGGGTGTCGCTGGTGAGCGTCTCGCCGATGTCGAACACCACTGCCCGGATCGTCATGCGGGCAGCGTAGCCGGGCGTCCGCGGCTGGTCAGGGTGGGCGAGCGGCCTGCACTGCCCAGGTCGACATGCCTGACAGCCTGATTGGCCTGCTGCGGATCTGGATCGCGGCGTGGACGTCCTCCCGCCGTCGACGCACGGCCCGGGATGAGCACGAGTCGGAATGGATCTCCATCCGGACTCCACGGAAGCCCGGAGCACTCGGTGAGGCCCCGAAGGGCTCGACCTTTCACGGCGTTGAGCGGCGGAGCCGGATCCGGCCCCGCCGCCGGTCACCCGGCGTGCCGTCAGCCGCGGGTGGCCATCGCGCGCAGGAAGAAGGTCAGGTTCGCGGGGCGCTCGGCCAGGCGGCGCATGAAGTAGCCGTACCACTCCTGGCCGTAGGGCAGGTAGACCCGCATGGTGTTGCCGGCCTCGGCGAGGCGGAGCTGCTCCTCGGGGCGGATGCCGAAGAGCATCTGGTACTCGAAGGAGGTGGCGTCGCGCTTGTTCCACTCGGCGAGCTGGCCGGCGATCTTGATCATGTTGGGGTCGTGCGAGGCCACCATGGGGTAGCCCTCGCCCGCCATCAGGACCTTGAGCGCGCGGACGTAGGCGAGGTCGACGTCCCGCTTGCCCTGGAAGGCGACCGACTCGGGCTCCTTGTAGGCGCCCTTGCAGAGGCGCACCCGGGAGCCCGCGTGGGCGAGGTCGCGGCAGTCGGCCTCGGTGCGGCGCAGGTAGGCCTGGAGGACGACGCCCAGCCAGGGGAAGTCGGCGCGCAGTTCGCGGGCGATGGCCAGGGTGGAGTCGGTGGTGGTGTGGTCCTCCATGTCGAGCGTCACGGTGGTGCCCGCGTCGGCGGCGGCCTGGCAGATGCGGCGGGCGTTCTCCAGGGCGATCTTCTCGCCGTCCACGGGGAGGAACTGGCCGACGGCGGAGAGCTTGACGGAGACCTCGGCGTCCGCGGCGAGGCCGGTCTCCTTGAGGGCGGTCAGCAGGTGCTCGTAGGCGAGGGCGGTGCCGGCGGCCTGGTCGGCGTCCTTGGTGTCCTCGCCGAGGTGGTCGAGGGTGACCTTGCGGCCGCTGGCGACCAGCGCCTCGGTGGCGCTCACGCCCTGGTCGAGCCGGTCGCCGGCGACGAAGCGCTCGACGATCGCGTGGGTGGGCGGGAACTTCTCGACCATGGTGCGCACCTGCGGGGAGCGCGAGGCGGCGAGGAGGGCGGAACGGAGCATCGTGGACTCCCGGCGAAGCGGATCAGCTGGTGGAGAAGGGGGGTACGGGGCGGCCGGGGTGCGGCCGCCCCGCGGGACACGGGCCCGGTCAGCCCATGTGCGGGTAGCGGTAGTCCGTCGGCGGGACGAACGTCTCCTTGATGGAGCGGCTGGAGGTCCAGCGCATCAGGTTCTGCTTGGCGCCGGCCTTGTCGTTGGTGCCGGAGGCCCGGCCGCCGCCGAAGGGCTGCTGGCCGACGACGGCGCCGGTGGGCTTGTCGTTGATGTAGAAGTTGCCGGCGGCGTTGCGCAGCACGTGCATCGCGTGCTGCACGGCTTCGCGGTCCTGGGCGATGATCGAGCCGGTCAGGCCGTACGCGGACACCGACTCCATCTGCGCGAGCATCTCGTCGTACTGGTCGTCCTGGTAGACGTGCACCGAGAGGATCGGGCCGAAGTACTCGTCCCGGAAGTACTCGGCGGCCGGGTCCTGGCAGACCAGCACGGTCGGGCGGACGAACCAACCGACCGAGTCGTCGTACGTGCCGCCGGCCAGCACCTCGACCTGCGGGTCGGCCTTGGCGCGGTCGATCGCGGCCTTGTTCTTGGCGAAGGAGCGCTCGTCGATGACCGCGCCCATGAAGTTGCTCAGGTCGGCGACGTCGCCCATGGTGAGCCACTCGACCTCGTCGCGGAAGTCGTCCTTGATCTCGGCCCAGACCGAGGCCGGGACGTACGCGCGGGAGAGCGCCGAGCACTTCTGGCCCTGGTACTCGAAGGCGCCGCGGGTCATCGCGGTCTTCAGCACGGCCTTGTCGGCGGACGGGTGGGCGACCAGGAAGTCCTTGCCGCCGGTCTCGCCGACGATCCGCGGGTAGGTGCGGTAGCCGGAGATGTTCTCGCCGACGGTGCGCCACAGGTGCTGGAAGGTCGGGGTGGAGCCGGTGAAGTGGATGCCGGCCAGCGCGGGGTGCTTGAGGGCGACCTCGGAGACGTCCAGGCCGTCGCCGGTGACCATGTTGATGACGCCCTTGGGCAGGCCGGCGGCCTCCAGCAGCCGCATCAGGTAGTGCGCGGCGAACTGCTGGGTGGGGGACGGCTTCCAGATCACCACGTTGCCCATCAGCGCGGGCGCGGTCGGCAGGTTGCCGGCGATCGCGGTGAAGTTGAACGGGGTGATCGCGTAGACGAAGCCCTCCAGCGGGCGGTGGTCGGTGCGGTTCCACACGCCGTCCGAGGAGATCGGCTGCTCGGCCAGGATCTGCCGGGCGAAGTGCACGTTGAAGCGCAGGAAGTCGACCAGCTCGCAGGGGGTGTCGATCTCCGCCTGCTGGGCGGTCTTCGACTGGCCCAGCATGGTGGCCGCGGCGAGGGTCTCCCGCCACGGGCCGGCCAGCAGGTCCGCGGCGCGCAGGAAGATCGCGGCGCGGGAGTCGAAGGAGAGCGCCTGCCAGGCCGGCGCGGCGGCCAGGGCGGTGTCGATGGCCTCGCGCGCGTCGTCCCGGGTGGCGTTGCGCAGCGTGCCGAGCCGGGCCGCGTGGTGGTGCGGCTGCACGACGTGGATCTCGGAGCCGCCGCCGAGGCGCTGCTCCCCGTTGATCGTCATGGTCAGCTGGATCGGCCCCTGGCCGCCCAGCTCCTTCAGCTTGGCCTCCAGCCGGACCCGCTCGGGGCTGCCGGGGGCGTAGCTGTGGACCGGCTCGTTCACCGGCGCGGGGACCTGGGTCACAGCATCCATGGCGCACGCTCTCCTTCTCGTCATGGGAAGCCGGCGAGGGTCGCACACCGGCCATGGAGGAACGCTATTCCCCGTCCCGGCCCGGGACTGTTGGCCGCGCCGCCAAATTCCCCCGCTCGCCGTTGTCCGCCCGGACGAACACCGTCACACTCCGGTCACGGCGACCGCGCCCTGTCCGGCTCACTAAACTCGGACCCCGGATCTTGTCCGCCCCGACGAACGCCCGACGAACGCCCGACGAACGCCCGACGAACGCCCGAGAGACGCCCGCCGGACGCCCCGACGGACGCGCCCCGACAGGCGCGCCCCGACAGGCGCGCCCCGACGAACACCGCCCGCTCCGAACCGAGGACCCCGCCGATGACCGGCCTGCCCCTGCGCCAGCTGCTGATGTCGCTCGGCGAACCCCTGGTCGAGCTCCAGGCCGCGCCCGCCGGACTGGACGTCCCGGTCCGGCACGTGGCCATCCTCGACCCGGAGGACCCGCCCACCGCCGCGCCGGGCGAACTCGTGCTGGCCATCGGCGCCCGCGGCCGGGCCGCCCTCCCCGCGCTGCGCGCCGCCGGCCGGGCCCGGGCCGCCGCCGTCGCGGTCAAGCTGGACGGGCCGGGCCAGGCGGACGCGCTGCGCGAGGCCGCCACCGAGGCGGGCGTCGCACTGCTCTCGGTGCGCCGCGAGACCCGCTGGGAGCACCTCGACTCGCTGGCCCGCACCCTGCTGTCCGGCTCCGACGGCCCGGACGGCCCGGAGCCCGGCGGGGCCGCCACCGGCGACCTGTTCTCGCTCGCCCAGACCGTCGCCGTGCTGACCGGCGGCATCGTCTCGATCGAGGACACCTCCAGCCGGGTGCTCGCCTACTCCCGCACCTCCGAGACCGACGAGGTCGACGACCTGCGCCGGCTGTCCATCCTGGGCCGCCAGGGCCCGGAGCCGTACCTGGCCAAGCTGCGCGAGTGGGGCGTCTTCTCGCACCTGCGCGGCTCCGAGGGCGCGATCGAGATCGCCGCCCACCCCGAGCTGGGCATCCGCCGCCGGCTGGCGATCGCGATCCGCTCCGGCGCGCAGCCGCTGGGCACCATCTGGGTGCAGGAGGGCTCCCGCCCGCTGACCGACACCGCCGAGCAGGCGCTGGTCGGCGCCGCCCGGGTCGCGGCCGGCCAACTGGTGCGCCGCCGACGGGAGTTGTCGGCCGACACCCGGCTCACCCAGACCCTGCTGACCGGCCTGCTGGAGGGCTCCACCGGCCCGCAGTCGCTGGCCACCCACCTGGGCCTGGACGTCCGCCGCGCGGCCACCGTGCTGGCCTACGCCCCCGCCGCCACCGACGGCCGGGACGCCGAGCTCTCCCGCGACGAGGTGATCGGCCTGATCTCGGTGCACACCGCCACCCGCCACCGCGGCGCCCTGCTCGCCCCGGTCGACTCCCGGGTCTACGTCCTGCTGCCCGAACTCCCGCCCGGCGTCCCGCCCGGCACCCTGCGCGACTGGACCCAGGAGACCGTCGACGCGGCCCGCGACCACCTGTCCATCCCGCTGCGGGCCGCGATCGGCCCCACCGTCCCCGGCCTCGCCGACGTCCCGGCCTCCCGGGCCCAGGCCGACCGGATCCTGGACGCGATGGGCCGCGGCGGGGTCGTCCCGGACGTGGCCGCGCTCCAGGACGTCCAGGCCGAGGTGCTGGTCTCCGAGGTGCTGGCCCTGCTCCAGGACCGCCCCGAGCTGCGCGACCCCCGCCTCACCGCCCTCAGCGCGTACGACGACCGCCACCACACCCGGCTCGCCGAGTCCGTCCTCGCCTACCTCGACGCCCTCGGCGAGGTCCGCACCGCGGCCGACGCCCTGCACATCCACCCCAACACCCTGCGCTACCGGGTGCGGAGGGCCGAGCAGCTCACCGGCCTGGACCTCGCCCAGCCCCAGCAGCGCCTGCTCGCCATGCTCCAACTCCGCCTGCCCGACTGACGGTTCGCCCGACCGGCGATCCGCCCGGCCGGCGGTCCGCCCGACGCCCGGGGAGTCGGCGCTCCCCGGGCGGGCCTCAGGGCCGACGGATCGTCACATCCGGTGCCACGGGCCGGTGATCGCCAGCATGATGCCCGGCTCCTGGATGTTCGCGAACAGCGTCCGCCCGTCGGGCGAGAAGGTCACGCCGGTGAACTCGCTGAACTCCGGCTCCTCGGCCGTCCCGAGGTTGAGCTCGTTGCGCGCCAGCGCGTACGTCCGGCCGTCGGCGGTGGTGCCGAACAGGTGCTGGAGGCCGCTGCCGTCCTCGGCGATGATCAGGCCGCCGTGGGGCGAGACGGTGATGTTGTCGGGGCCGTCGAAGTTGCCCCGGTCGGTCCAGACCTCGTCGTTGACGCCGAGGATGACCTTCAGGGTCAGCGTCCGCCGGGTCGGGCTGTAGAACCAGACCTGGCCGTCGTGCTGGAGCGGCGACTCCTCGCGGGCGAAGGAGGAGACGAAGTAGATGCCGCCGTCGCCCCACCACATGCCCTCCAGCTTGCGGGCCCGGGTGATCTCGCCGTCCTCGAACTGCTTGCGGATCGAGGTGGTGCGGGCGTCGCGGTCCTGGACCTTGACCCAGTCGGCGCCGTACGTGGTGCCGGGCTTGGTGGCCCGGGACAGGTCGTCGACCAGCTTGCCGCGCGCGTCGAACGCCTTCAGCGCCTCCAGCACGCCCGCGTCGGCGGCCAGGGTGCGCAGCCGGCCCCTGCCGTGCCGGAAGCCGGCCGGCGGGGTCCAGCGGTAGAACAGGCCGTTCGGCTTGGCCGCGTCCTCGGTCAGGTAGGCGTGGCCGCGCCGCTCGTCGATGACGACGGCCTCGTGCGCGAACCGGCCGAACGCCTTGATCGGCTGCGGGTCCCGGTTGGCGTCCTGGTCGTGCGGGTCGACCTCGAAGACGTAGCCGTGGTCCTTGGTGAAGCCGTTGGTGCCGGCCTTGTCCTCGGTCTCCTCGCAGGTCAGCCAGGTGTTCCACGGGGTGGCGCCACCGGCGCAGTTGGTGGCGGTGCCGGCGATGCCGACCCACTCGCGGACCCGGCGCCCGCCCTGCCCGCGGCCCTTGCCGTGCCCGTGCGCGTCGCCGTGCCCGGAGACCTCGACGACGGTGCAGCCGCCCGCCGCGGCCGGGTCGTAGACGTGGCCCGCCAGCAGCGGCACCGGGTGCGGCCAGTTCGCCCGCGGCCCGGCCAGCTCGTGGTTGTTCACCAGCAGGACGGCCCCGCCCCGCCCCTCGAACGCGGCGGTGCCGTCGTGGTTGCTCGGGGTGGACTCGCCGGTGACCAGGGTGGTCTCGCCGGTGCGCGTGACGACCTCGTACGAGAAGCCCTTCGGCAGCGCCAGTACCCCCTTCGGGTCGGACACCAGCGCGCCGTAGCCGACCGCGGTGTGCCCGCCCTTCGCGAGGGCGGCCTCCCCGCCCGCGGGGGCGGCGATCGCCCCGGGCGCGGTGGCCAGCACCTCGGCGCTGCCGGCGATCAGGACGCCGGCCCCGAGCACGGTCGAACGGTTGACGAAGTCCCGACGGGACAGCGGCATGGCGGTCACTCCTGGAGGAGAGGGCGAAGTTCGGTGACCGACAGGCTCCGGGCCGGACGTGAACCGGGCGTGAATCCGACACGGCGTCGATGTGCCGATTTACCGACCACATACCGGCCGATGACCCCGCCTTTACCTTCTCCCCGCCCGTCCCGCCCGTCCCGCCCGCCGATCCCGCCGATCCGGCCCCGTCCGCCTCTCCCGCCTCTCCCGCCTCTCCCGCCTCTCCCGCCCCTCCCGCCGGTCCGGCCCCGCAGGCCCCGCTAGCGCCGCGCCCCGTGCTGGGTCCGCTCGACCCGCCACTGCTCCCACGCCGTCAGCCAGGCGTCCTCGGTGCCCGACGGCAGCTCGGGCGTCCCGCCCGCCCACAGCCGCTCCCAGGCCCGCTGCGCGGGCAGGCTCGGCACCTCGCTGGCGAACGCCGTGTACCGGACGACCTCCTCCACGGCCGCCGCGCCCTCGACCGTCCCGCTCACCCAGTCCGCGTGGTGGGCGAGCCGGCTCAGGTGGTTGACCATCGAGGTGACCGCCCCGTCGGCCTCCTCGCGGGTCTCCGAGGCCAGCCGCATCTGCTGCCGCACCGCCGCCTCCCAGCGCAGCTGCCGGTCCTCGCCGCGCAGGTGGCGCGGCAGCCGGGCCGATCGCCCGGCGCGCAGCTGCGCGACCACCGCCGAGGCCCGCGCGATCGCCTGGACCACCAGGTCCCGGTGCGCCTGGAGGCCCAACTCGGCGGACTCCGGGCCGGGTTCGGGGGAGCGCCGGTCCGCCCGGAGCGCGGCGAGCTGCCGCAGCATCTCGGTCCGGCCCACGATGTACCGCTCGAAGTCGCCGATCCGGCGCAGCTCCACCGACCCCGGCGGGACGCCGCGCCCGGTGACCGTCACCGTCGCCCCGTGCACCCGCAGCCGGCCCGCCCACACCGTGCCGTGGCCGGCGCCCGTCCGGGAGTCCTCGTGGACCTGCACCGCGTGCGGCTCGCCGTCCACCGTGATCCACTCGCGCAGCGCCCGCAGCCGCCCGGCGGTGTCGCCCTCGTCCACCCCGAGGTGCTCGTAGACCCGGTCGCGCTCGTCCTCGACCACGTCCTCCAGGTCGGGCAGCGACCCGCTCGGCTCGGCCCCGGGCCGGTACGTCCGCACCGTCACGTACGGCCCCGGCGCGGAGCGCCAGTCCCCGGAGCGGATCTCCACCGCCTCCAGTTCCCCGTTGTAGACCTCGTACTCGGCCAGCACGTCCCACCCGGGCGCCGCCGCCCCGTGCACCCACCCGAACACCGGAAACCCCGCGCCCGCCAACACCTGCCGGCCGTACGCCTCCTGGTCCGAGTACATCGCCTCGATGTCCACGGGCCCGCTCGTGTGCTGCCTCTTCATCCCTCGCCGCACCCCCGGCCGCTCGCCACTCCAACGCCGACTTACCTTACGGCCCGGGGAACCTGTCGAGCCATCAGACGGACGTGGAGGGCTCGCGGAGAACTCGGCGGGGCCCGCCGGGGAGGGGCCCGCCGGAGAAGAGCCCCGCCACCCGCCACCCGCTACCCGGTCTGCCCGCGCAGCGACCGCGCCCGGACCGCCGCCCGCCGGGCCTCCTTGGCGACCTTGCGGTCGAGGTGCAGCTCGCCGACCGCCTCCAGCACCTCCGCCGTCATCGGGTGCGGCACCCGCCAGACCTCGCCGAAGTAGCTGGCGGGGTTGTCGGTGACGGGCAGGTCGGCCACCAGCGCCTGGAGCCGGCCGCCCTCGCCGGCGGTCAGCAGCATCACGGCGGCCATCGAGTCGATCACCCGCCAGAGCGCGACCTCGCGGTCCGCCGCCGCGACGTCCGCGCCGCGGGCGCGCAGCCACTCGCGGGCCAGCCCGCCCAGCTCGGGGTCGTCGACCGCCTCCCGCACCAGCGGGGCCGCGTCCTCGCCGAGCTCGCCGAGGCCGAGCACGCAGTAGTAGCGGCGGACGGGCGACTGCGCGTCGCGTCCGCGCGCGCCGGCCAGCAGTTCGCGGGCGGCGTCGCGCGGGTCGCGGGCGGCCAGCCAGGCCTTGAGCTCGGGTTCGGCGAAGAGCTGCCCGTTCTCGGCGAGGGCGCGCAGGAAGGCCGGGCCGTCCTGGTCGGCGAGGTCGCCGACCAGCGGGGCGTCGTAGCCGTCGGCGAGCAGCCACTCGCGCACCGCGTACTGCCCGAGCGGGGTGAGCCGGACGGTGCCGAAGCGGGCCGCGTCCTCCTCGGTCAGCGGCCGGTCGGTGTCGACCACCTCGGCGGCCTCCGCCGGTGCCCCCGTCTCCCCCTCCTCGAACAGGTCGGGGTCGATCGGCCGGTGCTCGACCAGCCCGAGTTCGGCGAGGTCGCCGAGCATCGGGTCGAGGACGACCATCAGGTCGGTGATCTCGCCGAGCATCTCCTCGTCGGGCTCCTGCCCGTCGGGGACGACCAGCAGCGCGGCGAGCACGCCCAGCGGGACGGTCTCGGCGCCGGGCTCGGCGAACGCGGTGGTCTCGTACAGCACGTGCAGCGCCTCGTCGAGGATCTCGGCGGCCTGCTCCCGGGCGTCCTCGACCTCCGCCAGGGCCTCGCCGTCGTCGTCCGGGCCGCCCTCGACCACCTCGGGGTCGACCGACTCGGCCTCCGCGGCGAGTTCCCGGACCAGTTCGGCGGCCTCGAACCAGAGGCCGAGGACGGCGGCGGGCTCGCCGGCCTCGACGGCCTCCAGGTCGGGGCCGGGGATGGCGACGTGGGTGCCCTCGTCGGTGGTGCCGGTCTCGACCAGGTCGAGGTCGCAGGCCAGGGCCCAGGCCCGCATCGCCTCGACCACGTCGTCCTCGTCCGGGTCCTCGGCGCCGAGCATCCGGGCGGCCCGGACCCGGTCGGCCTCGCCGAGGTCGCCGTGCTCGTCGACCTCGCGGTGCGGGGCGATCCAGCGGGCCAGCGCGACGACCCGGGAGATCAGCGGGACGGCCAGCGCGGCGGCGGCCAGCTCGGCGTCCGGCGGGAGGGTGATCGGCGGGATCAGGACGGCCGTGTCGTCGGGGTCCTCGTCGCCGCTCTGCGCGCCGTACAGGTCGGCGAGGTCGTAGTCGGCGGGCAGCAGCCCTTCGGCCTCGGACGGCTGCTGGTCAGGGGTGTTACGGCTACGTCCGGCCATCGCGCGCGTTCTCCCGGGTGCGTCGCAGGGCACCGCCGTCCGGTGGGCGGCCCGCCCGGGGGGCGGCGGACGCGGGGAGCGGCGGCGCGGGCCGTGCGTGTCGGCCCGTCAACCCAGCGTATCGGCCGCCACGACCGAACGCCTGAGCTGCGCGGGCGTCCGCCCGAACGAGTGGGGCGGTGCGTCCGAACGAGTGCCCGCCGGCACGTATCCTTCGGTGGGCGACGCGCACCACCCCCGCGCGCACGCCCCGGGACCCGGAGCGACGGCGCTCCGCACTCCACGTACCACGTGCACATCCGCACCGTCCGACCCGTGCCGCCACACCCTGGCCCGGCCGTGCCCGACGGTGCCCGGCCACTCCAGGAGACCCCTGCCATGGCGGACCTCTCCCCCGCCGGCCCCGGCCTGAGCACCGCTCAGTACGCCGACCGCCGACTGTCGGAGGCCCTGCTTCCGCTGGAACTCGCGCCCCGCAAGCAGCTCCAGCTCGCCGCGATCAGCCGCTGGAACGCGCTGCGCGGCATCCGCGTCGGCCTGGTGGCCGCCGCCCTGCTGCTGATGCTGATCGGCGCGAACCTCGCCACCCCGCTCTACCCGGTGCTCCAGCAGCGCCTGGGCCTGAGCCCGCTGGACACCACGGTCCTGTTCACCGTCTACGTGTTCGCGCTCGTCCCGGTGCTGGCCGCGGTCGGCCACTGGTCGGACCACCTGGGGCGGCGCGCCCTGATCCTGCCCGCGGTGGCACTGGCCGCCGCCGGGGACGCGGTGTTCGCCACCGCCGGCTCGTTCTGGCAGCTGGCCGCCGGACGGGCCGTCCAGGGCGTCGCGGTCGGGCTGTCCACGGGCGCGGCGGGCGCCGCCCTCGGCGACCTGCTACCGGACCGGCCCACCCTGGCCGCCAAGCTCACCCTGGCCTGCTCGGCGGGCGGCGTCGCGCTCGGCCCGCTGGTCGGCGCCGCGCTCACCGACGACGCGAAGCCGCTGCTCGGCCCGTTCCTGCCGCACGCGGTCGCGCTGCTGGCGCTGTGCGTGCCGCTCGCCCTGGTGCACCCGCGGATGCCCGGCCCGTTCCGGCCCCCGGCCTCCCCGCCGCGCGTCACCACCCCGGCCCACCTGCGGCCCCGGCGGCTGCGGCTGCCGCGCGCCGGACGCCGCGAGTTCCTGCTGGCCGCCGCCGCGGGCTTCGTCTCCTACGCGGTCTTCGGGGTCTACCTGGCGCTCGCCCCGGCCTTCTCCGCGACCCTGCTGCACACCCGCTCCCCGCTGGCGGGCGCGGCCGTCGCCGCGCTGCTGCTCGGCTCCTCGGCCGCCGCCCAGCTGCTCGTCCCGCCCACCTCCGACCGGGTGGTCGTGGCGGCCGGCCTGACCGGCCTGGCCGCCGGGCTCGGCCTGCTCACCACGGCCGCCGCGACCGGCACCCCGGCGCTGCTGTTCGTCGGCAGCGTGCTGGCCGGCGCCTGCCAGGGCGTGGCGTTCCGCTCCCTGTTCACCGCCGCGGTCGCCGCCCTCGACCCGGCCCGCCGCGGCAGCGAGCTCTCCGCCCTCTGGGTGATCGTCTACCTGGGCTCCTCCGCCCCGATCATCGCCGTCGGCGCCCTCACCCGCGCCTACGGCCTGCTTCCCGCCGTCACCGTCTTCGCCCTCACCGCCGCCACCGCCGCCCTCGCCCTGGCGGGCGCGGTGCTGCGCCGCCGGGGCTGACCGCGGCGGCCCGGGCCGCCCGGGCGTCAGCGCCGCAGCGCGTCGCCCGCAGCGCGGTCGGGTGCGAGGAACAGGTCCATCGCGGAGTCGGCGATCTCCAGGGCCGTGCCGCCGTCCGCGTCCAGGACGCCGTCGCGCAGGCCGGCGAGCGGGTCCGGGCTCGCGGCAGCGGCGGGCTGGTCGGCGGGGCGGGCGGCGGCGGGGCGGGCGGCGGCGGTGACGGTCGCGACCGGACGGGGGCCGGTCCGCTTCCCGGCCGAGGCGGAGGCGGAGACCGAGGCGGGGGCTGAAATCGACCTCGAAGCCGGTCCCGGAACAGCGGGAGAGGCAGCGGGAGAGGCAGCGGCCTCCGGAGCGGGCAGCACCTCCGGCGCGGCGGAGCCGGTGGCCGCCGGAGCCCCGGTCACGGCGACCGCCACCGCCGGATCGCCGTCCTTCCCGCCGCCCGCGAGGCCGAGCACGGCCGCGCCGCCCCCGCCGACCAGGGCGAGCGCCCCGGCCGCCGCCCCGGCGATCCGCAGCCGTCTGCGCCGCCGCTGCTCCCGCTCGTGCCGCTCGGCCATCGCGGCCCAGTCCGGCTGCCCGTGCCCGCCACCCGACCCGAAACTCATGGTCCGGCAGTCTAGTTCGGCCCGGCGCCCCGGAATTCCCGGAACGGAACGGAACGGAACAGAACGGAACAGAACGGAGAGGGGCGGGGACCGAAGTCCCCGCCCCTCTCCGGTACCGATTGCCGGTGCCGATTGCCGGTGCCGACCGCTCAGACGTTGAAGCCGAGCGCGCGCAGCTGGTCGCGGCCCTCGTCGGTGATCTTGTCGGGGCCCCACGGCGGCATCCAGACCCAGTTGATCCGCAGGTCCTTGACCAGGCCGTCGGTGGCGGTGCGGGCCTGGTCCTCGATCACGTCGGTGAGCGGACAGGCCGCGGAGGTCAGCGTCATGTCGACGGTGGCGGTGTCGTCCGCGTCGATGTGCAGGCCGTAGATCAGGCCCAGGTTGACGACGTCGATGCCCAGCTCGGGGTCGACGACGTCCATCAGGGCCTCCATGAGGTCCTCGGTGGAGACCGTCCCGGCGCTGGTGAACGCCCCCGGGGTCTCGGACTCCGCGGCCGCGGCCTCGGCCGCGGGGGCCTCGGCCTCGGTGGTGGTGTCGTTCTCGCTCATGAATCCAGTGTCCTAACGGGCGTCAGTCGGTGAGGGGGGGCTGGCCGCCGAGCGCCTTGGCGGTGGCGTCCTTCCAGGCCATCCAGCTGAGCAGGGCGCACTTGACCCGGGCCGGGTACTTGGAGACCCCGGCGAAGGCGACCGCGTCCTCCAGGACCTCCTCGTCGCCCTCGGACTGGCCCTTGCTCTGCATCAGTTCGAGGAAGGCCTCCTGGATCTGCTGCGCCTCGCCGACCGGCTTGCCGACCACCAGGTCGTTGAGCACGGAGGCGGAGGCCTGGCTGATCGAGCAGCCCTGCGACTCGTAGGAGACGTCGGCGACGACCGCGCCGTCGAGCCGCACCCGCAGGGTGATCTCGTCGCCGCAGGTCGGGTTGACGTGGTGCACCTCGGCGTCGCCGTCCCGCAGCCCCTTGCCGTGGGGGTTGCGGTAGTGGTCCAGGATGATCTCCTGGTACATCGAGTCGAGTTTCATGGCAGCCGCCTCAGCCGAAGAAGTTGCGGACGTGGTGGAGACCGTCGATCAGCGCGTCCACCTCGCCGGGCGTGGAGTACAGGTAGAACGACGCCCTGGTGGTCGCCGGAATTCCGTACCGCAGGCAGACCGGCCGCGCGCAGTGGTGGCCGACCCGGACCGCGATGCCCTGCTCGTCCAGCACCTGGCCGACGTCGTGCGGGTGGATGTCGCCGAGCGTGAAGGAGATCGCCGCGCCGCGGTCGACGGCCGTGCGGGGACCGATGATCCGCAGGTCGGGCACCTCGTTCAGGCGCTCGATGGCGTACGCGGTGATCGCGTGCTCGTGGGCGGCGATCCGGTCCATGCCGATCTCGGACAGGTAGTCGATGGCCGCGCCGAGCCCGACCGCCTGGGCGATCGGCGGGGTGCCGGCCTCGAACTTGTGCGGGGCGGGCGCGTAGGTGGACGAGCCCATCGTCACGGTCTCGATCATCTCGCCGCCGCCGAGGAACGGCGGGAGGTCCTCCAGCAGCTCCTGGCGCCCCCAGAGCACGCCGATGCCGGTGGGGCCGACCATCTTGTGCCCGGTGAAGGCGACGAAGTCGGCCTCCAGCGCCTGCACGTCCAGCACCATGTGCGGGGCGGCCTGCGAGGCGTCGATGGCGACCAGTGCGCCGACCGACTGCGCCTTGCGGACGATCGCGTCGACCGGGTTGACGGTGCCCAGCAGGTTGGAGACCAGCGTGAAGGAGACGATCTTCGTCTTCTCGGTGATCAGCTCGTCGATGTTCGACAGGTCGAGCCGGCCGTCGTCGGTGAGCGAGAACCACTTCAGCTTCGCGCCGGTGCGCTGCGCGAGCAGCTGCCACGGCACGATGTTGGAGTGGTGCTCCATCTCGGTGATCACGATCTCCGAGTCGGCGTCGACCTTGTACGGCTCGTCGGCCCAACCCAGCATGTTGGCCACGAGGTTGAGCGACTCGGAGGCGTTCTTGGTGAAGATCACCTCGTTGCGGCTGGGCGCGTTGACGAAGGCCGCGACCTTGTCCCGGGCGCCCTCGTACAGCGCGGTGGCCTCCTCGGCCAGCACGTGCACGCCGCGGTGGACGTTGGCGTTGTGCTGCTCGTAGTAGGCGTTCAGCGCCTCCAGCACCTGGCGCGGCTTCTGCGAGGTCGCCGCGTTGTCCAGGTAGACCAGGGGCCGGCCGTCGTGCAGCTGCCGGGACAGGATCGGGAAGTCCTTGCGGATCGCGTCCGTGTCGAGGAGTCCGGTCAGATGGGAATGGGTCACTCTGAAGCGCCGCCCTTCACGTAGCTCTCGTAGCCCTCTTCCTCCAGCTTGTCGGCGAGCTCGGCGCCGCCGGACTCGACGATCCTGCCGCCTGCGAAGACGTGCACGTGGTCGGGCTTGATGTAGCGCAGGATGCGGGTGTAGTGGGTGACCAGCAGGGTGCCGACCTCGCCGGTCGAGCGGACCCGGTTGATGCCCTCGGAGACGACCCGCAGCGCGTCGACGTCCAGACCGGAGTCGGTCTCGTCGAGGATGGCGATCTTCGGCTTGAGCAGCTCCAGCTGGAGGATCTCGTGGCGCTTCTTCTCGCCGCCGGAGAAGCCCTCGTTGACGTTGCGCTCGGCGAACGCCTGGTCCATGTGCAGGGCGGCCATCGCCTCCTTGACCTCCTTGACCCACAGCCGCAGCTTGGGGGCCTCGCCGCGGACGGCGGTGGCGGCGGTGCGCAGGAAGTTGGAGACCGAGACGCCGGGGACCTCGACCGGGTACTGCATGGCCAGGAAGACGCCGGCCCGGGCACGCTCGTCGACGGACATCTCCAGCACGTCCTCGCCGTCCAGCAGCACCTGGCCGCCGGTGACGGTGTACTTGGGGTGGCCGGCCAGCGAGTAGGCCAGGGTCGACTTGCCGGAGCCGTTCGGACCCATGATCGCGTGGGTCTCGCCCTGCTTGACCGTCAGGTCGACGCCCTTGAGGATCTCGCGGGGACCGCCCTCGGCCTCGACGGTGACGTGCAGGTCGCGGATTTCAAGCGTTGCCATGGGTACTCAGTTCTCCTGGTTGACGGAGACGAGCACATCGTCCCCTTCGATCTTTACGGGGTAGACGGCGACCGGCCTGGTCGCGGGCAGCCCGGACGGCTTGCCGGTGCGCAGGTCGAAGCTGGAGCCGTGCAGCCAGCACTCGATCATGCAGTCCTCGACCTCGCCCTCGGACAGCGAGACGTTGGCGTGCGAGCAGGTGTCGTTGATCGCGAACACGCCCTCGTCGGTGCGGACGACCGCCACCGGGACGCCGTTCAGCTCGACCTTCTTGGGCACGTCCTCCTGCAGGACGCTCAGCGCGCAGGCCCGGACGTAGCTCATGCCACGGCCGCTTCCAGCTCGGCCTCGATCTTCTCCAGCAGCCGGTCCTGGATCTCGGCGACGCCGATCTGCTGGACCAGCTCGGCGAAGAAGCCGCGCACCACCAGGCGGCGGGCCTCGTCGGCCGGGATGCCGCGGGACTGCAGGTAGAACAGCTGCTCGTCGTCGAAGCGGCCGGTCGCGGAGGCGTGGCCGGCGCCGACGATCTCGCCGGTCTCGATCTCCAGGTTCGGCACCGAGTCGACCCGGGCGCCGTCGGTGAGCACCAGGTTGCGGTTGAGCTCGTAGGTGTCGGTGCCCAGCGCGGCGGCCCGGATCAGCACGTCGCCGATCCACACCGCGTGCGCGTCCTGGCCCTGGAGCGCGCCCTTGTAGGCGACGTTGGAGCGGCAGTGCGGGGTGTCGTGGTCGACGACCAGGCGGTGCTCCAGGTGCTGCCCGGCGTCAGCGAAGTACAGGCCGAACAGCTCGGCCTCGCCGCCGGGGGCGGCGTAGTTGACCCGCGGGTGCAGGCGCACCACGTCGCCGCCGAAGGTGACGACCACCGACTTGAACGAGGCGTCCCGGCCGACCAGCGCGTTCTGCTGGGCGACGTGCACCGCGTCGCGGTCCCAGTCCTGGACCGAGACGAAGGTCAGCTTGGCGCCGTCGCCGACCAGCAGGTCGACGTTGGCGGCCCGGGTGCCGGTGCCGGTGTGGTTGAGCACCACGACGGCCTCGGCGAACGGCTTGACCTCGACCACCAGGTGGGCGAAGCGGACGCCGCCCTCGCCGTGCACGTCGATCCGGACCGGCTCGGTGAGCGCGGTCTCCTTCGGGACGGTCACCACCAGGGCCTGCTCGAAGGCGCTGAACGCCTGCGCGGCGACCCGGTCCACCGGGGTGCCGGCCCTGCCGACCCGGGCGTCGTCCCGGCCGACCAGCTCGGAGGTGACGCCCTCCGGCAGGCCCAGCTCGATCTTGTCCTCGCCGGCGGCCGCCTCGGCGGCCTTGCCGTCGTGCAGCCCGCCGAGGCGGTGCAGCGGGGTGAACCGCCAGTCCTCCTCGCGGCCGGTGGGCACCGGGAAGTCGTTGACGTCGAAGGACGGCTTGACCGCGACCCGGGCGTCGATCGGCTGCCGGACGGTGTCGCGCCCGGTGCCCGGACCGGCGAGCTGCGCGCCGGCGCCGGCGGTTCCGACCTCGATCGAGCCGGCGGTGGTGGAGCCGGGGGTGTTCTGCTCAGCCATGGCTGTTCGTGTTGCTCTCTTTCGGGAATGGTCGACGGACGGGCGGGGGCTGACGGCGCGTCAGCCGACCGCGCCCTCCATCTGCAGCTCGATCAGCCGGTTCAGCTCCAGCGCGTACTCCATCGGCAGCTCGCGGGCGATCGGCTCGACGAAGCCGCGGACGATCATCGCCATCGCCTCGAACTCGGTCATGCCCCGGCTCATCAGGTAGAACAGCTGGTCCTCGGAGACCTTGGAGACGGTCGCCTCGTGGCCCATCGACACGTCGTCCTCGCGGACGTCCACGTACGGGTAGGTGTCCGAGCGGGAGACGGTGTCCACCAGCAGCGCGTCGCACAGCACGTTGGACTTGGCGCCCTTGGAGCCCTCGCCGATCTCGATCAGGCCGCGGTAGGAGGTCCGGCCGCCGCCGCGCGCCACCGACTTGGAGACGATGTTGGAGGAGGTGTTCGGCGCCATGTGGACCATCTTCGCGCCGGCGTCCTGGTGCTGGCCCTCGCCCGCGAAGGCGATCGACAGCGTCTCGCCCTTGGCGTGCTCGCCCATCAGGTAGACGGCCGGGTACTTCATGGTGACCTTGGAGCCGATGTTGCCGTCGATCCACTCCATGGTCGCGCCCTCGTACGCCACGGCGCGCTTGGTGACCAGGTTGTAGACGTTGTTCGACCAGTTCTGGATGGTCGTGTAGCGGCAGCGGCCGCCCTTCTTGACGATGATCTCGACCACCGCGGAGTGCAGCGAGTCCGAGGAGTAGATCGGCGCGGTGCAGCCCTCGACGTAGTGGACGTAGGCGTCCTCGTCGACGATGATCAGCGTCCGCTCGAACTGGCCCATGTTCTCGGTGTTGATCCGGAAGTAGGCCTGGAGCGGGATGTCCACGTGCACGCCCTTCGGCACGTAGATGAACGAGCCGCCGGACCACACCGCGGTGTTCAGCGCGGCGAACTTGTTGTCGCCGGCCGGGATGACGGTGCCGAAGTACTCCTTGAAGAGCTCCGGGTGCTGCTTGAGCGCGGTGTCGGTGTCCAGGAAGATGACGCCCTGCTCCTCCAGGTCCTCGCGGATCTGGTGGTAGACGACCTCGGACTCGTACTGGGCGGCCACGCCGGCGACCAGGCGCTGCTTCTCCGCCTCCGGGATGCCCAGCTTGTCGTAGGTGGCCTTGATGTCGGCGGGCAGGTCCTCCCAGGACTCGGCCTGCTTCTCGGTGGAGCGCACGAAGTACTTGATGTTGTCGAAGTCGATGCCCGACAGGTCGGAGCCCCAGGTCGGCATGGGCTTCTTGCCGAACAGCTTGAGGCCCTTGAGGCGGAGGTCGAGCATCCACTCGGTCTCGTTCTTCTTCGCCGAGATGTCGCGGACCACGTCCTCGCTCAGGCCGCGCTTGGCGGCGGCGCCGGCGGTGTCCGAGTCGGCCCAGCCGTACTCGTACGTGCCCAGGCCTTCGAGCTCGGGGTGTGCGATGTCAGTCATGCGAGGTTCCTCCGCGCGGACGAGCCGTTCTCGATGGGGGACGTACCGGCAGTCGGCGCGGCACCGGGCGTCCGGGGGGACGACGGTGCGGCACCGGATGCCGGCACATACGTGGTGCAGACCCCGTCGCCGTGGGCGATGGTGGCCAGCCGTTGCACATGGGTACCCAGAAGCTGCGAGAAGACCTCGGTCTCCGCCTCGCAGAGCTGCGGGAACTGCTCGGCGATGTGCGCGACCGGGCAGTGGTGCTGGCAGAGCTGGGCGCCCGCCGGTGCGGCGGGCGCAGCGGCGGCGGGCGGAACGCGCCGCACCGTGGCAGCGTACCCGTCGGCACTGAGCGCCTCGGCCAGTGCCTCGGCGCGCTGTTCGGCGCCGGCCTGGTCGAGGGCGTCCTGGTACTTGAGGCCCTGCTTGGCGAGCCGGGCCCGGGCGAAGGCGGCGACCGCCTCCTCGCCCGCGCTGCCGCCGCCGGCCGCGTCCGAGATCCAGCGCAGCGCGTCGGCGGCGAGCTGGTCGTACGCCTGGTAGAAGGCGCTGCGGCCGCTGTCGGTCAGGGCGAACACCTTGGCCGGGCGGCCGCGGCCGCGACTGCCGTGGACCCGCTGCTCGCGGGACTCCACCAGCCCGGCGGCGGCCAGGCCGTCCAGGTGGCGGCGGACCGCGGCGGAGGTCAGGCCGAGGCGGCCGGCCAGGTCGGCGGCCGAGGAGGGCCCGTGGTCCAGGATCGAACGGGCGACCCGGTCCCGGGTCGCCCGGTGGCCCTCGGCGAGGGCCTCCGACGCCGCCGCGGGCACGGCGCAGCCGGGAGCCTCGGGCTCCCGGTGCTGGGCGTCGTGCTCGCGGATGTTTTTCACAACACGATTGTTGCTTAATTCGTCCGGCGGAAACAAGCCGTGACCCACGCCTCACCGGTGTCGTCCATCACGAAAGGCAAGCCTTACCTGAAAGGGGCCGTGAGCTGCTCCTAGACTCGCCGCTATGCATGCAGACCCCGCCGTCGAGGTGACCGGACTGGTCAAGCGGTACGGCGACAAGACCGCCGTGGACGGGCTGAGCCTGGCCATCGCCCGCGGTACCGTCACGGCGGTGCTGGGCCCCAACGGGGCCGGCAAGACCACCACGATCGAGACCTGCGAGGGCTACCGCCGCCCCGACGCGGGCACCGTCCGGGTGCTGGGGCTGGACCCGGTGGCGCAGGCCGGGCGGCTCAAGCCGCGGATCGGCGTGATGCTCCAAACGGGGGGCGTGTACGCCGGGGCGCGCGCCCTCGAAATGCTCCGGCACACCGCCGCGCTGTACGCGGACCCGCTGCCCGTCGGCCCGCTCGCCGAGCGCCTGGGCCTGGACTCCTGCGGCCGCACCCCCTACCGCCGGCTCTCCGGCGGCCAGCAGCAGCGCCTGGCCCTGGCGATGGCCGTGGTCGGCCGCCCCGAGCTGGTCTTCCTGGACGAGCCCACCGCCGGCCTCGACCCGCAGGCCCGGCGCGCCACCTGGGAGCTGGTCACCGAGCTGCGCGCGTCCGGCGTCACCGTCGTCCTCACCACCCACCGGATGGACGAGGCCGAGCAGCTCGCCGACGACGTCGCGATCGTCGACCGCGGCCGGGTGATCGCCCAGGGCTCCCCCGACGAGCTGCGCGGCACCGACGCCCGGCTGCGCTTCGACGGCCCGCCCGGCCTCGACCTGGCCGCGCTGCGCAAGGTGCTGCCCGACCGCGCCGCCGTCACCGAACCCGCCCCCGGCTCCTACCGGGTCGAGGCCGAACTCGACGCCGCCCTGCTCGCCGCCGTCACCGGCTGGTGCGCCGCGGCCGGGGTGATGCCCGACAAGCTCGCGGTCCAGCGCCGCAGCCTCGAAGACGTCTTCCTCGACCTGACCGGACGTGACCTGCGATGACCGCCACCGACCTCACCCCCCGCCCGGGCGCCGCCCCGGTCGGCCGGATGCTGCTCGCGCAGACCGCCCTGGAGACCAGGATGCTGCTGCGCAACGGCGAGCAGCTGCTGCTCACCGTGGTCATCCCGACCGTGCTGCTGGTGCTGTTCTCCGCGGTCGACGTGGTCGCCGTGGACGGCCCGGGCCGGCGGGTCGACTTCCTGGCCCCGGGCCTGCTGGCGCTGGCGGTGATGTCCACCGCGTTCACCGGGCAGGCCATCGCCACCGGCTTCGAGCGCCGCTACGGCGTGCTCAAGCGGCTGGGCGCCACCCCGCTGCCGCGCTGGGCGCTGCTGGCCGCGAAGACCGGCTGCGTGCTGGTCACCGAGCTGCTCCAGGTGCTGCTGCTGTCCGCGATCGCGCTGGCGCTGGGCTGGTCCCCGCACGGGAACCCGCTGGCGGTGCTGCTCCTGCTGGTGCTGAGCACCGCCGCGTTCTCCGGCCTGGGCCTGCTGATGGCGGGCACCCTGCGGGCCGAGGCCACGCTGGCCGGCGCCAACCTGGTGTTCGTCCTGCTGCTGCTGGCCGGCGGCGTGGTCGTCCCGCTGTCGAGGTTCCCGGACGCGGTGCGCCCGGTGCTGGAGCTGCTGCCGATCTCGGCGCTCTCCGACGGCCTGCGCTCGGTCCTCCAGCTCGGCGGCGGCGTGCCCTGGTCCGACCTCGGCGTGCTGGCCGGCTGGTCGGTGCTGGGCCTGGCCGCCGCGGCCCGGTTCTTCCGCTGGGAGTGACGTCCGCCACCGGCCGCCGGGAGTGACGCGCGGCACCGTTCTCCCGGGGCCGGGGCGCCGCGTAAGCCCGCCTACGATGGTCCGGTGACCAACCCGCTCTCCCTCCTCGCCGACCGCTGGCACCCGACCACCCGGACCGTCCGCCGGGCGGCGCTGACCGCACTGGTGATGAGCGTGGTGATCGTGGTGACCGGCGGCGCCGTCCGGCTGACCGCCTCCGGCCTGGGCTGCACCACCTGGCCGCGCTGCACCGCCGAGAGCCTGACGCCGACGCCCGAGATGGGCATCAACGGCGTCATCGAGTTCGCCAACCGGATGCTCACCTACGTGCTGTGCGCGGCGGTCGGCTGGTTCATCCTGGCGGCCCGCTGCGCCAAGCCGTGGCGGCGCCCGCTGACCCGGCTCGGCTGGGCGCAGTTCTGGATGGTGATGAGCAACTCGGTGCTGGGCGGCATCACCGTCCTCACCGGTCTGAACCCGTACATCGTGGCGGCGCACATGGTGGCCGCGATGGGCCTGGTCTGGGTCGCGGTGCTGTCCTGGGAGCGCGCCGGGGAGGGCGACGGCCGGCCGCGCGCCCTGGTCGCCGAGCCGATCCGGCTGCTGGCCCGGGTCCTGGTGGCGGTGATCGGCCTGCTGGTGCTGGCCGGCACGCTGGTCACCGGGGCGGGCCACCACCCGGGGGCCTCCGCCAAGGACGGCAAGCCGGTGTACCGCATCCCGGTCGACTACGACCGCCTGGTCCAGGCCCACGCCGACCTGGTGTTCCTCTCGGTGGGCCTGACGCTGGCCGCGCTGCTGGTGTTCGCCGCGGTCAAGGCCCCGCCGGCCGCCCGGGCCCGGGTGCGGGAGCTGTTCGTCCTGCTGCTGCTCCAGGGCGTGCTCGGCTTCGTGCAGTACTTCACGGACGCGCCGGAGCTGATGGTCGGCCTGCACATGCTGGGCGCCGCGCTGATCTGGGCCGCCGCGCTGCGCGTCCCGCTGGCGCTGCGCAGCCGGGCCGGCGTGCCCGCGCAGGCCGGCGCACCGGCCGCCGAACTGGTCGGCTGACCCGCGTCACCACCCGTCCCGGCGCGGGACCTCCGCCCGCACGGGACGGACGCGGCCCGGCCTCGCAGCGGGCGCCGGGCGAGCGACCGCGGGTCGACCGCACCGTGACGACCGTGACGACCGGGATGCCGCGACGGCCGGAGCGGGCCGGCCCCGCCGAACGCGCAGGAGCGCGGACGGCTGTCCGCGCTCCTGTGGAAACTCCCCGTCCCGGACGGACGGCCCCGGCCGGTCAGACCTGGATGCCCGCCATCCGCTTCCACTCGTACGGGCCGGTCCGCACCTTGAGGCCCAGCTCGCCGTCGAACTCGTCGTGCAGGGTGAGCCCGGCGAGCTCGGCGGCCCGCAGGCCGATCGCGTAGCTCGGCGCGACCTGGTCGCCCCAGGTGCCGTCGGCGCCGACCAGGACGATCCGGGTGGCGATGGAGCCGACGTACTCGACGACGCCCTCGGCGCTGCCGCCGTGCTGCGCGGCGAAGCTGCTGAGGTGCTTGGCAATGCGCTTGGCGCGGCGCTCGGCGCGGGCGTCCGGCGCGGTGGTGGTGGCGGTCTCCGCGGTGGTCATGCCCGCATGCTACCGACCGGTAGCGCAGCTGGCGACGGCAGCGCGCTGTGCCGGCGGCCACACGTCCGCCACGGGCAGCGCGCCGGCCCCCGCGTAGGCCCGGGCGAACTCGGCCGCCTCCGGGCCGGGCCGGGCGATCCGGCGGATCCGCTCCAGCCGCAGCCGCAGCGCGAACTCGCGCTGTTCGGGCGGCAGCCCGGCGGGCAGGTGGAGCAGGTCGAGCAGCCGGTCGGAGAACTCCTGGGTGCGCCAGGCCGCCGCCAGCCGGCGCTCCTGGTAGCCCTCCAAGGCCGCCCCGCCGCCCTCGCCGTCGCCGCCCTCGGCGCGCAGTTCCGCCAGCAGCGCCCCGGCCAGGTCGGCGGCGTCGGCGACCGCCGAGTTGAGGCCCTTGGCGCCGGACGGGGTGACGGTGTGCGCGGCGTCCCCGGCCAGCAGCAGCCGCCCGTGCCGCATCCGGCGGGCGACCCGGCCGCGCATCCGCAGCACCCCGGTCTCCAGCAGCTCCCCGGGCCGCGGGTCGCCGCCGCCGAGGCCGAGGCGCCGGGCCAGCTCGGCCCGGATCCGGTCCGGCGGCCACCCCCCGACCCGCTCCCCCGCGGGCACCTCCAGGTAGAACCGCCCGACGTCGGCGGTGCGCGGCATCATCCCGGCGTACCCGTCCGCGTGCACCGCGTACCGCACCGCCGCCACCGGCCGGTCGATCCGGGCCAGCACCGTCAGCCAGTCGTACGGGTAGCGCCGCTCCGGGCCCGCCGCGCCGTCCGGGAAGGCGGCGGCGACCACGCCGCGCGCGCCGTCGCAGCCGACCGCGTACCGGGCCCGCAGCTCGCCGCCGGCGGTGCGCAGCACCGGGTGCCCGGCGCGGTCCGGCGCCACCGCCAGGACCGGCGAGCCGAAGGCGATCGTGCCGCCGTCGCGCTCGTAGGCGGCGATCAGGTCGCGCACCAGCAGCTGCTGCGGGTACACCCAGTGCCGCACCCCGCCGGAGAGCGCGCCGTAGTCGACCACCACCCGCTCGCCCAGGCAGCTGATCTCGCACCGGCCGTGCCGCTCGCCCTCCGCGGCCAGCCGGTCGGCCAGGCCGAGCGCGCGCAGGTACTCGACCACCCGGTGCTCCAGCACCCCGGCCCGGGCGGTGGCCTCCAGCTCGGCCCGGGACAGCCGCTCGTGCACCGCCGCGTCCACCCCGGCCCGGCGCAGCGCGTGCGCGAGGACCAGCCCGGCGGGCCCGGCGCCGACGATCGCGACGGTGGTGGTGCGGGGCGTCATCGGCGGCCTCCAGCTGCTCCCCGCGCGCCCGGTGCGCCCGGCGGTCGCCTGGCAACCTAACACTGACGCGGCGTCAGCCCGCCGCCGGGCGGCGGTGCCCGGACGCGGGTGAATACTGTCCGGGTGAACGATTTCCGTGGCTGGCCGGCCGAGGCGCTGGAGTTCTACGAGCACCTGGAGGCCGACAACTCGAAGACCTTCTGGGCCGCGCACCGCGCGGTGTACGACGAGGTCGTGCGGGCCCCGATGGAGGCGCTGCTGGCCCGGCTGGAGCCGGAGTTCGGGCCGGGGAGGATCTTCCGGCCGCACCGGGACGTCCGGTTCTCGGCCGACAGGTCCCCGTACAAGACGCACATCGGCGGGTACCTGGAGTCCGGCGGCTACGTGCAGCTGTCCGCCGATGGGCTGGCCTGCGGGCTGGGCTACTACCGGCTGGCGAGCGACCAGTTGGCGCGCTACCGGGCCGCGGTGGCCGAGGACGTGCCGGGGGCCGAGCTGGAGCGGGTGGTGGCCGGCGTCCGGGCGGCCGGGCCGCAGGTGGTCGGGCGGGACAGCCTGAAGACCGCGCCGCGCGGCACCGCCAAGGACCACCCGCGGATCGAACTGCTGCGCCACAAGGGCCTGGTCGCCTGGCAGGAGTGGGAGCCCGCGGCCTGGCTGGGCACCGCGCGGGCGTACGACCGGATCACCGGCTTCCTGCACGCGGCGGCGCCGCTGCACGCCTGGCTGGAGAACCACGTCGGCCCCAGCGAGCTGCCGCCGCGCTGAGGCCGAGGGGGTGTGCGGGGGGCGTCAGCCCACGAAGGGGTCGATCGCCACGACCAGGAACAGCAGGGTCAGGTAGGTGATCGACCAGTGGAACAGCCGCATCTCCTTGAGCTTGGCGCCCACGATGCCGGCCTTCGCGCGCGACTGGAGGGCGTAGGCCTCCTTCATCCACAGCGCGCCGAGGACGGCGGCGGTGGTCGGGTACAGCCAGCTGGTGTGCGCGGCGGGCCACAGCAGCAGCGAGGTCGCCACCATCACCCAGGAGTAGGCGACGACCTGCTTGGCGACGCCGATGTTGCCGCGGATCACCGGCAGCATCGGCACGCCGGCCTTGGCGTAGTCGTCGCGGACCTTCATCATCAGCACCCAGGTGTGCGGCGGCGTCCAGAAGAACACCACCAGGAACAGCACCACGGCCGCCCAGGACAGCGAGTCCGTCACCGAGGACCAGCCGACCAGCACCGGCATGCAGCCGGCGATGCCGCCCCAGACCACGTTCTGCGAGGTGCGCCGCTTGAGGCCCAGGGTGTAGACGAACACGTAGAACAGCAGGGCGCCCAGGGCGAGCGCCGAGGAGAGCCAGTTGACCAGCAGGCCGAGCCAGAGGGTGGAGACCGCCGCCAGCACGACGCCGAAGACCAGCGCCTCGCGCGGGGAGACCATGCCGGTGACGATCGGGCGCCGCTCGGTGCGCGACATCACCGCGTCGATGTCGCGGTCGATGTACATGTTGAGCGCGTTGGCGCCGCCCGCCGACAGGTAACCGCCGACCACCACCGCGAGCACCCGCCACAGGTTGGGCACCCCGCCCTGGGCCAGGAACATCACCGGGACCGTGGAGATCAGCAGCAGTTCGATGATCCGGGGTTTGGTGAGGGCCACGAAGGCCCCGACGCGGGCCCCGAACGGCCGGGGCGCGGTCCTCGTCCCTACCACCACCCCAGCGGGGCGGGATTCGACGGCGGTCACGGACACCTCAACAGTCGATGAACTTCCACAGGCGACCCGGAGACCCGCAGGGTGCCCGCCGTCCGCTCTGCGCGTACCACGCAACCATAGACGTTCCATATCTCCCGATCCGCCCCGGGGTCCCCCGGCGAGCCGCGTCCGCTCCCGTCTTGCCCCTCGGACGGGCAAACCCTCCCTGGAGGGGTGAAGGTAGGACAGACGAGTTGACGGCCCGGCAGGGGGAATGCGACGCCTCGGACCCACGTTGCCCGGCACAGAGGGTGAGGTGCCCCGCTAACGGTAGGCTCGCACAGAGAAGCGGGATCAACCCTCCGTGATCGGCACCAGCCACAGCGGCGTGGCCGACCGGTCCCCTTCACGGGGTCACACTTCACAGAATCCGGAAGGAGCCCTGAGTCAGGGTGAGCACCACGCGGAACGTTTTTGAGTGGAGCGAGTTGGACCAGCGGGCCGTCGACACGGCCCGGGTCCTGGCCATGGACGCCGTGCAGAAGGTGGGGAACGGACACCCCGGCACCGCCATGTCCCTGGCCCCCGCCGCCTATCTGATCTTCCAGCGCTTCCTGCGCCACGACCCGACCGACCCGGCCTGGGTCGGCCGCGACCGCTTCGTGCTCTCCCCCGGGCACACCTCCCTCACGCTGTACACCCAGCTGTTCCTGTCCGGCTACGGGCTGTCGCTGGACGACCTGAAGTCCTTCCGGGTCGCCGGCAGCCGTACCCCCGGCCACCCGGAGCACGGCCACACCGCCGGCGTCGAGACCACCACCGGCCCGCTCGGCCAGGGCATCGGCAACGCGGTCGGCATGGCGATGGCGGCCCGCTACGAGCGCGGCCTGTTCGACCCGGAGGCCGCGGCCGGCGCCTCGCCGTTCGACCACACCGTCTGGGCGATCGTCTCCGACGGCGACCTGGAGGAGGGCATCTCGGCCGAGGCGTCCTCGCTGGCCGGCCACCAGAAGCTGGGCAACCTGGTCGCGCTCTACGACGACAACCACATCTCGATCGAGGGCGACACCGAGACCGCCTTCTCCGAGGACGTGCTGGCCCGCTACGAGGCGTACGGCTGGCACGTCCAGCGGGTCGCCCCGAAGGCCGACGGCGACATCGACGTGCCCGCCCTGGCCAAGGCCCTGGAGGCCGCCCGGGCCGAGACCGGCAAGCCGTCGATCGTCGCGATGCGCACCATCATCGCCTGGCCCGCGCCGAACGCCCAGAACACCGGCAAGGCGCACGGCTCGGCCCTCGGCGACGCCGAGATCGCCGCCACCAAGAAGGTGCTGGGCTTCGACCCGGACAAGACCTTCGAGGTCACCGACGAGGTGCTCGCCCACACCCGCGAGGTGGTCGGCCGCGGCCAGCACGCCCGCGCCGCGTGGGAGGGTCGGCTCGCCGACTGGCGCGCCGCGCAGCCCGAGCGCGCCGCCGAGTTCGACCGGATCCAGTCCGGCGAGCTGCCCGACGGCTGGGAGAAGGCCGTCCCGGTCTTCCCGGCCGGCAAGGACGTCGCCACCCGCAAGGCCTCCGGCGACACCCTGAAGGCGCTCGGCAAGATCGTCCCCGAGCTGTGGGGCGGCTCCGCCGACCTCGCCGAGTCGAACCTGACCACCATCGACGAGGAGTCGTCCTTCCTCCCGGAGGGCAACCCGCTCAAGAGCGCCTCGCCGTACGGCCGGACGATCCACTTCGGCATCCGCGAGCACGCCATGGGCTCGATCATGAACGGCATCGCGCTGCACGGCCGCACCCGGATCTACGGCGGCACCTTCCTGGTGTTCTCCGACTACATGCGCCCCGCGGTCCGGCTCGCCGCCCTGATGAAGCTGCCGGTCACCTACGTCTGGACGCACGACTCGATCGGCCTCGGCGAGGACGGCCCGACCCACCAGCCGATCGAGCACCTGGCCGCGCTGCGCGCCATCCCCGGCCTGGCCGTGGTCCGCCCGGCGGACGCCAACGAGACCGCCGTGGTGTGGCGCACCCTGCTGGAGCGGCAGACCAGCCGCCCCGGCCCGGTCGGCCTGGCGCTGACCCGGCAGGGCGTGCCGACCTACGACCGCGAGGTGTTCGGCTCCGCCGAGGGCGCGGCCAAGGGCGGCTACGTGCTGGCCGAGGCCGCCGGCGGCGTGCCGAAGGTCATCCTGATCGGCACCGGCTCCGAGGTGCAGATCGCCGTGGCGGCCCGCGAGGTGCTGGAGGCCGAGGGCGTCCCGACCCGGGTGGTCTCGCTGCCCTCGGTGGAGTGGTTCCGCGAGCAGGACCAGTCCTACCAGGACAGCGTGCTGCCGCCCGACGTCAAGGCCCGGGTCTCGGTCGAGGCGGGCATCGCCCAGGGCTGGCGCGAGCTGGTCGGCGACGCCGGCCGGATCGTCAGCCTGGAGCACTTCGGCGCCTCCGCCGACTACAAGGTGCTGTACGAGGAGTTCGGCCTCACCGCCGAAGCGGTCACCACCGCCGCCCGTGCCTCGCTGCGCACGGTCGAAGCCGTCTCGCGCTGACGCGCTGATCCGCCCGGCCCGGGGTATCCGCACCGCCCCGGGCCGGCGCCCCGGACTCCCCACGCACGCCCGAAGAGAAGAGAAGAGGGACTGAGCACCATGACCGACGCATTGAACCGCCTCAGCGAAGCAGGCGTGGCGATCTGGCTCGACGACCTGAGCCGCGAGCGCCTGAACTCCGGCAACCTGGCCGAGCTGGTGCAGGAGAAGCACGTCGTCGGCGTCACCACCAACCCGACCATCTTCCAGAAGGCCATCGGCGGCGGCAGCGCCGCCTACGACGGCCAGCTGACCGACCTCGCGGTGCGCGGCGTCACCACCGAAGAGGCCGTCCGCATGATCACCACCTCGGACGTGCGGGACGCCGCCGACGTGCTGCGCCCGGTCTACGACGCCTCCAACGGCCGCGACGGCCGGGTCTCCATCGAGGTCGACCCGCGCCTGGCGCACCGCACCGACGCCACGGTGGCCGAGGCCAAGCAGCTCTGGTGGCTGGTCGACCGCCCGAACGTGCTGATCAAGATCCCCGCCACCATGGGCGGCCTGCCCGCGATCAGCCAGGTGCTCGCCCGGGGCATCAGCGTCAACGTCACGCTGATCTTCTCGCTGGAGCGCTACAAGGCCGTCATCGACGCCCACCTGACCGGCCTGGAGCAGGCCAAGGCCGCCGGCCTGGACCTCTCGCAGATCGAGTCGGTCGCCTCGTTCTTCGTCTCCCGGGTCGACACCGAGATCGACAAGCGGCTGGACGGCGTCGGCACCGCCGAGGCCAAGGAGCTGCGCTCCAAGGCCGCGCTGGCCAACGCCCGCCTCGCCTACCAGGCGTACGAGGAGGTCTACGGCTCGGTCGACGGCGGCAAGCCCGCCTCGGCCCGCTGGGCGGCCCTGGAGGCGGCCGGCGCCAAGCCGCAGCGCCCGCTGTGGGCCTCCACCGGCGTCAAGGACCCGAACCTGCCGGACACCCTGTACGTGACCGAGCTGGTCGCCCCGGGCACCGTCAACACCATGCCCGAGGCCACCCTGGACGCCACCGACGACCACGGCGAGGTCACCGGCGACACCATCACCCCGAACTACGCCGACGCCAAGGCCGTGCTCGACGCGATCGCCGCCGCGGGCGTGGACTACGACGACGTGGTCCAGGTGCTGGAGGACGAGGGCGTGCAGAAGTTCGAGGCGTCCTGGACCGAGCTGCTCGACACCGTCAGCGCGGCGCTCGCCGCGCACGACAAGAAGAACTGACCCCTGCTCACGAACTGACGCAACGGAAAGCGGAGCACACCACAGTGAGCAACACCCAGCCGTACCCGGATGTGGAGGGCACGGAGCCGGCCGCGGGCGACACCCCGGACCGGCCCGTCAACCCGCTGCGCGACCCCGCCGACCGGCGGCTGCCGAGGATCGCCGGCCCGTCCGGCCTGGTGATCTTCGGGGTCACCGGCGACCTCTCGCGCAAGAAGCTGATGCCGGCGGTCTACGACCTCGCCAACCGCGGCCTGCTGCCGCCGGGCTTCTCGCTCGTCGGCTTCGCCCGCCGCGAGTGGGAGGACGAGGACTTCGCCAACGAGGTGCACGACGCCGTCAAGGAGCACGCCCGCACGCCCTTCCGCGAGGAGGTCTGGGAGCAGCTCGCCAAGGGCATGCGCTTCGTCCAGGGCGACTTCGGCGACGACGACGCCTTCGACACCCTGCGCCGCACGATCGAGGACCTCGACCGGGCGCAGGGCACCGGCGGCAACTTCGCGTTCTACCTGTCGGTGCCGCCGAAGTTCTTCCCGACCGTGGTCCAGCAGCTCAAGAAGCACGGCCTGACCGACCCGGCGCCGGGCTCCTGGCGCCGGGCGGTGATCGAGAAGCCGTTCGGCCACGACCTGGCCAGCGCCCAGGAGTTGAACCGGATCGTCCACGAGGTCTTCCCCCGTGACGAGGTCTTCCGGATCGACCACTACCTGGGCAAGGAGACCGTCCAGAACATCCTGGCGCTGCGCTTCGCCAACCAGATGTTCGAGCCGATCTGGAACCGGTCGTACGTCGACCACGTGCAGATCACCATGGCCGAGGACATCGGCATCGGCGGCCGGGCCGGCTACTACGACGGCATCGGCTCCGCCCGCGACGTCATCCAGAACCACCTGCTCCAGCTGATGGCGCTGACCGCCATCGAGGAGCCGGCGTCCTTCCACCCGAAGGCGCTGGTCGCCGAGAAGCTGAAGGTGCTCAGCGCCGTCAAGCTCCCCGCCGACCTGGGCGCGCACACCGTGCGCGGCCAGTACGCGGCCGGCTGGCAGGGCGGCGAGGAGGTGCTCGGCTACCTGGACGAGGACGGCATCGACCCCGAGTCCAAGACCGACACCTTCGCCGCCATCAAGCTGGAGATCAACAACCGCCGCTGGGCGGGCGTCCCGTTCTACCTGCGCACCGGCAAGCGGCTGGGCCGCCGGGTCACCGAGATCGCGGTGGTCTTCCAGCGGGCCCCGTACCTGCCGTTCGACTCCTACGCCACCGAGGAGCTCGGCCAGAACGCCCTGGTGATCCGGGTCCAGCCGGACGAGGGCGTCACCGTGCGGTTCGGTTCGAAGGTCCCCGGCACCGCGCTGGAGGTCCGCGACGTCACGATGGACTTCGCCTACGGCGAGTCCTTCACCGAGTCCAGCCCGGAGGCGTACGAGCGCCTCATCCTGGACGTCCTGCTCGGCGACGCGAACCTCTTCCCGCGGCACCAGGAGGTCGAGCTGTCCTGGCAGATCCTCGACCCGATCGAGCAGTACTGGGAAGCCAACGGCAAGCCCGCGCAGTACCCGGCCGGCACCTGGGGCCCGGTCGAGGCGGACGAGATGCTCGCACGAGACGGCAGGAGCTGGCGCCGGCCATGAAGATCGACCTGACGGACACCACGTCCAGCAAGATCAACGCAGCCCTGATGAACGCCCGGCGGGAGAGCGGCTCGACCGCCGCCGGCATGGTGCTGACCCTGGTGATCGTGACGGACGAGGGCAGCGCGTACGACGCGCTCAAGGCCGCCAACGACGCCTCCCGCGAGCACCCCTCGCGCATCCTGGCCGTCATCAAGCGGGCCGGGCGCTCGCCCCGCGCCCGGGCCGAGACCCGGCTCGACGCGGAGATCCTGGTCGGCACCGACGCGGGCAGCGGCGAGACCGTCATCCTGCGCATGCACGGCGAACTCGCCGCGCACGCCCAGTCCGTGGTGCTGCCGCTGCTGCTGCCGGACGCCCCCGTGGTGGTCTGGTGGCCGGACAACGCGCCGCTCAACCCGGCCCAGGACCCGCTCGGCGCGCTCGCCCAGCGGCGGATCACCGACGCGGTGACCGCCGAGTCCCCGGTCGGCCAGCTCGCCCAGCGGGCGGCCGGCTACACCCCCGGCGACACCGACCTCGCCTGGACCAGGATCACCGGCTGGCGCTCCATGCTGGCCGCGGCCCTGGACCAGCGCGACGTCACGATCACCGGCGCGGTGGTCGAGGGCGAGTCCTACAACCCCAGCGTCGAACTGCTCGGCCTGTGGCTGAACAACCGGCTGCGCGTCCCGGTCGAGCGGGTCGTCACCGGCGGCCCCGGCATCACCGCGGTGCGGCTGCACACCGAGGACGGCGACATCACGCTCGACCGCCCCGACGGCCTGCTCGGCACGCTCTGCATGCCCGGCGCGCCCGACCGGATGGTCGCCCTCAAGCGCCGCGACACCGCCGAGCTGATCGCCGAGGAACTGCGCCGCCTCGACCCCGACGACATCTACGCCACCGCCGTCCGCACCCCGGTCGACCGGCTGCGCGAGCGGATCGCCGGAGTCGAGCACGCGGGCCCCGGCGGCACCGTGGAGGCCGCGGCCCCCGCGGCCGCGGAACCGGACGCCAAGGTCGTCGAGGCCGCCGTCGCCGCCCCGGCCCGGGTCAGCGCCAAGCTGCCCGGCAAGGCCGCCCCGGCCAAGAAGGCGGCCCCCGCCAAGAAGGCCGTGACGGCCAAGAAGGCCGCGACGGCCGAGAAGACCGCCCCGCGCAAGCGGAGCGGCCAGTGAGCACCGACCGGGTCCTGGTCCACCGGGACGCGGCGCTGCTCGCCCAGGCCGCCGCCGCCCGGCTGCTCACCGCCGCGGCCGACGCCCAGGCCGCCCGCGGCACCGCGCACCTGGTGCTCACCGGCGGCCGCAACGGCAACGCCCTGCTGGCCGCGCTCGCCGCCCACCCGGCGCGCGACGCGGTCGACTGGGCGCACGTCGACCTGTGGTGGGGCGACGAGCGCTACCTCCCGGCCGGCGACCCGGAGCGCAACGCCGTCCAGGCCGCCGCGTTCCTGGACGCCGTCCGGCCGCTCGGCGCCCGGGTGCACGAGATGCCCCCGGCCGACGGCACCACCACCGCCGAGCGGGCCGCCGAGCGCTACGCCGCCGAACTGGCCGCGGCCGCCGCCCCCGGCGAGCGGCTGCCGCTGTTCGACGTCCTGCTGCTGGGCGTCGGCCCGGACGCGCACGTCGCCTCGCTCTTCCCCGGCCACCCCGGCACCGAACGGAGCGACGGCACGGTCATCGCCGTCCACGACTCCCCCAAGCCCCCGCCCACCCGCCTCTCCCTCACCCTCCCCGCCCTGCACCACGCCCGCCAGGTGTGGCTGCTGGCCGCCGGCGAGGACAAGGCCGACGCGGTCGCCCTGGCCCGCACCGCCCCCGGCGCCACCACGGCCCCGGCCGGCGCGGTCACCGGCACCGAGCGGACCCTGTGGCTCCTCGACGAGAAGGCGGCGGGGAAGCTCGCCTGACGCACCGGCGCGAAAAGGAGCCGCCCACCCGGAGGACTCTCCGGGTGGGCGGCTCTTCTCGTACTGCCGTGCGCTCAGATCTCGCCGCGCAGCTTGGCCAGCGCCTCGGCGAGGATCGCCTCGCCGTCGGCGTCGGTGCGGCGCTCGCGGACGTAGGCGAGGTGGGTCTTGTAGGGCTCGTTGCGGGCCGGGGCGGGCGGGTTGTGCTCGTCCTGGCCGGCGGGGAAGCCGCAGCGCGGGCAGTCCCAGGTGTCCGGGATCGCCGCCTCGGCGGCGAAGCTGGGGCGGGTCTCGTGCTTGTTGGCGCACCAGAAGGAGATGCGGTTGCGCGGGGCGGATTCACCGCGCTCCGCCTCGCCCATCGGGCCGGCGCCGACTCGGCTGCCTCGGATCGCGTTGCCACTTGCCACGGTCTGACTCCCTGCGTGCTGGTGCCGTCCGGCCGCGGCTGGGCGGACGGTGGCGAAGTCGTCCTAGTGTAAGCGCGAGTTAAGCCGGCGCCACCATCGCCCGCCGACTTCCTGTCAGTTGTTCTTGAGCAGCAGCCCGAGCACCACGATGCACGCGAACCACGAGATCCCGAGGATCACGGTGATGCGGTCGAGGTTGCGCTCGGCCACCGCGGAGCCGCCACCGGTCGAGGCCGCGCCGCCACCGAACATGTCGGACAGGCCGCCGCCCTTGCCCTTGTGCAGCAGCACCAGCAGGATCAGCAGCACGCTGAGGACGATCAGAGCAATCTCGAACCCGAGAACCACGACGGACCAACTCTCTCGAATCTTCGGCGAAGGGGCCGGGCCCGCTCCTCGCGGTCCGGCCCCAAAGCCTACGTTGCTGCAGTGGCGTTAGCCTACTGCCTGCTCACGGTAGCGCACGATCTTGACGAACTCATCGGCGTCCAGGGAGGCGCCGCCGATCAGGCCGCCGTCGACGTCGGGCTTGGCCATCAGGCCGGCCGCCGACGAGGACTTCACCGAACCGCCGTACAGCACGCGGACCTTGCCGGCCAGCTCGGCACCGTACAGCTCGGCGAGCCGGGCCCGGATCGCGCCGCAGACCTCCTGCGCGTCCTCGGGGGTGGCCACCTCGCCGGTGCCGATCGCCCAGACCGGCTCGTACGCGACGACGACGCTCTCGGCGTCCGAGGCCGGGACGCCGTCGAGGGCGCCGTCGAGCTGGGCCAGGGTGTACGCGACGTGGGTGCCGGCCTTGCGGATCTCCAGCGGCTCGCCGATGCACAGGATCGGGGTGATCCCGTTGCGGTAGGCGGCCTTCACCTTGGCGTTGACGATCTCCTCGTTCTCGCCGTGGTACTGGCGGCGCTCGGAGTGCCCGATCACCGCGTAGGCGACCTTGAGCTTGGCCAGCATCGGGCCGGAGACCTCGCCGGTGTAGGCCCCGCCGTCGTGCTGCGAGATGTCCTGCGAGCCGTACTTGAGCTTCAGCTTGTCGCCGTCGACCAGGGTCTGCACCGAGCGCAGGTCGGTGAACGGGACCAGGACGGCGACCTCGACGGCCTCGTAGTCCTTGTCGGCCAGCGAGAACGCCAGCTTCTGGGTGTGCTGGATGGCCTCGAGGTGGTCGAGGTTCATCTTCCAGTTGCCCGCCATCAGCGGGAGACGCTCAGTCATGTCTTTCTCAGTCCTCCAGGGCGGCGAGACCGGGAAGGGTCTTGCCCTCCAGGTACTCGAGGCTCGCGCCACCGCCGGTCGAGATGTGTCCGAACTTCGCCTCGTCGAACCCCAGGGTGCGCACCGCCGCCGCCGAGTCGCCGCCGCCGACCACGGTGAACGCGTCGGAGTCGAGCAGCGCCTGGGCGACCGCCCGGGTGCCGTCGGCGAACGCCGGGTGCTCGAAGACGCCCATCGGGCCGTTCCAGAACACGGTCTTCGCGTCGGCGATCTTCTCCGCGAACAGTTGGGCGGTCCTCGGGCCGATGTCCAGGCCGAGCGCGCCGTCCGGGATCGCGTCCACGTCGACCACCGCGTAGTCCTCGACCGGGGCGCCGGTCTTGACGTCCGGGAAGCTGCCGGAGACCGCGGTGTCCAGCGGGACCACGAACTCGACGCCCTGCTCGGCGCCGCGCTTCAGGTAGTCCTGGACGACCGGGATCTGGTCCTCCTGGAGCAGCGAGGCGCCCACGCCGTGGCCCTGGGCCGCGATGAAGGTGTACATCATGCCGCCGCCGATCAGGATCCGGTCGGCCTTGCCGAGCAGGTTCTCGATCACGCCGACCTTGTCGGAGACCTTCGAGCCGCCGAGCACCACCACGTACGGGCGGGCGACGTCCTCGGTGAGGCGCTTGAGGACGCCCACCTCGGTGGCGATCAGGTCGCCGACCGCGTGCGGCAGCCGGGCCGGGAGGTCGTAGACGGAGGCGTGCTTGCGGTGCACCGCGCCGAAGCCGTCGCCGACGTACAGGTCCGCGAGGGCGGCCAGCTCGTCGGCGAACGCGCCGCGCTCGGCGTCGTCCTTGGCGGTCTCGCCGGCGTTGAAGCGCAGGTTCTCCAGCAGCGTGACCTCGCCGTCGCCGAGGGCGGCGACGGTGGCCTTCGCGCTGTCCCCGACGGTGTCGGTGGCGAACGCCACCGGACGGCCGAGGATCTCGCCGAGGCGGACCGCCACCGGCGCGAGGGAGAACTTCGGGTCCGGCTCGCCCTTGGGACGGCCCAGGTGCGAGGCGACCACCACGCGCGCGCCGCGCTCGACGAGCTTGGCGATGGTCGGCGCGACGGCGCGGATCCGGCCGTCGTCGGTGATGGTGTCACCGGACAGCGGCACGTTGAGGTCGGCGCGGACGAACACCCGCTTGCCGGAGACCTCCAGGTCTTCGATCGTCTTCACGGTCTTGCTCCTCAGGGGGTGGAACGGTGCGCAGACGGCGACACGACGGCGGGCCACCGGTATCGGGGAGTGGGACGGACGAGGGTGGGCGCAGCGGCAGGGCCCGGTCGGCGGTGACAGCCGTCCGGGCCCTGCCCCTCACGTCACGTCGACTACCGCCGGGGTCAGAGCTGGTCGCCGACCAGGGAGACCAGGTTGACCAGGCGGTTCGAGTAGCCGAACTCGTTGTCGTACCAGCCGAGCACCTTGACCTGGTTGCCCTGCGCCATGGTCAGCTGCGAGTCGAAGATGCAGGAGTGCGGGTCGTTCACGATGTCCGAGGAGACGATCGGGTCCTCGGTGTACGCCAGGTAGCCCTTGAGCGGGCCCTCCTGCGCGGCCTTCTGGAAGGCGGCGTTGACCTCGTCCTTGGTGACCTCGCGCTCCAGGGTGACCACCAGGTCGGTGATGGAGCCGGTCGGGACCGGGACGCGCAGCGAGGTGCCGTCCAGCTTGCCCTTGAGCTCCGGCAGGACCAGGGCGGTGGCCTTGGCGGCACCGGTCGAGGTCGGGATGATGTTCTGCGAGGCGGCGCGGGCGCGGCGCAGGTCCTTGTGCGGGAAGTCCAGGGTGACCTGGTCGTTGGTGAAGGCGTGCACGGTGGTCATCAGGCCCTTGACGATGCCGAAGTTCTCGTGCAGGACCTTCGCCATCGGCGCCACGCAGTTGGTGGTGCAGGAGGCGTTGGAGATGATGTCGTGCGCGGCCGCGTCGTACTTGTCGTCGTTGACGCCCAGCACGATGGTGATGTCCTCGTCGGTGGCGGGCGCCGAGATGATGACCTTCTTCGCACCGGCGGCGAGGTGCTTCTTCGCAGCCTCGGCCTTGGTGAAGATGCCGGTGGACTCGACGACGATGTCGGCGCCCAGCTCGGCCCAGGGAAGGTTGGCGGGGTCGCGCTCGGCGGTGACCTTGAAGGTGTGACCGTCGGCGGTGATGCTGTCCTCGGTGTGCGAGACCTCGCCGGGGAAGGTACCGAGAGTGGTGTCGTACTTGAGCAGGTGAGCCAGCGTCTTGGTGTCGGTCAGGTCGTTGACACCGACGATCTCGATGTCAGCGCCCTGGGACTTGACCGCACGGAAGAAGTTGCGGCCGATGCGGCCGAACCCGTTGATGCCTACCCGGATCGTCACGAACCGATCTCCTCTTAGGTACGCCGGGCCGGAGCCCGACGGGGGTGAAATTTGGGTTGTCCCCGACCACTGCTGACCCTACCTCGCCCAAGTGTCGCAAGGCACATCGCCTCACCGGTAGGGCGCGGCGGCCCGGACGTGCGCAGGGGGCGTGCGCGACGGGCGGCGGCGGGTGCCGCTGCCTGCCGCGCACGCCCCCTGCGGTGCGCCTCGGGACGGTTGACGGGCCGTCAGTTCAGGGCCATCTCCTCGGTCAGGTTGGCCTCGGTGTTCGGCAGGCCGAGTTCGGCGGCCCGCTTGTCGGCCATCGCCAGCAGCCGGCGGATCCGCCCGGCCACCGCGTCCTTGGTCAGCGGCGGGTCGGCGAGCGCGCCGAGCTCCTCCAGCGAGGCCTGCTTGTGCTGCATGCGCAGCGCGCCGGCCGCGGCCAGGTGCTCGGGCACCTCCTCGCCGAGGATCTCCAGGGCGCGCTGCACCCGGGCGCCCGCGGCGACCGCGGCCCGGGCCGAGCGGCGCAGGTTGGCGTCGTCGAAGTTGGCCAGCCGGTTGGCGGTGGCCCGCACCTCGCGGCGCATCCGGCGCTCCTCCCAGGCCAGCACCGACTCGTGCGCGCCGAGCCGGGTGAGCAGCGCGCCGATCGCGTCGCCGTCGCGGATCACCACCCGGTCGACGCCGCGCACCTCGCGGGCCTTCGCCGGGATGCCGAGCCGGCGGGCCGCGCCGACCAGGGCGAGCGCCGCCTCCGAGCCGGGGCAGGTGATCTCCAGGGAGGAGGAGCGGCCGGGCTCGGTCAGCGAGCCGTGGGCGAGGAAAGCGCCGCGCCAGGCGGCCTCCGCGTCGCAGGTCGCCCCGGAGACCACCGCCGGGGGCAGGCCCCGGATCGGCCGCCCTCGTCCGTCCACCAGCCCGGTCTGCCGGGCCAGCAGCTCGCCGTCCTTCACCACCCGCACCACGTACCGGCTGCCGCGTCGCAGCCCGCCGGGGGCCATCACCACCAGATCCGAGGAGTGTCCGAAGATCTCCAGGAGGTCCTTGCGCAGCCGCCGGGCCGCAATGCCGGTGTCCAGCTCCGCCTCGATCACGATGCGGCCGCTCACAATGTGCAGTCCGCCCGCAAAACGCAGGATCGCCGAGACCTCCGCCTTGCGGCAGCAGGCACGGGTGACGGGAAGCCGGGAGATCTCGTCTTTCACCGCTGCCGTCATCGCCATGGGCCGATCCTTCCATGAGTCCGGAAAATCCGGTCGTACGCGGCGGCCAAGAGCTCCGCGTCGTGTCGCGGCGTCCCGTCGTCGCGGGCCACCGAGTCGAGCACCAGGGCGGCGCCCATCCGCTCGGCGGCCTGTTCCAGGCCGGCCAGGTCGGCCACGCCGAAGGCGCCGCCGCTGACCGCCCGCTCGTCCACCAGGATCGCATCCACCGCCAGGCCGGGGGCGTGGTCGGCGATCACCTCCAGGTGGCGCTGCGGGGTGAAGCCCTCGGTCTCGCCGGGCTGCGGGGCGAGGTTGAGGGTGAGCAGGCGGCGGGCCCGGGTCTCGGTGAGCGCCTTGGCCAGCTCGGGGACCAGCAGGTGCGGCAGCACGCTGGTGAACCAGGAGCCGGGGCCGAGCACCACCCAGTCCGCCTCCAGGACGGCCTGCACGGCCTCCGGGACGGCCGGCGGCCCGTCCGGCAGCAGCCGGATCGACTGCACGGTGCCGGGCGTGACCGCCACCGCGGCCTGGCCGCGGACCGCGGACACCTCGCCGGGCCGCAGCGGGTCGTGGCCGCGGACCTGCGCCTCGATGTCCAGCGGGACGGCCGACATCGGCAGCACCCGGCCCTGCACGTTCAGCAGCCGGCCGACCCAGTTCAGCGCCTCCACCGGGTCGCCGAGCTTCTCCCACAGCGCCACGATCAGCAGGTTGCCCACCGCGTGGCCGCCGAGCTCGCCGGTGCCGGCGAAGCGCTGCTGGATCACCTCGGACCAGGTCCGGCCCCACTCGTCGTCGCCGCAGAGCGCGGCCAGCGCCTTGCGCAGGTCGCCGGGCGGCAGCACCCCCAGCTCGGTGCGCAGCCGGCCGCTGGAGCCGCCGTCGTCGGCGACGGTGACCACGGCGGTCAGCTCGGTGGTGAGCCGGCGCAGCGCGGACAGCGACGCGGACAGGCCCTGGCCGCCCCCCAGCGCGGCGATCTTCGGCACGCCGGGGCGCGGCTGGACGGCCCGCTCGGCCGGTCTGGTCCGGAGCTGCAGCCGCGCTGGCAGGTATCCCGTCACGCCGACCCCATGTTCCTGTCTCGTGCTCGGCCGGGGCGGCGGTGCGGGGGTTCCCCGGCCGCCTACTCCCGGCCCATGTCCCGGTGGACCAGCACCGTCTCGACCCCGTCCGCGATCAGACGCTTGGTCAGCTGCTCGGACATCGCCACGCTGCGGTGCTTGCCTCCGGTGCAGCCTACGGCAAGCGTCATGTAGCGCTTCCCCTCCCGGCGGTAGCCCTCGGTGACGATCCGCAGCAGCTCGGTGTACCCGTCCACGAACTGCTGGGCCCCGGGCTGCTGGAAGACGTACTCCGCCACCTCCGGGTCCGTGCCGGTGCGGGCACGCAGCTCGGGCACCCAGTGCGGGTTGGGCAGGAAGCGGCAGTCCACCACCAGGTCGGCGTCGACCGGCAGGCCGTACTTGAAGCCGAAGGACATCACGGTGGCGCGCAGCTCCGGCTCGTCCTGGCCGGCGAACTGGGCGTCCATCTTGGCGCGCAGCTGGTGCACGTTGAGGTTGGAGGTGTCGACCACCAGGTCGGCCTCGCCGCGCAGCTCGCGCAGCAGCTCGCGCTCCTGGGCGATGCCGTCGACGATCCGGCCGTCGGCCTGGAGCGGGTGCGGGCGGCGGACCGACTCGAAGCGGCGCACCAGCGCGTCGTCGGAGGAGTCCAGGAAGACCACGCGCAGCCGCACGCCGCGCTTCTCCAGCTCCTCCAGCGAGGTCAGCAGGTCGTCGAAGAAGGTCCGGCCGCGGACGTCGACCACGACGCCGATCCGCGGCACCGCGCCCTGCGAGCGGGCCCCGAGGTCGACCATGGTGGGGATCAGCGCGGGCGGCAGGTTGTCGACCACGAACCAGCCGAGGTCCTCCAGGCACTTCGCGGCGGTGGAACGACCCGCCCCCGACATGCCCGAGATGATCACCAGCTCGGGGGTGGTCTCCCCCCCGTTGGACACTGTCACGTCTCTTCCCCGCTTCTCGGTACTGCTGTGGCCGTGCTGTCTTCGATGATCTCGCCGGTCGCGGTGTTGACCGCGAATGCGGCGGGTGTACGGGAGGCCAAGGCTGCGGCAACAGTCTCGGCGGTGCGGCGCCCGACCCCGGGGACCTCGCACAGTTCGTCGACGGTCGCCGCCCGCAGCTTCTTCAGCGAACCGAAGTGCTTGAGCAGGGCCCGGCGGCGAGTCTCGCCCAGCCCGGGGACCGAGTCCAGCTCCCCCGCCGTGAGCCGCTTGGCGCGCTTGGCCCGCTGGTAGGTGATGGCGAAGCGGTGCGCCTCGTCGCGGACCCGCTGGAGCAGGTACAGGCCCTCGCTGGAGCGCGGCAGCACCACCGGGTCGTCCTGGCCGGGCAGCCACACCTCCTCCAGCCGCTTGGCCAGGCCGCACACCGCGACGTCGTCGATGCCCAGCTCGTCCAACGCCCGGACGGCGGCGGCGACCTGGGGCTGCCCGCCGTCGACCACCAGCAGCTGCGGCGGGTAGGCGAAGCGCTTGGGGCGGCCGTTCTCGTCGAGCGGCGAACCGTCCTCCTCCGGGGCCTCCTCGGGCACCGCCCACTCGCCGGTGTGCTCGCGCTCCTGGAGGTAGCGGCGGAAGCGGCGGGTGATCACCTCGTGCATCGAGCGGACGTCGTCCTGGCCCTCGAAGCCCTTGATCTGGAACCGGCGGTACTCGCTCTTGCGGGCCAGGCCGTCCTCGAACACCACCATGGACGCCACCACGTCCTCGCCCTGGAGGTGCGAGATGTCGAAGCACTCGATGCGCAGCGGCACCGAGTCCAGCTCCAGCGCCTCGGCGATCTCCTGGAGGGCGCGGCTGCGGGTGGTGAGGTCGGAGGCGCGCTTGGTCTTGTGCAGCGCCAGCGCCTGCTGGGCGTTGCGCTGCACGGTCTCCATCAGGTCCTTCTTGTCGCCGCGCTGCGGGACCCGCAGGTCGACCTGGGCGCCGCGCAGGCCGGTGAGCCACTCGTGCACGGCCTCCTCGGGCAGCGCGGGGACGAGCACCTCGCGCGGGACCTGCTCGCTGCCCTCGCCGTACAGCTGCTGGAGGGCGTGCTCGACCAGGCCCGCGGTGTCGACGTCCTCGACCCTGTCGGTGACCCAGCCGCGCTGGCCGCGCACCCGGCCGCCGCGGACGTGGAAGATCTGCACGGCGGCCTCGAGTTCGTCCTCGGCCAGGGCCAGCAGGTCGGCGTCGGTGCCGTCGGCGAGCACCACCGCGTTCTTCTCCATGGCGCGTTGCAGCGCGGCCAGGTCGTCGCGCAGCCGGGCGGCCTTCTCGTACTCCATCTCGGCGGCGGCCTGCTGCATCTGCTGTTCCAGCCGGCGCAGGTGGCCGCCCGTCCGGCCGGCCATGAAGTCGCAGAACTCCTCGGCGAGTTCGCGGTGCTCGGCGGCGCTCACCCGGCCCACGCAGGGCGCCGCGCACTTGCCGATGTAGCCGAGCAGGCAGGGGCGGCCGACCTGCTGGGCGCGCTTGAAGACGCCGTTGGAGCACGTCCGCACCGGGAAGACCCGCAGCAGCAGGTCGACCGTCTCGCGGATCGCCCAGGCGTGCCCGTACGGGCCGAAGTAGCGCACGCCCTTCTTGTGCGCCCCGCGCATCACCTGGACCCGGGGGAACTCCTCGTTCAGGGTGACGGCGAGCTCCGGGTAGCTCTTGTCGTCCCGGTACTTGACGTTGAACCGCGGGTCGAACTCCTTGATCCAGGAGTACTCCAGCTGGAGCGCCTCGACCTCGGTGGACACCACCGTCCACTCCACGGACGCCGCGGTGGTCACCATCGTCGCGGTGCGCGGGTGCAGGTTCGCCACGTCCTGGAAGTACGAGGAGAGCCGCTGGCGCAGGCTCTTCGCCTTCCCCACGTAGATGACCCGGCCGTGCGCGTCACGGAACTTGTACACCCCGGGCGAGAGCGGGATCGCCCCCGGCGCCGGTCGGTAGGTGGACGGGTCTGCCATGCCCCTACCGTACCGACTGGCGCGGACACTCCGCGGCGTCCGGCGGGGTTCGTCAGCTCTTGGTGACCTGGAGGTTCCCGTTCTGCACCGCGACCCGGTAGGCGGGCAGCGGCGCGGGGGCCGGGCCGTCCTGCACCGCGCCGTCGGAGATCCCGAACCGGCTGCCGTGGCACAGGCACTGGATCTGCTCCTTGACGACGCCGTTGACCAGGCAGCCGGCGTGGGTGCACTTGGCGCTGAACGCCTTGTACTCCCCGGCGGTCGGCTGGGTCACCACGACGCCCTGCTCCCGGTACACCTTCCCGCCGCCGACCGGGACGTCCGCGGCCGCGCCGAGGTCGACCGGGACGGCGGACGCGCCCTTGCCGTCGCCCTCGGTGGCGGACGCGCCCTTGCCGTCGCCCTGGGCGGCGGAGGAGCACCCGGCCGCGGTGGCCCCGGCGAGCGCGACGGCCGCGCAGCACAGGACGGTCCGGCGGGAGGCGGTGGGCTCGGGCATCGGGACTCCTCGGTGCGGGAAGGGGCGCCGAGCAACGTAGCACGCGCGCAGCGGACCGCCCGGGGAGCGGCCTGCGCTCCCCGGGCGGTCCTCGCTCGCCCCCGGTGCTACTTCCTGCGCCGCTTGGCGGCGGGCGCCGCGTCCGAGACGCCCGGCAGGATGTCGCGCAGGAACTTGCCGGTGTGGCTGGCGGTGGAGGCCGCGACCTCCTCCGGGGTGCCCTCGATGACCACGCTGCCGCCGCCGGAGCCGCCCTCGGGGCCCATGTCGACCAGCCAGTCGGCGGTCTTGATGACGTCGAGGTTGTGCTCGATGACGATGACGGTGTTGCCCTTCTCGACCAGCCCCTCCAGGACCTTGATCAGCTTGCTGATGTCCTCGAAGTGCAGGCCGGTGGTGGGCTCGTCCAGGACGTAGACCGTCCGCCCGGTGGAGCGCTTCTGCAGCTCGGCGGAGAGCTTGACCCGCTGGGCCTCGCCGCCGGAGAGGGTGGTGGCGGGCTGGCCGAGCCGGACGTAGCCGAGGCCGACCTCCTTGAGCGTCCTGAGGTGGCGGGCGATCGCGGGGACGGCCTCGAAGAAGTCGAGCCCCTCCTCGATCGGCATGTTCAGCACCTCGGCGATGGACTTGCCCTTGTAGTGGACCTCCAGCGTCTCCCGGTTGTAGCGGTCGCCGTGGCAGACCTCGCAGGGGACGTAGACGTCCGGCAGGAAGTTCATCTCGATCTTGATGGTGCCGTCGCCGGAGCAGTTCTCGCAGCGGCCGCCCTTGACGTTGAACGAGAACCGGCCGGGCAGGTAGCCGCGGACCTTGGCCTCCTGGGTCTCCGCGAACAGCTTGCGCACGTGGTCGAAGACGCCGGTGTAGGTGGCCGGGTTGGAGCGCGGGGTCCGGCCGATCGGGGACTGGTCGACGTGCACCACCTTGTCGACCAGGTCGGTGCCGGTGATCCGGGTGTGCCGGCCGGGGACGCTGCGGGCGCCGTTCAGCTCGCGGGCCAGGTGCGCGTACAGGATGTCGTTGACCAGCGTGGACTTGCCGGAGCCGGAGACGCCGGTGACGGCGGTGAAGGTGCCCAGCGGGAAGGCGACCGTGACGTCCTTGAGGTTGTGCTCGCGGGCGCCGTGCACCACCAGCTGGCGTTTCTTGTCGCGCGGGCGGCGGGTCTCCGGGATCGGGATGGCGCGCTTGCCCGACAGGTACTGGCCGGTCAGCGACTCCTCGTTGGCCAGCAGCTCCTTCAGCGAGCCGGAGTGCACCACCTTGCCGCCGTGCTCGCCGGCGCCGGGGCCGATGTCGACGATCCAGTCGGCGGTCTTGATGGTGTCCTCGTCGTGCTCGACGACGATCAGCGTGTTGCCGATGTCGCGCAGCCGGACCAGGGTCTCGATCAGCCGGTGGTTGTCGCGCTGGTGCAGGCCGATGGACGGCTCGTCCAGCACGTACAGCACGCCGACCAGGCCGGAGCCGATCTGGGTGGCCAGCCGGATGCGCTGGGCCTCGCCGCCGGAGAGGGTGCCGGCGGCGCGGTTGAGCGAGAGGTAGTCGAGGCCGACGTCCACCAGGAAGCGCAGCCGCTCCAGCACCTCCTTGAGCACCCGCTCGGCGATCTGCTTGTCCCGGCGGTCCAGCCGCAGCGCGCCCAGGAAGTCCGCGCAGTCGCTGATCGACATCGCGGAGACCTCGGCGATGGACTTCTCCATCACCGTCACGGCCAGCACCACCGGCTTGAGCCGGGTGCCCTTGCAGGTCGGGCAGGGCACCTCGCGCATGTAGCCCTCGAAGCGCTCGCGCCCGGCGTCGCTCTCCGACTCGGAGTGCCGGCGGGTCACGAACGGGACGACGCCCTCGAAGGCGGTGGTGTAGGAGCGCTCGCGGCCGTAGCGGTTGCGGTAGCGGACCTCGACCTGGGTCTTGTGGCCGTACAGCAGCGCCTTGCGGGCCCGGACCGGCAGCCCGGCCCACGGGATGTCGGTGCGGAAGCCGAGCTCGCCGGCCAGCGCGTTGACCAGCCGCTGGAAGTACTCCTTGGTGGCGCCCTGCGACCAGGGGTGGATGGCGCCCTCGTCCAGCGACTTCTCCTCGTCGGGGACGAGCAGCTCCGGGTCGACCTCCATCCGGTTGCCCAGGCCGGAGCAGTCCGGGCAGGCGCCGAACGGGGAGTTGAAGGAGAAGGAGCGCGGCTCCAGCTCCTCGAAGGAGACGTCGTCGTACGGGCAGTAGAGGTGCTCCGAGAACATCTTCTCGCGCTCGGGGTCGTCCTCCGCCAGGTCGACGAAGTCGAGCACCACCATGCCGCCGGCCAGCTTGAGCGCGGTCTCCACCGAGTCGGTGAGCCGGCGCTTGGCGCCCGCCTTCACCGTGAGGCGGTCGATGACCACCTCGATGGTGTGCTTCTCCTGCTTCTTGAGCACCGGCGGCTCGGTCAGCTGGACGGTCTGCCCGTCCACCCGGGCCCGGGCGTAGCCCTTGGACTGCAGGTCGGCGAAGAGGTCGACGAACTCGCCCTTGCGCTCCCGGACCACCGGGCTGAGCACCTGGAACCGGGTGCCCTCGGGCAGCTCCAGCACCTTGTCGACGATGGCCTGCGGCGACTGCCGGGCGATCGGGCGCCCGCAGTGCGGGCAGTGCGGCTTGCCGATCCGGGCGAACAGCAGGCGCAGGTAGTCGTACACCTCGGTGATGGTGCCGACGGTGGAACGGGGGTTGCGGCTGGTGGACTTCTGGTCGATCGAGACGGCCGGGGAGAGGCCCTCGATGAAGTCCACGTCCGGCTTGTCCATCTGCCCGAGGAACTGCCGGGCGTACGAGGACAGCGACTCGACGTAGCGCCGCTGGCCCTCGGCGAAGATCGTGTCGAAGGCGAGGGAGGACTTGCCGGACCCGGAGAGGCCCGTGAAGACGATGAGGGAGTCCCTGGGCAGGTCGAGCGAGACGTTCTTGAGGTTGTGCTCACGTGCACCACGGACGACGAGGCGGTCTGCCACTGCTACTGGCGCCTTTCTCCGGGTCGAAGGGAGGAGGGGGATGTGCTTCTTCGTGCTTCTTCCAGGATGCGCCCGCCAGCGTACTGGCTCATTCGTTCGAATCTGAGCCGGTCGGCCGGAGCCACCCGGACGGGTGAACGGCACCCGCGCTCGACGGTAGCGTCAACGACTGACAACCGGCCCGGGCAACGCCCCGGGCCCGCACCGCACCGCCTCGACCCGTTTTCCCGACCGTCGAAAGGCCATGCCCGATGAGCGACGCCACCACCGCGGCCACCACCGCCGCGGCCGCCGCAGCCGAGCGGCTGCGGGCCACCGCGGAGAGCACCGACCTGCTGCTGCACACCCTGGCCGAGCTGGAGCCCGCGGCGGTGTTCGAACCCTCCGCCCTGTCCGGCTGGACCCGCGGGCACCTGCTGACCCACCTCGCCCGCAACGCGGACTCCCTGGTCAACCTGCTCACCGGCGCCCGCACCGGGCGGCAGGTCCCGCAGTACGCCACCCCGCAGACGCGGGACGCCGACATCGAGGCCGGGGCCGGACGCCCGCTGGCCGAGCAGGTCGCCGACCTCCGGGAGAGCCAGCGGCGCTTCCAGGACTTCGCCGCCGGGCTGGAGCCCGAGCACTGGGCCGCCCCGATCACCCACCGCGACGGCACCGTCTTCCCGGCCTGGCAGGTGCCGGGGAAGCGGCTGATCGAGCTGGAGTACCACCACGTCGACCTGAACGCCGGCTACACCCCGGCACACTGGCCCGAGCCGTTCGCCGTCGCCGAGTTCCAGCGGCTGGGCGCGCGCCTCGCCGCGCGGGACGACCTGCCCGACCTGCTGCTGGTCGCCGAGGACGCCGGGCTCCGGGTCCGGCTCGGCGGCGGCGGTGACAGCAGCGACGGCACCGGCGCCGGCGACGGCGGGGCGCCCGGGCTGGTCGCCGAGGGCCCGGTGCGGGCGCTCACCGGCTGGCTGTCCGGCCGCTCGGACGGGGACGGCCTCCAGGTCCACCGCGGCGACGAGGGCCTGGTCGACCCCCGCGGCGCACTGCCCGCGCTCCCCCCGATGGGATGATGGGCTGCGAGTGGACGGAATTGACGGAATCGGCGGAACAGCCCGGCGGCGAGCGAGGAGCGGCGTGATGACGTACCACGGAGCGGTGAAGGTCGGCGGGGCACCGGACGTCCGGGAGCTGGCCCACCTGATCATCACCAAGGTCGCGGTCGGACCGCACGACAACAACGCGTACCTGCTGCGCTGCCGGGCCACCGACGAGCAGCTGCTGATCGACGCCGCCGCCGACGCGCCGGTGCTGCTGGAGACCGTCGGCCCCCGGCTGGCCGCGGTGGTCACCACCCACCGGCACCGCGACCACTGGGGCGCGCTGGCCGAGGTGGTCGCCGTCACCGGGGCCCGCACCATGGCCGGGCGGATCGACGCCGAGGGCATCGACGTGCCCACCGACCTCCCGTTGGAGGACGGCTCGGTGGTCCGCTTCGGGCAGATCGAGCTGACCGTCCGCCACCTGGTGGGCCACACCCCCGGCGCGATCGTGCTGCTCTACGACGACCCGCAGGGCCACCCCCACCTGTTCACCGGCGACTGCCTGTTCCCGGGCGGCGTGGGCAACACCTGGGGCGACCCGGCCGCCTTCGACTCGCTCTTCCGGGACGTCAACGAGAAGGTCTTCGACCGGCTCCCGGACGAGACCTGGGTCTACCCGGGCCACGGCGACGACACCACCCTGGGCGCCGAGCGCCCGCACCTGCCGGAGTGGCGCGAGCGCGGCTGGTGAGCACGACGGCCCGGGGCCCCGCCGCAGCAGTGCGGCGGGGCCCCGGGCGGGCACGACCGGATCAGGGCCGCGGGCCGGATCAGGCGTCGATCTTCGCGGGCTCCTCGGCCCGCTCGGCCCGCTGCTGCTTCCGCGCGGCGACCAGGCTGGTCACGGTGGTGACCGCCAGGGTCAGCACGATGAAGCCCAGCGAGACCGGGATGCTGATCTCCGGGACGTGCACGCCGCTCTCGTGCAGCGCGTGCAGCACCAGCTTGACGCCGATGAAGCCGAGGATCACCGACAGGCCGTAGGAGAGGTGGACCAGCTTCTTCAGCAGGCCGCCGATCAGGAAGTACAGCTGGCGCAGGCCCATCAGCGCGAAGGCGTTGGCCGTGAAGACGATGTACGGGTCCTGGGTGAGGCCGAAGATGGCCGGGATCGAGTCCAGGGCGAACAGCACGTCGGTGGTGCCGATCGCCAGCATCACGATCAGCATCGGGGTCATCAGCCGGCGGCCGTTCTCCCGGATCAGCAGCTTGGTGCCGTGGTAGCGGTCGGTGGACGGGAAGCGTCGCTCGATCGACTTGAGCAGGCGGTTCTCCTCGAACTCCTCCTCCTCCTCGTCGGCCCGGGCCTCCTTGATCAGCTTCCAGGCCGTCCAGACCAGGAAGGCGCCGAAGAGGTAGAACACCCAGGAGAAGTTCGACACCACCGCCGCGCCGCCGGCGATGAAGACCGCCCGCAGCACCAGGGCGATGATCACGCCGAACATCAGCACCCGCTGCTGGTAGATCCTGGGCACCGCGAACTTGCCCATGATCAGGATGAACACGAACAGGTTGTCGACGCTGAGCGACTTCTCGGTGATGTAGCCGGCGAAGAACTCGCCGGACGGCTTCCCGCCGCCGTACCACCAGAGGAAGCCGCCGAACAGCCCGGCCAGGGCCACCCAGACCGCCGTCCAGATGCCGGCCTCCCTCACGGAGACCTCGTGCGGCTTGCGGCCGCCGATGAAGAAGTCGGCCACGATCAGGGCGATCAGCACCGCGATGGTGCCGGCCCACAGGCCCGCGGATACGTCCATGTCTGCTCCTCCGGCAGATAGGCGAACACTCGTCACTGCCGGAGGTCTCTTCCGCCGCGCGGCCCGCTCCCGGCGGGTGCCGCACGGCCAGCGCCCCGGGGCGCCGCGATGGGCGCCCGTGATGACGGGGTCGCTGAACGGGGAATACTCCCCTCCGCTCCCAGAAGGTTAACAGGAAGCCCAAGGAAAGGTAAAGAAGGTAAAGAAGCCCCGCTGTCGAAGGGTCAGAGGAACGGCTCGATGAAGGGCAGCATGTCCCGGAAGGTGCGGCCGCTGGCCGGGGCGCCGATGGCGGTCATCCTCCAGCCGCTCTCGCCGTCCCGCTCGACCTTGGCCATGATCTGCCCGGTGTGCGGGCCGCCGCCGGTCAGCTCGTAGCGGGCCAGCTCCTTGCCGGTGGTCTCGTCGACCAGCCGGCAGTGCGCGTTCTGCACCTCCATGAAGTTCTGGCCGCTGTACGAGCTGACGGTGAAGACGATCTGGGTGACCCGCTGGGGCACCTTGGTCAGGTCGACCAGGATGCTCTCGTCGTCGCCGCCCGCCCCGACCCCGCCGACCAGGTTGTCGCCGGTGTGCCGGACCGAGCCCTCGTTGCTGACCAGGTGGGAGAAGAACACCACGTCGCTCATCGCCTTGCCGTCGTACAGCAGGGCGGACGCGTCGAGGTCGATCTCCTTGGGGCGGCGGCTGAAGAAGCCGCGCTTGCCGGGGGCGGACTTCCACCCGAGGCCCATCCGGACCACGGACAGGGTCTCACCGGTGGACTTCAACAGGCTCACGCTCTGGCCCTTGGCCAGGTTCACGGACACGCTGCCGACCTCTGCTTCCTCCGGGCCCCGCCCGGCGTCCTGTCGCACCTCCGGCCGTACCCGGAACATCCCGGCCCCGGGCAGACCGCGCCCCACCCTACGCCGACGCACCGCCGTTGCACCGCCGGTGCGGCGCCGAAGGGTCGGGCTGTGGCCAAACTACGACACAACGGCACCCGCCGGACGGGGAATCGCCCCCGTCCGGCCGCGGGTGACGCCGGATCAGGCCATTCCCGCCTCGCGCATCTGGCGTAGCTCGCGCTTGAGCTCCTTGACCTCGTCGCGCAGCCGGGCCGCCACCTCGAACTGCAGCTCGGCCGCGGCGGTGTGCATCCGGTCGGTCATGCCCTGGATCAGCTCGGCGAGTTCGGCCGCGGGCAGGCTCTTGGCGGGCTTGCGCTCGATGCCCAGCGCCGGGACCGGCGCCTTGCCCTTGCCCTGCTGCCGGTAGCCGGTGGCGAGCAGCTCCTCGGTGTCGACGTCCTCCCCGGCCATGGTGGAGAGCAGGTCGCCGATCTTCTTCCGCAGCGGCTGCGGGTCGATCCCGTGCTCCTCGTTGTACGCCTGCTGGACGGCGCGCCGGCGGTTGGTCTCGCTGATCGCCAGCTCCATCGCCGGGGTGATCTTGTCGGCGTACATGTGCACCTGGCCGGAGACGTTGCGCGCGGCGCGGCCGATGGTCTGGATCAGCGAGGTGCCGGAGCGCAGGAAGCCCTCCTTGTCCGCGTCCAGGATCGCAACCAGCGAGACCTCGGGCAGGTCGAGTCCCTCGCGGAGCAGGTTGATGCCGACCAGCACGTCGTACTCGCCGGCCCGCAGCTCGCGCAGCAGCTCGATCCGGCGCAGCGTGTCGACGTCGCTGTGCAGGTAGCGGACCCGGATGTCGAGGCCGAGGAAGTAGTCGGTAAGGTCCTCGGCCATCTTCTTGGTGAGCGTGGTGACCAGGACGCGCTCGTCCTTCTCCACCCGCTGCCGGATCTCGTGCACCAGGTCGTCGATCTGGCCCTCGGTCGGCTTGACGATCACCTCGGGGTCGATCAGGCCGGTCGGGCGGATGATCTGCTCGACCTGGCCGTCGCCGCGGGCCAGCTCGTACTTGCCCGGGGTGGCCGACAGGTAGACGGTCTGGCCGATCCGCTGCTGGAACTCCTCCCACTTCAGCGGCCGGTTGTCCATCGCCGAGGGCAGCCGGAAGCCGTGCTCGACCAGGGTGCGCTTGCGCGAGGCGTCGCCCTCGTACATCGCGCCGATCTGCGGGACGGTGACGTGCGACTCGTCGATGACCAGGAGGAAGTCCTCCGGGAAGTAGTCGAGCAGCGTGTTCGGCGGGGAGCCGGGCTCGCGGCCGTCGAAGTGCATCGAGTAGTTCTCCACGCCCGAGCAGGTGCCGATCTGGCGGAGCATCTCGATGTCGTAGGTGGTGCGCATCCGCAGCCGCTGGGCCTCCAGCAGCTTGCCCTGCTTCTCCATCCGGGCCAGCGTCCGCTCCAGCTCGGCCTCGATGCCGCCGATCGCCCGCTCCATCCGCTCCGGGCCGGCCACGTAGTGCGAGGCGGGGAAGACGTAGACCGAGTCGTCCTGGCTGATCACCTCGCCGGTCAGCGGGTGCAGCGTGTACAGCGCCTCGATCTCGTCGCCGAACATCTCGATCCGGACGGCGAGCTCCTCGTAGACCGGGAAGATCTCGACCGTGTCGCCGCGGACCCGGAAGGTGCCGCGGGTGAACGCCAGGTCGTTGCGGGTGTACTGGATGTCGACGAAGCGGCGCAGCAGGGCGTCCCGGTCGACCTCCTCGCCGACCTTCAGGCGGACCATCCGGTCGACGTACTCCTGCGGGGTGCCGAGGCCGTAGATGCAGGAGACGGACGCGACCACGATCACGTCCCGCCGGGTGAGCAGGCTGTTGGTGGCGGAGTGGCGCAGCCGCTCGACCTCCTCGTTGATCGAGGAGTCCTTCTCGATGTAGGTGTCCGTCTGCGGGACGTACGCCTCGGGCTGGTAGTAGTCGTAGTACGAGACGAAGTACTCGACCGCGTTGTTCGGCAGCAGCTCGCGGAACTCGTTCGCCAGCTGGGCGGCCAGCGTCTTGTTCGGCGCCATCACCAGGGTGGGGCGCTGCAGCTTCTCGATCATCCAGGCGGTGGTGGCCGACTTGCCGGTGCCGGTCGCGCCGAGCAGGACGACGTCCTTCTCGCCGGCGCGGACGCGGCGCTCCAGCTCGGCGATGGCCGCCGGCTGGTCACCGTTGGGTTGGTAGGGGCTGACGACCTCGAAGGGCGCCACGGACCGCTCGATACTCGTGATGGGACGCACGCCCTCCACGGTACGACCGGCCACCGACAACGCGGTGGTTACTTCGCGGAGTCCCGGGCCAGCGCGACCAGCCGGGAGACCGCCCGCAGGTACTTCTTGCGGTAGCCGCCGCGCAGCATCTCCTCGGTGAACACCCGGTCGAACGGCACGCCCGAGGCGGTGACCGGCAGCTCCCGGTCGTACATCCGGTCGGCCAGCACCACCAGCCGCAGCGCGGTCGCCTGGTCGTCCACCTGCCGCACCCCGCGCAGGAACACCGCGCCCACCTCGTCCAGCAGCGCGCCGTACCGGCTGGGGTGCACCTCCTTCAGGTGCTCCAGCAGCGCGTCGAAGTCGTCCAGCGACGCGCCCGGGGTGCGGGCCGCGCGGGCGGTCACCTCGGCGTCGGTGTACGGCGGCGGGGCGTCGGGCAGCCCGCGGTGCCGGTAGTCCTGGCCGTCGATCCGCACCGGGCGGAAGTGCGCGGACAGGCCCTGGATCTCCCGCATGAAGTCGGCGGCGGCGAACCGGCCCTCGCCGAGCTTCTCCGGCAGCGTGTTCGAGGTCGCGCACAGCTTGACGCCGTTCTCCACCAGCCGGCCCAGCAGGGTCGAGACCAGCACGGTGTCGCCCGGGTCGTCCAGTTCGAACTCGTCGATGCAGAGCAGCCGGTGCGAGCTGAGCGTCCGCACCGCGCCCTGGAAGGTCAGCGCGCCCACCAGGTTGGTCAGCTCCACGAACGTCCCGAACGCCTTCGGGCCGGGCACCGCGTGCCAGAGCGAGGCCAGCAGGTGCGTCTTCCCCACGCCGTACCCGCCGTCCAGGTAGATCCCGGCCGGCCCGGTGGGCGCGGGGGCGGCACGGCGGAACCAGCCGCGCTTCGGCGGCTCGGCGGCGCTGTTCAGCCCGGCGGCGAAGGACTCCAGGATCTGGACGGCCTCGTACTGGCTCGGCTGCGAGGAGTCCGGCAGGTAGCTGCCGAAGCTCACCCCGGCGAAGCGCGGCGGCGGCACCATCTCGGCGACCAGCCGCTCGGCCGGCACCACCGGGCGCCGGTCGGTCAGGGCTATCGCGGTGTGAATATCGGACTCCGAGGCAGCAGACACGGAACAACAGGGTACTCGCGCCACGAGAACCGCTGCGCGACAGGGCGAAGGCAGAAGCGCGGGGAACTGCGCGGCCGACCGAGCACGCACCGCGAGATCGCGACGCGGGACGGGAGCCTGCACCGTGCCGCGGCCTCGCTGACGCGCTCCTCCCGCAGCGCGCAGTTCCCCGCGCCCCTGTTGCGCGCTCTCCGGCCGAACGCTTCCGGCTGAGAGACTCGGAGCATGAGGCAACTGATCGGCGACACCCCCGGCCCTCCCGGCAGCCCCGAGTGGCTGGCGCAGGCGTACGCGTACCCGGCGGAGGGGGCGTGGCTGCGGGCGAACATGGTCACCTCGCTGGACGGCGCGGCCCGGCTGGACGGCCTCTCGGAGGGGCTGTCCGGCGAGGCGGACAAGCGGATCTTCGGGGTGCTGCGGGCGCTGTGCGACGTGGTGCTGGTGGGGGCCGAGACGGTGCGGGCGGAGGGCTACCGGCCGGCCCGGGCCCGGGCCGGCTTCGCGGCGCGGCGGGCCGCCGCGGGCCAGCTGCCGGCGCCGGTGATCGCGGTGGTGTCGCGGAGCCTGGAGCTGGACCTGTCGGCGCCGCTGTTCACCGAGCCGCTGGTGCCCACGGTGGTGGTCACCACCGTCGACGCGCCGGCCGACCGGCTGGCCGAGGTCGCCGCCGCAGCCGATGTGATCACCGCAGGAACGGGCTCGGTGGACCTCCCCCGGGCGGTGGCCGCGCTCACGGAGCGTGGCTGGCGCCGCCAGCTCACGGAGGGCGGGCCCCGCCTGCTCGGTCAGCTCGCGGCGGACGGCCTGCTGGACGAGTTGTGCCTGTCGGTGGCGCCCCTGGTGACGGCGGGTGATTCACCGAGGATCGTGAACGGGCCGGGAATCCCGGACGTCCGACCGATGCGGCTGGTGTCATTGATCGAGGAGAAAGGTTTCCTCTTCACCCGCTATCTGCGGCCGACCGATCCGGACCGCTCCCCGAGCGTCCCAGCCCGCACCCGAGCCACATCCTGACCGATGTGGATCATGTGATCCGTGTGGCGCGTGTGCAGCGTGAGGAATCCTTCCTCCGGGCACTATGAAGGAGGGGAGCAGGGAGCCGGACCCGGGGGCCCGCACCAGCGAAGGGACTCACGTGTTCAAGACCGTACTGATGATCGAAAAGGCGCTCTCCGACGCCGACGTGGAGCTGGTCACCACGCTCCACGGCGAGGAGAAGGTCTCCTTCGTCGTCCTGATGCAACCCCGCGGCAAGCAGGACGAGCTGCTGCGTGCCCTGGACGACGTGGCCCTCGGCCATCTGGACAAGGCGGTGCACGAACGCGACGAGGGCGAGGAGGAGACGCCGACCCTCGCGGGCGAATCCCTCGAACACAGCCTGCGCCACCTGCGGCGCGCCGGGGCGGAGGCGGTCGGCGAGGTGGTCGAGGCGCACCCGCTGGTGCGGCTGCGCGAGGTGGTGGAGGAGAACCGGGCCGACGAGGTGCTGGTGCTGACCTCGCCGCACTTCGTCGAGGAGTTCTTCCACCGGGACTGGGCCTCCCGCGCCCGGCACGAGGTGGGCGTCCCGGTGCTCAAACTGTTCGCCAGCGAAGCCTGACCGCCCTCCCGGTTAGGGCAGAATCGTCCCGTAGTCCCGTAGACGTTCCACGGAGCTACGGGACGATCCCACCTCCTCACGCCCGTACGGAGCCAGCCTTGAACGACGCCGCCCACGACCTGCACGCCCCGCACTTCATCGGCATCGGCGGCGCCGGCATGTCCGGCCTGGCGAAGATCCTCGCGGTGCGCGGCGCGACCGTCTCGGGGTCCGACGCGAAGGAGTCGGAGACCGTGCGGGCGCTGCGCGAGCTGGGCGCGACGGTGTTCGTCGGGCACGCGGCGGAGCACCTCCCGGCCGGGACCAGCAGCGTGGTGGTCTCCAGTGCGATCCGCGCCGACAACCCGGAGCTGGTGGCCGCGCGGGAGCGCGGCGTCCCGGTGGTGCACCGCTCGGACGCGCTGGCGGCGCTGATGGGCGGTCGCCGGGCGCTCGCGGTGGCGGGCACCCACGGCAAGACCACCACCACCTCGATGCTGGCGGTCAGCCTGGGCGAGCTGGGCCTGGAGCCCTCGTACGCGATCGGCGGCGACCTGGACGCGCCGGGGTCGAACGCGCACCACGGGGCGGGCGAGATCTTCGTCGCGGAGGCGGACGAGAGCGACCGCAGCTTCCACAAGTACGCGCCCGAGGTGGCGATCGTGCTGAACGTGGAGCTGGACCACCACGCCAACTACGCGTCGATCGAGGAGATCTACGAGTCCTTCGAGACCTTCGTCGGCCGGATCCAGCCCGGCGGCACCCTGGTGGTCTCCGCCGACCACGCGGGCGCCCGCGAGCTGAGCCGCCGGGTGGCCGGGCGGGACGGGCTGAACGTGGTGACGGTCGGCGCCGCCGAGGACGCCGACCTGCGGGTGCTGAAGGTCGAGGCGCGCGGCATGACCAGCGAGGTGACGGTCGAGCTGGACGGCGAGCCGCTGACCTTCACCGTCTCGGTGCCCGGCCGGCACTACGCGCACAACGCGGTCGCGGCGCTGGCCGCGGGCATCGCGCTGGGCGTCCCGGCCGACGGGCTGGCGAAGGCGCTGGGCGCGTACACCGGGGTGCGGCGGCGGCTCCAGCTCAAGGGCGAGGCGCGCGGCGTGCAGGTGATCGACTCCTACGCGCACCACCCCACCGAGATGGCCGCCGACCTGGAGGCGATCCGGGAGGCGGCGGGCACGGGCCGGGTGCTGGTGGTCTTCCAGCCGCACCTGTTCTCCCGCACCCAGCAGCTCGCCGAGGAGATGGGCGGGGCGCTGGCGCTGGCCGACGCCTCGGTGGTGCTGGACATCTACCCGGCCCGCGAGGACCCGATCCCCGGCGTCACCGCCGAGCTGATCATCGACGCGGCCCGCCGGGCCGGCGCCGACGTCCGGGCCGAGCACGACTTCGCCGCCGCCCCCGCGCTGCTGGCCGCGCTGGCCGCCCCCGGCGACCTGGTGCTGACCATGGGCGCGGGCGACGTCACCAACCTGGGCCCGGAAATTCTGGCCGCCCTGGCCGACGTTGCACCTGCTGTCTGACGTCCCCGTCCGAGCTGGAGAGTGCCGTGAGCTACGAGGTCCAGAAGTCCGACGCCGAGTGGCGCGCCGAGCTGACTCCGGAGGAGTACCACGTGCTCCGCGAGGCCGGCACCGAGCGGCCGTTCGTCGGCGAGTACACCGACACCCGGACGGTCGGCGTGTACAGCTGCCGGGCGTGCGGCGCGGAGCTGTTCAGCAGCGAGACCAAGTTCGACAGCCACTGCGGGTGGCCGTCGTACTACTCGCCGCTGGCCGGTGACTCGGTGGAGTACCTGGAGGACAGCAGCCTCGGCATGCGCCGGGTCGAGGTGCGCTGCAAGAAGTGCGGCAGCCACCTGGGGCACGTCTTCGAGGGCGAGGGGTACGACACCCCGACCGACCAGCGGTACTGCATCAACTCGATCTCGCTGCGGTTCGAGCCCGCCGAGTAGGCTCCGCGCCCGCCCGCCCGCGTGGAAGACTGGATCTTCTTCCGAACGGTCTTGGACGTGGGTGGGGCGGGCGTGGCACGGCGGCGGTCTTCCGGGGTGTGGTCGGTACTGGCTGAGGCGCAGCGCGAGCAGCATCGCCGCGCGGAGGCCCAGCGCAAGGCGGCCGCCGCCCGGCAGCGCGAGAGCGAACGGGCGCAGCGGGAGGCGCAGCGGGCGGCCGCCCGGGGTGAGCGCGAGGCGGTGAAGGCGTACCAGCAGGGGCGGGAGTCGGACGCCGCCCGGCGCAGCGCCGAACTGGACGGGCGGGTCGCCGAGTTGCGCGGGGTGCTGGCGGCCGGGCTGGCCGGCCCCGGCTTCGTGCTGGCCGGGGGCGGGCGTCCCGCGGTGCCGCCGTTCGACCCCGGTCCGCTGGGCGTGCCGGTGCCGATGCCCGACCAGGACTGGTACCTGGTGCCGCCCCCGTCCGGCCCGCAGGCGTACCAGCCGGGGGCGCGCCGGCAGTGGGAGGAGCAGTCCGCGCAGGCCCGGGCCAGGTTCGAGTACGACTGGCAGGCCGCCTGGGCCGCCGAACAGCACCGGCAGCGCCAACTCGCCGACTACCGCGCCCAGTACGACGCCTGGGCGGCCGAGCGGCACCGGCTGCTGGCCGGGCGGTCCGCCCAGGCCGGCGAGCTGACGGCGCGGCTGCGGGCGGGCGAGCCGGCGGCGGTCGCCGAGTACTTCGAGGCGGTGGTCGACTGGCGCGAGGACTGGCCGGACGGCTTCCCCGCCGACGGCGAGACCTCCTGGGACGCCTCGACCCGGCGGTTGGTGGTGCGCTGGGAGCTGCCGCCGTACGAGGTGGTGCCAAGCGTCGGCCGGTACCGCTACGTCCGCTCCGAGGACCGCGAGGACGAGGTCGCCCGGCCCGCCGGGCAGCGCCGGGAGCTCTACCGCGAGGTGCTGGCGCAGTGCGCGCTGCGGGTGCTGGCCGAGGTGTTCCGGGCCGACACCGACGGCCTGCTCGCCTCGGTGGGCCTGAACGGCGTGGTGGTCGCCCCCGATCCGGCGACCGGGCAGCAGGGCGAGCGCTGCCTGCTGACCGTGGAGGCCGACCGCGCCGCTTTCGAGGCGCTGGCCCTGGACCGGGTCGCCCCGCTGGACTGCCTGGTCGACGCGCTCGGCGGCCGGATCTCCGCCCGGCCGGAGAAGGGCGAGGCCGTCCCGGAGCTCCCCAGCGCCTTCGCCGCGGCCGGCGAGGAGCCCGACCTGTTCGCCATGGACCCGCTGGAGTTCGAGCGGTTGATCGCCGAGCTGTTCCGCCGCCGGGGCCTGCGCACCAGCACCACCGCGCGCAGCGGCGACGAGGGCGTGGACGTGCTGGCCGAGGACCCGGACCCGATCACCGGCGGGAAGATCGTCATCCAGGCCAAGCGCTACCGGCACACCGTCTCGCCGGGCGCGGTGCGCGACCTGGAGTCCACCATGCGCCACCAGGGCGCCAACCGGGGCATCCTGGTGACCACTTCGGGCTTCGGCCCGGGCTCCCGCAAGCACGCCGAGAACAAACCGCTCACCCTGGTGGACGGCCCGCTGCTGCTCGCGCTGCTCCGCGAGCACGGCCTCCCCGGCCGGCTGGGCCCGGCCCCCGCGGCCCCCGCCGTCGCCGTGCCGCGCACCGCCGCCCCCGCCGCCGAACTGGTGCCGGGCCAGAACCTGGTGCTGCCCGACGGGGAGCTGCGGGTGGTGTTCCGGGCCGGCGGCGCGGAGGCCGACCTGACGCTGCTGCTGCTCGACGCGGACGGCAAGGTCCGGCACGACGGGGACTTCGTCTTCTACCACCAACCGGAGGCGGAGGGCGGCGCCGTGACGCTCCGTCCGGACGAGCGCAGCGCGACCGTCCGGACCGGGCGGCTCCCGGCGGCGGTGCGGCGGGTGGCGGTCTCGGTCAACCTGGACGCGGACGGCGACGGCAGCTGCGCGGACCTGGTCGACCCGGTGGTGGAGCTCTCCTCCGGCGACGGCAGCTGGCTGTTCCGGCCGCCGGCCGACCCGGCGGTCTCCGCGATGCTGGTCGCCGAGGTGTACCGGCACCCGGCCGACGGCTGGAAGCTGCGCGCGGTCGGCCAGGGCTGGTCGGACGGCCTGGCCGGCCTGGCCCGCGACCACGGCGTGGACGTCGCCTAGGGGCGCTCGGCGCCCGCGCCCCCGGGCGCCGCGGTCACCGCCCGAGCGCCTTGGTGTGCTTCCACTCCGTCGCGCAGGCGCGGTAGCCGAACCAGTCGTTGATGGCGAGCATCGGGGCGTTGTCCGCGTCGTTCTGGGTGTACGCGGCGGTGAGGCCGCGGGCCTTGGCGCGGTGCAGGGAGTGCGCCTTGGCGAGTTTGGCCAGGCCGCGGCCGCGGTGGGTGGAGCGGGTGGCGGTGAAGGAGGACCAGTAGGTGCGGTGGCCGTCGGTCTGGGCGGCGGAGAACGCGACCGGCTCGCCGTCGGCGAGGACGACCGCGGTGAGGGCGTGCTCCTGGTCGGGGCGCTGCCAGATCTCGGCGAGCCAGCTCTCGTAGGACTGGTCGTCGAGGACGAGGTCGCCCGGCTCGGCGCGGGTGCCGTCGATGTCGACCAGGTAGATCGGGTACGGGTCGGCCAGGAAGTCGGCGGCGGTGCGCAGTTCGACGCCGGGCGGGGTGGGCGGCAGCGCGGGCAGCGGGGCGGTGAGGTCGAGGCCGGAGAAGCGGCCGGCCCGGCCGCGCCGGTAGCCGCGGGCGGCGGCGAAGCCGAGCGCCTCGGGGGTGTCGTCGGCCCAGCCGTGGGCGTCCCGGGTGCCGAGGGCGGCGAGTTCCCGTTCGGCGGCGGTGAGCAGCGCGGTGCCGATGCCCGCGCCGCGGTGCTCGGGGAGCACGCTGACGTTGAGGAAGCCCTGGTGGGGGGTGGCGCTCTCGGCCACCGGGCCGAACCGGGCGGTGCCGACGACCCGGCCGCCCCGCTCGGCGACCAGCAGGTGGTAGTGCGGCAGGGCGGCCAGCCAGGCGGTGACTTCGGGAGTGGTGACCAGGTGCGGGCGGCCGGCCCGGTAGGCTTCGGCGGCCCCGACGGCGTCGGTGGAGGCGAACGGGCGGATGCGGTACGGCGAGGAAGTCATAGGCATGTCACGTTAGTCAGTCGTCCGTCCGTGCGCCGCCGAATTTCCCCCCACCCGCGCGGAAGTTCGGCCGGTGCGGCCGAACCTCAAGTTCAGCTCTGAGTTTCCGTTGTCCCGCTTGGCATCGGTGCCCGGCGGATACATCCTCGGCAACGGGGAGCCGGGCCTTCCGAAAGGCCCGCCGGAAAAGGGGGTGGAATATGTCTTCGTCCGGTATTCCACGATTGGGCACCGGCATCGGCTGGCGCCCGGAGATCGACACCGCGGTGGAGCGGCTGGACGGCCTCGACTGGGTCGAGGTGGTCGCGGAGAACGTCTGCGCCGAGCACCTGCCGCCCTCGCTGGCCGAGTTGCGCTCCCGCGGCGTCACGGTCGTCCCGCACGGCGTCTCGCTCGGCCTGGGGGACGCCGCCGAGCCGGACCCGGCCCGGCTGGCCCGGCTGGCGGGCGTCGCCGAGGCGCTCGGGTCGCCGCTGGTCAGCGAGCACCTGGCGTTCGTCCGGGCGGGCGGCCTGGAGGCCGGGCACCTGCTGCCGGTGCCGCGCACCCGGGCGGCGCTGCGGGTGGTGGCCGCCAACGTGCGGATCGCCCAGCGGGAGCTGCCGGTGCCGCTGGCGCTGGAGAACATCGCCGCCCACCTGGCCTGGCCGGGCGACGAGTTGACGGAGGCCCAGTTCCTCGCCGAGTTGGTCGAGCGCACCGGCGTCCGCCTGCTGGTGGACGTCGCCAACCTGCACACCAACCGGGTCAACCTGGGCGTCGACCCGGCCGCCGAACTGGACCGGCTGCCGCTGGAGGCCCTCGCCTACGTGCACGTGGCCGGCGGCGTCGAGCGCGACGGCGTCTGGCACGACACCCACACCCACCCCGTCACCGCGCCCGTGCTGGAGGTGCTGGCCGCGCTCTGCGAGCGGGCCGACCCGCCCGGGGTGCTGCTGGAGCGGGACGGCGCGTACCCGCCGCCCGCCGAACTGTCCGCCGAACTCGACGCCATCCGCCGCGTCCAGCGCCTGCACCGGAGGGAAGCCGCCCGTGTCTGAGCACCACGAATACCTGATCCGCGACCGCGCCGACGCCGAACTCGCCCTCGCCCGGGTCGAACTGGCGCACCGCCAGGAGGAGTTGCTGGCCGCCCTGACGGCCGGCGGCCCGGCCCCGGCCGGCTTCGACCCGGAGCAGCTGCGGGTCCAGGCCGCCGGCCTGCTCGCCAAGCGCCGGGAGACCGTCGGCCACCTGATGCCGGAGCTGCCCGACCTGCTCGGCCCGGACTTCGCCCCGCTGTTCGACCGCTACGCCGCCGTCCGCCCGCTCACCGGCGGCTACCGGGCCGACGCCCGGGCCTTCGCCGAGTGGGCCCTGGACGGCGCCCCCGCCGCCGCCGACTGGCAGCCCGCGCTGCGCCGCCTGCTGCGCCCCGCCGCCTCCCGGTGGAGCCGCCTGCTGCCGCGCCGCGACCGCACCGCCAAGGCGCACCCCTGACCGCTCCGCACCGCACAGAAAGGAACCACGGGGGATGTTGGACTTCCGGTTCTTCCTGGCGTTCGCCCTCGTCGCGTGCGCCGTCACCGTCTCCGCCGTCTTCAACCGGCGCAGCCGCCGGGTCACCGACGTACGGGGGCTGCCCGGGCGCGGCCTGCCCCTGCTGGACGCCGCCTTCCTGGCCGGCGGGCCCGCCCGGGTGGTCGACACCGCGCTGGTCCGGATGGAGCGCGAGGGCCGGTTGGTGATCTCCCGGGCCCACCGGGTCACCGTCACCTCCGACCGGACGTCCGACCCGGTCGAGCGGGTGCTGGTCACCGCCGTGGGCGGCCGGGCCGGGCGCGACCTGTCCGTGCTGCGCACCTCCGTGATGGGCAGCCCCGAGGTGCAGCGGATCGGCGACGGGCTCGCCGCCCGCGGCCTGCTGCGCAACCCGGCCGCGCTGCGGGCCGCCCGGCGGGCCCACCGGATGGTGCTGCCGGCGCTGCTGGTCGCGGTGGTGCTCGGCGCGGTCTCCACCGTGCGCTGGCTGAACGGGCCCTGGGAGTCCGCCGCTCCGGCGTTCGTCCCGTACTTCCCGCTCGTCCTGTTCACGGTGCTCGCCCTGGTCGTCAACCGCCCGCCGCGGAGCCGGATCACCCCGGCCGGCCTGCGCCAGTTGCAGCTGATGCGCGGCGGCAGCGCCTGGCGGCCCCGGGAGGTGGAGCGGGAGCACGCCCGGCTGGTCGGCGCGTTCGCCCTCGACGGCACCGCCGCGCTGAGCGGCTCCGCGCACCGGGCGCTGCGCGAGGCGCTCGACGGCACCGCCGCCGCCCCCGCCCGACCGGCGCGGGGTTCGCGGCGCGGCCGGGCGGGCGGCGGCACGGAGTACGCGGCCGGGGCGGGGGCCGGGGCCGGTGCGGGGGCGTGGTGCGGGACGTCCAGCGGCTCGTCCTGCGGGTCGTCCGGCCATTCGGGCGGTTCGCACCACTCCTGCGGGAGTTCGTCCTCGCACTCCTGCGGCGGCTCCTCGCACTCCTGCGGGTCGTCCAGCTCCTGCGGGTCCAGCTGCGGCGGGGGCGGGTGCGGTGGTTCCTGAGGCCCCGCCGAGTCACAGTTCGGTATCGCGGCGCGGGTACCCGTTCCGCTTCCGGCCCGCACAGGACTAGAACGAAGGGCATGTGGGTGTTGCTGCTGATCCCGTCCTGTGCCGCCGCGGTGCTCTCGTGCCTGCGCCTGGTGCGGGTCGCCGCGGTCGCGGACGCCCTCACCGGGCGGGCCCCGCACCCCGCGCACCGGCCCTCCGGGGTCGGCCTCTACGAGACCGCGTACCTGGCCGGGGGCCCCGCCCGGGTGGTAGACCTGGCCCTGGTCCGGATGGCCGCGCTGGGCCGGCTGCACCTCGCGCACACCGGTTGGACCACCGTCGTCGACCCGCAGGGCCGGGGCCGCCTCGAACGGGCCCTGATCGGTGCGATCGGCCCCGAAGGCCAGTGCCGCACCGCCCAGTTGAAGGAGGCGCTGGCCGCCCACCCCACCGTCCGCGACATCGGCGACCGGCTGGCGCTGGCGGGGCTGGCGACGCCGGCGGTGGTCCGCGACCGCGCCCTGCGGGCGATCCGGCAGGTCCGCTACGCGCTGCTCGGGGCGGCCTCGATGCTGCTGCTGACCGTCCTGCTCACCGCGCCCGACGGCACCGCCGCCCGCACCGCGGTGGCCTGGTACGCGCTCCCGCTGGTCCTCACCGGCGGGACCCTGCTGATGGCCCGGGTCGACGTCCACGCCTACACCGCGTGGGCCGCGCCCGCCGGCCAGACCCTGCTGCGGGCCCTCCCCTGCCGCCACACCGTCGCCACCGACGACGACCTGCTCACCGCCGTCGCCATCTCCGGCCCCGCCGCCGTCCGGGACCCGCGGCTGCGCGCGGCCCTCGGCTCCTGACCCGGGGGGGCAGGGGCCGGTCCGGCCGCGCGCGGCGGGGTGCGGCCGGGGCCTAGTAGAGGCCGGCCAGCAGGTCGGCGACCGGCTTGCGGCGGCCGGTGAAGAAGGGGACCTCCTCGCGGACGTGCAGGCGGGCCCGGGAGGGGCGCAGGTCGCGCATCAGGTCGACGATGCGGTGCAGTTCGTCGGCCTCGAAGGCCAGCAGCCACTCGTAGTCGCCCAGGGCGAAGGAGGCGACGGTGTTGGCGCGCACGTCGGGGTAGCCGCGGGCCATCATGCCGTGCTCGGCGAGCATCGCGCGGCGCTCCTCGTCCGGGAGCAGGTACCACTCGTAGGAGCGGACGAAGGGGTAGACGCAGACGTACTCGCGGGGCCGCTCGTCGGCGAGGAACGCCGGGATGTGCGACTTGTTGAACTCGGCGGGGCGGTGCAGCGCCATGTTGGACCAGACCGGCTCCAGGTGGCGGCCGAGCCCGGTGCGGCGGAAGCGGTTGTACGCCTCCTGGAGGTCGTCGGAGTCCTCGGCGTGCCACCAGACCAGCAGGTCGGCGTCGGCGCGCAGGGCGGAGACGTCGTAGGTGCCGCGGACCACGACGTCCTTGGCGGCGAGCTGCTCGAAGAGGGCGTCGACCTCCGCGGCGAGGCCGGTGCGGTCCTCGGGGAGGGCGTCCTTGAGCTTGAACACCGACCACATGGTGTAGCGGATGACCTGGTTGAGGTCGCGGGCCTTCTTCTTCACGGGCTGCTCAGTGCTTTCGGTCATGAGCCCATTGTCCCTTCCGTGCGGGCGGCGCCGGTGCCGGGGGTGAGGTGCTCGGCGGCGCGCCGGGCACCGGCGATGACGGCGGGGACGCCGACGCCGTCGTACGCGGCGCCGCAGACCGCGATCGCGCCCAGGGCGTCGAGGCGGGCGCGGATCCGGGCGACCCGGTCGAGGTGGCCGACCGGGTACTGCGGGAGCCCGGCCCGCCAGCGGGTGACGGCGTGGTCGTACGGGGTGGCGCGCAGGCCGACGGCGGTGCGCAGGTCGGCGAGCGAGCGGGCGACGAGTTCGGCGTCGTCCAGGTCCAGGGCGGCGTCCTCGCGGTGGCGGCCGAGCGAGGTGCGCAGCAGGAAGGCGTCGGGGGCGGAGCGGGCCAGCCAGCCCCACTTGTTGCTGGAGAAGGTGGACGCCTTGATGCTGCGCCGGTCGACCGGCGGGACGAGGAAGCCGCTGCCGGTGAGCGGGCTGTCGGCCAGGTCGGCGCGGCGGAAGGCCAGGGTGACCAGGGCCATCGAGGCGTACTCGACCTGCCGGAGTTCGGCGGCGGCGCCGGGGGCGTCGGCGGCGAGCAGCGCGGCGGCCTGCGGGGCGGAGACGGCCAGCACCACGGCGTCGGCGGCGAGTTCGCGTCCGCCGGCGGTGATCCGCCAGCCGTCGGGGGTGCGGCGCAGGGCCTCGACGGGGTGGCCGGTGAGCAGGTCGGCGCCGCGGGCCCGGTCGTGGGCGGCGACCGCCTCGGGGAGGGTGCCGAGCCCGCCGTCCAGGCCCTGGAAGACCGGTCCGGTGGCGGTGGCGCGGCTGCTGAGTTCGCGGATGGCGGCGGTCAACGACCCCGGCTGGTGGGCGAGTTGCAGCAGCTGCGGGACGGCGGCGCGGATCGAGATCTCGTCGGCGTGCCCGGCGTACACGCCGCCGAGCAGCGGCTCGACCAGCCGGTCGACCACCTCGCGGCCGAGCCGGTCGGCGACGTAGCGGCCGATCGGGGCGTCCTCGCCGAGCGGGGCGGGCCGCTCCCGGCGGGCCCGCTCCAGGCCCTCGGGGGTGAGCACGCCGGACGCCTCCAGCGCGTCCAGGTCGCCGGGGACGCCCATGAGTTGGCCGCCGGGCAGCGGGCGCAGGCCCTCCCTGGTCCAGATCGCGGCCCTGGCGGTGGTGGGCGGCTCCAGCCGGTCGCCGAGGCCGACCCGGCGGGCCAGCTCGACGGCCTCGGGGCGGCGGGCGAGCACCGACTCGGCACCGAGGTCGACCCGGACGCCGCCGACCTCGCCGCCGCGCAGTTTCCCGCCGAAGCGCCCGGACGCCTCCAGCACGGTCACCCGCACCGCCGCGTCCCCGAGGAACGCCGCCGCGGCCAGGCCCGCGATCCCGCCACCGATCACCACGACGTGAGGTTTCGCCATGCCGACCAGTCTCCCAGCCCTTATCCGGATCGCCGGGATCGGCCCCGGAGCGCCCCGAGACCGGGGTGAGTCCACAGCGTGATCGTTCCGGTACCGTCGGTGCGGGTCCGCTCCCGGGGCCGCCGCGTCACAGTCTCGTGGGGGCGGGCGGACGGCCCGCCCCGGAACACGGGGAGGGAACCGAATGGACCTGCGGGTACGCAGAGCGGGCGCGGTCGGGGCGCTGGCCGCGGTGCTGCTGCTGGCCGGGTGCAGCGCGGGCGGCGACCACGCGTCGAGCTCGGCGGCCGTCGCCGACGCGAAGGGCGGCGCCCGGGCGCCGGGCGCGGCGGCGGCCACCCCCGGCAAGGGCGACGCCCCCGCCGGGGCCGGGGGCGCGGCCGGGACGGCGGCGGCGACCGCGGCCGCGGCGGACCGTCAGATCGCCTACCAGGCGAAGCTGACGCTCCGAGTGGAGGACGTCGGCGACGCGAGCGCCAAGGCCGTCGACCTGGTCACCCGGGCCGGCGGGTACGTCGCCGGGGAGGACCTGCGCGGCGGGACGGGCGACAGCACGCAGTCCACGCTGACGCTCAAGGTCCCGTCCGCGGCCTACCAGGCCACCCTGGACGGGCTCGGCGGGCTCGGCACCCGGCTCGGCCTCAGCAGCCAGGCCGAGGACCTCACCGCGCAGATCGCCGACACCGACAGCCGGGTCAAGTCCATGCAGGCCAGCGTGGACCGGGTGCGGGCGCTGATGGCGGACGCGAAGAGCCTGGCCGAGGTGGTGTCGCTGGAGAGCGAGCTGACCCGCCGCGAGTCCGACCTCGAATCGCTCCAGCACCAGCAGCAGCAGCTCGCCGCCCGCACCTCGCTCTCCACCGTGACCCTGGACCTGGTGACGGCCCGCCAGGCCGTCCGGGTCGAACCGGAGAAGAAGCAGACCGGCTTCTGGGCCTCCGTCGGCCACGCCCTCGCCGGCGGCTGGCACGCGCTGGTGGTCCTGGTCCGCGCCCTGCTCATGGTGCTGGCGGCCCTGGCCCCCTTCCTGCTGGTCCTGGCCCCGTTCGCCTGGCTGCTGCGCAGGCAGCTCCGCAAGCGCCCCCGGACCCCCCGCGGCCCGGTCCGGCACGCCCCGCACGCCCCGCACGCCCCGATGCCGCCCGCCCCGCCCCGTCCGACGCACACCCCGGACGGCGAGGAGTAACCGAGGAGCACCGGACCACCACGGAGGCCGGGGAGCGGCGGGCCACGACCCGCCGCTCCCCGGCCTCCGGCCGTCAGAGCCGCTCCACCGCACGCCCTCGCCACCCGGACCGCGGCGAGGACCGCGCGGGGCACCGCCACCAGCGCCGCAGAGCGCGGCGTGGGCGCCCTCGTGGTGGCGGGCGGCGTTCACGGTGGGGAGGGCGGTGAGGGCGGGACGGCCCGGGGCTGCTCGAACGCGGAGACCCGCCGCCGCGTCCTGGCCGTCCCCGCCCGCCCGGGCGGCGGGGAGCCGGCCGGGGGCCTCAGCGGGCGCTGGCCTCGTGGACGAAGGCGACCAGGCGGGTGAGGGCGTCCGGGTCCATGGTGGGCATGACGCCGTGGCCGAGGTTGAAGATGTGGTGGCTGCCGCCGAGGGCCTGGGCGGCGTGCAGGACCTCGCGGGCCTTGGTCTCGACCACGTGGGTGGGGGCGTAGAGGACGGCGGGGTCGAGGTTGCCCTGCAGGCCCTTGCCGGGGCCGACCCGGTTGGCGGCCTCGTCGAGCGGGACGCGCCAGTCGACGCCGACGATGTCCGCGCCGGCCTGGCCCATCAGGCCGAGGAGTTCGCCGGTGTTGACGCCGAAGTGGATCCGCGGGACGCCGTAGGGCTCGACCGCGTCGAAGACCTTGGTGCTGGCGGGCAGCACCGAGCGGCGGTACTCGTCGGGGGCGAGCGCGCCGGCCCAGGAGTCGAAGAGCTGGACCGCCGAGGCCCCGGCCTCGATCTGGATCTTCAGGAAGGCGGAGGTGATCCGGGCGAGCCGGTCGACCAGTTCGGCCCACACCTCGGGGGCGCCGTACATCATCGCCTTGGTGTTCTCGTACGACTTCGAGGGCCCGCCCTCGACCAGGTAGCTGGCCAGCGTGAAGGGGGCGCCGGCGAAGCCGATCAGCGGGGTGGCGCCGAGTTCGGCGACCAGCAGGCCGACCGCCTCGGTGATGTAGGGCATGTCGTCGGGCTCCAGCGGGCGCAGCCGCCGGAGGTCGGCCGCGGTGCGGATCGGGTCGGCGATGACCGGGCCGACGCCGCCCTTGATCTCGACGTCGATGCCGACCGCCTTGAGCGGGACGACGATGTCGGAGAAGAAGATGGCCGCGTCCACCTTGTGCCGGCGCACCGGCTGGAGGGTGATCTCCTTGACCAGGTCGGGCCGCATGCAGGCGTCGAGCATCGGGACGCCCTCGCGGACCTTCAGGTACTCGGGCAGCGAGCGGCCGGCCTGCCGCATGAACCAGACGGGGGTGTGCGGCACCGGCTCGTTGCGGGCGGCGCGCAGGAAGACGGAGTCGTACGCGGCGCCGCGGGGCCGCTGACCGGACTGGGCTGCGGGGGTCTCACTCACGGGTCACATCCTCGCACGCGGCCGGTGGGCCCCCGCCCGGACGGACCGCCCGGGCAGGCAAAACGGACACCTCGGGCGGTGGCCGCCGGGGCGGTGCGCACGGCCCGCCCGGTTTCCGGGTTTTCGGCACGCCGGAGGCACGAAAGTGCTCGGCTTGCGGGTCCGCGCCGCCTAGGCTTCCGGTCATGGCAGCGGTCGGCGGGCAATCCGCGCAGGGTGGAGGAACGGGCAGGGAGTCGGCGCCGATCGAGTTCCGCGACGCGGTCGAGGCGCTGACCGGGGCGCGGCTGCGCCCCGAGGTGCGGCTGTCCCCGCAGCCCGCCCCCCGCCGGCTGGCCCCGCACGCCTTCGCGCTCTCCGCCTCGGTGGAGGTGGACGGCGAGGAGCTGGCGGACGGCACCCTGGTGCTGCTGCACGACCCGGCCGCGCCGGAGGCGTGGAACGGCGACTTCCGGGTGGTGACCATGACCCGGGCCGACCTGGAGCCGGAGATGGCGGGCGACCCGCTGCTGTCCGAGGTCGGCTGGAGCTGGCTGCTGGACGCACTGCAGGCGCAGGCCGCCGGGTACGCCGAGCCGTCCGGCACGGTGACCAGGTGCCACTCCCAGTACTTCGGCGCGCTGGCCGAGCGCGGCGCGTCCACCGAGATCGAGCTGCGGGCGTCCTGGACGCCGGCCGACCGCCGCTTCGAGCGGCACCTGGCCGCCTGGGCGGACCTGCTGTGCGTCTGCGCGGGGCTGCCGCCGTCCGCGCCCGCGCCGCTGGCGGCCGACGGGCCGGGCGGGCTCGGCGGCGTGGTGCCGATGCCGGCCCGCCGCCGGCCGCGCAACTCGCACTGACCGGCCGTCAGGCGTCCGGGCTCCCCGCGCGGCGGCCCGGCGGCGTCGCACGGACGCCTCGGCAGGCACCCCGGCAGACATCCCGGCAGACACCTCAGGGGGACAAGCCCGCGTCCCGGGAGCGGCGCCACCCGCAGGGCTGACGGAGTGTGACTTCCCCTCCACTCCGGGTCAATTACCTGCACGTTTGCGATCGTCGCGTCGCCGTTCCCGATCGAATGTGTGCGATTTCCAAGCATGTCGTACCGGTCACCTGCACGATTTGTCCGTATTGTTACTCACCAGATCGTGATCACCCGCTAAAGCCGGGCACGGTTGATGCCGAAGGTGTCAGTGACCCTTTCCAGACGCGGAACGCTCCGACCGCCCCCTCGGGGTTCGTCCGCCACTCCCCCCGGAGGCCTCAGGTGTCGGTCCTTCTCGAGCACCCCGCAAGCGTGGTCGCCTACCGCCCGACCAAGCCCACCGCCATGGTGGTCATCGCAGATCCCCGGGTCCGGAACACGGTGACCCGGCACCTATGGGCACTCGGTGTCCGCGACGTCATCGAGGTGTCCTCGATCGCCGAGGCCCGGCCCCGGGTCTCCACCCCGCGCGACATCTGCATCGCCGACGTGCACCTGCCGGACGGCTCCGGCCTGACCGTCCTCGCCGAGACCCGCGCCGCGGGCTGGCCCAACGGCCTGGCGCTGTCCGCCGCCGACGACATCGGCGCGGTCCGCTCGGCACTGGCCGGCGGCGTCAAGGGCTACGTGGTGACCGGCACCCGGACCAACATGCCGATGCCCGGCCGCCCCGGCCTGCCGATCGGCGCCGGCCTGGCCGGCCGGATGCGCCGCCCCGGCCTCCCCGGCCACCACCACCCCGGTGCGCCCGGCCACCACGGCGCCCCCGGCCAGCCCGGTGCCGCCCCCGGCGCTCCGGGTGCGCCCGGCGCCCAGCCGTCCGCGTACCGCGAGCTGTCCGGCCGCGAGGTGGAGGTGCTGCGGCTGGTCGCCGAGGGCCAGTCGAACAAGGCGATCGGCGTGGCGATGGGCCTGTCCGCACTGACGGTGAAGAGCCACCTGGCGCGCATCGCCCGCAAGCTGGGCACCGGCGACCGGGCCGGCATGGTGGCGGTGGCTCTGCGCACCGGCATCATCCACTGACCCACATCGTCGCTGGTGGCGGCCCGGAGGAACGTTTCCTCCGGGCCGCCGCCGTTCGCCCTGCTGCTTCCCTGCCGCTTCCCCGCTACTTCCCCGCCGCTCTCCCGCCGCTCCCCCGCGCACCCCGGCGTGACAGCCCGTCAGCGGCCCCCCGCCGCGCCGCGGACATCCGGCGGGCACCCCGGCGCACCGGGACCGGGCGGCCCGGCGGCGGTCGGCCGCCCCCGGCTGGCATATGTCAGAACATGGTCCGACCAGTCAGACAACACTCCCGGCGGCGACACACGACGTACCCTTGGGGGGTGACCGACGCCGTAGCCTCCATCCCCGAAGAGACCGCCCCGGTACCGCTCCTCGAGCCCAGGGACGGACTCCCACCGGTGGTGGCGGACGAAGCGGCCCTCGCCGCCGTCGTCGAGGGCTTCCGCCGCGGCACCGGCCCGGTGGCCGTCGACGCCGAGCGCGCCTCCGGCTACCGCTACGGCCAGCGCGCCTACCTGATCCAGCTGCGCCGCGAGGGCGCGGGCACCGCGCTGATCGACCCGATCGCCTGCCCCGACCTGACCGGCCTGAACGCCGCGCTCGCCGACACCGAGTGGGTCGTGCACGCCGCCACCCAGGACCTGCCCTGCCTGTTCGAGGTGGGCATGCACCCGGGCCTGCTGTTCGACACCGAGCTGGCCGGCCGCCTCGCCGGGTTCCCCCGGGTCGGCCTGGGCCCGATGACCGAGAACGTGCTGGGCCTCTCGCTGGCCAAGGAGCACTCGGCGGTCGACTGGTCTACCCGCCCGCTGCCCGAGCCCTGGCTGCGCTACGCGGCGCTGGACGTCGAGGTGCTGGTCGACCTGCGGGACGCGCTGGAGGCCGAGCTGGAGCAGCAGGGCAAACTCGACTGGGCCCACCAGGAGTTCGCCGCCCTGGCCGCCGCGCCCCCGCCGGCCCCCCGGGTCGACCCGTGGCGCCGCACCTCCCAGCTGCACAAGGTCCGCCGCCGCCGGCAGCTGGCCGCCGTCCGCGAGATGTGGCTCACCCGGGACCGGATCGCCCGCGAGCGGGACGTCTCCCCCGGCCGGGTGCTGGCCGACGCCGCGATCGTGAACGCCGCGCTGGCGATGCCGGCCAACGCGCCCGCGCTGATCGCCGTCCAGGGCTTCGGGCCGCGGATCAACCGCCGCCAGCTGGAGCAGTGGCTGGCCGCGATCGAGCGCGCCCGCGAGATCCCGGAGTCCGCGCTGCCGCCCGCGACCGCCCCGCACGACGGGCCGCCGCCGCCGCGCGCCTGGGCCGAGAAGGACCCGGTCGCCGCGGCCCGGCTCAGCGGCGCCAGGGCCGCCGTCGCCGCCCTGGCCGAGCGGTACCACCTGCCCGCGGAGAACCTGATCACCCCCGACCTGGTCCGCCGGGTCTCCTGGGAGCCGCCGGCCCGCCCGGACGCCGACGCGGTCGCCGACGCGCTGCGCGCCCTGGGCGCCCGCGCCTGGCAGACCGAGCTGGTCGCCCCGGTCCTGGCGGAGGCGTTCCGGACCGCGGCGGAGGGCTGAGGCCGGTCCCCGGACCCCCGCCGGGGCGGGGGGACCGGCGGCGGGGAGGGGCGGGGCGGCGTGACCGCCCTCACGGTCCTTGCCGGGCGTTGTTACTCGTGGGTAGATTGGTGGGCGCAGCAGCGCCGATCCTGGGCGCGCTCATCGTCATGTCCCCCTGGGAGGAGAGCCCCCGTGCCTCGTACCGCGAGGGACGTCGTCTTCGTCGACGGCGTCCGCACCCCGTTCGGCAAGGCCGGCCCGAAGGGCATCTACCACGAGACCCGCGCCGACGACCTGGTCGTCAAGTGCATCCGTGAACTGGTGCGCCGCAACCCGAGCCTGCCCGTCGAGCGGATCGACGAGGTCGCCGTCGCCGCGACCACCCAGATCGGTGACCAGGGCCTGACCATCGGCCGCACCGCCGCGCTCCTCTCCGGCCTGCCGAAGTCCGTGCCGGGCTACGCGATCGACCGGATGTGCGCCGGCGCGATGACGGCCGTCACCACCACCGCGGGCGGCATCGCCTTCGGCGCCTACGACGTCGTGGTGGCCGGCGGCGTCGAGCACATGGGGCGGCACCCGATGGGCGAGGGCGTGGACCCGAACCCGCGGTTCGTCTCGGAGAAGCTGGTCGACGAGTCCGCCCTGTTCATGGGCATGACGGCGGAGAACCTGCACGACCGCTTCCCGCACCTCACCAAGGAGCGCTGCGACGCGTACGCGGTGCGCTCGCAGGAGAAGGCCGCGAAGGCGTACGCCAACGGCGACATCCAGCCGGACCTGGTGCCGATCGCGGTCCGCAACACCAACCCCGAGATCGGCGAGACCGGCTGGGGCCTGGCGACGACCGACGAGCCGATGCGCCCGGGCACCACGATGGAGTCGCTGGCCGGCCTGAAGACCCCGTTCCGCCCGCACGGCAACATCACCGCGGGCAACGCGGCCGGCCTGAACGACGGCGCCACCGCCTCGCTGCTGGCCGCCGAGGACGTGGCCCGCGAGCTGGGCCTGCCGGTCAAGATGCGCCTGGTGAGCTACGCCTTCGCGGGCGTCGAGCCCGAGGTGATGGGCATCGGCCCCGTCCCGGCGACCGAGAAGGCGCTGGCCAAGGCCGGCCTGACCATCGAGGACATCGGCGCGTTCGAGGTCAACGAGGCGTTCGCCGTGCAGGTGCTGGCCTTCCTGGACCACTACGGCATCGCGGACGACGACGAGCGGGTCAACCCGTACGGCGGCGCGATCGCGTTCGGCCACCCGTTGGCCTCCTCGGGCGTGCGCCTGATGACCCAGCTGGCCCGCCGCTTCGAGCAGCGTCCGGACGTCCGCTACGGCCTCACCACCATGTGCATCGGCTTCGGCATGGGCGGCACCGTCATCTGGGAGAACCCCCACTTCGAGGGTGGTAAGTGACCATGAGCACCACTGAACTGCTGCAGCGCGCCGCCGAACTGTTCCCCGGCGAGGTCGTCACCACCGCGCACGTGCGCCACCTGGACCTGCCGCTGCAGGCCGGCAAGCTGGCCCTGATCACCCTGGACAACGGCTTCGACCACACCAAGCCGACCACCTTCGGCCCGGGCTCGCTGGCCAAGCTCTCCGCGGCGCTGGACCAGGTCGAGGCGGAGGCCGCCGCGGGCGAGGTGGTCGCGGTCGCGATCACCGGCAAGCCGTTCATCTTCGCGGTCGGCGCCGACCTCAAGGGCGTCGAGATCCTCACCGAGCACTCCGACGCGCTGGCCATCGGCAAGGGCGGCCACGACGTCTTCAAGCGGATCGCCGCGCTGCCCGTCCCGTCCTTCGCGTACTACAACGGCGCGGCGATGGGCGGCGGCGTCGAGGTCGGCCTGCACTGCGGCTACCGCACCGTCAGCGCGGGCGTCCCGGCGTTCTCGCTGCCCGAGGTCTTCCTCGGCCTGGTGCCCGGCTGGGGCGGCTGCACCCTGCTGCCGAACCTGATCGGCCCCGCCAAGGCGGTCAAGGTCATCGTCGAGAACTCGATGGCGCAGAACAAGCAGCTCAAGGGCAAGGAGGTGTTCGAGCTCGGCATCGCGGACGCGATCTTCGAGCCGGCCGACTTCCTGGAGCAGTCGCTGCTGTGGACCGCCAAGGTGCTCAAGGGCGACGTGGTCGTCGAGCGCGAGGAGTTCGACCGCGGCAAGGCGTGGGACGACGCCGTGCTGTGGGGCCGCTGGGTCGCCGACGCCAAGGTGCACGGGGCCGCCCCGGCCGCGTACAAGGCGCTGGACATCATCCAGCAGGTCAAGGACGGCGACCTGCAGGCCGGCTTCGACGCGGAGGACGCCGCGCTCGCCGACCTGATCATGAGCGGCGAGCTGCGGGCCGGGCTGTACGCCTTCAACCTGGTGCAGCGCCGGGCCAAGCGGCCGTTCGGCGCGCCGGACAAGTCGCTGGCCCGCCCGGTCACCAAGGTCGGCGTGGTCGGCGCCGGCCTGATGGCCTCCCAGCTGGCGCTGCTGTTCGCGCGCCGGCTGGAGGTGCCGGTGGTGCTCACCGACATCGACCAGGCGCGGATCGACAAGGGCGTGGGCTACGTCCACGCCGAGGTCGACAAGCTGCTGGAGAAGGGCCGGATCGGCAAGGACAAGGCCAACAAGCTCAAGGGCCTGGTCTCCGGCCACCTCGACAAGGCCGTCGCGTTCGGCGACGCGGACTTCGTGATCGAGGCCGTGTTCGAGGAGATGGGCGTCAAGCAGAAGGTGTTCGCGGAGCTGGAGGCGGTGGTCTCGCCGACCACCGTGCTGGCCACCAACACCTCCTCGCTCTCGGTCACCGAGATGGCCTCCAAGCTCCAGCACCCGGAGCGCGTGGTCGGCTTCCACTTCTTCAACCCGGTCGCGATCCTCCCGCTGCTGGAGATCGTCCGGGCCGAGCGGACCGACGACGCCTCGCTGGCCACCGCGTTCGGGGTCGCCAGGAAGCTGAAGAAGACCGCGGTGCTCACCAAGGACGCCCCGGCGTTCGTGGTCAACCGCATCCTGACCCGCTTCATGGGCGAGATCCAGAACATCATCGACGAGGGCACCCCGTTCGAGACCGTCGAGGCCGCGGTGAAGCCGCTCGGCCTGCCGATGTCCCCGATCGCCCTGCTCGAACTGGTCGGCCCCGCGATCGCCCTGCACGTCTCCGAGACCCTGCACGGCGCGTTCCCGGACCGGTTCTCCGTCTCCGCGAACCTCGGCAAGGTGGTCGAGGCCGGCAAGCGCGGCTTCTACGTCTGGCAGGACGGCGCGCAGGTCCTCGACCCCGAGGTGCTGGCGCTGCTCTCCTTCGGCGACACCGTCCTCACCGAGGAGCAGGTGCGCGCCCGCGCGCTGGAGGCCGTCGCCCAGGAGATCGGCCTGATGCTGGACGAGGGCGTGGTCGGCGAGGCCCAGGACATCGACCTCTGCATGATCACCGGCGCCGGCTGGCCGTTCCACCTCGGCGGCATCACCCCGTACCTCGACCGCGAGGGCGTCTCCGAGCGCGTCAACGGCAAGAAGTTCCTGGCCCCCGGCCTGGCTTCGGTCCCCGCCTGACGCAGCCTCGACACCACGCCGCCGGGCGGCACCCCCTTCCACCGAACGGGGGTGCCGCCCGGCGGCGTTGCTATGCTGCGCTCTTTCACGCGACGAGGGGGTGCGGGCGTGCTCGTGCTGGTGCACGGCGGGCTGTCAGTCGTCCCCGGTGAGCCAGGACTCGGTGCGGCGGTGGCGGCCGAGGCCGACCGCGTCGAACTCGTCCCGGTGGCCCTCGCCGCTCACGCCGAGGTGCCGCAGGGCCCGGGAGATCGCGGACGGGCCGACGGGGGTCCGGTCGGTGAGCGGACCGAGGGTCAGGGCGCCGCCGGTCCAGGCCAGGGCGTACTGGTCGCCGGTACCGCCCCAGATGTCGGCCTCGACGTAGGCCACCGGCCCGTCCGCGGACCAGGCGGCCAGGGTGTGCTGGAAGCCCCGGGGAAGCCGCTGGAACGGGCGCAGGCGCTCGGCGACCGGGTCGGTCAGCGCGTCGTGCAGCGCGTCCGTCATCGGGATCAGCGCCAGGCCCTGGCGGAGCGGGACGACGTGGGCGTCGGGCAGGTCGGCGGCGGCGGCGCGCAGCAGGGGTTCGGCGGCGACGACCGCTTCGAGGTAGTAACCCACCGGCCTACCTCTTCTTGAGGCGGTAGATCACCGTGTCGCCGGTGACGCCGACGACCTCGTAGTAGGTGTCGAGCAGGCTGGCGATCCGGGGGACCTTGTCGGGCTGGTAGGGGGCGGTGCCGGAGTCGTCGACGAAGACCTCGGGGAGGCCGTTGGCGGAGATCTCGTGGTCGAAGGTCTGCCAGGCGTCGGAGACGGAGTACTCCTCGCCGACCTTCTCGCCGCCCTTGCCGCCGCTGAAGTTGGTGAGGAAGCCGGCGGTGAGGTAGCGGCTGGCGGGGCGGCGGTCGGCGAGCCAGTAGAGCTCGGGGTGCATGCCCCAGACCAGGACGGTGTCCTTGGGGGTGGTCTGGGCGGCGACGGCGGTGGCGACCTCGGTGGTCTGGGTGAGGCGCTGGCCGGGCCAGAAGACGGCGAGGCCCCAGAAGACGGTGCTGGCCAGGGTGCAGTAGGCGACCACGGGGCGCCAGGGGACGGCGGAGGTGGCGACCGCGCCGACGCCGAGCAGGACCAGCGGGGGCATCAGCTGGAGGTAGTAGTGGCCGAAGAAGTGGAAGCCGACCGAGACCGCGACGACGGAGGAGAGCAGCCAGACCCAGAGGTCGGCGGTGGAGCCGCGCTCGGGGCCGCGGGCGGGGACCGGGCGGCGTCGGCGGCGCAGCCACAGGCGGTGGGCGTAGGGCAGCAGGAAGGCGAGTCCGGCGCTCAGCAGGATCGCGGAGTTGCCCAGGGCGCGGCCGATCATCTGGGGCCAGTTGGAGCCGAGCACGGCGTAGTCGCCGGAGCCGGTGACGACCCAGAACAGGAAACCCTTGGGCTTGGTGAGGATGGCGGCGACCAGCGCTATCGGCAGGGCGAAGCCGAAGCCGATCTTGGCGAGGGCCGGCGGCCAGGGGACGCCGCGGCGGCGGGTGTCCTGGAGCAGCATCCAGAGCACGGGGAGCATGACGGCGCCGCCGGTCTGCTTGGTGAGCGAGCAGAGCGCGACGGCGATGCCGGCGGCCAGCCAGCGGCGGCGCTCCGCGTAGCGGAAGGCGAGCACCATGGCGGGCAGCATGAAGACTTCGAAGGTGGCGGCCTGGGTGTCCTCCGGGGAGAGCCCGATGGAGACCAGCAGGTAGAGGACGCCGGCGTAGCGGCCGGCCCGGTCGCCCCAGCGGCCGCGGGCGGTGGAGGCGAGCAGGACGGCGGTGGCGAGGTGGGCGCCGATCGCCAGCAGGCGCAGCGGCCAGAGCGAGACGGAGCCGAAGAGCGCGAAGCAGGCTTCGTACAGCCAGGGCAGCAGCGGGGGCTTGCGGTCGACGACGGTGTCGTAGAGGACGCCGCCGTCGGCGAGCATCCGGGCCTGGGTGGCGAGGTAGCCCTCGTCGGGGCTCCACACGGGGCGGAGGAAGGAGGGCAGGTGGGTGACGGTGGCCAGGACCGCGAGCAGCGGGACCAGTCTGGTCCAGTACCCGGCCCGGACGTGCCCGTGGAGGCGGTCGGCGAGGGCGCGGGGGCGGCTCGTGGCGGTGTGGGGCACGGGTGACAACCTACCGGGCGCGAACGGGCGGAGGAGTGCCAGTCCAGGAATGAGTGTGACGGTCCGACAATAGCCGCACCGCCGGGGGCCGGCGCTGCGGCTCCCGGGCGGTGCGTCCACGGAGGTTGCGGGCGGCCCCGGCGGGGCGGCCGGCCCCGGGCGGGGCGGTCAGCTCCGGGCGGGGCGGTCAGCTCCGGGCGAAGGAGCGGGCGTCGACCAGGGCCGCGATCTTCTCGGCGATCGCCGGGGCGGTCAGCCCGATCTCCGCCATGATCTCGGCGCGCGAGGCGTGGTCGAGGAACTGCTGCGGGATGCCGAAGTCGCGCAGCGGGACGTCCACGTCGGCGTCGCGCAGCGCCTGGGCGATCGCCGAGCCGACGCCGCCGGCCCGGCCGTTGTCCTCGACGGTGACCACCAGGCGGTGCTGGGCGGCCAGGCCGGGCAGCGCGGCGTCCACCGGCTTGACCCAGCGCGGGTCGACCACGGTGCTGGTGACGCCGCGGGCGGCGAGCAGCTCGGCGGCCTCCAGGCAGACCGGGGCCATCGCGCCGACCGAGACGATCAGCACGTCGGCCGCCTCGTCCGCGGAGCCGCCCTCGTGGCGCCGGAGCACGTCCATGCCGCCGACCCGGTCGACGGCGGGCACCGACGGGCCGACGCTGCCCTTGGAGTAGCGGACCACGGTGGGGGCGTCGGTGACCTCGACGGCCTCGCGCAGCTGGAGCCGGACCTGCTCGGCGTCGCGCGGGGCGGCCAGCCGCAGGCCGGGGACGACCTGGAGGATCGACATGTCCCACATGCCGTTGTGCGAGGCGCCGTCGGTGCCGGTGACGCCGGCCCGGTCGAGCACGAAGGTGACGCCCAGCCGGTGCAGCGCGACGTCCATCAGGACCTGGTCGAAGGCCCGGTTCAGGAAGGTCGCGTAGACCGCGACGACCGGGTGCAGGCCGTTGGTGGCCAGGCCGGCGGCGCAGACCGCGGCGTGCTGCTCGGCGATGCCGACGTCGAAGATCCGGTCGGGGTACGCCTTGGCGAACGGGGCCAGGCCGACGGGGTGCAGCATCGCGGCGGTGATCGCCACGATGTCGCGGCGCTCGCGGCCGAGCGCGACCATCTCCTCGCCGAACACGGACGTCCAGTCCTTGCCGGCGGTCTTCACCGGCAGGCCGGTGTCGGGGTGGATCACGCCGACCGCGTGGAAGCGGTCCTCGTCGTTGTTCTCGGCGGCGTGGTAGCCGCGGCCCTTCTCGGTGATGCAGTGCACGATGACCGGGCCGCCGAAGCCGCGCGCCTTGGTGAAGGCGGACTCCAGGGCCTGCAGGTCGTGGCCGTCGATCGGGCCGATGTACTTGAGGCCGAGGTCCTCGAACATGCCCTGCGGGGCGATGAAGTCCTTGAGGCCCTTCTTGGCGCCGTGCAGTGTCTCGAACATCGCCTGGCCGACCACGGGGGTGCGCTGCAGCGCGTCCTTGCCCCAGGACAGGAAGCGCTCGTAGCCCTGGGTGGTGCGCAGCGTGGAGAGGTGGTTGGCGAGGCCGCCGATGGTCGGCGAGTAGGACCGCTCGTTGTCGTTGACGACGATGACGACCGGCAGGTCCCGGCTGTCGGCGATGTTGTTGAGCGCCTCCCAGGCCATGCCGCCGGTGAGCGCGCCGTCGCCGATCACGGCGACCACGGGGCGGTCCTTGTGGCCCTGGATCTTGTTGGCCTTGGCCAGGCCGTCGGCGTAGCCGAGGACGGTGGAGGCGTGCGAGTTCTCGATCACGTCGTGCTCGGACTCGGCCCGCGAGGGGTAGCCGGACAGGCCGCCCTTCATCTTGAGCCGGGAGAAGTCCTGGCGGCCGGTCAGCAGCTTGTGGACGTAGCTCTGGTGGCCGGTGTCGAAGAGGATGCGGTCGCGCGGGGAGTCGAAGACCCGGTGCATCGCGAGCGTCAGCTCGACCACGCCGAGGTTGGGGCCGAGGTGGCCGCCGGTCTTGGAGACCTCCTCCACCAGGAAGGCGCGGATCTCCTCGGCGAGCGCCGTCAGCTGCGCGGGCGTGAGTCGATCGAGATCGCGCGGTCCCCGAATGCGGGTCAGCAGGGCCACCCGTTCCTCCTCGTCCAAGTTCTCGCGCCCGCATGGGCCCGGAGGGCGTACGCCCCGCTCGAGTCTAATGTCCATTACCGGGGCGTAGTGCGGCGGGCGACCCGACCAGCTCTTCGGGTGGCCCCGGGCCGAACGCGCCGGACCGCGCGACCGGCCCCTGGTATGGGGGCGCCGGTCGCGCGGTCCGGGTGGTGGGGCCGGGGGTCAGCCGCGGCCGTGGGACTTCTGGGTGCGGCGGGAGACCGAGTCCAGGACCACCGCGGCGAGCAGCACCGCGCCGGTGATCATGTACTGGATGGCCTGCTGGGCGTGGATCATGTCCAGACCGGTGGTGATGGACTGGATGACCAGGATGCCGAGCAGCGCCGACCAGGTCTTGCCGCGGCCGCCGAAGAGGCTGGTGCCGCCGATGACGGCGGCGGCGATGGCGCTCATCAGCACGTTGCCGCTGCCCAGCGCCTTGTCCGCGGAGCCCTGCTGGGAGGCGATGAACAGGCCGCCGAGGCCGGCCAGGCCGGCCGAGATCATGAAGACCGAGATCCGGACCCAGGCGACGTTGATGCCCGCGCGGCGGGCCGCCTCGATGCCGCCGCCGACCGCGAAGATCTGGCGGCCGTAGGCGGTGCGGCGCAGCACGAAGTCGCCGAGCGCGACGATGCCGACGAAGATCACCAGCGGCAGCGGCAGGCCGCGGTCCTGGTTGAGCATGTAGGCGGCGACCAGCACCACGACGCCGATCACGCCGGTGCGCAGCGCGATCTCGCTGATCGGGCGGGCCGGCAGGTTGGCGGCGCTGCGGCGGCGGGAGTCGAGCAGCTGGCCGGCGGCGAACAGCACGATGGTGACGATCGCGAACAGCCAGGCCCAGATGACGTCGCCGTCGCCCAGGAAGTAGGTGTCCAGGTTGGCGACCACGCCGTCGATCGGGTTGTTGACGGTGCCGAGGTTGCCCAGCACGAGCATCTGCAGGCCGTTCCAGGCCAGCATGCCGGCCAGGGTGACCACGAACGCGGGGACGCCGATCTTGGCGAAGAAGTAGCCGTGCAGGGCGCCGATGGCGATCGCGGCGACGATCGCCAGCACGATGGCGAGCCACTCGTTGAGGCCCTGGCGCACCGAGAGCACCGAGGTGATGGCGGCGGTGGCGCCGGCCACCGAGCCGAGCGAGAGGTCGATCTCGCCGAGCAGCAGCACGAACACCACGCCGACCGCGATCAGGCCGGGGCCCGCGATCCACTTGGTGATGTTGGTGAGGTTGTCGGCGTTGAGGAAGGTGCCGGTCTTGATCTGGAAGATCGCGGCGATCACGATCAGGCCGATGACCACCGGCAGCGAGCCGAGCTCGCCGCTGCGGATCTTGCGGACGAACTCGTCGAAGTAGCCGGCCAGTCCCTCCTTGCGGACCAGCAGGCGCGGGTCCACCGCGGGGGAGACGGGGGGCGTGGTGGGGGTCTCGGTGCTCACTTGGATTCCTCCGCGATTCGGGCCTGACGACGTGTCACCGCGTTGTCGGTGGCGCCGGTGATGGCGGAGATGATCTCCTCGTGCGAGGTGGTGGCCACCTCGAAGCTGCCGTTGTTGCGGCCCAGGCGGAGCACCGCGACGGTGTCCGCGACGGCCTTCACGTCGGCCATGTTGTGGCTGATCAGGATCACGCCGAGGCCGCGCTGGCGGAGCCGCTCGACCAGGTCCAGGACCTGGGCGGTCTGCTCGACGCCGAGGGCCGCGGTGGGCTCGTCCAGGATGACGATCTTGGGGTCGCCGACCAGGGCGCGGGCGATCGCGACCACCTGGCGCTGACCGCCGGAGAGCGAGGCGATCGGGATGCGGACGCTGGGGATGCGGATCGACAGGGTGTCGAGGAGCTCGCGCGCGCGCTTCTCCATCGCGACCTCGTCCAGGGTGCCGAAGCGCTTGATCTCGCGGCCGAGGAAGAGGTTGCCGACCACGTCGAGGTTGTCGCAGAGCGCGAGGTCCTGGTAGACGGTGGCGACGCCGAGCTGCTGGGCGTCCTGCGGGCGGTTGATGGCGACCGCCTTGCCCTCCCACTCGATGACGCCCTCGTCGATCGGGTGGACGCCCGCGATGGTCTTGACCAGGGTGGACTTACCGGCACCGTTGTCGCCGACCAGGGCGACGACCTCGCCCGCGTGGACCTCCAGATGCACGTCGGTGAGTGCCTGGACGGCACCGAAGCGCTTGGAGACCCCGCGCAACGCCAGTACGGGTGCGCCTGTCACGTGAACCAACTCCTTGAGTCCCGTGCCGGACCTGACGTTTCCGGCACGGCCGTCCCGCGTGCCGGGCCGGGCAGGCGGGGTAGTGCTGTGCTGTGGTGCTGAGGGGTGGAGCGACGCGGGCGGGGGCTCCCGGATGGTCAGGGAGCCCCCGCCCGGCGGGTGTTACTGCAGGCCGGCCGCGGTGCAGGCGGCGGCGAAGTCGGCGGTGCAGATGTCGGCGACCTTGTACAGGCCGTCGGCGATCACGGTGTCCTTGATGTTCGCCTTGGTGACGACCTTCGGGTCGAGCAGCTGGGCCGGGATGCCCTTGTCGGTGTCGCTGTCGATGGTCGAGGTGGCGACGGACTTGATGTCCTTGCCCTGCAGCAGGTTGACGGCCAGCTGGGCGGCCGAGTCGGCCAGCGGCTTGTACGCCTTGTAGATGGTGTAGGACTGGGTGCCCGCGACGATCCGCTGGATCGCGTCGAGGCCCGCGTCCTGGCCGCCGACCGGGACGTTGATGCCCTGGGACTGCAGCTGGGTGATGATCGCGGCGGCCATGCCGTCGTTGGCGGAGTAGACGGCCTGGAAGCCGTCCTTGCCGAGCTGGGTGATGGCGGCGCCGACCTTCTGGCCCGCGACGGTGGGCTTCCACTCACCGCTCTGCTCGTAGACGACCTTCTTGACCTTGCTGTCGAGCACCTTGTGGGCGCCGGACTTGAACTTGCCGGCGTTCGGGTCGGCGTCGTCACCGTTGATCATCACGATGTTGGCGTCGGCGGCCTTGTCGCCCAGCGCGTCGACCAGGGCCTGGCCCTGGAGCTCGCCGACCTTCTCGTTGTCGAAGGAGACGTAGGCGGAGACCGGGCCGGTGGCCAGGCGGTCGTACGCGATGACCTTGACGCCCTTGCCGGCCGCCTCGGTGACCCACGCCTGGGTGGACTTGGCGTCGAACGCGTCCAGGATGATGACCTTGACGCCCTGGGCGATCAGGGTGTCGAACTGCTGCTTCTGCTTGGCCGCGGAGCCCTCGGCGTTGTTGTACTCGACCTTGCAGTCGGCGCAGAGTTCCTTGACCTTGGCCTCGATGAACGGCTTGTCGAAGGACTCGTACCGGGTGGAGGACGCGTTCTCCGGGAGCAGCAGGCCGATCGACTTGTTGTTGCCCGAGGCAGCGCTGTCCTTCTTGTCGTCACCGGCCTTGCCGCAGGCGGCCATGGTCAGCGCCATCGAGACGGCGACGGTTCCGACGGCGAAGCGACGCATCATTGCGTTCATGGTGGGGGGAGCCTCCCTGACAGAGCCGCGAACGTTGCGGCGAGGTGGGCAGGAGTCAACCCCGTGACGCATCTTGTCGTCAATAAGTAAAACCGGAGGCCCCCGAATCCAAACCCTTTCGTTATCTTCCTGAAGGCTCACCCGATACCGAGCGAGCCCCCGGACCCCCCTCCGGCGGAGTGCCGGGCCCGGTCAGAGCACCCCGCTCTCGCCCATCTCGCTCATCACCAGGGCGAGCGCGCCGAGCACCTCGGCCCGGCCGCCGAGCGTCCCCGGGACCACCGACAACTGCCGGGCGGCACTGGGGATCGCGTACCGTGCCACCGAGTCCCGGATCGGGGAAAGCACCAGTTCACCGGCCTCGGCGAGATCGCCGCCGAGGATCACCCGGCGCGGATTGAGCAGGTTGCACAGGGTCGCCACGCCCATCCCGATCTGCCGGCCGGCGTCGGCGATCACCCGGCGGCAGCCCAGGTCGCCCTGCTGGGCCAGCTGCACCACCTTGCCCAGGGTCAGCTCGCCGGGGTGGTTGGCGTTCAAGAGGTTGAGCAGGTAGCGGGAGCCCACGAAGGTCTCCAGGCAGCCCCGGTTGCCGCAGCGGCACACCGGCCCCGCCTCGTCCAGCGTGATGTGCCCGATCTCGCCCGCGGTGCCCCCCGGACCCCGGTAGATCTGGCTGTTGATCACCAGGCCGGAGCCCACGCCGCTGGCCACCTTGATGTACGCCAGGTCGCCCAGGCCCCGCCCGGCGCCCCACACCAGCTCGCCCAGCGCGCCCAGGTTGGCGTCGTTGTCCACGTGCACCGGCATGCCCAGCCGCCCGGACAGCTCCTGGCCCGGCATCACGCCCGTCCAGCCCGGCAGGATCGCGGTCGAGCCGAGCGCCCCGGTCTCCACGTCGATCGGGCCCGGCACGCCCAGGCCCACCCCGATCACCTTGTCGGCCGGGAAGCCGGCCTGGCCCAGCAGCCGCTCCACCATCCGCTCGGCGCGGTCGAAGCCCTGCTGCGCGGAGACGTCCACGTCCAGCGGCTCGCTCTCCTCGGCGAGCACCCGGTGCGCCAGGTTGCCGACCGCCACCCGCAGGTGGGTGTGCCCGAAGTCCACGCCCACCACGATCCCCGCGTCCCCGCTCAGCGAAACGCTGCGCGCCCGCCGCCCGCCCGAGGAGGTGTCGGCCACCACCACGGTGCCGGACTCCTTCAGCTCGCGGACGATGTTGGACACCGTCGCGGCCGACAGCCCCGTGCCCCGGGCGATCTCCGCCTGGGTCAGCGATCCGGCCATCCGCACAGCCCGCAGCACCCGTTCGAGATTGGCCCGGTGCAGCGAGGACTGCGATCCCGGTGTGTCCGTCGACATGTTCCACCCTCCAGGGCGCACTTGCTGTTCCTGAGAAGTTCAGCTTCAACTTCTGAACTCTATGCTCCGGTACTGCTCGGAGGGGGAGTCAAGCACGAACACGGATCGTTACGCGCATGGGAGGATTCCCGGTAACCCGAGCCCTGACGAAGGAGTCCTGCGAGTGCCTGGCACCAACTTGACCCGTGAGGAGGCCCGCACCCGGGCCGCACTCCTGGCCGTGGACGCGTACGAGATCGAGCTCGACCTGAGCTCCGCGCGCGAGGGCGGCACCTTCCGGTCCACCACCGTGGTCCGGTTCAAGGCCGCCGAACCCGGCGCCTCCACCTTCATCGACCTGGTCGCCCCCGCCGTGACGGAGATCGTCCTCAACGGCCGCGCCCTGCCGCTGGAGAGCTTCGCCGACAGCCGCATCGCGCTGCCCGGCCTGGCCGCCGAGAACGAGCTGCGGGTGGTCGCCGACTGCGCCTACACCAACACCGGCGAGGGCCTGCACCGCTTCGTCGACCCCGCCGACGGCGAGACCTACCTCTACACCCAGTTCGAGGTCCCGGACGCCCGCCGCGTCTTCGCCAGCTTCGAGCAGCCCGACCTGAAGGCCACCTTCGCCTTCACCGTCACCGCCCCGGCCGGCTGGGTCGTGGTCTCCAACTCCCCCACCCCCGAGCCCGCCGGCGACGGCGACACCCGGGTGTGGACCTTCGAGCCCACCCCCCGGATGTCCACCTACATCACCGCGCTGATCGCCGGCCCCTACGTCGGCGTCTTCGACAGCTACGACAACGGCGCCCAGCACGTGCCGTTCGGCGTGTACTGCCGCCCGTCGCTGCGCGAGTACCTGGACGCCGACGCGATCTTCGCCGTCACCCGGCAGGGCTTCGACTACTTCCAGGAGAAGTTCGACTTCCCCTACCCGTTCGCCAAGTACGACCAGCTGTTCGTCCCGGAGTTCAACGCCGGCGCGATGGAGAACGCGGGCGCCGTCACCTTCCGCGACCAGTACGTCTTCCGCTCCAAGGTCACCGACGCCTCCTACGAGGCCCGCGCCGCGACCATCCTGCACGAGCTCGCCCACATGTGGTTCGGCGACCTCGTCACCATGGAGTGGTGGAACGACCTGTGGCTGAACGAGTCCTTCGCCACCTTCGCCGAGGTCGTCTGCCAGGCCGAGGCCCCCGGCTCCAGGTGGCCGCACTCCTGGACCACCTTCGCCAACCAGATGAAGACCTGGGCCTACCGGCAGGACCAACTGCCCTCCACCCACCCGATCATGGCGGAGATCAACGACCTGGAGGACGTCCAGGTCAACTTCGACGGCATCACCTACGCCAAGGGCGCCTCGGTGCTCAAGCAGCTGGTCGCCTACGTCGGCCAGGACGCCTTCTTCCAGGGCGTGCGCGCCTACTTCAAGCGCCACGCCTGGGGCAACACCCGGCTCGCCGACCTGCTCGGCGCCCTGGAGGAGGCCAGCGGCCGGGACCTGCGGACCTGGTCCAAGGCCTGGCTGGAGACCGCCGGCATCAACGTGCTGCGCCCCGAGCTGACCGTCGCCGCGGACGGCACCGTCGAGTCCTTCGCCGTCCTCCAGGAGGCCCCCGCCCTCCCCGCCGGCGCCCGCGGCGAGGCCGTGCTGCGCCCGCACCGGATCGCCATCGGCCTGTACGAGCTCACCGACGGCAAGCTGGTGCGCACCGACCGGATCGAGCTCGACGTCGACGGCGAGCGCACCGAGGTCCCGCAGCTGGCCGGCCGGGCCCGGCCCGCCGTGCTGCTGCTCAACGACGACGACCTCTCCTACGCGAAGGTCCGGCTCGACGCCGACTCGCTGGCCGTCGTCACCGAGCACCTCGGCGACTTCGCCGACTCGCTGCCGCGCGCGCTGTGCTGGGCCTCCGCCTGGGACATGACCCGCGACGGCGAACTCGCCACTCGCGACTACCTCTCGCTGGCCCTCTCCGGCCTGCCGCGCGAGAGCGACATCGGCGTGGTGCAGTCCGTCCAGCGCCAGGTCAAGCTCGCCCTGGAGCTGTACGCCGACCCCGCCTGGCGCGAGAGCGGCCTGGAGCGCTGGGCCGCCGCCGCGGAGAGCGCCCTGCGCGCGGCCCCCGCCGGCAGCGACCACCAGCTCGCCTGGGCCCGCACGCTGGCCGGCGCCGCCCGCACCGACGAGCAGCTGGCGCTGCTGGCCGGGCTGCTGGACGGCTCGGTCGAGATCGAGGGCCTGGCCGTCGACACCGAGCTGCGCTGGAGCCTGCTGGTGCGGCTGGTCGCCACCGGGCGCGCGGACGAGGCGGCGATCGACGCCGAACTGGCCCGCGACAACACCTCCTCCGGGCAGGAGCACGCCGCGACCTGCCGGGCGGCCCGGCCCACCGCCGAGGCCAAGGCCGAGGCGTGGGCGTCGGTGGTCGACTCCGACACCCTGACCAACTACGTCCAGGAGGCCGTGATCGCCGGCTTCCAGCAGGCCGACCAGCGGGAGCTGCTGGCCGCCTACGCCGAGAAGTACTTCGCCTCGGTCAAGCAGGTCTGGGAGACCCGCAGCCACGAGATCTCGCAGCAGATCATCGGCGGGCTCTACCCCTCCTACGCGGTCTCGCAGGCCACCCTCGACGCCACCGACGCCTGGCTCGCCGCCGCGGACCCGTCCCCGGCCCTGCGCCGCCAGGTCGTCGAGGCCCGGGCGGGCGTGGAGCGGGCGCTGAAGGCGCAGGCCGCCGACCGCTGACCGCTGACGCGGGGTCCGCACGGACGGGACGGCCGGGGGCCGGAGGCGACGCGTCGCCTCCGGCCCCCGGCCGTTCAGTGCTTTCCGAGCGTCACGGTGACGGTGGTCCGGCCCGGGGTGCTGGCGAGGGTGACGGTGCCGTGGTGGGCCTGGACGACGGCCCGGACGATGGCGAGGCCGAGGCCGGTGGAGCCGGTGCGGCGGGAGCGGGCGCGGTCGCCGCGGGTGAAGCGGTCGAAGACGTGCGGGGCGAGGTCGGCGGGGATGCCGGGGCCGTCGTCGGTGACGGTGAGGCGGCCGGCCGGGTCGAGGCGCAGGGTGACGGTGGTGCCGTCGGGGGTGTGGGTGCGGGCGTTGGCCAGCAGGTTGGTGACGACCTGGGCGAGGCGGTGCGGGTCGCCGGGGACGGTGACGGGTTCGGCGGGGAGTTCGAGCAGCCAGCGGTGGCCGGGGGCGGCGGCCCGGGCGTCGGCGGTGCAGTCGAGGGCGATCCGGGTGAGGTCGGTGTCCTGGACGGCCAGCGGGCGGCCGGCGTCCAGGCGGGCGAGCAGCAGGAGGTCCTCGACGATGGTGCCCATCCGGCGGGATTCGGCGCTGATCCGCTCCAGGGAGTGCCGGACGGGTTCGGGGACGGGGCCGGGGTGCCGGAGGGCGAGTTCGGCGTGGCCGCGGACGGTGGCGACGGGGTTGCGCAGTTCGTGGCTGGCGTCGGCGGCGAAGGCGCGCAGGCGCTCCTCGACGTTCTGGCGGCGGGTCAGCGCGTCGGCGACGTGGCCGAGCATCCGGTTGAGCGCGGCGCCGACCCGGCCGACCTCGGTGCGGGGGTCGTCGTCGGGGACGCGTTCGCCGAGGTCGACGGCGCCGTTGGCGAGCGGGAGGGCGGAGACCCGTTCGGCGGTGGCGACGACCCGGTCGAGGGGGCGCAGGGCGAGCCGGACGGCGAGGGTGCCGCCGGCGGCGGCGACGGTCAGCGCGGCGGCGAAGACGGCCAGTTCGATCAGCAGCAGGCGCTGCACCGTCTCGTCGACGGGGTGCAGCGGCAGGCCGGTGACCAGGGTGTCGCGGTCGTCGCCGGGGACGGCCGCCACCCGGTAGCGGCCGAGCGCGGAGAGGGTGAGGTCGCGGGGGCGGCCGTCGGCGGGCAGGTCGCGCAGGTCGGCCAGGTCGGCGGCGTCGAGCGGGACGGCGGCGTCGGCGCCGTCCCGGGCGAACGGGACGGGGTCGTCGTCGCCGGGCGGGACGCCGCCGACCACCGCGGCGCGGGTGACGCCGCCGTCGACCAGCCGGGCGCCGAAGGTGCCGGGCGACTGGGCGCAGATGTCGTGGCCGGGGTCGTCGAGGCCGGCGGCGTAGCGGCCGCCGGCCGCGGAGAGCTGCCGGTCGAGGCGGTCGACCAGGAAGTGCCGGAGCGCCTCGCAGGTGACGACGCCGATGCCCGCGCAGATCAGGGCGAGCAGGGCGATCAGGGCGGCCACCAGGCGGGCCCGCAGGGTGCGCGGGCGCGGGGCGGGGCGCCTCATCCGGTGGCCGCGCGCAGGACGTACCCGGCGCCGCGGACGGTGTGGATCATCGGCGGGCGGCCGGCGTCGATCTTGCGGCGCAGGTAGCTGATGTACAGCTCGACCACGTGGGCCTGGCCGCCGAAGTCGTAGGACCAGACGGCGTCCAGGATGCGGGCCTTGCTGAGCACCTGGCGGGGGTGCTCCATCAGGTGGCGCAGCAGGGCGAACTCGGTGGGGCTGAGGTCGACGGGTTCGCCGCCGCGGCTGACCTCCCGGGTGGCGGGGTCGAGCCGCAGGTCGCCGACGGCGAGGGTGCCGGGGGCGGCCGGGCCCGGGGGCGCGGTGCGGCGGAGCAGGCCGCGCAGGCGGGCCACGACCTCCTCCAGGCTGAACGGTTTGGTGACGTAGTCGTCGCCGCCCGCGCTGATCCCGGCGATCCGGTCCTCGACGGCGTCGCGGGCGGTGAGGAACAGGACGCGCACCTCGGGGTCGGCGGTGTGGACCCGGCGCAGCACTTCGAGCCCGTCGAAGTCGGGGAGCGTCACGTCGAGCACGATGGCGTGCGGGTGCCAGTCGGCGGCGGCGGCGACGGCGTCCAGGCCGCCGGTGACGCCGCGGGCCTGCCAGCCCTCGTAGCGCAGGGCGCCGCAGAGGACCTCGACCAGGTCGGGCTCGTCGTCGACCACCAGGACCCGCCAGGGGGTGTCCGCGTACTGCATGCGGCCCATTCTGCCGTTCCGGGATGAGAAAGCGGTGAGATCGTCGGACCGCCTTCCGCCCAGGTACGGCGGGTCCGACCTGCGGGGACGTCCCCCCGGAGCGGCCCGGTCGGACGATCGGTTCATAGGGAACTGAGAGTTTCCGGTGTCACCGTGGGGCCCTGACCGGTGAAGGAGGGCCCGTTGGCCGCACTGTCCACCCCCACCCGGGCCGCCCGGCGCACCGCCCCGGGCCGGGCCCTGCCCCCGGACGCCGTCCGCCGCGGCGCGCTGGCCCTGGTCGTGCTCGGCGCGCTCGGCGTCCTCGCCCTCTGGTGGGCCGACACCCCCCGGGTGGCGGGCGCCGCCGGCTGGCTCACCGGCGCGGGCCGGATCACCGGCCTGCTCGCCGGGTACGCCGCCCCCGTCCTGCTGCTGCTGATGGCCCGGATCCCGCTGCTGGAGCGCGAGGTCGGCGCCGACCGGCTGGCCCGCTGGCACGCGTACGGCGGCCGCTACCTGGTCTCGCTGGTCACCGTGCACGTGCTCACCGTCGTCTGGGGCTACGCGCTGACCGACGGGCAGGGCCTGTGGGGCCAGACCGTGGAGATCGTGTTCCACTTCCCCGACATGCTGAAGGCCACCGCCGCGACCCTGCTGCTGCTCGGCACCGGCGCGGTCTCCGCCCGGGCCGCCCGCCGCAGGCTCGGCTACGAGACCTGGTACTACCTGCACCTGGCCACCTACCTGGCCGTCGCGCTCGGCTTCGCCCACCAGCTCACCACCGGTGCCGACCTGTCCGACGGCCCCGCGAAGGCCGGCTGGTACCTGCTGTACTTCGGTACCGCCGCCGCACTGGCCCGGTACCGGCTGCTCAGCCCGTACCTGCGCGACCGGCGGCACCGGCTGGAGGTCGCCGAGGTCCGGGCCGAGGGTCCGGGCGTGGTCTCGGTGTTCCTGACCGGACGGCGCCTGGAGGAACTGCGGGCCGAACCCGGGCAGTTCTTCCGGCTCCAGTTCCTCGCCCCGGGACTGCGCTGGGCCTCCCACCCGTACTCGCTCTCCGCTCCCCCGCACCCGCGCTTCCTGCGCTTCACCGTCAAGGACCTGGGCGGCCACAGCGCGGCGCTCGCCGCGCTCGCCCCCGGCACCGGGGTCCGCGCCGAGGGTCCGTACGGGGCGTTCACCGCGCGGCGGCACCGCGGCGGGCCGGTGCTGCTGCTGGGCGCGGGCGTCGGCGTCACGCCGCTGCGGGCGCTGGCCGAGACGCTCCCCGGGCAGCTCACCCTCGTCCAGCGGGCCCGCCGCCCCGAGGACGTGCTGTTCCGCCGCGAGCTCGCCGCCGTCGCCGCGCAGCGCGGCGTCCGGGTGCACGAACTGCTCGGCGGCCGGGCCGAGGTCGGCGACCTCGGCGCGGCCCTGCACCGGCTCGTCCCCGGCCTCGCCCGGCACGAGGTCTACCTGTGCGGCCCCGAGGAGTTCACCGCCGACGCCGTCCGCGCCCTGCGCGCCGCCGGGGTCCGGGCCGACCGCGTCCACCACGAATCCTTCGCCCTCTAGGAGGCCCCGCCATGCGACGCGCCGTCATCACCGCCTCCGCGACCGCCGCCGGGGTCGTCCTGCTGCTCTCCCTCAAGCCCCACGACCCCGACCCCGCCCCCGCCCTCTCCTCCGCGAACACGGACTCCGGCACCGGCACCGGCACCGGCACCGGCACCGGTTCCGGCGTCGGCACGGACACCGCGCAGAGCTCCGACGGGTCCGCGCGGACCGTCACCGGCAGCGCGGTCGACACCCGCTACGGGCCGGTGCAGGTCAAGGTCACCGTGGCCGCCGGGAAGATCAGCAGGATCGACGTGGTCCAGTACCCCACCCGCGACCGCCGCGACCAGGAGATCAACGAGTACGCCATCCCCGTCCTGAACCAGGAGGCGATCGCCGCGCAGAGCGCGGACATCGACGTCGTCTCCGGCGCGACGTACACCAGCGACGGCTACACCCGCTCGCTGCAGAGCGCCCTCGACCAGGTGGAGAAGTGACCGCCGGGCACGTCGAGCACGTCATGGGGACGGTCTTCTCCTTCGCCGTCCGCGACCCGGGGCCGGAGACCGGCCCGGCGATCCGGCGCGCCGTGCGGCGGCTGCACCGGATCGACGCGCTGTTCTCGACGTACCGGCCGGAGAGCGGGATCAGCCGGCTCGACCGCGGGGAGCTCACCCTCGCCGAGGCCGACCCCGAGGTGCGGTGGGTGCTGGAACGCTGCGCGGAACTCGGCGCGGAGACCGGCGGCTACTTCACCGCCCGACCCGGCGGACGGCTCGACCCGAGCGGCTACGTCAAGGGCTGGGCCGTCGAGGAGGCCGCCCGGACGCTGCGCGAGTCCGGCTCCGCGCACCACTGCGTCAGCGGCGGCGGGGACGTCCAGACCGCGGGCGGCCCCTGGCGGATCGGCATCGCCGACCCGCACCGCGCGGGGGCCGTCGCCCGCGTCGTCACCGGCCACGACCTGGCCGTCGCCACCTCCGGCACCGCCGAGCGCGGCCCGCACATCGTCGACCCGCACACCGGCCTGCCCTCCGACTCCTACGCCTCCCTCACCCTGGTCGGCCCGCGCCTCGCCCGCCTCGACGCCCTCGCCACCGCCGCGTTCGCGATGGGCGCGCCCCGGGCCCTGCCCTGGCTGGCCGGGAAGGGCGTCCGGGCGCTGGCGATCCACCCGGACGGGCGGCAGGAGACGACGGCGGGCTGGAGCTGAGCCGGACGTGCGCGCCGGGGCCCGGGGGACGGCGGGCCCGCGCGGACGTGCGACGGCGACCGCCGGATCCCCGAGGCTGGTCGGGGATCCGGCGGTCGCCGTCGTCGGGGTGCGGGCCCGGGTTACTTCTTCTTGCTGCCCGGGATCAGGCAGAGGCCCGCGATCACCGCGAAGGCGACGATCGGGAGGGCGACGAACAGGCCCAGGGTCTGACCCACGCTCAGGCCCTTGCCCGGGTTGTCGCCGTCGTCACGCACGTAGGCCATGGCGGGCGACGACATCAGCATCATCAGCGTGGCCGCCGCGGTGACCGCACCGGCGCGCATTGCGTTCCTCTTGTCCACGTTTCCCAAGGTACCGGCCTCCTACGCCGCTCCGCCCGGCGGGGTGCGCCTGTCGGCGTGTCCCGCCGGTGCCGGGGCCAGCGGGGCGAGGGTGGCGGCGATGCCGGCGGTGCCGGGGGCGGCGGCCAGGTCGTCCAGGGTGCGGGGGGTGCCGGTGGCGTCGGCGACCGGCAGGCGCCAGTTGGGGTACTGGTCCCAGGTGCCGGGGAGGTTCTGCGGGCGGGGGTCGCCGACGGTGTCGGGGAGCCAGACGCCGACCAGCTTGGCGGGGGTGGCCAGCAGGTAGGCGTAGAGCGCCTCGGGGGTGGGCGGCTCGCCCTCGGCGAGCAGCCCGATCCGGACCAGTTCGCGCTGCCAGTCGGCGAGTTCGGCGGCGGCCGCCTCCTGCTCCTCGGCCAGCGGGCGGGCCAGCAGGCCCAGGTGGTGGCGGAGTTCGACGTGTTCGCCGCTGAGCCGGGCGGCGGTGGAGGGCAGGTCGTGGGTGGTGAGGGTGGCCAGGCAGCCGGGGCGCCAGCGCTCGGGCGGCAGCACCGCGCCGCCGGCCCGCCAGTCGCGTTCGAACCAGAGCACCGAGGTGCCCAGCACGCCGTGCTCGGCGAGGCGTTCGCGCACGCCGGGCTCGACGGTGCCGAGGTCCTCGCCGATGACGGCCGTCCCGGCCCGGTGCGCCTCCAGGGCGAGGACGGCGAGCATCGCCTCCGCGTCGTAGCGGACGTAGGTGCCCTCGGTGGGGCGGGCCCCCTCGGGGACCCACCAGAGCCGGAACAGGCCCATCACGTGGTCGATCCGGATCGCCCCGGCGTGCCGGGCGGAGGCCCGGATGAGTTCGGCGAACGGGGCGTACCCGGCCTCGGCCAGCGCGTCGGGCCGCCAGGGCGGCAGGCCCCAGTCCTGGCCGTGGGCGTTGAAGGCGTCCGGCGGGGCGCCGGTGGAGATCCCGGTGGCCAGCACGTCCTGGAGCGCCCAGGCGTCGGCGCCGTCGGGGTGGACGCCGACCGCGAGGTCGTGGATCAGGCCGAGCGGCATGCCCGCGTCGGTCGCGGCGCGCTGGGCGGCGTGCAGCTGCTCGTCGACCAGCCAGGCCAGCCAGCGGTGGAACTCCACCCGGTCCTTCAACTCGGCCCGGGCGGCGGCCACCTGCGGGTTGGCGGGGTGGCGCAGGCCCTTGGGCCAGGCGTGCCAGCCGGCGCCGTGCACCTCGGCCAGCGCGTTCCAGAGCGCGTAGCGCTCCAGCCACTCGCCCTCGCGCCGGACGAACGCCCGGTACGCGGCCTCCCGGCCGACGCCGCGCGGCACGGTGTGCAGCAGCTCCAGGGCCCGGCGCTTGAGCGACCACACCGCGTCGCGGTCGATCAGGGCGTCGTGCTCCAGCACCTCCTCGCGCAGCAGCCGGGCCCGGCGGGCCAGGTCGGGGGCCTCCTCGTGCCGGGTGTACTCGGGGACCGCCTCGATCCGCAGGTGCACCGGGTCGGCGAAGCGGCGCGAGGAGGGGCGGTAGGGGGACGGGTCGGAGGGGGCGCCGGGCATGCCCGCGTGCAGCGGGTTGATCTGCAGGAAGCCCGCGCCGAGTTCGGCGCCCGCCCAGCGGGCGAGTTCGGCCAGGTCGGCCAAGTCGCCCATGCCCCAGGACTGTTCGCTCAGCACCGAGTAGAGCTGGGCCAGGAAGCCCCAGCTGCGCCCGGTGGGTTCGGGAATCCGCGGCGGGGCGGCCAGCAGGGCGGCCCGGGCGGTGCGCCCGTCCGCCCGGACGGTCAGCAGGTGGCGGCCGGGCGGCAGGTCCGCGGGCAGCGGGTGCGGGTGGCCGCCGGTCGACTCCCGGATCTCGCCGCCCTGTTCGAGCTCGATCCGGACCTCCGCCCCGGCCGGCAGGTCGAGCGCGGTGCGGCGGCCCCGCCAGGCGACCACGGTGGGCGGCAGCAGCCGGGCGGCGCGCTGCGCGCGGTGCCGCTCCAGGGCCGCGGCGGCCAGCTCCGGCGTCCCGGCGTCGACCCCGAGCGCGGCCAGCACGGCGGTCAGCGTCCGCGCGCCGACCTGCACCGGGCCGGAGCCGGCGTCGTAGCTGGTGTCCACCCCGTGGGCGTGCGCGAGCGCCGTCAACTCCGGTGGGGCGGGCGGGTTGTCCGCCGCCGGTACCTGCTCGGATCCCGCCTGCTCGCGGTCAAGGTATGCGGCCACCCAGCGCACTCCGTCCTCGGGGCTCCCGAATCGTCGACAGCCACAGTCCTACCCGCGCCGCCGCCCGGCGACCCCGACCGACACGGCCCGCGCGCCGCACCGGTCGGGTGAACGTCCCCGCGCGCGGTTGCCGACCCGCCGCCGGCCCCTCGCCGGTCCGCCGCCGACCCCGCCACCGACCCCGCCCCCGATCCGCCGCCGGCCCGGTCCCGTCTGGCGCCGGACACCCCGCCGATAACGGTCGATAACGGACATAGCCGCCAGGGGCGTTGACAGGGACGCGGGGAGCTGGTGGGGTGGGCGGGCCGGACGGCAGCGGGGGGCTGGGGCCGGGGCGGCGGGGGGCCGGTGAGCTGGGCGTTTCGGGCGAGGAGGCTCCGGTGCAGGCGCGGGTTTCGGTGGCGGCCGGACGGCGGCTGCGACAGCGGTTGGAACAGAGCGCGGCGCTGCGCGAGGTGCTGTACCACCCGGCGGCGCTGGCGGCCCGCCGGACGGCGGCGCGGACCGCCCGCCAACTGGCGCCGCGGGCCGCGGACAGGTTCATCGCGGACGTCAAGGGCACCGCACCGCTGCTGGCCTCGGTGCGGGCCGAGCGCCGCACCGGCCGACGGGGCAGCGCGCTGCGGATCGCGGCGACGCTCTCGGCGGCCGCGGTGGTCGGCGGGCTGCTGCTCCCGGCCCCGGGCTTCGCCGCCGAGGCGGGCCCGCGGACCGGACCGGGCACCGCCGCACCGGACGTCGCCGAGCCGGCCGCGCCGGTCGCGGAGGCCCCGCTGCCGCTGGGCTCGCTGACCGACCCCCAGGTGTTCCCGCGCCCGCAGGAGCTGCACGCCGGCGGCGGCCCGGTGGCGGTGCCCCGGCAGGTGCTGCTGGTGCTGGCGGACGCCGCGGACGGCCCGGCGGTGGACGCGGTGCGCGCGCTGCTGGCCCGGGCCGGCGCGACCGAGGTGCTGAGCGTGCCGGAGGCCCCGGCGCAGCCCGCCCCCGGCACGCTGGTGGTGTACGTGGGCGGCCCGTACGAGGGCGCGGGCGGGACGACCGACCGGGTGCTGCGGCAGCTCGCGGTGGCGAACGGGCTGAAGGACACCGAGGTGCCGCAGCTGACCGGCCTGCCCTCGGGCGGCCACCTGCTGGCGTCCGGCCGGCTGGCGACCCCGGGCGGCTCGTACGGCGCGGTGGTGCTGGCGGGCATCGACGGCGCGGGCACCTACTACGCGGCGCAGAGCCTGGCCCAGCTGCTCTCCCCGGTCGCCCCGGGCCAGGGGCAGGGCGGCGAGGGCGACAAGGGCTTCCCGGGCGTGCTGGTGCGGGACTGGCCGACCGGCGCGGCGGTGCGCGGCACCGCGGAGTCGTTCTACGGGGCGCCGTGGAGCGCCGCGCAGCGGCTGGCGGTGGTGGACTTCCTGGGCCGCACCAAGCAGAACTACTTCCTGTACGCGCCGGGCGGCGACCCGTACCGGACGCAGCGCTGGCGGGAGCCGTACCCGGCCGAACAGGCCGCCGAGCTGGCCGAGTTGACCGCCCGGGCGCGGGCCGCGCACGTGACGGTGGCGTACTCGGTCGCCCCGGGGCAGTCGTTCTGCTTCTCCTCCGGCAAGGACGTCGACGCGCTGGTCGCCAAGCTCGACGGGCTGCGGCGGCTGGGCGTGCGGGCCTTCCAACTGGACTTCCTGAACGTCTCCTACGACGAGTGGCACTGCGGCGCGGACCGGCGGAAGTTCGGCACCGGGCCGGTGGCCGCCGCCCGGGCGCAGAGCGGCCTGATCGCGGCGGTGCAGGAGCGGCTGATGGCCGGGCACCGGGAGCTGGCGCCGCTGTCGGTGGTGCCGACCGAGTACCTGAAGCAGGGTTCGACCCCGTACCGGGCGGCGCTGGCGGCCGGGCTGCCGGGCCCGGTGCAGGTGGCCTGGAGCGGCGGGTCGGCGATCCCGAAGCAGGTGACGGGCGAGCAGATCGAGGCCACGGCCGGGCTGTTCGGGCGGCAGCTGATGACCATGGACAACTACCCGGTGAACGACTCGGCGCCGGACCGGCTGTTCCTGGGCGGCTACGACGGGCGCGACCCCGAGGTGGCGCGGCGCTCGGCGGTGCTGCTGACCTCGGCGATGAGCCAGCCGGTGGCCTCCCGCATCCCGCTGGCGACCGCCGCCGACTTCGGCTGGCAGCCGGACGGCTACCGCCCGGACCGCTCGCTGGCCGGGGCGCTGCGGCTGCTGACGGCCGGTCCGGCGCAGCGGGCCGCGGCGGCGGCGCTGGCCGGCAACAGCGCCTCCTCGCCGCTGGGCGGCCAGGAGTCGGCGTACCTGGCGCCGCTGGTGGAGCGGTTCTGGGCGGCGGCCGAGCCCGCCTCGGGCGCGCCGGCCGACCCGGCGCGGCTCCAGGAGGCGGCGCAGCCGCTGCGCGAGGCGTTCACCGTGATGGCGGACGCGCCGCGGACCCTGGCGGGCGACCCGCTGGCGGCGGACGCGGCGCCGTGGCTGGCCCGGCTGTCCGCGTACGGCGCGGCGGGCCGGGCGGCGGTGGACATGCTGCTGGCGCAGCACGGCGGCGACGGCGCGGCGGCCTGGCAGGCCCGGCTGGAGCTGGGCCGGCAGCGCGGGGTGCTGGAGCAGAACCCGGTGACGGTCGGCAAGGGCGTGCTGGACGCGTTCCTGGACCGGGCGGCGAAGTCCGCGGACACCTGGTCGGGCATCACCGCGGGGGCGTCGCCGACCACCACCCTGGGCACCGCGCACGACCACGGCCCGGCGCTGATGGCGGACGGCTCCGGGCAGACCTTCTACTGGTCGTCCGCGCCGCCGCAGGTCGGCGACAGCTTCGGCCTGGACCTGGGCACCCCGAAGCCGCTCGGCTCGGTGACGGTGCTGATGGGCTCCTGGGGCGACGACCCGGACGCGGCCCCGGCGGCGGACGACTACCTGCGCGACGGGGTGCTGGAGTACTGGAGCGGCTCGGGCGGCTGGCAGCGGCTGGCCACCGTGCACGGGCAGCGGACGGTCAGCGCGACCGCCCCGCCGGGCGCGGTCGCCAAGGCGGTCCGGCTGCGGGCCACCGCCGGGCAGCAGACCGCCGTCGCGGTGCGGGAGTTCACCACCGCCGCGCCGGACGCGGTGGACGCCTCGGTGTCCGGCCCGCCGGCCGCGCCGGGCTCCTCGCCGCAGGCGGTGCTCTCCGGCGACCCGGACTCGGCGTTCCGGGCGGCCGCGCCGCCCGCCGCGGGCGACGCCCCGCTGACGGTGGAGCTGGGCTCGGCCCGGCCGCTGGACCGGCTGACCGTGCTGACCGACCCGACGGTGCGGGCCGAGGCGACCGCGCAGGTGCGCCGCCCGGACGGCAGCTGGGCGGACCTGGGCCCGGTGCGGCCCGGCTACAACGAGCTGAAGGCCGACGGCGGACCGGTGGAGGCGCTGCGGCTGGTGTGGCGGCCGGGCGGCGAGGCCCCGGTGGTCAACCAGGTGATCCCGTGGTGGGCGGACGCGCCGGCGGCCCGGCTGACGCTGGCCGAGCCGGCCCTGGACGTGGTGGCGGGCGCCGCCGCCCCGGCCCGGGCCCGGGCCACCGTGGAGTCCGGCCGGCCGGACCCGCTGACCGGCACCCTGACCGCCGAGGTCCCGGCCGTGGCCAAGGGCCTCACGGTGGCCCCGGCCCCGGCGGTGACGGTGCCGCGCGGCGGCCAGGTGGGCGCGCCGCTGCTGGTCACGGCCGCCGCGGACACCCCGTCGGGCAGCTACCGGGTGCCGGTGGTGTTCACCGCGGGCACGCTGACCGTCCGCCAGGAGCTGCTGGTGCACGTCGTCCCGCCGACCGGCGGGCCGGACCTGGCGCGGTCGGCGGCGGCCTCCTCCTCGGGCGACGACAGCGCGAAGACCCCGGCGGCGGCGGTCGCCGACGGCGACCCGGGGACCTCCTGGAGCTCCCCCGCCGAGGACGGCGCCTGGGTGCAGCTGCGGCTGCCGCAGCCGGTCCGGCTGGGTTCGGCGGTGCTGCACTGGGGCGCGGCGTACGCCTCCGCGTACCGGCTGGAGACCTCGGCCGACGGCGTGGTGTGGACCACCGTCGCGGAGGTGGGCAACGGGCAGGGCGGCACCGAGACGGTCCGCTTCGACGCGCCGGGCGCGCGCTACCTGCGGGTGCAGGGCGTGGGCCGGGCCACCCGCTACGGGTACGCGCTGTCCGGGGTGGAGCTGTACGGCGTGCAGGCGCCGTAGCGCGGCACGGCGGGCGGGCGCCGTGGCACGCGGCGTCCAGGTGCCGTGGCACGCGGCGGGCCGCCGACGCTCCCGTCGCGGGGGCGCCGGCGGCCCATGAGGCGTACCGGTTGTCGTGTCGGGCAGGCCCTTGTCTGTTCAGGCGGAGAGCGGAGCGTGCTGCTCGCCGCGGCGGATCGGACGGGTGCGGACGGGGGCGGGCAGGACCGTCTCCGGATGGTCGTGGTGCTCGAAGTCCCGGAACTGGTCGAGGCCGCCGTACGGCTCCAGGTAGGGCCGCCAGCGCGGGTCCTTGATCCCGGTGCCGATGACCCGCCAGGCCAGGCCGCTGGGCGCGGCCGGGGGGCGCTTCATCCGCCAGCCGAGGTCGGCGAGGTGCCGGTCGGCCTTGGTGTGGTTGCAGCGGCGGCAGGCCGCCACCACGTTGTCCCACCGGTGCTGTCCGCCCCGGCTGCGCGGGATGACGTGGTCGACACTGGTGGCGGCGGCCCCGCAGTACACGCACCGACCGTGGTCGCGGGCGAACAGCGCCCGCCTGGTCAGCGGTACGGGGCCGCGGTAGGGGACCCGCACGAAACGGGTCAGTTTGACGACGGACGGCGCCTGGACGGCACCGGTGGCGCTGTGCAGAGTGGTGCCCGCATCCTCCAGGGCGATCGCCTTGTGGTTGAGGACGAGGATGAGAGCGCGTCGCATCGAGACGACACCGAGTGGCTCGTACGACGCGTTGAGGACAAGGACATGCGGCACGGGGCCTCCTTGGACGCCTGCGGCGCGTGGCTCGCGCCGAGTCGAGCGGGTGACCGCGGCCCTCGCGGGACGTGATCTCCCTCAGTGTCGCCTTACGTCGTCGTACGACGCCACCATTTCTCCGTGAACGGGCCGCGCGCGTGCGGTGAGCCCCCGCGCGTTCCGCCATAGCCGGTATGCCCAGCTCGCGGCCCTCCTGCACGTACCGTGCGGGTGGTGCTGCGGTGCGTGTCCGGAACCGTTCGCAGGCCGTCCGAGCGGGTGAACGGGGCCCGGAACAGGCTCGCTACAGTGGGGCGATGCTCGCCGATTCCGCTACCGACAGCACCAGCACGCCGACGTTCACGCTGCCCACCAGCACGGCCGATGTGACCGACACCACCCGGCAGGCGGCCGGCTGGCTGGACGACAACTGGCAGGGCTGGGTCGTCTCCGGGCTGCGGATCGTGCTGATCCTCGGGCTGGCCCTGGTGCTGCGGGCGGTGGTCCGCAAGGTGATCGAGAAGCTGGTCACCCGGATGGGCCGCCCCGCGGAGGGCGACGGCGACCACGGGGTGCTCGGCGGGCTGCTGGCCAACACCGGCGTGGTCAACACCGAGCGGCGCCAGCAGCGCTCCGAGGCGATCGGCTCGGTGCTGCGCTCGGTGGCCTCGTTCGGCATCCTCGGCACCGCCTCGCTGATGGCGCTGTCGGTGCTGGGCGTCGACCTGGCCCCGCTGCTGGCCTCCGCGGGCGTGGCGGGCGTGGCGATCGGCTTCGGCGCCCGCAACCTGGTCACCGACTTCCTCTCCGGCGTCTTCATGATCATGGAGGACCAGTACGGCGTCGGCGACGAGATCGACACCGGCGTCGCCACCGGCACCGTGCTGGAGGTCGGCCTGCGGGTCACCAAGCTGCGCGGCTCGGCGGGTGAGATCTGGTACATCCGCAACGGCGAGGTCAAGCGGATCGCCAACATGAGCCAGGGCTGGGGCACCGCCACCGTCGACGTGCAGGTCGGCTACAAGGAGGACCTGGAGCAGGTCGAGGCGCTGATCACCGAGACCGCCGAGCAGCTCGCCAAGGAGAGCCCGTACGACGAGCTGGTCTGGGGCCGGGTCAAGGTGCTGGGCGTGGAGTCGGTGGCCGTGGACTCGGTGCAGCTGCGGGTCGAGGCCCGCTGCACCCCCGGCAAGTCCGCGCAGGTCGCCCGGGCGCTGCGGCTGCGGCTCAAGGCCGCCTTCGACCTGGCGGGCGTCAAGCTCAGGGAGGAGGCCGCCGCCACCGTCCCGGCCCAGGCCGCCGCCCCCGAGATCCTGCCGCCGTCCGCGCTCTCCGACCCCAACTCGGCCCGCTCGCTGGCGGCCAAGCCGATACCGACGCAGAACTGACCCGCCAGCCCCGGCCCGGCCGGACGCGCGGACGGGGCGGACGGGGCTCCCGGACGGGCCTGCGGCGGGGCGTGGGGCTCGGGCCGGGCCGGGCTCGGGCTGCGGGCGAGGGTGGTGACGGCGGTGGTGGGTGCCCGGGTCGCCGTCCTCGCCGTCCTCACCGTCCTCGGGCCGCGGACCGTCGGCGGCGTCGGACTCGCGCCACAGCTGGAAGACCGCGCCGGGCCGGCGGCCGGACCCGGGGTCCACGCCGCGGGCGTCGGCCCCGGCCGGGGTCCGGTGGTGCGGCGGGCCGCCCCCGGCGGGCCGTCAGGAGACCGGGCTCCCGGCCGGACCCCCGGCCGGACCCCCGGCCGAGCTCCCGGTCGCCGTCCGGAGCAGGGCGGCCAGGGCGCGGGAGCGGCTGTCGGGGGGCCAGGCGAGGAGGGTGGTGACCTGCGGGGCGTCCGGGACGGGGCGGACGGCGACGTCGTCGCGGAGCTGGCTGCGGGCGGAGTCGGGCAGGACGGCGTAGGTCCGGCCGAGGGCGATCAGCTGGTAGAGCTGGGCGTGGTCGCGGATCGCCGGGCCGGGGCCGTCGCGGTGGGTGCCGTCGGAGCGCGGGTAGCGCGGGGCGGGCAGGTCGGTCAGCTCGGCCAGGTCGGCGAGGCGCAGTTCGCGGCGGGCGGTCAGCGGGTGCCCGGCGGGCAGCAGGGCGACCTGGCCCTCGGTGCGCAGCTCCTCGGTGTCCAGGCCGGCCGCGGAGTCGAACGGCAGGTGCAGCAGCGCCACGTCCGCCTCGCCGCGCCGCAGCAGCGGCCCCTGCTCGCCGTACTGGCACAGCCGGACGTCCACCGGCACCGCGTCGGGCTCGGCGGCGTAGGCGGCCAGCAGCTTGGCCAGCAGTTCGGTGGACGCGCCCGCCTTCGCCACCAGCACCAGGCCCGGCTGCCCGGCCCGGCGGGTGCGGGCCTCGGCCGCGGCGACCGCGTCCAGCACGGTGCGGCCCTCGCGCAGCAGCACCCGGCCCGCGTCGGTCAGCGCCACGCCGTGGCTGTCGCGGGTCAGCAGGACGGTGCCGAGCCGGCGCTCCAGCCGGGCGACGGCCCGCGACAGCGGGGGCTGGGCCATGCCGAGCCGCTGGGCCGCCCGCCCGAAGTGCAACTCCTCGGCGACGGCGACGAAGTACCGCAGTTCCCGGGTCTCCATCCGTCCAGCCTACGGCGATACCCGCCGGGTATCGCCGGGGTGCCGGATCGGTCCTGGCCACGGCCGGGGCGGCGGGCCGAGCATGGCGGTATGAACGAGAAGAACGAACAGCACGAGCAGCACGAGCAGCACGAGCAGGGCGCGCCGACGGTGGCGCTGGTGACCGGCGCGAACAAGGGCATCGGGTACGAGATCGCGGCGGGCCTCGGCGCGCTGGGCTGGCGGGTGGGCGTGGGCGCCCGGGACGAGGGGCGGCGGGAGGCCGCCGTCGAGGCGCTGCGGGCGGGCGGGGCGGACGCCTTCGGGGTGCCGCTGGACGTCACCGACGACGCCTCGGTGGCCGCGGCGGCGGAGCTGCTGGCGGACCGCTTCGGGCGGCTCGACGTCCTGGTCAACAACGCGGCGGTGACCGGCGGTTCGCCGCAGGAGCCGACCCTGGTGGACCTCGCGGAGGTCCGGCTGGCGGTGGAGACCAACGTGCTCGGCGTGATCCGGGTGACCAACGCGCTCCTGCCGCTGCTGCGCCGCTCGGCCTCGCCGCGGATCGTCAACATGTCCAGCGGGGTGGGGTCGCTGACCCTGCAGTCCCGGCCGGGGGAGGAGACCGGCCCGATCTCGGCGGCCTACTCCCCGTCGAAGACCTTCCTGAACGCGGTGACCGTGCAGTACGCGAAGGAGCTGCGCGACACCGGCATCCTGATCAACCTGGCCTGCCCCGGCTACTGCGCCACCGACCTGAACGGCCACCGCGGCGTGCGCACCCCCGCGCAGGGCGCGGCGATCGCCGTCCGGCTGGCGGCGCTGCCGGACGGCGGCCCCAGCGGCGGGTTCTTCAACGAGGACGGTCCGCTTCCCTGGTAGGGCCGGTCCCGGGGCGGGGGGGGGGGGGGGGGGGGGGGTTGGCCCCCCCCCCCCCCCCCCCCCGGGGGCCCGCCACCCCCCCCCCCCCCCCCCCCCGCCCCCCCCCCCCCCC